>NZ_SMKZ01000080.1 GCF_004349065.1 Jiangella asiatica
CCGCCCACCTGCGCCAGCGCTGACCGGACTGGACCGCCCGCGGAGCCCACGGCATGACCACTCGTGTGCTGATCGTCGACGACCAGGCCATGGTGCGTCAGGGCTTCGGCGCGCTGCTGGCCGCGCAGGAGGACATCGACGTCGTCGGCGACGCGGCGGATGGGGCGCAGGCCGTCGACGCGGTGCGCCGGCTGGAGCCGGACATCGTGCTGATGGACGTGCGGATGCCGGTGCTCGACGGCCTGGAGGCGACCCGGCGCATCCTCAAGGCGCCCGGGAACCCTCACCCGAGGGTCATCATGCTCACGACGTTCGACCTCGACGACTACGTCTACGAGGCACTTCGGGCCGGGGCCAGCGGCTTCCTGCTCAAGGACGCGCCGGCTGCCGATCTCGTCCACGCGGTCCGGGTGGTGGCCGCCGGCGACGCGCTCCTGGCGCCGTCGGTGACCCGTACGCTCATCGCCGACTTCGCCCGCCGGCCCGAGCCCAACCGGCCGCGGCCGGAGCGGCTGCGGGTGCTCACTCCCCGCGAGACCGAGGTCATGAAGCTCATCGCCGGCGGCCTGTCGAACGCCGAGATCGCCGCGGCCCTGGTCCTGGCCGAACAGACCGTCAAGACGCACGTCGGCCGCATCCTCATGAAGCTCGACCTGCGCGACCGCGCCCAGGCCGTCGTCGTCGCGTACGAGACCGGCCTGGTTCAGCCCGGCGGTTGACCCGCCAGCGCGCACACCTACGAGGCGTAAACGGCCCTTCCTGCCCGATTCCGGGCAGATCCTTGGCGAATCATCGACGCCGGGGCATGGTTATCGCCATGACTCACGAGCTGGTCGAGCAGATCGTCCGGACCACCGGACTGCCGGCCGGCGACGCGAGCCGCATCGTCGCCGACGTCGCCGCGTACTTCTCCGAGACCGCCGACGAGTACGTGCGCCGCCGCCACCAGGAGCTACAGCTGCGCGGCGGGAAGAACGACGAGATCTTCGAGCGCATCCAGCTCGAGCTGGCCCGTCGCCCGGTCCGTGCGCCAGAGCTCTCGACCCGGCAGCTGCGCCGCATCGTCTACGGCTGACCCACGCAGCCCGGACACACCAGAACGCGATCCCGGACCAACCCGAACACACTCCCCAAGACCCAGAGAGGACCCCGACCATGTGCGGAATCGTCGGATACGTCGGCCCCAAGCCGGCCGCGCCCATCCTCGTCGACGGCCTGGCCAGGCTGGAGTATCGCGGCTACGACTCCGCCGGCGTCGCGGTCCTCGCACCGCAGGAGATCCGGCTGCACCGCGACGTGGGCCGGGTCCGCGAGCTGGAGGCCACGCTGCCGAAGCGATTCGGCGGCAAGGTCGGCATCGGCCACACCCGCTGGGCCACCCACGGCGCTCCGTCGGAGCGCAACGCACACCCGCAGCTCAGCGCCGACGGGCGAGTCGCCGTCGTGCACAACGGCATCATCGACAACGCGGGCCCGCTGCGCGCGGAGCTTGCCGCCGACGGCGTCGTCTTCGGCTCCGACACCGACACCGAGGTCCTCGCGCACCTCATCGCCCGGGCGGCCGCAACCACCCTGGAAGACGCGGTCCTCGCCGCGCTCGCGCAGGTCGACGGTACGTACGGCATCGCCGTCGCCGATCTCGACCACCCCGACCGGCTGGTGGTCGCCCGCAACGGCAGCCCGATCATCATCGGCGTCGGCGAGCGCGAGATGCATGTCGCCAGCGACGCCGCCGCCCTGGTCCGCTACACCCGCCAGGTCGTGCACCTCGACGACGGCGAGCTGGCCACCGTCCGCGCCGACGGGTACCAGACGTTCACCCGCGAGGCCCGCACGACGAAGACCGCCATCACGGTCGACTGGTCCAGCGGCGAGTACGACAAGGGCTCCCACGAGCACTTCATGCGCAAGGAGATCCTCGAACAGCCCGAGGCGGTCCGGCGCTGCCTGCGCGGCCGGCTGGACGAGCGGTTCCACACCGTCCGGCTCGGCGGCCTGGAGATGGACGCGCGGGAGGCGCGCGAGTTCCGCCGGGTCAAGATCCTCGGCTGCGGCTCGGCCTACTACGCCGGGCAGGTCGGCGCACAGTTCATCGAGGAGCTGGCCCGCATCCCCGCCGATGCCGAGCCGGCCTCGGAGTTCCGCTACCGCAACCCCGTGATCGAGAAGGACACCCTCTACGTCGCGGTGAGCCAGTCCGGCGAGACCTACGACACGCTGGTCGCCGTCCAGGAGCTCAAGCGCAAGGGCGGCCGCGTCATCGGACTGGTCAACGTCGTCGGCTCCAGCATTGCGCGTGAGTGCGACGGCGGCATCTACCTGCACGCGGGCCCCGAGGTGGCGGTCGCGTCCACGAAGGCGCTGACGAACATGGACGTCGCGTTCGCGCTGCTCGGCATCCACCTGGGGCGCGTCCGCGATGTGTCACCGGCCGACGGACGGCGCCTGCTCGCGGCGATGCAGCGGCTGCCGGAGCAGATCGAGAGCATCGTTGCCGACGAGGAACACCTCGCCGACGTCGCCACCCGCCTGGCCCAGGCGCCGAGCCTGTTCTTCGTCGGGCGGACGCGCGGCTACCCCGTCGCACGTGAAGGGGCGCAGAAGTTCAAGGAGATCTCGTACCGGCACGCCGAGGCTTACCAGACCTCCGAGCTCAAGCACGGCCCGCTGGCGCTGGTCGGCCCGAACCTCCCCACCGTCGCGATCGTCCCCGACGACGAGTTGCTGGAGCGCAATGTCGGCGCCCTGCACGAGATCACCGCGCGGTCCGGGCCGCTGTGCGTGGTGACGCACGACGGCGTCGACCTCGGCGTCCCGGCCAAGGACGTGATCACCGTGCCGAAGAGCGAGCCGGAGCTGGACCCGCTGCTGCTGACGATCCCGCTCCAGATCCTCGCCTACCACGCAGCCCGCACGCTCGGGCACGACGTGGACAAGCCGCGCAACCTCGCCAAGTCCGTCACGGTGGAGTGACGGGCGCGGACGGGCACCCAGCCCTCCAGCCGTTGTCAGCCGCCCCTCAGCCGCGTTGATCTTGGAGTTCCTGCGGAATCCACCGGAAATTTCGCCCGGCGATACAGCGATGACTCCAAGATCAACGCGCCGCAGGCGCAGGCGGGGGTGGCGCAGCAGCGGCGGCGGCGGCGGAGGGCCCGGGCCGAAGCCCCGGGTGCGGCCGCGGCTCAGGCGGTCACGTGCGGTGCGACCTCGGCGGCGATGAGCTCCAGATGGTCGAGGTCGGAGAGGTCCAGGATCTGCAGGTAGACCCGGCTCGCCCCGAGGTCGCGCAGCGCGTTGATGCCGTCGACGACCTCCTGCGGCGTGCCCGCGAGGCCGTTGCGCCGCACCTCCGCCGGCTCGCGCCCGATGGCCGCCGCGCGCCGCTCGAACTCCTTCTCGTCCACGCCACAGACGGCGACCATGGCGGCGGAGTAGACGAGCGAGTCGGGGTCGCGGCCGGCGTCCTCGCAGGCCTTGCGGACGTTGCCGAACTTGTCGGCGATCTGGTCCTTCGGCGGGAATGACGTGTTGTACTCGGCCGCGTACTTGGCTGCCAGCGCCGGGGTACGGCGCGGGCCGTTGCCGCCGACGATCACCGGTACCGGCTGCTGCACCGGCTTGGGCAGCGCCGGGGAGTCCCTCAGCGTGTAGTGCTCACCCTGGAAGTCGAACCGCGAGCCCGACGGCGTCGACCACAGCCCGGTGACGATGGCCAGCTGCTCCTCCAGCAGCCCGAACCGCTTCGGCGGGAACGGGATGCCGTAGGCGGCGTGCTCCCGCTCGAACCAGCCCGAGCCCAACCCGAGCTCGACCCGGCCGCCGGACATCTGGTCGACCTGAGCGACCTGGACCGCCAGCACACCGGGGTACCGGAACGTCGCCGACGACACCAGCGTGCCCAGCCGGATGCGCGATGTCTCGCGGGCCAGGCCGGCCAGCGTCGTCCACGCGTCGGTCGGTCCGGGCAGGCCGGACGAGCTGCCCATCGCCAGGTAGTGGTCGGAGCGGAAGAAGGCGTCGAAACCGAGTCGCTCGGTGGCCTGCGCCACCCGCAGCAGGTCGTCGTAGCTAGCGCCCTGTTGTGGTTCGGTAAAGATCCTCAGCTGCATGCCATCAGCAAACCACGCCCAGGTTTCACAACCAGCCGCGGCGTCGGAAGATGAGGAACAGCGTCACGCAGACGATCGCCATCAGCAGCATCGCGAACGGATAACCCAGCGACCAGTGCGTCTCGGGCATGTTGTCGAAGTTCATGCCGTAGATGGTGCCCACGAGCGTCGGGGCGAACAGGATGGCCGCGTAGGCCGAGATCTTCTTGAGCTCCTCGTTCTGCTCGTAGCTGGCCTCGGTGAGGGCCTTCATCTCCTCGTTCTGCTGCTGAGTGACGAGCGTGGCGTTGACGGCGAGGATGTCCTGCAGCACCTGGCGGAACCCATCGACGCGCTCGGTGACCTCCACGACGTGGTCGGCGACGTCACGCAGGTAGCGCTGGAGCTCCTCGTCGGTGCCGTACTTGTTGAACCCCGCCTCGAGGTCACGCATCATGCTGATGAGCGGCCGCGTCGCCCGCTGGAACTCCAGCACCTCGCGGGACAGCTCGTAGATGCGCCGCGAGACGCTTGGGTCGCGGCCGAACACCTCGGTCTCGATCTCGTCGACGTCGTTCGACACGCCGGACACGACCGGGACGTACCCGTCGACGACGGCGTCCAGCACCGCGTACAAGACGGCCTCGGGCCCGAGCCGGAGCAGGTCGGGGCTGTCCTCCATGCGTTGGCGGACGGCGGACAGGTTGGGCGCCGCGCCGTGCCGGACAGTGATGACGAAGCCGGGCCCCACGAACAGATGCAGCTCGGCGAAGTCGACCTCCTCGACCGCGTCCAGGTAGCGGGCGGCCCGCAGCACGACGAAGAGGGTCTCGCCGTAGCGCTCCAGCTTGGGCCGCTGGTGTGCCTCCATCGCGTCCTCGACGGCCAGCGGGTGCAGGTCGAACTCCTCGGCCAGCGACATCAGCTCCGCGTCGCTGGGGCGGAACAGGCCGATCCACGCCATCGCCTCGGAGTCCTCGCGCAACTGGCGATAGGTATCGGCCAGTGAGCTGGGCGTACTGATGCGTTTCCCGTCGCGGTACAGCGCCGCGTCGACGATGCTGGAACGCGGCTGCGTGGACTCCGGCTCGGTGGCCGACGTGTCGAAGTCGTCGGTCATGGAGCCACCTCTGCTCTGCCGGCGTAGGGCCGGCCGGATGACGCGCAGTGCGCGCTGACGACGAGGAGGCATGGCGTCGCTCCCAAACGGTGTGGCGGACGGTCCGAGGTGTCACAGGCGCAGGAACACCCGACCGCCGGGCCCTACCTGCCCGCGACGGCCACGGCGCCCTGCGGCGCATGACTGGGAGGTTCACTGCGCACGGCAGCCTCACCTCCTCGAACCCGTGACGTATTCGCCGCAGTCAAGGATAGTTCACCCCGGGTCCGACCGCGATCAGCCGCGCTCACCCCGGGCGCAGGATCGCGACGCACTCCACGTGGTGGGTCATCGGGAACAGGTCGAATCCCCGCAACTCGGTCAGCCGGTAGCCGAGGCCGGCGAAGCTCGCCAGGTCGCGCGCGAGCGCGGCGGGATCGCAGGCCACGTAGGCGACGGCGCGCGGCGCCCGGGCGGCGATCTCGCCGACGACGGCGGCCTTCGCGCCCTGCCGCGGCGGGTCGAGGACGACGACGTCGACCCGCGCACCGTCCGCCGCGCCGTCGTCCGCCGCTCCACCTCCGGCCAGCACCCGGTCCACCCGTCCTTCGACCAGGCGCGCCCACGGCACGTCGTGCAGGTTGCGTCGGGCGTCGGCGACGGCCTGCCGCGACCCCTCGACCGCCAGCACGGACCCGTCCGGCCCGACCGCGTCGGCCAGCGCCCCGGCGAACAGCCCGACGCCACTGTAGAGGTCCATGGCCCGCTCCCCCGGCGCCGGCGCCAGCCCGTCGAGCACGGCGTCCACGAGGGTCCGCGCCGCGCCGGGGTGGACCTGCCAGAACCCGCCGCCACTGACCCGCCAGCTCCGTCCGGCGGCCCGCTCGACGACGTGCCCGCGTCCCGTGCGTACTACGCCGTCGGCGATGACCTGCCGGTCACCGGAGTCAGACACGACCACCTCGACCGACGACGTCCCCGGCCAGTGCTCGCGCTCCACACTCGCCGCCCGCACCTCCGGGTGGGCGATGAGGCAGGTGTCGACGGGAACGACGGTGTGCGAGCGGTGCGCCCGCAGCCCGGCCCGGCCGCTGGAGCCGTCGACGGCGTAAGTCACCCGCGTGCGCCAGCCGAGCCCGTCGTCGTCGCCGTCCACCGGCTCCACCTCGACCGGCCAGGTCAGGCCGGCCAGCCGCCGCAGCTGCTCCTCGACGACGGCTGCCTTGAGCCGGCGCTGCGCCGGAAGCGACGCGTGCTGCCAGTCGCAGCCGCCGCATAGTCCGGGCCCGGCCCACGGGCACGGCGGCTCCACCCGGTCCGGTGACGCCGACAGCACCTCGACCGCGTCGGCCCGCCAGAACCGGTCCTCGGTGCCGCCCTCGGTGACCCGGATGCGGACCCGCTCGCCGGGCAGGGCATGGCGGACGAAGACCGCGCGGCCTTCGTGGCGGGCCACGCAACTGCCGCCGTGTGCGACCGGGCCGACGTCGACGACCACCTCGGTGCCGACGACGCAGGCACCCCGGACTTGGCGCTGCCGTCTTGTCAGGACGACCCACCGCCTCGGCGGATCTCGCCCCGTCGTACGTCGCCGGGCGCCTGCCGTGGCTTTCCCGACTGGCCGCCGCCGACGGCCGAACGCAGCTGCCACGGCACGCTGGTGACCATGACGCCCGGCGTGAACAGCAGCCGGCCCTTGAGCCAGAACACGCTCTGATTGTGCAGCAGCCGCTCCCACCAGCGCCCGACCACGTACTCGGGGACGTAGACGGTGACGACGTCGCGCGGGCTGGCCCGGCGGATGGCGCGGACGTACTCGACGACCGGCCGGGCGATCTCGCGGTACGGCGAGTCCAGGACGCGCAGCGGCACCGGGATGTCGTGGCGGTCCCACTCGTCCAGCAGCGCGCTGGTCGCGTCGCCGTCGACGTCGACGGTGATGGCTTCGAGGATGTCCGGCCGGGCCGCCCGGGCATACGCGATGGCCCGGACCGTCGGCTTGTGCAGCCGCGACACCAGCACGACGGCGTGGACGCGCGAGGGCAGCAGCGACTCGGCCGGCCAGTCCTCGACCGCGAGCTCGTCGGTGACGGTGTCGTAGTGCCGGCGGATGCCGCGCATGATCAGGAACAGCAGCGGCATCATCGCGACGACGAGCCACGCGCCATGGGTGAACTTCGTGATCAGCACGACGACCAGGACGACTCCCGTCAGCGTCGCACCGGTGGCGTTGATGGCCCGCGAGCGCAGGATGGACCGCCGCTCGGCCGGGTCCGGCCCCGCGGAAAGCAGCCGGTTCCAGTGCCGGACCATGCCGGTCTGGCCGAACGTGAACGCGGTGAACACGCCGACGATGTAGAGCTGGATCAGGCGCGTCACGGACGCGTCGAACGCCACGATCAGCAGCCCGGCGAAGACGGCCAGCAGGATGATGCCGTTGCTGAAGACCAGCCGGTCGCCGCGGGTGTGCAGCTGGCGCGGCGCGTAGCGGTACTGCGCGAGGATCGAGCCGAGGAGCGGGAAGCCGTTGAACGCGGTGTTCGCTGCCAGGATCAGGATCAACGCCGCGGCGCCCTGGATGTAGTAGAACGGGATGCTCCCACCGCCGAAGACCGCCTCGGCCAGCTGCGAGATCACCGTCGGCTGCGGCTGCGAGCAGTCGAAGCCCTCCAGCGTGCAGGGGTCCTCGGTGTAGTGCACATCCGCGATCACCGCGAGGCCGGTGATGCCGGTGAACATCGTGATGGACAGCGTGCCCATGATCGCCAAGGTGATGGCGGCGTTCTTCGCCTTCGGCTTGCGGAACGCCGGTACCCCGTTGGCGATGGCCTCCACGCCGGTCAACGCCGTACACCCGGACGCGAACGCCCGCAGCACCAGCAGGATCAGCGCCACCGTGCTCAGGTCGGCCATCTCGGCGTGGACGTCGTACTCGGCCGACTCCGCGACGGGGTCGTCGCCGAACGCCGTCCGGCCCAGTCCCCACACGATCAGCGCGCCCATGCCCACGAGGAACAGGTACGTCGGGATGGCGAACGCCGTACCGCTCTCCTTGATGCCGCGCAGGTTCATCGCCGCCAGCAGCACGACAATGCCCAGCGCCATCGGCACGCGGTAGTCGTGGAGCTCCGGCACGGCCGAGATCAGGTTGTCCACGCCAGCGGAGACCGACACCGCAACCGTCAGGACGTAGTCGATGAGCAGCGCACTGGCGACGACGAGGCCGGCTGAGGGGCCCAGGTTGGTGTTCGCGACCTCGAAGTCGCCGCCTCCGGTCGGGTACGCGCGGACCAGCTGGCGGTACGACGCGACCACGGTGATCAGCAGCAGCACGACGGCGGCGGCGACCCACGGCGTGTAGTGCAGGTACACCAGACCGCCCAGGGTCAGGATCACCAGGATCTCTTGCGTGGCGTAGGTGACCGACGACAGCGGGTCGCTGGCGAACACCGGGAGCGCCAGCCGCTTGGGCAGCAGCGTGTGGCCCATCCGGTCACTGGCCAGCTTCCGGCCGATGATCAGTCGTTTCGAGATATCGCCGAGCTTCGGCACGATCGGCAATGGTATGCCCAACGAACCAGCCGGGACACGCGACACCGGCGCAGAGCGGGGCTGAAGGTCCCCGAGGCGTCGGTCCAGGCCCGCACCGACCCAGGACGAGCGACGTCGAGGCCCGCACCGACCCAGGACGAGCGACGTCCGTCACGTGGCCCCGGCGACCTCGGGCAGCCAGCCGGGACACGCGACACCGGCGCAGAGCGGGGCCGAAGGTCCCCGAGGCGTCGGTCCAGGCCCGCACCGACCCAGGACGAGCGACGTCCGTCACGTGGCCCCGGCGACCTCGGGCAGCTCGTGTAACGTCGGCTGCGACACGGCGAGTACGGCCTCGCCTGACCTCGCGTGAGAGGACCACAGTGCACGTCGTCATCATGGGCTGCGGGCGGGTCGGTTCGACCGTCGCGCACATCCTGGAGTCGCACGATCACACCGTCGCCATCGTCGACCAGAACCCCGAGGCGTTCCGCCGGCTGCAGCCGGGCTTCGAGGGGTCGACGGTGTCCGGCGTGGGGTTCGACCGGGACGTCCTGATCGAGGCGGGCATCGAGCGGGCCGACGCCTTCGTTGCGGTCAGCAGCGGCGACAACTCCAATATCCTGGCCGCGCGGGTCGCCCGCGAGACCTTCGGCGTCGACAACGTCGTCGCCCGCATCTACGACCCCGGCCGCGCCGAGGTCTACCAGCGCCTCGGCATTCCCACCGTCGCCACCGTCCGGTGGACCGCAGACCAGATCCTGCGCCGGCTCTTTCCTGAGGGCGCGCAGACGGAGTGGGTCGACCCCACCGGCACGGTCCAGCTGGCCGAGCTGCCGGTCACAGCGGGCTGGATCGGCAGCCCGGTGGCGAAGCTGGAGGATGCCTCCGGCGCCCGGGTCGCGTTCCTGACCCGCTACGGCGACGGCATCCTGCCCAGCGCCGACACCGTCATCCAGGACGGCGACCTCGTCCACGTGCTCGTGCGCACCGAGCAGGTCCCACACGTCACCCAGGTCTTCGCGACCACCCCGGAGGTGAAGGGCTGATGCGGGTTGCCATCGCCGGCGCCGGCAACGTCGGGCGCTCGATCGCCTCGGAGCTGCTGGCCAACGGCCACGACGTCCTCCTCATCGACAAGGAGACCAAGGCCATCAAGGCCGCCAGCGTGCCCGAGGCCGAGTGGCTGCTGGCCGACGCGTGCGAGCTGTCCATGCTCGAGGAGGCCGCGCTCGACCGGTGCAACGTCGTCATCGCCGCGACGGGCGACGACAAGGTCAACCTCGTGGTCTCGCTGCTGGCCAAGACGGAGTTCGGCGTGCCGCGCGTGGTCGCCCGGGTGAACCACCCCCGCAACGAGTGGATGTTCAACGAGAGCTGGGGCGTCGACGTCTCCGTCTCGACCCCGCGCATCATGAGCGCGCTGGTCGAGGAGGCCGTCAGCGTCGGCGACCTCGTCCGGCTGTTCAGCTTCCGGCAGGGCGAGGCCAACCTCGTCGAGCTGACCCTGCCGGTCGACTCCCCCATCGTCGGCACGGCGGTGGCCGACGTCGCCTGGCCGATCGACACGTCCCTGGTCTCGATCATCCGCGGCAAGCACGTCCACAGCCCGATGCCCGACCTCCCGCTCGAGTCCGGCGACGAGCTGCTCTTCGTGGCCGCACCGGAGCGCGAGAAGCAGCTCGAGCAGCTCCTGTCGCCCCACGAAGCCTGACCTCTGCCGTTGATCATGGCCCAACAGGGGTTCCGACCGACCGGAACGTCGGTCGGGCCATGATCAACGCGGGAAAAGGCCGGCTGGCTGGCCCGCGTCAGCCGTCGACGGGGTCGGGTGCGGCCTGGCGGGCGTTGTGCGCGTGGTACGCGGGCCGGATGATCAGCCACGACACGTACGCCACCAGCAGGAACAGCGGCCAGCTCATGACCAGGCGGGCCCCGGCCAACCAGCCGAGCTGGTCCTCGCCGGCGAAGTACAGCGGCGCCTGCACCGCCAGGCGAGCGGCGAACATGCTGACCCAGAGCAGGGTGGCCAGGGTGAACGCCTTGGTCAGGGCGGGGTCGCGCCGCCACGAGGTGCCCTGGCCGGTGGCGAAGCCGACGAACAGCCCGATCAGCGGCCAGCGCACCACGACGGAGATGAGGCCGGCCGTGCCGTAGGCGACATTGATGAGCAGGCCGGGCAGGAAGACGTCCTCGGCCCGGCCGGTGCGGTTGGCGAGGTAGGCGGCGATGCCGAGCCCGAGGAACCCGGCGACGACGTTCTGCATGCGCTCGCGCCGTAGCAGCCGGATGACGCCCAGCAGCGCGCCGGCGCCGAGGGCGACCCACAGCGACAGCTGGAGGTCGCGCCCGGCCGCGGTGTAGACGACGGTGAACACGGCCAGCGGCAGCCCGGCGTCGAGCAGGGCCGCCGGGCCGAGCGCGTCCTGAGGGCGAAACCGCTCGTCGGAGGTGATGGCCTGCACCCAGCCCTGCCTGACCGGGCTCGGCCGGCTCGGATTGCCGGCGGGCTCGCCGGTGCCGGTGGGTGTCTGGGCGTCGCGTCCGGTTCCGGACTCGTCCTGACTCAACTCTCACTCCCGCCCGCGGGCAACAGCTCGTATCGGGGGTTGTACATGACCCTGCGGCCGTCGAAGGCGGCCACCCGGCCGGTCGCGACGAGGCGCCGACCACAGCTGATGCCGGCGATGCGCCGCCGGCCGAGCCAGACCAGTGTCACCGACCCGGAGCCGTCGAACAAGTCGGCCTCCAGAGCCGGCGTACCCATGCGGGGCTGCAGCGTGACGGACTGCAGCACGCCGCGGACCCGGACGGTGGTGCGGTCCTGGACCTCGGCCAGCGGCTGGCAGCCGGCCTCGAGGGCGTCGTCGCGCAGCTCCTCGGCCTCGACCTCCTGGTCGGAGGCGGCCCACCGTGTGATGGCGCCCCACAATCCTCGGCGCCCGGTGCTCTCGTTCACGCTATCGAGCCTAATCCGCACGTGACCTGGGTGTCAGGCCTGTAGCGGCTGGTCGGGCGTCGCGGGCGTCTGGCTGCCGGCCGGCGGCTTCAGCACGATGACGTCGCCGGGGGCCATCGGGCCCTCGCCGCGGATGACGACCGTCTGCTTGACCAGGTCGACGAGCTGTCCGAACACGGTCGCGTCGTTGGTGGCCCGACCGAGGAACGTGGCCCGCAGCATCCACCGCGGCCCGTCGATGCCGGACACCCGCGACGGCTGCAGCATCTGCTTGCCGTCCGGCGCCTGCACCGGCACCACGAGGCGCATCTCGGTGCCGAACGGGCCGGTGGCCTCCTCGGCACGGCCGCCGCGGCGCTTGGCGTCCTGCGCGATCTGCAGGCGGGTCTGGGCCCACATGCCGCTGCTGCGCGGCGCGGCCACCGCGATGAGCTGAACCGCGGCCTCCCCGACGGTGAGCAGGGCGCTGGTGGCGTTGCCGGTGCGCTGGTCGACCTGGAGCTGCAGCTTCATCCCCGGCGCGCCCTTGATCAGCAGGCCACCGAGGTCGATGCGGCCGGACCGGGCCGAGCTCAGGTCGACCTCCGACGCGTCGAACGGTCCGCCGGTGCGGTCGCTCTTGGGCGACTCGCCCGCGTCGGTGCCGGCACTCTGGCCGGACTCGCCGCCGGGCGTGGTCTTCGCGGCCTCTTCGGCCAGGTCCTGGCCGTCCTCGTCGCCGCGGCGCCGCCGTCCGAACACCTGCGTTACTTCCTTCCGTCGTGGGTGGCCGGCGTGGGCGCCGACCCGTTGGCGACCGACGCGGTGCCCGTCGACCCGTATCCGCCGTCGCCCCGCGCGGACCCGGGCAGCCGCTCGACCTCGTGGAACCGGGCCTGCTCGACCCGCTGGATCACCAGCTGGGCGATCCGGTCGCCACGCGTGAACGTGGCCGGCTCCCGTAGGTCGTGGTTGACCAGCACCACCTTGATCTCGCCTCGGTAACCCGCGTCGACCGTGCCCGGGGTGTTGACGATGCTCACCCCGAGCCGATGCGCGAGACCGGACCGAGGGTGGACGAATGCAGCGTATCCCGCCGGCAGCGCGATCGCGACGCCCGTACCGACCATCGCCCGCTCCCCCGGCGCGATGGTGACGTCGCTGGTGGTCACCAGGTCGGCGCCGGCATCGCCGGGGTGGGCGTAGCCCGGCAGCGGCACCTCCGGGTCCAACCGGCTGATCAGCACGTCGACGGGACCGGATGCGCTCACGGGTTCACCTCCGCGACCTTGGCGGCCGCCTCGGACAGCTCCGACGGTGCGACCGCGCGGCCGTGCTCGACGAAGTGGGTGGCCGGCACGACGACGAAGACGGCCGACGCGGTCACGCTGACCGGCCCGTCGACGGCGTTCTCGCGCCCGCTCGCGGACATGTAGATCTTGCGCCCGTCGACGCGGTCGATGGCGGCGCCGATGTACAGGGTGGTGCCGACTGGCACCGGGCGGCGGTACGACGTCTCCAGGTGACCGGTGACCGCGGGTTCGCCGATGAGCCAGATGAGGGAGCCGAGCACCTCGTCGAACGCCAGCGACAGGATGCCTCCGTGCGCCAGCCCGGGTGCGCCCTGGTGGTCGTCGGTGACGGTGAAGCTGCCGGAGACCGTCAGGCCCTCGCCGGCGGTGACGGTGACGTGCAGTCCCGTTGGGTGGTCCGGACCGCAGCCGACGCACATGCGGTAGTGCGAGGTGATCCGGGTGCCGGGCGCCGGCGCGTCGGGATGCCGTTCGATCACGAACGACGACCCTACCGGTCCTTCGTCGGCGATCCGTGGCACCCTGCTGGAGTGACTCGTTACCACGAACGCCTGGCCGTGCCGGTCCGGTGGGTGCTGTACCTCGTGGGGCTGGCCGCCTCGGCCTGGCTCGTCTACCACTACGCGTACGGCTCCCAGGTGTCGTTGCCGGTGACCGGTGTCGTGATGCTGGTCGGCGGAGCAGTGCTGTTCGCTTACAGCAGACTCCTCATCAGCGTCGACGACTCGTCGGTGACGGTCGGACGGGCCCGGCTGCCGCTGTCGGCCGTGGGTGCGGTGGAGGCGCTGACCGGTGAGGCGGCGCGGGTGGCACGTGGTCCGGAGCTGAACCCGCGCGCGTACGTGGCGATCAGGGGCTACTTGCCCGCCGTCGTGCGGATCGCGGTCGACGACGCCGCCGACCCCACGCCGTACTGGCTGGTGTCGACGCGCCGCCCCGAGCGGCTCATGGCCGTGCTCGAGGCGGCGCGTCAGACCACCGGCCGCTGACGGGGGACGTACCGGCTCACGCCGCGCAGTCGCGGCAGATGAGCAGTCCGTTCTTCTCCTTCGCCAGCTGGCTGCGGTGGTGCACGAGGAAGCATTGCGAGCAGGTGAACTCGTCGGCCTGCCGCGGCAGCACACGAACCGCCAGCTCCTCGTTGGACAGGTCCGCACCAGGGAGCTCCATCGACTCGTTCAGATCGGACTCGTCGACGTCGACGATGCCCGACGTCTTGTCCATCCGACGGTTCTTGAGCTCCTCCAGCGAGTCCTCCGACAGCTCGTCGTCGGTCTTGCGTGGCGCGTCGTAGTCGGTTGCCATGTTGTTCCATCCCCCTCACTGGGCGCGTAGTGGTCCGTCGTGTAACGCACAGCGACCCAAGGTTGTGCCCGCTCCGAGCGGGAGATTCTGCCCGATCGATACCCCGTTTCGCACGGCACCCCTCCGGTGAGTCCGCGGTGATGTCCACCTCGGCGCCCGCGGCGCGTCCTTCGAGCGTGCGCCGTGTCGTCCTCTGGACCGACCACCGGCACCGTCCCGCAGGATGAGACATGCCAGGATTCGACCCGGCAGGCTGAGGGGGCACAGGCGCAGAGCAGAAGAGGATCCGCATGCTGCAGCTCGACGGGATATCCCGCCGCTACGGTGACGTCGTCGCCCTCGACAACCTCTCGTTCGCGGTCCGACCTGGGCAGATGTACGGATTCGTCGGCACGAACGGCGCTGGCAAGACCACCGCCATGCGCATCGTCCTTGGTGTTCTGGAGCCCGACGCCGGTGAGGTGCGCTGGAACGGGCGGGCCCTCGACCCTGAGATCCGGCGTGAGTTCGGTTACATGCCCGAGGAGCGCGGGCTCTACCCGAAGATGCGTGTCCACGAGCATCTGGTGTACCTCGCCCAGCTCCACGGTGTGGCGCGTCTCACAGCCGAGAAGGCCGCTACGCAGCTGCTTGAGTCGCTCGCTCTGAGCGAACGGGCGGCCGATCGGGTCGAGTCGCTGTCGCTTGGCAACCAGCAGCGCGTTCAGCTCTCGGCCGCTCTCGTGCACGATCCGGCGGTGCTGGTGCTCGATGAGCCGTTCAGCGGCCTGGACCCCATGGGCGTCGACGCCATGGCTGCCGTGCTGCGCTCGCGGGTCGACGCCGGCGCCGCCGTCGTCTTCTCCAGCCACCAGCTCGACCTGGTCGAGCGGCTGTGCGACGCGGTCGGGATCATCCGGGCCGGGCGCATGGTCGCCGACGGCACCGTCGACGAGCTGCGCGGCGACGCCGCCGGGCGCTACCGCCTCCAGGTGCGGGCCGAGCCCGGCTGGCTGGACACCCTCGCCGCGCGGGTGCCCGGCATCGTCGTCGCGGAACATGGACCGGCCGGCGACGACGAGGTCGCCCTCGTCGACCTGCCGCCCGGCACCGACGACCAGGCACTGCTCGACGCCGCGCGCGCACTCGGGGCCGTGCGCCAGTTCACCCCCGTCCGCCCGACGCTGGCGGAACTGTTCCGCTCGGTCGTCACCGACCAGGGCGCACCGGCTCAGGAGGAGGCCGCCTGATGGCGCGCGCCCTTTCGTTCCGCGAGGCCAGCAGGCTCGTTGCCCGGCGCGAGTTCACCCAGCGCATCCGCGACCGGTCCTTCTTCATCTCCACGGCCGTCACGGTCGGCATCATCGGGCTGGTCGTCCTGCTGCCCCGCTTCGCCGACCTCGGCGACGACAGCTTCGACGTCGCCCTCGTCGGCGACTCCACCGGCGAGCTGCGTACGGCCGTCGAGCAGCAGGCCGAGACCGCCGACATCGAGATCACCTTCGCCGACGACGCCGACGACGCCGAGGCTGCCGAGCAGGCGGTCAGCGACGGCGACATCGACGCCTACGTCGACGCCGACGCCGTCTACGTCGACCAGTCGCTGGACAGCTCCCTGCGCGCGGTCCTCGAGAACGCCTACAGCCAGGTCGAGGGCGCCCGAGCGCTCGCCGACGCCGGCATCGACCCCGGCGCGGTCTCCGAGGCGCTCAGCTCAGCCACCCTTCGCACCGTCACGCTCGACCCGGACGCCGAGGAGCGCGAGGCCCGCGGCGTCATCGCCTTCTTCGGTTCGATCGTCCTGTTCGGCCAGCTCATCGGCTACTCCATGTGGGTGGCCATGGGCGTGGTCGAGGAGAAGTCCAGCCGCGTGGTCGAGGTCATCCTCGCGGCCATACCGGCGCGGGCGCTGCTCACCGGCAAGATCGTCGGCATCGGGCTGCTGGGGCTCTTCCAGCTCGTGCTGATCGGCGGACTGGGACTGGGACTGGCCGCGGCACTGGGCGCGGTCGAGCTGACCGGGCCGATGATCACCCCGGTTCTGCTGTCGCTGGGCTGGTTCGTGCTCGGCTACGCGGCCTACTCATGCCTGTCGGCGGCGGCGGCGGCCCGCGTCTCGCGACAGGAGGAGCTGCAGAACGTCACCACGCCGGTGAACACGGTCATGATGGTCTCGTACTTCGCCGCCTTCTTCGCCTTCATGAGCCCGGACAGCCCGATCGCGAGTGTCGCCAGCATCGTGCCGCCGTTCAGCGCCCTGGTCATGCCGATCCGGATGGCCCGCGGCGACGCCGCCGGCTTGGAGGTCGGGCTGGCGCTGGTCTTCATGCTCGCGCTGATCTCGGTGCTCGTGGTGCTGGCCGCTCGCGTCTACGAGGGCGCTGTCCTGCGTATGGGCGCCAAGGTCTCCTTCCGCGACGCTCTCGCCTCCCGCCGCTCCGCCTGACCCCGCCCGCGGCCTCGAAATGATCACGTTCAGCACGAAATCTCGTGTCGCGGCAG
The DNA here is from genome assembly GCF_004349065.1 of Jiangella asiatica. GTDB lineage: Bacteria > Actinomycetota > Actinomycetes > Jiangellales > Jiangellaceae > Jiangella > Jiangella asiatica. The sequence goes on from NZ_SMKZ01000080.1 coordinate 16,756, forward strand.
GCTTGTAAGCCTCGTGACGCGCGCAGAATCCTCGTGGTGGCCCGCTTCGTGCACCCGCCGACGACTGCCGGGGCGGCTCGGCCACGGTCAGAGGGCGTCGCGATCGGCGCCCAGCCGCTCCAGCAGCGCCCGCAGCTCGGCGGCCACCCCGGGCGTCGCCGCCAGGGTCATGGCGTTGCCGGGCTCCGCACCGTACAGCCCGCTCACGACGGCGCCCGCCTCCGCCGCGACCAGCCCCCCGGCCGCGAGGTCCCACGGGTTGAGGCCGCGCTCGTAGTACGCGTCGAGCCGTCCGGTGGCGACGGCGCACAGGTCCAGCGCCGCGGCACCGGCCCGGCGGATGTCGCGCACCTCCGGGATCACGTCGAGCAGCACTGCCGCCTGCCGCGTCCGCCGTCCGGCGTCGTACCCAAAACCGGTCCCGACCAGCGCCAACGACAGCGCAGCACACGCCGATACCCGCACCGCCCGCCCATCCAGGAACGCCCCCCCGCCCAGCGTCGCCGTCCAGGTCTCGCCGCTGGCCGGGTTGTGCACGACGCCGGCCCGCACCGCGCCGTCGACCCTGGCCGCGATGGACACCGCGTACTGCGGGATGCCGTAGAGATAGTTCACGGTGCCGTCGATGGGATCGACCACCCAGTCCACGCCCGTCGTGCCTGAGACGTGCCCGTCCTCCTCGCCGAGGATTCCGTCGTCGGGCCGGGCGTCGAGGATCCGGGAGCGGATCAGCGCCTCGGCGGCGGTGTCGGACTCCGTCACGACGTCGGTGGGCGTGGACTTCGTGTTCGCGACGTCCATGCGCTCGACCGCGTCGCGGCGCTCGCGGGCCAGCTGTCCGGCCTCACGAGCCGTCTTCTCGGCTAGGACGAGCAGGTCGGCGGGATCGGCCGTCGTCACAGGCATCCTCCTCCAGAGAGGGCCGTCACCATGCGTTTGCGTGCCCCGCCAGGCCTACGAGCCTGTCGCGACACGAAATTTCGTGGTGAACGTGATCATTTCGTCATTTCGAGGCCACCCACGGCAGTGGGGGTGTGTCCTCGCCGCACAGGGCGGGCAGGTCGGCGCGCAGGTTGGGGCAGCAGCCGGCCGGACTGACGTCGGCGGCCGGGCCGGGGGCGCCGATGCTGGCCCGCGTCACCGGTTCGCCGCGCTCGACGGCGGCCCGCTCCACCAGCAGGTCGAGCACGGTCGCGACGAAGTCAGGGTGCGTCCCGGCGGTCGCGGCCCGAGCGGCGGCGATGCCCAGCTCCTTGGCCGTGGCCACCGCCTCGGTGTCGAGGTCGTAGGCGACCTCCATGTGGTCGGAGAGGAACCCGATGGGTGCCAGCACGACCGCATCGACCCCGCGCGAGGCGAGCGCCGCCAGATGGTCGTTGACGTCGGGCTCCAGCCACGGCATGGACGGCGGGCCGCTGCGCGAGCAGTAGACCAGGTCGTGCTCGCGCGCCACACCCGTGCGGGCGGCGACCTGCGCGCTCACCGCGTCGGCGACCGCCAGGTGCTGAGCGACGTACGCGCCGCCGGTCGGCCCGGAGGTCTCGGCCATGGTCACCGGGATGGAGTGGGTGACGTAGACGATGCGGGCCCGTTCCGCGGCCGACGGCGGCAGGTCGCCCAGCGCGCCCACGACGCCGTCGGCATTGGCCATCACGAAGCCGGGGTGGTCGAAACAGTGCCGCAGCCGGTCGATGCGGGGCGCGCCCGGTCCGGTGGCCTCGACGGCACGCCAGAGGTCTTCGCGGTACTGGCGGCACCCCGAGTAGGAGTCGTAGGCGCTGGTGACGAAGGCGGCGGCGCGGGTGACGCCGTCGTCGCGCATGCGAGCCAGCTCGTCGGCGAGGTAGGGGTCCCAGTTGCGGTTGCCCCAGTACACCGGCAGCGAGATGTTCCGCTCGGCCAGTTCGTGCTCGAGGTTGGCGATCAGCGCGCGGTTCTGGTCGTTGATCGGGCTCCGGCCGCCGAAGGCGCGGTAGTGCTCGCCGACCTCCTCCAGCCGCGCACGCGGGATGCCCTTGCCCCTGGTGACGTTCTCGAGGAACGGGATGACGTCGTCCTGGCCCTCCGGACCGCCGAAGGAGACGACCAGGAGGGCGTCGTACGGATCGGTGATGCTCACCATGAGAGCCTAACGCCCATGACGTGGCGGAACTGGGCCCGGACCGTCGAGGCGCGGCCACAACGGGTCGAGCGGCCGGCCAGCGCCGCCGAGGTCGCCGAGGTGCTGGCCCGGGCCGCTCACGACGGGCTGCGGGTGCGACCGGTCGGCGCGGGGCACAGCTTCACGCCGATCGCCGCCACCGACGGCGTCCAGGTGCGGCTGGACCGGCTCAGCGGACTGATCTCCCTCGACGCCGCGACCGCCGAGGGCGCGCCGGCCACGGCCACCGTCGCCGCCGGCACGCCACTGCACGAGCTCAACACCGCGCTGGCCGCCCGCGGCTACAGCCTGACGAACATGGGCGACATCGCCGCCCAGACCGTCGCCGGCGCCGTCTCGACCGGCACCCACGGCAGCGGACGGGTCACCGCGTCGCTGTCCGATCAGGTCACCGCGGTGCGCCTGGCCCTGCCCGACGGCACGCTCGCCGACGTCAGCTCCGAAGACACCAGCGACGACGGCGACCTGTTCCAGGCCGCGCGGCTCGGCCTCGGGGCGCTGGGCGTGCTCACCGCCGTCACGCTGCGGGTCGAGCCGGCGTTCACGCTGCGAGCAACCGAGCGCCCGTCGACCCTGGACGAGGTGCTGGAGCGCTTCGACGAGCTGGCCGGTGAGGACCACTGCGACCTGCACTGGCTGCCGTTCACCGGCGCCGTCCAGCTCAAGGTCAACCGGCGCACCGGTGAGCCGTCGGCGCCACGCAACCCGGTCGCGGCCTGGTGGTCCGGCGAGCTCGTCGAGAACGCCGGGGTCGCGCTGGTGCAGCGGATCACCCGGGCCGCGCCGAAGAGCACCCCGGCGGTCAACCGCACCGCGGCCCGGCTGATCCGCCGGAGCAGCTATGTCGACGCAGCGCCGAACGTGTTCACCAGCACCCGGCGGGTCCGCTTCCACGAGATGGAGTACGCGCTGCCGCGCGCCGCCGCCGTCGCGGCGCTGCGGGAGCTGCGCGACCTCACCGCCCGCGGACCGTGGCGCATCGCGTTCCCTGTCCAGGTCCGGCTGGCGCCGGCCGACGACGTCTGGCTCTCCCCCGCGTACGGCCGCGACACCGTCTACGTCGCGACCCACGCCTACCCGAGGACTGACTACCGCGGGTGGTTCGACGCCGTGGAGCGGCTCTGGGTCTCTTACGGCGGCCGGCCGCACTGGGGAAAGCTCCATACCCGCGATTCACGGTATCTTCGTGATCAATACTCGCGAATGGATGCGTTCCGGGCGGTCCGCGACCGCGTCGATCCGGGCCGCACCATGGCCAACGAGCACCTCGACCGGCTGCTGGAGAGCTGAGTTGACCTGGGCCGCCGGCGGCGTGGCGGCTTGGTCGGACCCGGTACGGCGGGTGACGATGGTGGCAGTCGTGATCGGAGGTGAGGGTGGTGCGCGAGCTTCGGCTGGTCGCGGTCAGCGAAGACGGGAACCACCTCATCCTCACCGGGCACGACGGTGAACAGCTGGCGTTGCGGGTGGACGACCGCCTGCTCGCCGCGATCCGAGGCGACCGAGCGAGGTTGGGACAGTTGGATATCCGGCTCGAAAGCCAGCTACGTCCACGCGACATCCAGGCACGCATCCGGGCCGGTGAGTCCGTCGAGGCGGTCACCGCCGTGGCCGGCATGCCACGGGAGAAGGTCGAGCGGTTCGCCGGCCCGGTGATCGCCGAACGCGAGCACATCGCCGGCCGGGCCCGGCAGGCTACGGTCCGCCGGCTCGGTGGCGACGGCCCGCCGCAGACCCTCGAAGCCGCGGCGACGGCCACCGCGAAGACCTACGGCGCCGACCCCGACCTGGTCGAATGGGACGCCTGGCGGCGTGAGGACGGTCGCTGGCTGGTCCGCTTCTCCTGGGCCGGCGAGGAGGAGGACTCCGCGCTGTTCTCGTTCGACCCGTCCGGCCGTACCGTCGTGCCCGAGGACGACAACGCCCGCTCCATCGCCGGTGTGCTGCCCGCCGACGCTCCCACGCCGACCGAGGAGTCGGCTCCGGAGGCGCCCACCGGGCCGGCGCGGCTCTCCGTCGTCGGCTCGCCGGCGCGCGAGGAGGAGGACGAGGGCCCGCAGCTGCCGTCGTTCCTGACCGCCCCCTCCGGTGCGCCGCCGGTGCGCGGCCTGGTCCGCGACGTCGAGGAGCCGGAGGAGCCTGCCGACGAGGTCGAGACCACCACGCCCATCCCCACCGCGTCGCGGCGCGGCACCCGCCGGAGTGCCCGCGGCGGCCGCCCCGAACGTCGTCGCCGCGAGCCCGACCTGTTCCACGACCACGCACCGGACCCCGCCGACGACGAAGTCACCAGCGAGCGGCTGCGGCTCAGCGACATCGCCAAGCACGTCGAGACCGGCGAGCAGGCCGACCTCGCACCGACCGCCGACGACCCCGCTCCCCCGGCCCGCAAGACGGCCGGTTCCAGCCGGTCGCGCCGGCCCAGCGTCCCCAGCTGGGACGAGATCATGTTCGGCCGCCGCAAGAACGACTGAGCCTGAAGCTCCCGCTGACGGTCATCTGATCGGCTCCTGTCCGCATGTGCGGATGATCAGGTACCGCCCACGGCCACCACGTCCGCTGCCCGCGCCACCTGATCGTTCTCGTCCGGACGATCAGGTGACACATGAGTGATCAGGTGACGTGCAGCGCTCGCGGAGGATTCACGAAGAAATTTCCGGTTCGCACGTATCTGTGAGCCGGGTGCGCGCTCTGTATCTGTGAACGCCGGTCGCCACCAGACGGCGTTCCGCGGTTCCGGGACCTCCGGCCGCGTCGCGCACACCAGGGAGGCAGTTGTGGCGTCTCGACGTCCAGCTACCTCCGCCCAGCCCGTGGGCGACGCGAACGCTCCCCTGGAACCGTGGCGGGCTCTGTCGAGACACCGCATCGTCGAGACCCTCGCGGCACGGCGACGCAGACGGCATCGGCGTCTGCTGGTACAGCGTCTGTGAAGCCGGGGGGCATGCTGCGATGGGTCGTATTTCAACGGGGGGTGACGGGTACGTGAGCAACGCACGGCTCGCCGTGCCTGGGGGCACGTGCCCGTCACTGACGACGATGGTTCCGCGGGACGTAGCGGGGCGGAGGACGCTTCCGCGGGACTCGACTCGACGTGGCGCCGGCGTGGGGGACGCCGGCGCCACAGCCGGCGGTCCGCGACGGATCGGGCTGGGGGGCACCGGCCCGGAGCGGACCGACACGGGGGACGACGGCCCGACGACGACCGGCCCGGGGGGCGCCGGTCCGAGCCGAGCCGACACGGGGGACGACGGGGAGCGGCACACCGGCCTGGGGGGAG
>NZ_SMKZ01000081.1 GCF_004349065.1 Jiangella asiatica
CGCAGCGCCTCGCCCAGGCCGTGCTCGCGCAGCAGCGGCGGATAGATGCCATGCGCCAGATCACGCAGCTCACCCAGCGTCTCCTGCACGTCAGAACGCAACTCGTCCAGCAAAGCACCCACGTCACCGTCCACCGCACGACGCGCCAGCCCCAACTTCACCGCCATCGCCACCAGATGCTGCTGCGCACCATCGTGCAAATCACGCTCGATCCGCCGCCGCGACGCATCCGCCGCGGACACGATGCGCACACGCGACTCGCGCACCTCGACCAGCTGGAGCGCGACCGCGGCACGCAGCCCGGCGTTGTCCAGCTCCGGCCGGGCCTCGGCGACGGCCGCCTCGACCAGCTCGCGCGCCGCGCCGGCGGAACCGACCCGGGCGATGGGCCGGTCGTGGCCGCGCAGCTCGACGTCGTCGTCGCCGGGACGCACCTGCCGCCCGTCGCCGGTCACCCACTCGCGCCGGGCGTCGACCCAGTACGCGACCCGCAGCTCCGGGTCGCCGACGGCGCGGCGCAGGATCTGCTCGATGGTGACGTCGGGCGGCGGGTCGTGGACGTGGTCGCGGATCATCCGCACCGCCTCGAAGCGGCGCCGGTTGAACCTGCGGTCGACGGCGTCCTGCAGGCGGCGGTAGGCCGGACCGGCCACGCTCACCGCCACCAGGGTCGCGACGACGGCGGACAACTGCGAGCCGCCGGCCGCGGCGCCCACCGCCACCACGACGACGACGTAGACACCGGCCAGCACGACCGACACCAGTGCGTAGGTCAAGGCCCTGCTGAGCAGCCGTTCGACGTCGTACAGGTGGTACTGGGTGACGGCGAGCGCTGTGGCCAGCGGCAGGATCACGACGAACAGGCCGGCGACGACGTCCAGAGCGGCCTGGCTCTCCGCGTAGGAGGCGAGGAACGCCGCCGCCACCAGCAGCGGGATCAGCACGGCCGCCGGCGCCATCCACAGCAGCTGCCGGCGCTGCAGGCCGCGGGCCCGGCGGAACCGCACCAGGAGGGACACCGCTGCGACCAGCACCCCGGCCCCGGTCACCCCGCCGGCGGCGATGCGCAGAATCCGCAGCGCCTCGATGCCGTCGCCGGACACGATCGGGTTATCGATCCCGTCGAGCGGCGGATCGAAGGCGGCCGGGGTCACGAAGGCGGCCGCGATCGCGATCACCCCGGCGGCTACCGTCGCCCAGGCCGCCCATCCCCACCGCCGCGACAGCGGGTGGCCGTCCGGGGTGAGGTGGAAGACCAACGCGATGAGGACGAACCACATCAGGTACGAGGAGTCGGCCACCAGAGCGGCGGCCCCGGGCAGCGGAAGGCTTCCCGGCCGGGCGATCGCGCCGTACGTCGCGTAGCCGGTGAGCACCGGCCCGAGGGCCTGCACGATCCCGAGGGCTAGGAACAGCCAGCCGATCGGGTGCCGCGGCCGCTGGATCGCCAGGCCGGCGCCAACCGTGGCGGCGCTGAGCATCGCCAGGACGTAGACGGCGCCCTCGGACACGCCCTGCGCCAGGTCAGCCCGGCCGGCGTCGGCCAGCCGGTCGTCGAAGAGCAGCACCAGCGCGATCGCGCCGGGCACCACCAGCCAGGCCGCCATGACGCCGGCTACGAGCACCCGCCGGCGTGCTGCCGCGTTCACGGCGATGCCTCGACCGCCGTCGCTGGCAGTCGGCCACGCACGACGGTGCCGGCGCCGCGCGAGCTGGTGACGGTCAGCACCCCACCGAACGCGCCCAGCCGGTCGCGCATGTTCACGAACCCGTGGCTCTGCGCCGCCGTGGCCGGGTCGAACCCGGTGCCGTCGTCGCGGACCTCGAACACGAGCGCGCCGGCCTCCTCGCCGACCTCGAGCACCACCGAGGCGCCGTCGCCGGCGTGCTTGGCGGCGTTCTGCAGCGCCTCCAGGCAGCAGAAGTACACCGCGGCCTCGACGTCGGCGCCGTATCGCCGGTCGGTGCCGACCTCGACCATCGTGGGCACGGTGGCCCGGCTGGCCGCGTTGCGCAGCGCCTCGCCCAGGCCGTGCTCGCGCAGCAGCGGCGGATAGATGCCATGCGCCAGATCACGCAGCTCACCCAGCGTCTCCTGCACGTCAGAACGCAACTCGTCCAGCAAAGCACCCACGTCACCGTCCACCGCACGACGCGCCAGCCCCAGCTTCACCGCCATCGCCACCAGATGCTGCTGCGCACCATCGTGCAGATCACGCTCGATCCGCCGCCGCGACGCATCCGCCGCGGACACGATGCGCGCCCGCGACGCCTGCAGCTCGACGTTGCTCTGGCGCAGCTCCTCCAGTGACGCCTGCAGCGCGGAGTCGAGCCGGACGTTGTGCAGCGCCAGCCCGACTTGCCGGGCCAGGTCGGCCAGCACACGGTCGTCGTCCTCGCCGAACGGGCGGTCGTCGGCGGAGCGCACCACGACCAGCAGGCCCAGCAGCCGGCCGAGGTGGGTGACGGAGGCGATGCGGACCGCGCGGCGGCCCGGGTCACCCGCCCCGGCCAGCACGGTCGGCAGCCACATCGCCGCCCAAGCGTTGCCGGAGACGCGGGCCCGGCTGACCGCGGCCAGCTCGGCACCGGCCAGCCGCAGCCGGGAGCGGCCGCGCTCGGGCACCGACACGGTCCGTTCGAGCTCACCGTCGCTGCCGGTCCACACCTCCGCGCCGAGCGGGCCGAGGGTGGCCCGCAGCGTCTCGGCCAGCTGGAGCAGGAGCTCATCCATCGGGACCGCGCGGGTCATCCGGGAGCCGAAGGTCTCCAAGGCCGCCGACGCGGGACGGGGACCGGCGCCGGTCCATTGCCCGGTCAGCTCACGCAGCCGGGCCCGCACCGGCTCGGCCAGCACGACCGCCGTCAGTGCCGCCACCATGGACAGCGCGAGCACGCCGTGGCCGTCACCGTCGACCTCGTCGCCCAGCCCGATGACGACGACGAGGTACACCGCCAGCACCATGACGACCAGTCCGCACAGCACCACGGACGGGCCGAACACCGCACCCGCCCGGCGGCGCAGCCGCGGCAGGCAGGCGGCGACGACGGCCACCGGTACGGCCGCAAGGCCCAGCAGGCCCCACGGCACGAGCTCATCCGGCACGTCGATGAGCACACGCAGCGCCCACGCCGCGGCGGCGACCGTGACAGCCACGACCACCGCCCACGCGGCCCACAGAGCGGCGTCGCGCCGGCTCCTGCCGCGGGTGGCGGCCAACGTCGCGTTCATCGCGTCACCTCGCTCACTCGGCCCTCAGCACGTGTCCGACCCGCATCGAGGCGACCCGGTGCGACGGCCATGCAGCCAGCAGGTTCGCGGCGGCGAGGGCCGCCGGCACCAGAACCAGGACCAGGGTCGCCGCGGCCGGAGCGACGTAGAACACCGGCGTGGTCTCGGCCACATAGCGCCACACGGTCCGGCCGAGCGCGACGCCCAGCGGGATGCCGACGGCGAGCCCCACCAGCGCGAGCACGGTCGCCTGCGTCACCACGACGCCGCGGCACTGCCGGCGGGTGAGGCCGAGAGCGCGCAGCACGGCCAGCTCGTGCCGGCGCCGCCGCACCGCTGTGGCGAGCGCGTGCCCCACCGCGCCGAGCGCCAGCACCACCAAGAACGCCGCCAGCACCACCGGCAGCTGCCGGATCTGCCGGAGCTCCGCCACCGTCGTGGGCGGCTCCGGCGCAGCCAGCTCCGCCCCCGCGGTCTCGGCCAGGCGCGCCGCGACGGCTTGCGGGTCCGCGCCCGGCCGCAGCGCGACGTGAGCTTCATGGAACTTGAAGCCCACCTCGCCGCCGGCTGCGTACAGGGACGCGTACCCGTCCTGGGTGACCCACGCGCCGCTGGCGTAGTCGTTGTGCGACCCGTCGGGAACGAAGGCGATGCCGGTGACGACGAGCGTGCTCGGCCCTGCGCTGCCGACCACCTCGACCCGGTCACCCGGACCGGCGCCGACGGCCGCCGCCGTCGTCGGGCCGAGGACGATCTCGCCGGCCGCCTCGGGCAGCCGGCCCTCGAGCGTGACCACGTCCAGGGCGCCACCGACCGGCGCGTATGCGTAGACCGCGGCGGGCGCGCCCTCGATCTGCGCGACGGCGCTGTGCGCGTCGTTCACCGCGACCACATCCGGGTCGGCGGCGATGGCGCTCAACACCTCCTCGGCCGGGACGAAGTCCTCGTCGTTCAGCCCGAGGAATGACGTGAGCTGGTAGGTCTGGCCGAACCGCGCCAGGTTGCCCGACGCGTCGTCCACACCGGCGTAGACGGTGAACGCGGCCAGCACGCCGAGCACCCCCGTGACGGCGCCGAGCAGGGCCGGCCGCACGGCCACCGCCTGCCGGCCGCGGCCGGGCTCCAACGCGAACCGGGTGCCGACCACCACCGGCACCGGCAGCCCCGCGCCGGCCGCGGCCCGCGCGATCGCCGACCGCCGGCGCAGTGGCGCCACCCGGTCCGCCCGCGCGGCCAGCTCGACCGACACCGCGGCGATACCCGCCACGAGCACCACCACCGCCACGACGCCGGTGACGAGCACGAGCGGATCGACGTCGATACCCGGGTCGGGCTCGGCGAGCGCCGCGGTGCCGATCGGGAACCAGCGCGATGCCACCACCGCGCCGGCCGCACCGGCCAGCCCGCCGGCCAGCGCGGCCGCGACCGGCCCGAGCGCGGCGGCCAGCCGCACCTGTCCCGGCGTCATGCCCGCCGCCCGCAGCACCCCCAGGTCGATTGCCGCCGCGGCGGTGTAGCGGGCCACCGGCTGCCCGACGAGGAACACCGCCGCGACGCCTGCCGCCAGCGCGAACAGCAGCAACGCGTTCGCCTCGAAGGCGGTGAACTCGCGGGCATGCCGGTGGAACATCTCGGCCAGGTTCCAGACGTCGGTCTGCGTACCGCCGGTGAGCCGGTCCAGCTCGGCCTGGAGCGCCGGGATGTCCGCCTCGCCGTCGTGTAGGCGGGCGATGGCGTTGAAGTAGGCGACCTGCGACCGTGCGCCGAGGTTCTCCGGGTACTCGGCGAACAGGCCCGGAGAGAACATCAGCATGCCGCGGCCGTCGACGGTGTCCCCGTGCCACACCGACCGGACCACCCCGACGATGCGCGCCCGGACCACCGGCCCGTCCGGCGGGAGCGTCGGGTCGAAGAAGAACGCGTCGGCCGTCGCGGGCTGGAACAGGCGGATCGTGACCGCGTCGCCGACGTCCAGGCCGTAGGTGTCCACGAACCTCGGCGTGACCGTCACCTCGTCCGCGCGCTCCGGGTCGGCCAGCCGGCCCGTCAGCACCACCGGACGCTCCACCGTGCGCATCGCCTCGTCGTCACCGACGACCCCGGCCAGCGACACCTCCGGAACGCCGTCGACGACGTACGCGCCGCCGCCGAACGTCGACAGCGCGGACACCTCGGGCAGCTCGCGCACGGCCGACCAGTCGAAGCCGGGCCGGTTCAACGGGATGGCGACGTCGGCCGGCAGGGTCCGCGCCAGTAGCCGGTCCACGGCGCTGTCGCCGCGCCGAGCCCCCGCCGTCGCCGTCATGACCGTGCCGACCGCCACGGCGACCAGCAGCGTCAGCACCAGCAGCGAGCGCCACCGCCGGCGCAGGTCCAGCCGGAACCACGCGGCGGCGCCCATCACTCGGCCCTCAGCACGTGTCCGAGCCGCATCCTGGCGACGCGCCGCGCCGGCAACAGCGCGATCAGGCTGGCCGTCAGCAGCGAGAGCACCGTCACCCAGGCGACCGGCTGCCACATTGTCGGCGCCATGAAGTGGGCCTGGATCGCCTCGGCGACCGAGCGCCACACCGTCCGCCCGGCGGCGATGCCGAGCGGGATGCCGAAGGCGAGGCCCACCAGGGCCAGCACGAGCGCCTGTGCCGTCACCGCGACCCGGGATTGGCCGGGCGTCATGCCCAGCGCCCGCAGCACCCCCAGCTCCTGCCGTCGCCGCCGGACCGCCGTCACCACGCCATGGCCCACCGCACCGGCGGCGAGCACCGCCACGAACGCACCGAGGGCGATCGGCACCGCCCTCATGAGCCGCAGCTCCGCAGGGCTGTCGAACTCGAACGGGAAGAGGCCGAAGTCCTGGTCCGGGGCCGCGGCGGCCAGCGCGGGGATGATCGTTTCCGGTTGGACACCAGGTTCGAGCCCGATCTCTGCGTACTGGTACAGGAATTCACCGTCGAAGAGCGCGTCGTACGTCGCCGGCGCCACGACCACCGCGGGCCCGAACCCTGGGTCGAGGACGCCGGCACCGACGACCCGCAGCTCGGCGTCACCGCTGGCGCCGGTCAGCGGCAGGGCGTCGCCGGTGCGTAGGTCCAGCGCCCGCGCGGCCGACCGGGAGACCAGGGTTTCGGCCGGGCCGGCCGGCATCCGTCCCTCGGTCACCAGGTATCCGAGTGGCGCGCCGAACGGCTCGAAGGAGAGCACGGTGACCTGGGAGCCGCGGACCTCGCCCAGCTGTCCCCGCACGCCGTTGACCCCGCGCACACCCGGCACGTCGGCGAGCTCCGGGAAGACTTCTCGCGCCGCTGCCAGGGCGCCGCCGTCGAAGCCGACCCAAGCCTCGACCTGGTGAACCACGCCGAATCGGGCCGGGTTCTCCGCCGCGTCTCGGGCCGCCGCCGAGAACGTGAGCGCTGCCACGACGCCGGTGACACCGACGACCGCACCCGCCAGCGCCGGCCGGATCGGTGCTGGGGCCCGGGCACCACCGCGTTCGAGCGCGAACCGCGTGCCCACGACCACCGCCACGGGCAGTCCGGCCCGGACGGCTGCGGTGGTGATCGCCGAGCTCGTCGCCGTCTGCCGGCCGGCGGAGCGTCCCGCCGTCGCCGCGCAGACGACCGCGCCTGCGCCGACCAGCAGCGGGACCCCGACCAACCCCGCCACCAGCACCGGCACGTCGACGTGAACCCCCGGTTCCGGTTCCACGAACGACGCCGAGCCGACCGGAAACCACCGCGACACGGCCACGGCTGCGGCAACACCGATGACGGCACCTGCCGCCGCGGCGATCGCCGGCCCGGCCGCGGCCGCGCGGGCGACCTGACCGGGCGTCATGCCAACGGCGGAGAGCACTCGCAGGCCCGTCATCGCGAACGTGGTGTGCCGTGTGACCGACCCGCCGATCAGCAGGACGGCGGTGACGGCGGCCGCCACCGCGAAGGCGTACACCGCGGTCGCCTCGAAGCGCAGCGTGTCGTCGATCGCCCGCGCGGGCGCCGCGAGGTCGTGGACGGTGATGTCGGAGCGCCCGGTGGCCTCAGCCAAGCCGGCGAGGAAGACCGGGATGGCGGCCGCCCCGCCGTCCAAGCGCACGAGCGCGCTGACCGAAGCCCTGCCCTGCGCGCCGAGCAGGTTGGGCCGGTAGGCCGCGTGCAGACCCGCCGAGGGCACCACGAACCCGGGATCGTCGAGTTGGTCCCCGAACAGCGGCGACCGGATCACCCCGACGATGGTGGCCGTGACCACCGGTCCTGCCGCGGGTGCTCCGGAGTTGGGTTCCAAGCCGGCCTCGATGGCAGCTGCCTGCTGCTGGTACGTCAGGATCCAGAGGCTCGACACCAGGTTGGTCCGCGCGTCGCCCGGCACCTGCCCGGTGTCCACCTGCTCGGGAGAGTAGAGGCCGAGCACGACGGTGTCGCCGACGCCCTTGTCGTGCGTCCGGGCGTATGCCGGCGTCACGACCACCTCGTCGGCACGCGCCGGGTCGGCGAGCCGGCCGGCCAGCACCACCGGCCGCTCGAGCGAGCGCATCGTCTCGGTGTCGGCGGGCGGCAGCATGAACGTACCGGCCGCGGGCCGGCCGTCGATCTCGAAGCCCGTGTTGACCACCTGTCCGAGCGCCTCGACCTCGGGCAGTGCCCGGACCGGCTCCCAGTCGAACCCGGGCGTGACCGGTGCCACCAGCAGGGTCGCCGGCCGGGTGGCGTCCTCGAGCCGGTCCATGGCGCTGGCACCTCGCCGTGCTCCGGCGACGGCCGTCATGACTGTCCCGACCGCCACGGCGACCAGCAGCGTCAGCACCAGCAGCGAGCGCCACCGCCGGCGCAGGTCCAGCCGGAACCACGCGGCGGCGCCCATCACTCGGCCCTCAGGACGTTGCCGACCCGCATCGACGCCGCCCGCTGCGACGGCCAGGCCGCCAGCAGGTTCGCCGCGACCAGCGCGACCGGCACCACCAGCGCCACCGCGAGTGCTGCCACCGGTGCGACGTAGACCAGCGGCGTCGTCTCCGCGACGTAGCGCCAGACCGTGCGGCCCAGCGCCACCCCGAGCGGTAGCCCGACCACGAGCCCGGCCGACGCCAGAACTGTCGCCTGGGTCACCACGACACTGCGCGACTGCCGGCGGGTCATGCCCAGCGCCCGCAGCACGGCCACCTCGTGGCGACGCCGGCGCACGGCAGTGGCCAGCGCGTGTCCCACCGCGCCCAGCGCCAGCACGGCCAGGAACCCAGCGAGGAACACCGGCAGCGTGCGGACCTGGCGGATCTCGGCCAGCCGGCTGGGCGGGTCGGCGGGATAGAGCATGCTCGCGGTGTCGAGCTGCGACGGATCCATCCCGGCGGCTTCGGCGGCGGCCGTGACGAGCGGGGTCGCCGCGGTGACGATCCGGGCGGCCACCGCCGCCGGGTCGGCGCCTGGCCGGATGGCAAGCATCACGATGTGGTACTTGAACGCCGGCGAGGTCGCGCTGTTCGGGTCGAACAGCGTGTCGTAGCCGCCCGCGGTGACCCACCCACCGGTGATGTAGTTGTTGTGGGCGCCCTCCGGCACGAACGCCAAGCCGGTGACCGTCATCTCCCGGACGCCGGCCGTGCCGGTCATCGCGACGACCTCGCCCACGGACAGACCCATCGACTCGGCGCTGTCCGGAGCCAGCGCCACCTCCGCCGGCGTCTGCGGTGCCCGTCCGTCGACCAGCACCGGCCGCAGCGGCGCGTCCACCGGGTCCAGGGTGAACAGGGTGACCGGCCGGCCGCCGGCCTCCGCCACCGCGACGCGAGTGTCGTTCACCGCGGTGACGTCTGGGTCGGCGGCCAGCAACGGCAGCAGCTCCGGCACCGGGACCAGGTCGACACCGTCGAGGCCGAGATAGCCCTCGATCTGGTGCACCTGACCGAAGCGCGACGGGTTCCCGGCGGCGTCGTCCACCCCGTGGGAGAACGTGAATGTCGCGACGACGCCCAGGACGCCCACGACAGCACCCACGAGCGCCGGCCGCACGGGCACGGCCTGCCGCCCGCGCCCCGGCTCGAGAGCGAACCGGATGCCCACCACCAGCGGCACACTCGCACCGGCGCGCCGGGCCGCGGCAGCGAGCCGGGAACGCTGCGGGCCCTGTTCGGACCGGGCCGAGCGCAGCGCCAGGCGGGCAGCGGCCACGGCGCCGAGGGCGGCAAGCACCGGCGTCAGCATCCCCACGGCCAGCAGCACCGGCGGGTCCATCTCGAACCCCGGCGACGGCTCGTGGAGCGCGGCCGTGCCGATCGGGAACCAGCGCGACGCCACGACGGACGCGGCCGCACCGGCGAGCGACCCGATGCCGGCCGCCATCGCCGGGCCCGCCGCGGCAGCCAGGCCCGCCTGGCCCACGGTCAGCCCGACCGCCCGCAGCACCTGCAGGTCAGCCGCGGACGATGCCGCATACCTGGCGACCGCCTGACCGACCAGGAAGATTGCCGCGGCGCCGGCCGCCGCCGCGAACGCCGTCAGCGCGTCGGCCTCGAAGCGGGTCACCTCGCTGGCGTGCCGGCCCTCCTCCGCCAGGTCCATGAAGTCGATGTCGCTACGGCCACTGACCTCTTCCAGCGCTGCCCGGAACGCCGGTATGTCCGCCGCGCCGTCCCGCAACCGGACCAGCGCGTTGAGGATGCCCTGGCCGGAGGCGCCGAGCAGGTTCGGTCCGTACCGCGCGACCAGGCCAGGCGAGGGCGAGAGGCCACCCTGCTCGTCGCCGATCTCCTCACCGAACCAGGGTGAGCGGATGACCCCGACGATCCGCGCGTTGACGACGGGGCCGTCGGGCTCCGGCAGCTCGATCGAGCCGAACGCCAGCTGGTCCTGGGTCTGGGGAGTGTAGAGGCGGAGCGTGACGGAGTCGCCGACGCCCAGGCCATACCGTTCCTCGAAGGTCGGGCTGATCACCACCTCATCGGCCCGGCTCGGGTCGGGGAGCCTGCCGTCGAGCACGATCGGCCGCTCGATGGTCCGGAAGACCTCGTTGTCGCCCGGCGGGAAACCGGCACCGAAGAAGTCGGGTGGCACCTCGTCGACGACGTAGGAGCCGGTCAGCACGAACGTCGTGAGTGCCTCCACCTCGGGGAGTGCCCGGACGGCGTCCCAATCGAACCCCGGCTGGTTGGGCAGCACGGCGACCGTCGCCGGCAGCGTCTGCGACTGGAGCCGTTCGACGGCGGTGGCGCCCCGGCGGGCTCCGGCCACCGCGGTCATGACCGTCCCGGCGGCGAGCGCCACCAGCAGGGCCATGACCAGCAGAGACCTCCAGCGTCGCCGGAGGTCCAACCGGAACCACGCCAGGACCGGGCTCACGTCGCCTGGTCCTCGGTCACGAAGGCGTCGGCAGCGGGGACCGACGCCGACCGGACGGCCTCGTCGTCGCCGTCGATGCGACCGTCGCGCATCCGCACCACTCGGGAGGCACCGGCGGCGACATCGGCGGAGTGGGTGACCATCAGGATGGTCTGGCCCTCGCCGTGCAGTCGGCGGAACAGTTCGAGGATCTCCGCGCCGCCCTCGCTGTCCAGCGCGCCGGTGGGCTCGTCGGCCAGCAGCACCGCCGGCTCGTTGACCAGCGCACGAGCGATGGCCAGCCGCTGGCGCTGCCCACCGGAGAGCACCGACGGCACCTGCTCGGTGCGGTCGCCCAGGCCCAGCAGGTCGAGCAGGTCGCGAGCGCGCGACTCCGCGGCCCGGCGGCGCATCCCGCCGAGGATGGCCGGCAGCGCGATGTTGTCCAGCGCCGAGACGCCCTCGAGCAGGTTGAAGAACTGGAAGACGATGCCGACATGGTGCCGGCGGAAGCGGGCCAGCCAGTTCTCGTCGCGGCCGCTCACGACGAGGCCGTCGACGACCACCTCCCCCTCGTCGGCCCGGTCGAGCCCGGCGAAGATGTTGAGCAGCGTGGACTTGCCGCAGCCGGAGGGACCCATCAGGGCGGCGAACTCGCCGGGGTCGACCCGCAGGTCGACCCCGCGCAGGGCGCGGACGGGCGCGAGCTCGGCTTCGAAGGTCCGGCGGACACCACGGGCCAGCAGTGCGGTCATCGGCTGTACTCCTCCACCTCGGCGGTGTCGTCTGCGCCGTCGTCCACGCCGTGTCGCGGGCCCGCCGGCGGCAGGACCCGGCACGCCGTCACGGCCGCGTCGCGGCCCTTCACGCGGACGGGTGGCAGACGTTCGAACAGTTCCCGCGGCGCCAGGTCGGCCGTCGCCTCGCTGACGACGGTGGTGCCGGCCGGGCGGGCCAGGTCCTGGAGCCGCTGCGCCAGGTTGACGGTGTCGCCGACCAGCGTGTACTCCAGCCGCTCGTCGCTGCCCAGCAGCGCTGCGGCCACCTCACCGGTGGACAGCCCGATGCCCATGCCGAACGGCTCCAGACCCTCGGCGGCCCACTCGGTGTCGACGGCGGCCTGCCGGCTGTGCATCTCCGCGGCCGCGCGCAGTGCCCGCTCGGCATGGTCCGGCTGCGGGAACGGCGCGCCGAACACGGCCATGACCGCGTCGCCGACGTACTGCATGACGGTGCCGCCCTGCTCGAGGATGGCGCCGTTCATGGCGCGGCGATGCGCGTTGAGCTGGCGCGCGAGCGTCGTGGGGTCGGCCCGCTCGGCGATGCCCGAGTAGCCGCGCACGTCGGACATGAGGACGGTGACGACGAGCCGCTCGGTGCGGCCGACCGCGCCGGGGTCGGCGCGCAGCTTCTCGGCCAGCCCGGACGGCAGCAACCGGGTGAGGGTCTCGCCCTGCTCCTCGCGCTCGAGGATCGCCCGGTGCAGGGTGCGCAGGCGCTTCAGCGCACCACGGACACCGGCGCTGGCGTCGCGGGCCAGGTGCAGGAAAAGATCTTCGACGGCGTGGTCGACGGCCTCCGGTGTGCTCTGCAGCGTGGCCGCTATGGCCTTGACTGCGCGGCCCTCCGCGACCATGGTGAGCAGCCGCTCCTCGTCAGCCGACAGTCCGGCGCCGCCGCGTGCCGGCGTCACGAGTGCCTGGACGATCTCCGGGTCGAGCATCGAACCCCCCGCCGCGACCTCGCGGACCGCGCGGGCCAGCCGGTCGCCGTCCGCCACCCGCTCCTTGAGCAAGTATGCGTAGCCGGCCGCTCCTTGGGCCAGCAGTGCGACCGCGTATTCCGGGTCGTCGTACTGCGACAGGACGACGATCCCCGTCCCGGGCATGCGCTTGCGGACCTCTTTGGCGGCCTCGATTCCCTCGTCGGCGAACCGCGGCGGCATCCGGATGTCGGTGACGACGACCTGCGGCCGGTGCTCGACGGCCCGTGCCACCAGGCTGTCGTAGTCCTCGGCCATCGCGACGACGTCGACGTCGCCGGCGACCCGCAACAGCGCCCGCACGCCCTCGCGGACGAGCAGGTTGTCGTCTGCAAGGAGCACCGTGATGTGTGCGTCGGCCGAGGTCATGCCGACCATGACACTCCTACCGGCGCCTGAGCACCAGTGCGGCAGCCACCCGAAATGGCCAGGGTGCCAGCATCCCCCTGCCGGGAAGCCTCCTTCCGTGGCGTCAGGCCGGGGTCATCGAACCGGGGTCAGGTGAAGCGGCCGGGCGCCCCGAACGTCGCAGCGCCGACGACCCACCCGGTGAACAGCCCATAGCTGGCGCCGGCGGCGGCCGCCTGGAACGCGCCGAGCGTCGACGGGTCGCTCTGGATGATCGCCGTCAGCAGACCGGCGACCGCGCCGGCGAAGATGTACGCCGACCACCCGGACAGCAGCTGCGCGCCACCGCCGCGCGTGCGCGAGAGACGCGGCCCGGTCAGGACCGCCAGGAAGACCGCGGTGAACACGACGACCAGGATCGCCCGCAGCATGATCGCCAGGATGTCCCTGGCGGGCAGGTCGGCGTCGAGGTTCCACGACGGCCAGGTGAGGAGTTGGAGGAACCAGTCGAGGGCGCCAGGGCCGGCCGCGTTGTCGCGGACCCAGTCGCCATACGGCGGACTGCCGAACACGAGGATCAGCACGAAAGCCGCGATCACGCCGGCGGCGGTCGTGCTCCGATACTGCGTCAGGACTCCCATATCGGGACGAATACCCCGATCAACCCCCGGCAAACTGATCTTGATCTGCCCCGGGGACGATCGCCCGGCCGGGTGCCAGCATCCCCGCCAAGGCGCCAGGCTGCACCCTGCCCGCCGTCCCGCCCGGGTTCGTACGGTGGCATCAGGCTCGACCGCCGAGCTCGGCAGAAGGGACTGATCGACATGCCGACCACCCGCATCGACGCCACGGTGACCTCGCTGTCGTGGATCCCGTCCGCGGCCGTCACCGGGCTGACCAAGGCCGCCTTCGAGACCGGCTTCACGCACTACGACCCGCCGCCACCGGACGTCGTCGACGACCTCGAGCATCTGCGCTCCGACGACCGCTTCCGCTACGCCAACATGCTGTCCGGCTGGGCGGAGATCGAGGACGGCCGCGTCGTCCGGGCCGGGTACGCCGGATCGTCCGGCGTGCTGATGGGCTCGACGACGGTGCGCATCGGCCGGCTCGGCGCGAGGTTCGCCGCGGTCGCGCTGCCGGAGCTGCGCCGGGAGCCGGAATACCTGCCCGACGGGAGCGTCCGGCTCGTGCAGACCTGCGGCGGGCGCACCGCACTGCCGGCGCCGCGCGCCGTGCCGCACCCGCCGTTCGTGAAACTCCAGTCGCCGCTGGTGTGGACGACCCTGGCGCTGATCCTGCGGCCAGACGGCACGTCGACGGTGGAGCTCCCGGGTGCCAGCGCGTTCCCGCGTCACTGGGTCTACGATGCCGAGGGCGCGCTGACCCTGAAGTCCGGTCTCACCGACTACTCGGCCTGGGCGGCGCACTCGTTCGGGGCGCGTACGCCCTGGGGCGAGGAGGACTCGCCAGCGCTGACCGTCGCCGTGGAGAGTGCGTTCGAGCGGATGCTGTCCCGGCTGCTCATGACCGGCGAACAGCGCCCGCGGATCCGGACGCTGGACGCCGACGAGATGCTGACGTTGCAGGGCGAGGCCGGCGACGAACTCTACCTGCTGCTCGACGGCGTGTTGCGAGTCGAGGTCGACGGCCGACGGCTCGCCGAGGTCGGTCCGGGTGCCGTGCTGGGCGAGCGCGCCGTCCTGGAGGGCGGACGGCGCACCTCGACGCTCAGCGCGGTGACTCCGGTCCGGGTGGCCGTCGCTCCCGGGTCGGCCATCGACCGCGACCGGCTCGCGGAGCTGGCCGACTCGCACCGGCGGGAGGACGTCGTCGCGTGAGGGTGATCCTGCACGGCGTGCGCGGCTCCACTCCGGCCCCCGGCCGCGAGTTCGTCGGGGTCGGCGGGCACACGTCCTGCGTCTCGGTGACGCTGGACGGTGCCCGCCATCCCGGGCTGGTCCTCGATGCCGGCACCGGGCTGGTGAACCTGACGGCACTGCTGGGTGGCGCGCCGTTCCACGGCCACATCGTGCTGAGTCACCTGCATTGGGACCACGTCCAGGGCCTGCCGTTCTTCCGCTCCGGCGACGTGCCGGGCGCGGAGGTCTCGCTGATGCTGCCCGCGCAGGAGGGCGCCTCGGCGCGTGTGCCCGGATCGGCGGTGGCGCTGCTGCGCAGGGCGATGTCGCCGCCGCACTTCCCGATCGGGCCGGAGGGCCTGGCCGGACGGTGGCGCTTCGGCGCCCGCGACGCCGGCTGGTTCTCCGCGGGCGGGGCGAACGTCCTGCTCGCCGACGTCGCGCACAAGGGCGGGCGCACGTTCGGCATCCGCGTCGAGGCCGACGGCGCCTCGTTCGCCTACCTGCCCGACCACGACGCGGCCGCCGACGACGGAGCCGCCGCGGACCTCGTCGCCGGCGTCGACGTGCTCCTGCACGACGCGCAGTTCGCCGACGATGAGCGGTACTGGGCCGCGCGCTACGGGCACGCGACGGTCGGCGACGCCGTCGCACTGGCGGCCGCGGCCCGCGTGGGCCGGCTGGTGCTGATCCACCACGCGCCCGGCCGGGCCGACGCCGACGTCGAGGACTTGGCCGCGAAGCACGCCGCGAGCGCCCCGCTCCCCGTCGTCGTCGGCCGTGAGGGCACCACGCTGGCCCTCTGAATGATCACGTTCACCACGAAATCTCGTGTCGCACCATGCTTGCAAGCCTCATGAGGGTCGGGTAGGCCTGGTGATGCGCGCAAGAAACCTGGAGGAGCAGGAGCCGACGGACCTACTCGATGCCGTGGCGGCGGAGGATGGACTCGATGTCGTCGAGCTCAGGGTCACCGGTGGACCCCTTCGACGCCCGCTTCGGCGACGGGTTCACCGCACCCTTCGGCGGCGGGCCGGACTCCGTGACGGCGCCGGACTTGCGGCTCTCGAGCTTCTGACCGGTGGCGAACAGCACGCCGGCCAGCGCCAGCGACGCGACGCCCAGCCACGCCAGCGGCGAGAACACCAGGCCGACCACGAAGCCGACGATGCCGACCGCGGCCGCACCCATCAGCAGGAACCCGCCGGCCGCCAGCTGGAGCGACGCCGCCCAGCCCTTACTGCGGGCCTGGCGCACGGACAACACCACCAGCCCCAGGCCGAGGGCGGCTACGGCAAGCTCGATCGCGTCGGTGAACACTCCTCCAGGTTACGCGCCAACCCGGCGAATTCCCTCAGGGATGTCCCCGACTTTCGCCCATGACGCGGCGGTTGCGGGCCGCTCGGGCGCGCACCGCCAGCTCGGCGTCGGGCGGATAGCCGACCGCCTCGAGCGTCAGGCCGTGCGGTGCGACGACGGCGACGGCGGGGTCGCGGCGCCCGGCCAGCAACACCGTCGCCGGCCAGTCGACCGGGCGGCGTCCGTCGCCAACGAGCAGGAGCGCTCCGACCATCGCACGCACCTGGTTGTGGCAGAACGCGTCCGCCTCGACGCTGGCCGTCGCGAGCCCGTCAGCCGAACGCTCCCAGTGCAGGGTGCGCAGCTCGCGGATGGTGGTCGCACCGTCACGCGGCCGGCAGTAGGCGGCGAAGTCGTGCTCGCCGAGCAGCCCAGCGGCGGCCAGGTTTATCGCGTCGAGATCCAGCGGCCGGTCGTGCCAGAGCACGTGCCGGCGCAGCAGCGGGTCGACGCCGGACGGCGTGTCGGCGACGCGGTAGCCGTACCGGCGCCAGATCGCCGAGAAGCGGGCGTCGAACCCGTCCGGTGCCGGCCGCACCCGGTACACCCGGACGTCCGGCGGCAACACCCCGGCAAGCCGACGCAGCAGCGCCTCGGCCGGTGACCGGGCCGCCCGCCCGGGCGCCGCCTCCCACGCCCGCGCCGACAGGTCCACGTGGCAGACCTGGCCGCGCGCGTGCACGCCGGCGTCGGTGCGGCCGGCGACGGTGAGCCGCGGCGGGTCGATCCGCAGCACCCGGCCCAGCGCCTCCTCCAGCACGCCCTGGACGGTGCGCCGCTGCGGCTGCGCCGCCCAGCCGGAGAAGTCGGTGCCGTCGTAGGCCAGGTCGAGGCGGACACGCAGCAGCCCGCCGATCCCCAGGGAATCGGCGGGCTGCATGGTGGCGACGGTGCGCGAAAGGTCAGGCCTTGTCGGCCGAACCCTCGGCGTCGTCCGCCGCGGACGCGGCGGCTGCGTCAGCGGTCTCGTCAGCTCTGGTGTCCTCGGCGGACTCCTCCGCGCCGGCGGCCTCGTCGACGGTGGCCTCGGCCTCGGTCGTCTCCGCCTTCGACTCCTCGGCCGGTGCGTCGGTGACGTCCGCGGCGGCGGCAGCGGCAGCGGCCGGAGCCGCCGCCGTCGCCGCCCGCCGGGTCGCGCTCGTCGCCTCGGCCACGACCTGCTCGGCCAACGGCTCGACCAGCTCGATGACGGCCATCGGAGCGTTGTCGCCCTTCCGCGGACCGATCTTCACGATCCGGGTGTACCCGCCGTTGCGGTTCTCGTAGCGAGGACCGATCTCGGAGAACAGGGCGTGCACGACGTCCTTGTCCCGGATCGTGCTGAGCACCTGCCGGCGCGCGTGCAGGTCGCCGCGCTTGGCCTTGGTGATCAGCCGCTCGGCCACCGGACGCAGCCGGCGAGCCTTCGCCTCGGTGGTCGTGATGCGACCGTGCTCGAACAGCGCCGTCGCCAGGTTGGCGAGGATCGCGCGCTGGTGAGACGGCGAGCCTCCCAGACGAGCACCCTTCGTTGGGGTGGGCATGGTGATCGTTCTCCTGTGTGGGTGTGGGTCAGTACTGCTCGTCCTCGGCGTAGGACTGGTCGTCGTCGCCGTAGCTGTCGACGGCCGCGGCCGGGTCGAAGCCCGGCGCGCTGTCCTTGAGGCCCAGGCCCATCGTCGCGAGCTTGGCCTTGACCTCGTCGATCGACTTCTGGCCGAAGTTGCGGATGTCGAGCAGGTCGGCCTCGCTGCGGGAGACGAGCTCACCCACCGTGTGGATGCCCTCACGCTTGAGGCAGTTGTACGAACGGACCGTCAACTGCAGGTCCTCGATCGGCAGCGCCAGGTCGGCGGCCAGCTGGGCGTCGACCGGCGACGGGCCGATCTCGATGCCCTCGGCCTCGACGTTGAGCTCCCGGGCCAGCCCGAACAGCTCCACGAGGGTGCTGCCGGCCGAAGCGAGCGCGTCGCGCGGCCGGATGGACGGCTTGGTCTCGACGTCGACGATGAGCCGGTCGAAGTCGGTGCGGCCCTCGACGCGGGTCGCCTCGACCTTGTACGTCACCTTGAGAACCGGCGAGTAGATCGAGTCGACCGGGATACGGCCGATCTCGGCGTCTGCCCGCTTGTTCTGCACGGCGGAGACGTAGCCGCGACCGCGTTCGACGGTCAGCTCCATCTCCAGCTTGCCCTTGCCGTTGAGAGTGGCGATGTGCAGGTCCGGGTTGTGCACCTCGACGCCGGCCGGCGGCGCGATGTCGGCCGCCGTGACGGCGCCCGGACCCTGCTTGCGCAGGTACATCACGACGGGCTCGTCGTGCTCGGAGGAGACGACCAGGCCCTTGAGGTTCAGGATGACGTCGGTGACGTCCTCCTTCACACCCGGGATGGTGGTGAACTCGTGCAGCACACCGTCGATGCGAATCGACGTGATGGCCGCGCCGGGGATGGACGAGAGCAAGGTCCGGCGCAGCGAGTTGCCGAGCGTGTAGCCGAAGCCCGGCTCCAGGGGCTCGATGGTGAACCGAGCCCGATCGTCGGAGATGGACTCTTCGCTGAGGCTCGGACGCTGGGTGATGAGCACGTTGACTTCCTCTCCGCGACGCCCGCTATATGACTGTCGCGATTAGGCGGGTGGCCGTGGCCGGCGAGCTCGTCCGGCCACGGCCCTTCCTGTTACTTAGAATAGAACTCGACGATGAGCTGCTCCTGGACCGGCGTGTCGATCTGCTGCCGGCTCGGGAGCTGGTGGACCAGCACGCGCATCTGGTTCGGGATGACCTCGAGCCACGCCGGGACCGGACGGTCGCCGTGGGTCTCCCGCGCGATGATGAACGGGGTGGTCTCCTTGGACTTGTCGCGGACGTCGATGACGTCGTGGAGCGCGACCTGGTACGACGGCACATTGACCTTCTTGCCGTTCACCAGGAAGTGGCCGTGGACGACCAACTGGCGCGCGTGCCGCCGGGTGCGGGCCAGACCGGACCGGTAGATCACGTTGTCCAGACGCGACTCCAGCAGCTGGAGCAGGACATCGCCGGTGCGGCCCTGGCGGCGGTTGGCTTCCTCGTAGTACCGGCGGAACTGCTTCTCCAGCACGCCGTACGTGTAACGGGCCTTCTGCTTCTCGTGCAGCTGGAGGCGGTACTCGCTCTCCTTCTGCCGGCCGCGGCCGTGCTGGCCGGGCGGGTACGGACGACGTTCGTACGCCTTGTCCTCGCCGATCAGGTCGACGCCGAGCCGGCGCGACTTCTTCGTGAGTGGACCGGTGTAACGGGCCATGGTGACTTATCTCCTCGGGTGGTTCTCGGGGTCAGACGCGACGACGCTTCGGCGGCCGGCAGCCGTTGTGCGCCTGCGGGGTCACGTCCGAAATCGAACCGACCTCGAGGCCGACGGCCTGCAGCGAGCGGATCGCGGTCTCCCGGCCCGAGCCCGGGCCCTTGACGAACACGTCGACCTTGCGCATGCCGTGCTCCTGGGCACGACGGGCGGCCGCCTCAGCGGCCATCTGCGCGGCGAACGGCGTCGACTTACGCGAGCCCTTGAAACCGACCTGGCCGGCGCTGGCCCACGCGATCACGTTCCCCTGCGGGTCGGTGATCGAGACGATGGTGTTGTTGAAGGTGCTCTTGATGTGCGCCACGCCGTGAGCGACGTTCTTCTTCTCCTTGCGGCGCACCTTGGTCTGACGACCCTTGGCTGGTGGCATGTGTGCGGTACTCCTGTCCGAAAAAGTCTGTGAAAGTCAGCGCTGGGAGCGTTCCGGTCGAGCCGGAACGAGCAGCGGTCACTTACCGGCCTTCTTCTTGCCGGCGACGGTCTTCTTCCGACCCTTGCGGGTACGGGCATTCGTGTGAGTGCGCTGACCACGGACCGGGAGGCCGCGGCGGTGCCGGATGCCCTGGTAGCTGCCGATCTCGATCTTGCGGCGGATGTCGCTCTGCACTTCGCGGCGCAGGTCGCCCTCGATCTGGTAGTTGGCCTCGATCCAGTCGCGGAGCTTGACCAGCTCCTCGTCGCCGAGGTCCTTGACACGGAGGTCAGGGCTGACGCCGGTGTTCTTGAGAGTCTCCAGCGCTCGGGTGCGGCCGATGCCGAAGATGTACGTGAGTGCTACCTCCAGGCGCTTGTCGCGCGGGAGGTCGACGCCTACGAGGCGTGCCATGCGGTTGTTCCTCACTGTCGTTCGCGGAGGTGTCTGGCGCACCGCGTCTCGGGTCGGCGACTTCGCCGTCGAGCCCCGGCCTCCGCCCGGGGGTGGTCCCGCGCCGCCGTCAGCGCCGTCGCCGGCGTGTCTGGCCACTCGGGGTGCAGGTGCGTTGTCCTGAGGTATTCAGTTGTGTTCGGGCGAGCAGGTGCTGATCAGCCCTGACGCTGCTTGTGCCGCAGGTTCTCGCAGATCACCATGACCCGGCCGTGACGGCGGATCACCTTGCACTTGTCGCAGATCGGCTTGACGCTCGGCTTGACCTTCATCGGGACTCTTTCGTGGACGTATGCCGAGAGCGTGGCAAACACTGCCGAGCCGGCATCTGTTGTCAGCGGTTACTTGTAGCGGTAGACGATGCGACCGCGGGTCAAGTCGTACGGGCTCAACTCCACCACCACGCGGTCCTCCGGGAGGATCCGGATGTAGTGCTGGCGCATCTTGCCGGAAATGTGGGCGAGCACCTTGTGGCCGTTCGAGAGCTCGACCCGGAACATCGCGTTCGGGAGAGCCTCGGTCACCGTGCCCTCGATCTCGATGACCCCGTCCTTCTTCGGCATATCCTCCGCACTTCTTCGGTCTACGTCGTCGTCTCGCTTCGGCACACACCACCGCCAGGAGTCCTTGGGGACGGGCGGCGAGCTGTCACGTGTGCCCTGTCGGCACCGCGCACGGTGCTGACCAGCCGCTGGGCACAACGAAACAGACCACAGTGGGCCGACGAACGATTGTACGGCACACGGCCTATCAGAGGCCAATCGGGCCGACAAGCCGACGCGCGGACGGCGCGCCGCTCAGCGTCTTTCGCCAGACCGGTACGCCAGCTCCAAGGCGCCGAGCATGACGCCCCAAGGCCCGGCCACCCAGATGGGCCAGAAGTACTCGGGAACGTCGCTGGTGATGCTCACCGCCAGCCAGACGGTGAGGTTGATGGCCAGCACGATGCCGTAGAACCACCACGCACCGGTGAGCAGGCTGCGGCCCACACGCCGCGCGGTGCGCCGCCGCTGCGGCGGTGGCGCCGACACCGGCCGCACCAGCCCCGCCGCCGGCGACCGGCGCACCGGGAGGTCGGCGATCAGCTGGTCGAGGTCGCGGTAGGTCTTGGCGTCGTAGGTCGCCTCGACCCGCGCCACCAGTTCGTCCTGGTCGAGGCGCCCCTCGCCGTGGGCGTCACGCAGGATCTCCGCGATGCGATCGCGATCGGCGTCGCTCGCGCGCATCTCGAACCGCTCGGCCATGCCGTCAAGTATCCGCCGGCTCGCGCCGGTCGCCTATCGGGGTAACCCCCGAGTTCTCCCCCCGGGCC
>NZ_SMKZ01000082.1 GCF_004349065.1 Jiangella asiatica
GTGATCTGCGGACACGCTGGCTCCTTCGGTGGGGGGAGGCGAATGAGTGCGTCGTCACGTCGTTCGGGGGTGGTGATGAGTGAGCGGGCTGCGACTGAGCTAGGGCCTCAGCCGGTGCAGAGTCCGGCCGCCGGGTCGAAGGCGAAGCCGTCGGACACCTCCGCCCCGGCTGGGATGGGCGGCAGGTCGTCGAACAGGTCGGGCTTCTCGGCCACGACGGCGTTGATCGGCCCGGGCGCGAAGACGGTGCTGACGTCGAACGTGCCGTCGATCGAGCCCAGGTCGTGCAGCGTCGTCACGGCGGCATCCAGCGCCGCGTAGTTGCACGCGGAGATGCGGGGATCGAGCTGGGCGACGTTGAACCGCATCGCCTCGCGGGCGATCTCGGGATCGAGGTTCGACAGCCAGCGGGCCGCGACCTCGGCGGCGTCGTCGGGGTTCTCCCGCATCCACTGGTCGGCCGCGGCGCGCGCGGTGAGGAAGGCCTCGACGACGTCTTGGTTGGCCTCGGCCCACTCGCGCTTGGCCACGATGTAGCCGACGAAGCCGATGTAGCCGCCGCCGCGAGCGACCTCGTAGGAGCCCTCCACCTGGTCCTCGATGATCATCGGCCACGGGTCCCAGACGATCGCCGCGTCGATGCCGCCGGTCTGCAGCGCCACGCCCATGTCCGGCGGCGCGGTGTTGATGATCTCGACGTCCTCGGGCACCATGCCGTGTGCTTCCAGCACCGACAGCAGGTAGAGGTGATTGATGGAGCCGACCGCCACGCCGATGTTCTTGCCGGCCAGCGACGCCAGGTCGCCTTCGACGATCCCGGACCCGTCGCGGGCGACGACGCCCATCGTCTCGTCGATGCCGAGCTGCGAGGCGCTGCCGGTGTAGTTGCCCAGGATCACGTAGTCCGCGCCGGACAGAACGGCGCCGATCAGCGGCGTGCCCACTTGCGCGATCTGGATCTGGTCGGTCTCGAGTGCGTTCAGCTGGTCGACGCCGGTCGCGAACGGCTCGGCCACCTCCACGACGACACCGGCGGCCTCGAAGTAGCCCTGGTCCAACGCGGCCGGCAGCCCGATCTGGTCGATCGCGCCAACCATGCCGGCAGACACCGTCTCCATGGCCGGATCCTCGGCCGTGGCCGGGGGATCGTCGGAGTCGCCACAGGCGACCAGGCCGGTGCAGACGAGCACGGCGAGGGTGGTTCGAATGACCGCTTTCTTGCGCGGGAGCATAGATTTCCAGCCTTCCCACGAGCGCGAACGGGCACGTCAGCGGTGCAAAGACCGCCGGCGGCGGATCGGTGATCCGATGTTTGCCAAGGACATTAACGTTCGCGAAATATGCGAGAAAAGGCCGAATTCGGGATAGCCGCTATTCGGTAGCCGGATAGTGCCATGTCACCGGCCCGCTTCCCATGATCATCAACGATTGGCGACGTCATGGTGTCGCCAACCGTTGATGATCACGGGAACGTGGCTCAGGCGTGGCCGGTCGCTGGGCCGGGCACGTCGGCCAGCAGATAGGCGGCCGTCACCAGCGGGATGTGGCTGAGCGCCTGCGGGAAGTTGCCGACCATGCGGCCGATTCGGGGGTCGTACTCCTCAGCCAGCAGGCCGAGGTCGTTGCGCAGGCTCAGCAGGTGCTCGAACAGGTCGCGGGCGCGCTCGGTCCGCCCCGTCAGATGCAACGCTTCGACCAGCCAGAACGCGCAGGCGAGGAAGGCACCCTCGTCGCCGGGGAGCCCGTCGACGCTGTGCTCGGTGCGGTAGCGCAGCACCAGACCGGAGTCGAGGCTGAGCTCGTCGACGATGGCATCGACGGTGCCGACGACCCGGGGGTCGTCCGGCGGCAGGAAGCCGACGATCGGGATCTGCAGCAGCGCGGCATCCAGCGCCGGGTGGCCGTAGGACTGGGTGAACGTGTTGCGCTGCGGGTCGTAGCCGTTCTTGAGGACATCGCTCATGATCGTGGCGCGCAGGGCCCGCCACCGGTCGCGATGTCCGGGCAGACCGTACGTCTCGATCTCGCGGGCGGTGCGGTCGGCCGCCACCCACGACATGACCTTGGAGTGCACGAAGTGCCGGCGCGGGCCGCGGATCTCCCACAGGCCCTCGTCGGGCCCGGTCCAGGCGCCCTCCAGGTGCTCCATGAGCTTCTCCTGCAGTGCCCAGACGTGCCGTTCCGGCGGCAGCCCGTGCTGGCGTGCCCGGGCGAGGGTGTCGATGACCTCGCCGTAGACGTCGATCTGCAACTGCTCGGCCGCGGCGTTGCCGACGCGCACCGGTTGTGACTTCTCGTAACCGGAGAGCCAGTCGATCTCGTACTCGGCCAACCGCCGCTCGCCGCCGAGGCCGTACATGATCTGCAGGTCGCCCGGGTTGCCGCCGATGGCCCGGATCAGCCAGTCGCGCCAGTGGCGGGCCTCGTCGTCGTAGCCGCTGCGAATCAGCGCGTCCAGGGTGAACGCGGAGTCACGTAGCCAGCAGTACCGGTAGTCCCAGTTGCGCACGCCGCCGATGCCCTCCGGCAGCGACGTCGTCGGCGCGGCGACGATGCCGCCGGTGGGCTCGTACGTCAGCGCCTTGAGCGTGAGCAGCGAACGCAGCACGGCCTCGCGGTAGGGGCCGTCGTACGTGCACTTGCCGGCCCAGTCGGTCCAGAACGCCTCGGTCTCGTCCAGCGCTCGCCGCGGGTCGGCCGGCTCGGCCGGCGGGCGGTGCGACGGCCCCCAGGCCAGCACGAAGCTGACCTGCTGGCCGGCCTCGACGGTGAAGTCCGAGTGTGTCGTGAGCGCGCGGCCGTAGGTCGGGACCTCGCAGTGCAGGGCGACGGAGTCCGGCCCGGCCACGCCGACGATCATGCCGTCGGTGCGGTGCATCCACGGCACCGACCGGCCGTAGTCGAACCGCAGGCGCAGCTCGCTGTGCATGGCGACCCTGCCGGTCAGCCCTTCGATGATGCGCACGACGTCGTGCTGGCCGGTGCTGGGCGGCATCAGGTCGATGACCTTGACGCTGCCGGTCGGAGTGTCCCAGACGTGCTCGAGGATCAGCGTGTCGCCGCGATACCCGCGCCGGTCCGCCGCGCCCCCGCCGGCCGGCGCGATGCGCCAGAACCCGTTGCGCGCGGTGCCCAGCAGGGAGGCGAAGCAGGCGGCGGAGTCGAACCGGGGCAGACACAGCCAATCGATGGTGCCGTCGCGGTCGACCAGCCCGGCGGTGTGGAGGTCGCCGATGATGCCGTGGTCCTCGATCAGGCCCGTCATGACACCTGTCTATCCGAGGGGTCCGGTTCGCGCAGGGACTCGCCGGGAGACGTTGCGTGGGAATCGTCACGATCGGCGGGCGCCGGGTCGTCCGCGTCGCGGCCGCGGGCCTCGGCCCGCACCAGCAAGACGAAGCCGCCCACGCCCACCACGGCGAAGATGAACCACTGGATCGCGTAGGACAGATGCGGGCCGGCCTCCGTCTCCGGCGGGGACAGGAGCTGCAGCTCCGTGTCGGCCGGTGGCTCCTGCTCGATCAGCTCGCCCCACGCCCCGTACAGCGGGTAGGGCAGGGCCGCGGCGATGCCCTCGACGTCGACGTACCGCACCGCGCCCGAGGACGGGTCGACGTCGTGACCACTCTCGCTGGAGCGGACCCGCGCGGTGACCGTGACCTCCCCAGACGGCGGCGGCGGGAGGTCGATCTCGTCGTCGTCGCGACCGTCGGCGGCGACGAAACCGCGGTCGACCAGCAGCGCGACGCCGTCGTCGGTGACCAACGGGGTGAGCGCGTGCACCCCGCGCTCGCCGTCGACCGGGCGGAGCCGCAGCAGGAGCTCGTTGCCGGTGTCGTACTCCCCGGTGACCACGACCGAGCGCCAGCGGTCGTCGTCGTCGAGCGGCTCGCCCGGCGGGGCGACCTCGGCGACCGGCACCGGCTCGCCGCCGACGTTGGCCTCGATGACGGCGTTGCGGTCCTGCCGCTGCTCGTTGCGGTCGAGCTGCCAGATCCCGAGCCGCACGCAGACGAGCACCAGCAGGACTCCCGCGAGAGTCCGGACCAGCCAGCGTCTCGTGGCCAGGAACCTGTACACCTCAATGACGGTAGCCGAGGGTGGGCTCGGCCCGGCGCGCAGGGCTTACGCTGGGATGGTGCTGGTAGACCGATACGGCCGTGTGGCCACCGACCTGCGTGTATCGCTGACCGATCGGTGCAACCTGCGCTGCACCTACTGCATGCCCGAGGAAGGCCTGGCCTGGTTGCCGCGCCAGGACATCCTCACCGACGACGAAGTGGTGCGGCTGGTGCGCATCGCGGTCCAGCGGCTGGGCGTGACCGAGGTGCGCTTCACCGGCGGGGAGCCGCTGCTGCGTCGCGGCCTGGTCGACATCGTCGCCGCCTGCGCCCGGCTGACCCCGCGCCCGGAGCTGTCGTTGACCACCAACGCCGTCGGGCTGGTCCGAGTCGCGGGTGCGCTCGCGGAGGCCGGACTCGACCGCGTCAACGGCTCACTCGACACCATCCGTGCCGACCGGTTCGAGGCGCTGACCCACCGGCGCCGCCTCGACGACGTCCTGGCCGGCCTGGCCGCCGCGCGGGCCGCCGGGCTCGAGCCGGTCAAGATCAACGCGGTGCTGATGCGCGGCATCAACGACGACGAGGCACCGGAGCTGCTGGCCTGGGCCCTCGAGCACGGCTACGAGCTGCGGTTCATCGAGCAGATGCCCCTGGACGCTCAGCACGGCTGGGACCGAAGCACTATGGTCACCGCCGACGAGATCCTCGCCTCGCTGCTCTCGGTGTTCTCGCTGACGCCGCTGCCCGACGAGGCCCGCGGCAGCGCACCCGCCGAAACCTGGCTGGTCAACGGCGGGCCCGAGCGCGTCGGCGTCATCGCGTCGGTCACTCGGCCCTTCTGCGGCGCGTGCGACCGCACCCGACTCACCGCCGAGGGCGAGGTGCGCAACTGCCTGTTCGCCCGCGACGAGTCAGACCTGCGCGGGCCGATGCGCGCCGGCGCCGACGACGAGGAGCTGGCGCGTCGCTGGCAGACCGCCATGGCGGGCAAGGCCGCTGGTCATGGCATCGACGACCCGGGGT
The DNA here is from genome assembly GCF_004349065.1 of Jiangella asiatica. Lineage (GTDB taxonomy): Bacteria > Actinomycetota > Actinomycetes > Jiangellales > Jiangellaceae > Jiangella > Jiangella asiatica. The sequence goes on from NZ_SMKZ01000082.1 coordinate 5,088, forward strand.
TCCTGCAGCCGGCGCGGCCGATGTCGGCGATCGGCGGCTGACGTTCGGCGCGAATTTTCGCTATCAGCGTATTCGGCCGGAGATCGAAGCCGGCCCGGGAGATGAAGACGACGCCGGGCAGCCACGGGGGAAGCCGCCCGACGTCGCCGGTACGCAACGCACCGACGGGGGAATACGGAACGTGCGCGTGGGGAGTATTGCACGTGAGTCGACCTCTTCGGAAGGCCCTGTCAATGTTCCAGTCGATCTTTGCTCGGCGGGGCCGGTGGAAGCTGCGGCCGGGGCGGCGGAAGCACCGGCGCGAGCGTGCTGCCCCGTGGCTGGTGGGTCGCGTTGGCGATGACCACGGCGACGTACGGCAGCACCACCGCGCCGAGGATGAACACCCAGCGCAACCAGCCCTGCGTGACCACCGCGAGCGGCAGGCACGCGATGCGGATGCCCATCATGATGAGGTAGCGACGCTGCCGGCTGGCGACGTCGTTGCTGCGCCCGGCCGCGGCCGTGGTGACCATCGGCACCGGATCGCTCCGGCGACGCCCGAAGTGCCGCCCTGTCTCGCTCACACTCTCACGGTAGGTCAGAATCACCTCGCAGTGGCGTCCGGGGGCCGCCGTCGCAGCCCACCGGACCATCGACGAGGAGGAATACGATGAACCGCACCTACCGGGTCACCGAGATCGTGGGCACCTCCACCGAGGGTGTCGACGCCGCCGTGCGCAATGGCATCGACCGGGCCGCCCAGACACTGCGACACCTCGACTGGTTCGAGGTCACCGAGATCCGCGGCCAGATCGTCGACGGCCGGGTGGAGCACTTCCAGGTGGGCATGAAGGTCGGCTTCCGCCTCGAGGACGCCTGACCCTCACCCCGTCACCCGTCCCGCCCGCGCCAGCCTGCCACACACCCGCCCGAAATGATCACGTTCAGCACGAAATCTCGTGTCGCGCCATGCTCACAAGCCTCGTGACGCGCGGGAAATCCTGCTGAACGTGATTATTTGAGAGGAGGTAGCTCGCGGGGTCGCGGCGCAGCCCGCACGCCGGCATCCGGTAGCGTCGGCGCGGGTTCGCGTCGTCGGTGAGAGGAGAGCTGAACGTGAGTCGGTCCGTTCTGGTGACCGGTGGGAACCGCGGCATCGGGTTGGCCATCGCCCGCGCGTTCGCCGAGGCCGGCGACAACGTGACCATCACCCACCGCAGCGGCGAGCCGCCGGAAGGGCTGGCCGGCGTGCGCTGCGACGTCACCGACATGGAGTCCGTCGACGCCGCGTTCAGCGAGGTCGAGGCCGCACAGGGTCCGGTCGAGGTGCTGGTCGCCAACGCCGGAATCACCCGCGACACGCTGCTGCTGCGCATGAGTGAGTCCGACTTCACCGACGTGCTCGACACCAACCTGACCGGCGCGTTCCGGGTCGCCAAGCGGGCGGCGAAGGGAATGCTGCGGGCCCGGCACGGCCGGGTTGTGTTCGTGTCCAGCGTGGTCGGGCTGCTCGGGTCGCCGGGTCAGACGAACTACGCGGCGAGCAAGGCCGGCCTCGTCGGGCTGGCCCGGTCGATGGCCCGCGAGCTGGGCAGCCGCAACATCACCGCCAACGTCGTCGCGCCGGGTTTCGTCGAGTCGGACATGACGGCGGAGCTGAGCGACGAGCGGCGCACGGAGATCCTCGACGGTATCCCACTGGGCCGCTACGCCAGCGCCGACGAGGTCGCGCGGGTGGTCCGCTGGGTGGCCAGCGACGAGGCCGCGTATGTGACCGGTGCCGTCATTCCGGTGGACGGCGGATTGGGGATGGGACACTGATGGGCATTCTCGAGGGCAAGCGCGTGCTGGTCACCGGCGTGCTGACGGAGTCGTCGTTCGCCTTCCACGTGGCCAGGCTGGCGCAACTGGAGGGTGCGACGGTCGTGCTCACCGGGTTCGGCCGGCTGAGCCTGGTGGAGCGCATCGCGAAGCGGCTGCCGGAGCCGCCGCCGGTCATCGAGCTCGACGTGCAGAGCACCGAGCAGCTGGACTCCCTGGCCGAGCGGGTCGGCGAGCACGTCGACGGGCTGGACGGTGTGGTGCACTCGATCGGTTTCGCACCGCAGACGGCGCTGGGCGGCGCGTTCCTGGAGACCCCGTTCGAGGACGTGTCGACGGCGATCCACGTCAACGCGTTCTCGCTGAAGTCCCTCACCATGGCGACGCTCCCGCTGATGAAGGACGGCGGCTCCGTCGTCGGGCTGGACTTCGACGCCCAGGTCGCGTGGCCCGGCTACGACTGGATGGGCGTGGCGAAGGCCGGACTGGAGGCCACAGCTCGCTACCTCGCCAAGTACCTGGGCGAAAAGAACATCCGGGTCAACCTCATCTCCGCCGGGCCGGTCAAGACGATGGCGGCCCGCTCCATCCCGGGGTTCTCCGACTTCGAGGGCGTCTGGGACCAGCGCGCACCGCTCGGCTGGGACCTCGGTGACCCGGAGCCCGCCGCGCGCGGCGTCGTCGCCCTGCTGTCGGACTGGTTCCCCAAGACCACGGGCGAGGTCATCCACGTCGACGGCGGCGTGCACGCCGTGGGAGCGTGATGCCGGCGTGATACCCGCCGACCGGGACGGCAACATCCGGTTGGGCGGGCTGAGCTTCCGCGACCACTGGTTCGACGCTCCGCTGGACCACGCCGCGCCCGACGGCGAGACCATCCGGCTCTACGCGCGCGAGGTCGTCGCGACCGACCGGGCCTCGAACGGCAGCGCCGGCGACCTGCCGTGGCTGCTGTTCCTGCAGGGCGGCCCGGGCGGTAAGGCGACGCGGCCGGAGGGCGCGTCGGGCTGGGTCGGCCGCGCGGTGCGTGACTTCCGGGTGCTCCTGCTCGACCAGCGCGGCACGGGCCGGTCCACTCCGGCAACGGCGACGACGCTCGCCCGGCGCGGCGACGCGCGTGCCCAGGCCGACTACCTCGTGCACTTCCGGGCTGAGGCGATCGTCGCCGACGCGGAGCTGGTGCGCCGGTCGTTGCTCGGCGAGGGCCGCTGGCACGTGCTCGGGCAGTCGTACGGCGGTTTCTGTTCGCTGACGTACCTGTCGTTCGCGCCGACTGGGCTGGAGTCGGTGATGCTCACCGGCGGGCTGGCACCGGTCGCCGTCGGTGCCGACGACGTCTACCGCGCCACGTATGCGACGGTCGAGGCGAAGAACGCCGCCTTCCACGCGGCCTTCCCCTGGGCGCGGGAACGGCTGGCGGAGGTCGCGGCGCACCTGCGTGAGCACGAGGAGCGGCTGCCGGACGGGTCGCCGCTCACCGTGCCGCGGCTGCAGGCGCTCGGCCAGGCGCTGGGCGCGAGGTCTTCCGTCGCGGGCCTGGCGTACCTGCTCGAGGAGGCGTTCGTCGACGGCGTCGGCGGGCGGCGGCTGTCCGACACGTTCCTGGCCGGGGCCTGGCAGCGCCTCTCCTTCGCGTCCGGCCCGCTGTACGCCGTCCTGCACGAGGCATGTTACGGGCAGCGAGCACCGACCCGCTGGTCGGCGCAGCGGGTGCTGGAGTCGCTGCCGCGGTTCGCGCCCGACGCCTCGCCGCTGTTGCTCACCGGCGAGATGATCTACCCGTGGATGTTCGACGTCGACCCGTCGCTGCGGCCGCTGCGCGACGTCGCCGAGCTGCTGGCGCAGTGCGAGTGGGGGCCGCTCTACGACCTGGACCAGCTCGCCGCCAACGACGTCCCGGTGGCCGCCGCGCTGTACACCGGCGACATGTACGTCGACGCGGGGCTGTCGCGGCAGACGGCGGCCCTGGTGCGCGGCCTTCGGGCTTGGGAGACCAACGAGCACGAGCACGACGGCCTGCGCCAGACCGACGCCGTCGTCGACCGGCTGATCCGGATGAACCGCGGCGAGGAATGAGCATGAACGAGACCCTGGGCTTCACGATCGCGATGCGCGGCTACGACCGCGCCGAAGTCGAGGCGCTGCACGGGCGCATCGAACGGACGCTGGCGGGCACGGCCGGAGCGGACGCCGTCACCGCCGACGAGGTGCGGTCCTCGCAGTTCCGAGTGACCATGCGCGGCTACGACCTGCGCCAGGTCGACGACTACCTCGATACGGCGGCCGCCCAGCTCTCGACCGCAGCGCCCAACGCGCCCGCGACCGGTAGGGGCGCCGCCGCCGACTCCGCTCCTGACGACGACGGCTCGATGACGTCGTGGGCCGACGCCGTCGCCGAGCGGCACGCCCTGCTCGAAATCGCCGGCCGCGAGCAGGGGCGGCGGTTCCCCCGCGGCCGGTTCGCGAGAGGATACGACCTCGCCCAGGTCGACGCCTTCGTCGAACATGTGCGATCCACCCTGACCACGACGCTGACCCGCGCCGAGGTGGGCTCCGCCCGTTTCGACGTGCGGCGCGGCGGCTACCGCGAGGACGAGGTGGACACCTGGATGTCCGCCGTCGCGGCGCACACCCGGAGCTGACCGGGACTAGGCGGTGCGTTCGGTCGCCAGGTCGACGAGGTGGGAGAGCGCCTTGCGCCCGTCGTCGGTGACGTCGGCGGCGTCGAGGGCCGCCCGAGCATCGGACACCAGCTCGGCCAGCAGCGTCTCGACCCGGGCCAGCGCGCCGGTGTCGACCAGGATCGCCCGCAGCGCCTGGACACCGTCGAGGTCGAGTGTGGGGTCGCCGAGCCGCGTCGCGACCAGCTCGGCCTGCGCGGTCGAGGCCCGTTCCAGCGCGTAGGCCACCAGCAGGGTGCGTTTGCCCTCGCGCAGGTCGTCGCCGGTGGGCTTGCCGGTCAGGTCGGGGTCGCCGAATACGCCGAGGATGTCGTCGCGCAGTTGGAACGCCTCGCCGAGGGCCGACCCGAACCGGCGGTACGACGCCAGCAGCGGCTCGGGCGCGCCGGCCAGCGAGCCGCCCATGACCAGCGGGTGCTCGACGGAGTACCGCGCGGACTTGTACCGGATGACGGTGCGGGCCCGCTCGGCCTGCCCCTCCGGCGTCATCGCGCCGCTGACCTGCTCCACGACGTCGAGATACTGCCCGCCGCCGACCTCGGTGCGCATCCGGTCGAACACGGCCCGCGCCCGCCGGACCCGGGCGGCGTCGACGCCGTCGCCGTCCGAGGCAGCGGACTCGAACACCTCCGCGCTCCACGTCAGCATCAGGTCGCCGAGGAGGATGGCCGCCGCGGAGCCGAACGCGTCGGCGTCGCCGTGCCAGCGGGCCGAGCGGTGCAGCGCGGCGAACCGACGGTGGACGGCCGGCCGGCCGCGGCGGGTGTCCGAGCCGTCGATGAGGTCGTCGTGGACCAGCGCCGATGCCTGGAACAGCTCCAGCGCGGCGCCGACGTCGACCAGCGCCCGCTCCGCGGGATCGCCGCCGGCGGCCCGCCAGCCCCAGTAGCAGAACGTGGGACGCAGGTGCTTGCCGCCGGACAGGAAGGCCGCCGCCGCGTCGGCCAGCGGCGCGGTCCGCGGGCTGGCCGACGCGAGCATGCGCCGCTGCTCGTCGACGAAACCGTCCAGTCGCTGCTGGATGAGCGCCCGCAGGAGGCCGACGGGGTCGTCCGGGGTCGCCAGGGAAACGGTGGAGTCCACCTGCCAAGGCTAGGCGGCCCGCCGGTCACCGGCCCAGGGCGGCCTCGATGTCGCTGAGTCAGGTGCGCTCCCCGGTAGGTCGAGCTGCCCCAGACCGTGGAGTCGGTCGGTGGTCTGCTCAGGCGTGTCAGCCCAGCGCGGTGAGCCGGGTGCCGCCTTCGGCGATCGCCAGGACGGCGGCGCGCAGCTTCGCGATGAGGAACGGCGGTTCGTAGTCGGGGTCGTCCTTGGGTGGCCCGAGGTCGGCCTGGAGCTCGTACGGTGGGCGCGCCTGGTCCCAGGGGAGGACGGCGACGGTGACCGGGTCGCCGAGCGCGTGATCGTCGGGCAGGCACAGCTGGACGATCGCCTCGGCGCCGCCCACCCACGACCCGTACCGGCCGCTGGACCAGGTCGGCGTGGCGCAGCCATTGGGCAGCTCCAGCATGGCTGCGCCGTCGGACGGGGTGAGCGTGAAGCGCCCGTCGGCGTAGGTGAGGAGCCCGGCGGCGTCGACGCGATCGGCCTTGCCCCGGGCGGCCGCGGGCAGCACTTCGTCACCCGTCGCCGTGTCGACGACCATGCCGCCGTGTGCGCTGGTCGTCAGGCTGCCCCACCAGAGCTCGGCCACGGCAGCGTCCGCCGAGACCTGCACCTCGGCGAGGATGGAGCTCTTGCCCGGCGTGTCCTCGGTGGTGCCGGCGGGCGGATCCGGGTACGGGAGGGCGTGTCGCCAGGCCTCCTCGCCGTCGCGAGAGTCGAGCCCGATGAACACGACCTCCTCGATCGCACCGTTCATGCCCTCCTCGTCCCCGCAGAGCAGCGTGACGACGACCGTGGAGCCGGCGGCGACGTAGCCCGAACCGGTCTCGGGCCGCCAGCCGCAGGTGTCCGGCACCTGCCAGTCCCAGAGCCGGTCGCCGTCCTCCAGCGAGAAGCCGCTCAGCCTGCCGTCGTCCGGCGCGCCGCCGAGGGGACGTGATCGGTGAGGTCGAGGTTGTAGCTCCGGTACGACGCGCCGAGGCCGCCGACGTCGTCGAAGCCGAGCTCGCCGCTGTCGCCGTGGAACGCGACGAGCCGCTGACCGCCCTCGCTGTCGTTGCCGGACGCGAAGGTCGCCATGACCCAGGCGCCGGACGGGCTGGCGCTGATGTCCCTCGCCTCGGCGCCGGACACCCGGTAGTGCCACAGCTCCTCACCGGTCTCGGCGTCGAGCGCGACGACGCCGTCGTCCACCAGGATCGCGACGCCGTTCGCGGTGGACACGACCGTCTCCCACGACAGCTGCTCGCCGTTCGGGGTGTCCCACTGCCAGGCGACCTGCTCCGGTGCGCCGACCGGAGCCACCGGCTCGGCGGGCGCGGCGGTCGTCGCGTCGATCGGCGCGCGCTGGACGACGACGGCCGCAGCGACACCAGCTGCTCCGGCGGCGAGGGCCGTGAGCAGGGCGAGGGACCAGGCTGCGATGGGCCGGGCGGCGACGGCGCCCGGTCCGTTCACGGCGAACAGTGCGCAGCCGACGGTCAGCAGGGTGACCCCGGCCGCATAGAGCGGCAGCGCCGGCGCCACCAGCCCGCCGTCCAGCTCGGTGAGGACCTGCCACCACGCGTAGGCGGCGCAGCAGGCGGCGATGACGGCAGCCACGATCGACCAGCGTCGACACAGCCGGGCGAGCAGCCGGACGTCGTGCTCCGGCGCCCGCCGCATCGGCACTGACAGCACGAGCGCGACCACGAGGGCGAGCACCACGACCGCCGCACCGGCCACGGCCGGCCACGGGAACTCGTCGCGGCCGGGCTCGACGGGCTCGAGCCACCCCGCCACGGACAGGGCCAGACCCGCGGCGACCAGGCCGGTTCCAACCGCCGCCAGCAAGGCGGGCCGCCGTGGCCCGGTCGCGGTGAGTTGCGCGTCGGTGGCCTGCCCGGGCTCTCGATCAGACGACGACGTGGGCGGACGCGACACCGTGACACCTTGGTTGACTCCACATGACGGGGCAGTATGCCAGCGGGTCGCCGCCGTGCCGCGGCTGGTCATCCATGCTGCCGCGTCAGGACGGACGGCGCTCGAGCGCGGCGCGGCGCTTGGCGACACGAACCCCGTCGTCGACGTACGGACAGCCGCCACAGAACGCTGCCGGGGAGTGCGCGGCGTCGCGTGGACGCAAGTCGTGTTCGACGTACTTGAGGCAGCAGGTGCCCTTGACGGAGGTGACGGCGAGCCCGCCGGACCAGGGCACCTCGACGAGTCGCGGCCGGCGGCGGATCGGTGCGCCCAGGTCGGTGAGGCGGTCGACGACGTCCTGGGTGCGCCGCCACGCCGTCGACGGGTCGAGCCCGCCGAGGCTGGCCGCGAGCACGGTCGGGCCGCCGAGCCGGTCGGCGACGGAGCTCCACATGGTCCGCACGCCGTAGGGCGCGTTGGCGGCGACGGTGTCGATGACCGGCGCGAGGACGCGGTGCAGCCGGAGCGCGACGGCGCCCGCGTCGACGTCGTCGTCGATCCGGCCACCGGTGAGCGCGAGCACGTCGAACTGGTCGTGCTCGGCGTGGACGTACGTCGTCGGCGGGTCAAGCGGCAGGCCGCGCTCCTCGAGCAGGTAGGCGGCGATCAGCGGGGTGGCGACGCAGCCGGTGAGCCGCAGCACCAGATAGGACGCGGCGACGTTGCGGTGTCCGCCGGTGGCCCGGGCGATGCGGCCGAGCCAGCCCTGGACGGTGCGCGGTTCGGTGATCGCGTCGGTGAGCCGGGTCCAGCCGCCGTGGGTCGTGGAGCCGGTGGGGCCGGGACGGTCGACCGTGGCGGCGTCGTCGACGGTGGTGGCGAAGCCGAAGGTGTCGTGCACGCGCTCCAACCGCAGCGCGGCGGCGCTGAGCAGGGCCGTCTCGGTGAGTACGCCGGGCATCGAGGTCCAGGGTCGAGTGATTCGCCGTTAGGTATGACTAACCTAATGCACCCGCCGGCGTACGCCAACCTTCACGAGCTGAGACGGATGTGTCCATAAAGCGGACTCGTCGGTACGCTGGCCGGATGGCTCTCGGTCTTCCTTCGACGATGCCCGGCGGTGCGCGCACCATCCGGGACCTGTTGGCGTCGGGGGAGCGGTCGTTCTCCTTCGAGTTCTTCGCCCCGAAGACCGAGCAGGCCGAGGTGTCGTTCTGGCAGACCATGCGTGAGCTGGAGCGGTTGCGGCCCACGTTCGTGTCGGTGACGTACGGCGCCGGCGGCACCACGCGCGACAGCACCGTCCGCGTCACCGAGGGCATCGCGCGCGACACCACCCTCACCGTCGTCGGGCACCTGGCGGCGGTCAACCACTCGGTGGCCGAGCTGCGCAACGTCCTCGGCCAGTACGCCGACGCCGGCGTCCGCAACTTCCTCGCCGTGCGCGGCGACCCGCCCGGTGACCCGCGCGGCGAATGGGTCGCGCACCCGGAGGGGCTGGAGTACTCCGAGCAGCTGGTCCAGCTGATCCGGGCCCACGGCGACTTCTGCGTCGGCGTCGCGGCGTTCCCGGAGAAGCACCCCCGCTCGCCCGACCTGGACACCGACGTGCGGTTCCTGGTCCGCAAGTTCCAGTCCGGCGCCGACTACGCCATCACCCAGATGTTTTTCCACGCCGACGACTACCTGCGGCTACGCGACCGAGTCGCGGCGGCCGGAGGAGAGGCGCCGATCATCCCGGGCATCATGCCGGTGACGAACGTCAAGCAGATCCAGCGATTCTCGGTGCTGTCCGGCGCGGACTTCCCGGCCCCGCTGGCCGAGCGCCTGCTCGCCGTCGAGGACGATCCCGAGGCTGTGCGGTCCATCGGCATCGAGGTGGCGACGCAGTTGTGCGAGCGGCTACTCGCCGAGGGCGCCCCCGGGCTGCACTTCATCACGCTGAACAAATCGACCGCGACGCGGCGCATCTACGAGGAACTCGGCGTCAGCGCCTTCCCATGATCATCAACGATCTCCGGCGTCATGGCACCCGAGATCGTTGATGATCATGGGGGCGAGGGCGGGCGCTAGGGCCGGCCGACGAGGTCTGTGACGATGGCTGCGGAGATGGCCACCAACGGCACCCCCGGACCCGGATGAGCGCCGGCACCGGCCAGGTACAGGCCGCGCAGCCGGGTGAGGTTGGCCGGGCGGCGCAGGAGCGCGACGGAGTCGCCGTGGACGCCGCTGCCGCCGTGGACCCGCCCGCCTGGGGTGCTCAGCTCGCGCTCCAGGTCGTACGGGGTGCGGACGGTGCTCGCGACCGGGCTGCGGCCGAGGTCGACACCCGCCGCACCGACCGTCGCGAGGAGCTCAGCCGCCGACGCGGCAGCGCGGCCGGGAGCCGTCCAGTCGATCGCATCGGTCTCGTCCGTCGGGGCCAGGGTGTGCGGTGGCGCCGGAGCATGCAGCACCCAGCCGCCGGGCTGGGCGACGACGGTGACGGCCGCGCCCTCGCCGGGGAACACGATGGTGCGCAGCGGGAGCTCGGCGGGCCGCTCGTCGTCGGCTCGGTCCCGGGCGACGACGACGGTGAGCACGGAGGCTGCCGCCGTTGCGGACGAGTGCGCCGCATCGCGCGGGCCGAGGTTGTCGCGCGACCACCAGTGCCGCCGCGGCTGCCGCCGGCCGCCCAGCAGATCAGCGGGCAGCAGGCTCGTGGGTGCCGCCCATACGACGACGTCGGCCGACACCAGCTCGCCGCTCGGCGGCATCGGCTTGCCCTCGGCGGGCGACGGCTTGCCCTCGGCGGGCGACGGCTTGCCCTCGGCCAGGCGCACGGCTGAGACCCTGCCTCCGTCGTCGACGACCTCGGCGACCCGCGCCCCGAACCGGAACCGGGTGCCACGCTGCGCCGCCCTGTCGTGCAGGACCTCGGCGAGCCGCCGCATGCCGCCGCCCACCGTCCACATACCGAACGTCTGCTCCATATAGGGAAGTGCGGTCAGCGCGGCCGGTGCGGTCGAGGGCTGCTCGCCGATCGCGGTCGCGTACGTGCCGAGGAACGACCGCAGCCGATCGTCGCGGAGCAGGCCCGTGGCGACGTCGTGGAGCGAGCCGTCCGCGCCTCGCCCCGGCCCGTCCCGGCCGGGGCCCGTTCGCCGCGAGCCGGCGCGGACCCCGTCGTCGTGCCCCACGACAGCGGGCCGCAGCCGCCGCCAGGTGCGCTCGCCGTGCTGGACCACGGCGTCCCACTGCGCGCCGGCGCCGTCACCAAGCGCTTCGTCGAGGGCGCGCATAGCCCCGGCCCGGGTCGCGTTGGGCACGTCGACGTGTCCGCCCTGCGCGAACACCAGCCGGACCGCGGGCTCCACCGGCGCGACGCCCAGCTCGCGCTCCAGCGGCCGGCCGGTCTTGCGGAACAGGTCGCGCAGGACCGCGGGTAGCGTGAACGCGGGGGCGCCCAGGTCGACGTCGTCACCGCTGAGCTGGCCACCCGGGCGGTCGGCCGCCTCGAGGACGGTCACGTCGTGCCCGAAGTCGGACAGTGCCAGGGCGGTGCACAACCCGGCCAGGCCGGCCCCCACGACGACGACGCGCGCCATGGAGGTGCCGGCTCAGGCCTCGACGTCGACGGGTGTGCCGCCGGTGACGCGCAGGAGCTCGTCGAACGTCGTCGGGAAGACGGTGTGCGGGTGGCCGGCGGCCGCCCAGACCTGAGGGTGCCGGGCGAGCCAGGTGTCGACGAGCGTGCGCACGGGCCGCGGGTGGCCCACCGGTGCGACGCCGCCGATCGGCTGCCCGGTGTGAGTGCGGACGAACTCCGGTGTGGCGCGGCCGACCCGCTCCGCGCCAGCGGCCTTGGCCAGCAACGACGTGTCGGCGCGGTGGGCGCCGCTGGTCAGCACCAGCAGCGGCGTGCCGTCGCAGTCGAAGATCAGCGAGTTGGCGATGGCGCCGACCTCGCAGCCCAACTGTTGGGCCGCGGCGGCCGCTGTCGGTGCGGAATCCGGCAGGACAACGACGTCGCCGACGACCCCCGAGGCCGCCAGCGAGGCGCGCACGCGCTGGACGTTCGGATGGGCCGAGGCGCGGTCGGAAGTAGGGCTCGTCACAGCCTACGACCCTACCCCCGGCCCGACCGTTGACGCGTTGTCGGTGGCCGGGTGTACAGTCGTTGATGTAGTCGAACAAAAGTTCGAACATGATCCCGGAGGCGGCAATGACGGTTGAGTACCAGCAGGTCAACAGCCTGGCGCATGGCGTGCCGGCGCGGCGGTCGCGCCCGCCGATGGGTCACGCGGCACTCGACCTGATCGATCACGCCCGCTCGTGCCTGGCCGAGGCGGCGGCCGCGGTACACGCCACCGACAGGTTCGCTGCGGCGCATCTCGCGGCGTTGCGCGCCGCGGCGGCCGTGCTGGCGGCGCGGGCGCGCCCCGTCGACGCCCGACGGGGACGTGGCAGGCGCGGTCACGGTCCGCGCAACGTGTGGGAGCTGCTGCCTGGCGTGGCCCCGGAGCTGGCGGAGTGGTCGGCGTTCTTCGGCGCCAACGCCGGCAAACGTGCCGCGGCCCAGGCCGGTCTGCCCGGTGCCGTCAGCCCGCGCGAGGCCGACGATCTCCTGCGTGCGGCCGACACGTTCATGGGCCTGGTGTGCGTGCTGCTCGGGCTGCCGTACCAGGAGCCCATCGACGGGCCGGTGGTCGCGTTGGTCAGAGCCCCGTCCTGATCGGGAAGGCTTGGGGCGGTTCACGCGTTAGACGTGGTGTCCTGTCTGTTCGATGTCGGGAGTTCTGCCATGGCTGACGGCAGCGATCTGTACGAGCTCATCGACGAGCCGCCCGAACTGGAGTCCCCGGTGCTGGTGTACTGGTTCGACGGCTTCATCGACGCCGGCCGGGCCGGCGGCGGGCTTGTCGATCACCTGCTCGCCACGCTCGACACCGAGGTGGTCGCGCGTTTCGACGTGGACGGCCTCATCGACTACCGCGCCCGCCGGCCGGAGATGCGCTTCGCCGACGGCGCCTTCCAGGACTACGACGCGCCCGAGCTGACGCTGCGCCTGGTCCGCGACGACGGCGGGTCCCCGTTCCTGCTGCTGTCCGGCCCGGAGCCGGATGTCCGCTGGGAGGCGTTCGTCTCCGCGGTCACCCAACTCATCGAGCGCCTGGGCGTCAAACTGTCGATCGGCGTCCACGGCATCCCCAACCCGGTTCCGCACACGCGACCGCTCAGCGTGCTCACCCACGCCAACCGTCCCGGCCTCCTCGACGACGCGGCTTTGGTCGACGTCGAGCTGCGGGTGCCGGGCAACGTCTCATCCCTGCTGGAGTACCGGCTGGGTCAGGCCGGCCATGACGCCATCGGCCTCGTGGCGCGGGTGCCGCACTACCTCGCCGAGTCCGAGTACCCCCAGTCGACGCTGACCCTCTTGCGGGCGCTGAGCGCGGCCACCGGCCTGCTGCTCCCCGCCGGTGAGCTGGTCGACGCCTCCCGTCGCGCCGACGAGCTGGTCCGTGAGCAGGTCGAGGGCAACGAGCAGGTCGCCCGGGTCGTGCACGCGCTGGAGAGCCAGTACGACGCCTTCGCCGGCGGCGAGTCCCGCGGCAGCCTCATCGCCCAGCAGCGTGCCGTCCCCAGCGCCGACGAGATCGGCGCCGAGCTCGAGCAGTTCCTCGCCGACCTCGACAACGACGACCCCTCCGACGACGGCGACGACCGCGAGCCCTCCGACGACTGACCGGTTCGAAACGCCCGATCCGTGCGCCTGAGCGGCCGATGCGAGCTGACGGGCTCGAGCTTCATCGTGTGCGTCACGTCGTGGGCGTGAGTTGCGTTCCTACCGCCCAGAATGGCCGTCCAGCATGACCCACGCCCACAACACCACTGACATCAGGCGCCAGGAACGACGGCGGCGTGCGAGACCAGTGTCATGGCTGCCCGGCGATCAGGAGTCGTCGGGGCGGCGGCGCAGGCGCTTGAGCTGACCGTGCTGCTTCTTCCGGTCGATCCGGCGAGCCGTCGACGCGCGGGACGGCTTGGTGGGTCGGCGCCGCGGCGCGGGCGGGCGCAGCGCCTCCTCCAGCAGGCGCGCCAGCCGATCGGTCGCGGCCTGCCGGTTGCGCAGCTGCGATCGGTGCTCCGACGCGACGACGGTCAGGACGCCGTCGACCATTCGCCCGCCGAGCCGCTCGACGATCCGGTCCCGCGCGGCCGGGCTCAGTGCCCGCGACGCGGTGACGTCGAAGGAGAGCTCGACCCGCGAGTCCGTGGTGTTGACGCCCTGGCCGCCCGGCCCACTGGAGCGGGAGAAGCGCCAGCTGAGCTCGTCGTCGGGGATGACGATCGTCTCGCGAATGCGTACCGGCGCCACGAGACCATTCTGTCGCCCGCCTCCCGCCGCGGCGAAACGGCTGGACGTCGAAGCGGTCATAAAAGGGACACATCGGGCGCGATGGGTCGTACACTCGCACCGAGTAACGAGTGACCAGCGGCGATCGGCCCTGCGGCGGAGCATGGGCGGCCGGCTGCCTCGCTGCGAGGGGGGTCTCGTGATGACCGATCCGTTCCGAACCGACGCGCCTCCCGGCCGGCCCGTGCTGGTGGTGATCGAGCACGATCCGGCCGATCGGCGCATCGGCGAACATCTGCGCAAGCGCTACGGCGGCGACTACGACGTCGCGGACGAGCAATCCTGCGCGGACGGCCTGGCCAGGCTGCACGCGCTGCGCGAGCAGGAGGTCCCGGTCGCCCTCGTGTTGTGCGACCGAGGTCCGGCAGGTCGGCGCCCGGACGGCAGCCTCGCCGTCGGCGGCAGAGCCGCTGGCGCCACCACCGCCGATGCTGCGATCGGCACGGCCGTCGACGAGTTCTTCGGGCACGTCAAGGCGATGTATCCGGAGGCGAAGCGGGCGCTGGTCGTCGACTGGGGCGCGTGGGCCGACCGCGCCACCGCCGACTCGATCCTGCAGCTCATCGCCGTCGGCAAGATCGACTACTACGCGCTGCGTCCCTGGCGCGCGCCGGACGAGTTCTTCCACCGTACGGTCACCGAGTTCCTCCTCGAATGGGAACGCGCGGCCTCGATGGCGCCGCGCGAGGTGACGGTGGTCGGTGAGCACTGGTCGGCCCGCGCCCACGAGCTGCGCAGCCTGTTGGTTCGCAACGGGGTCCAGCACACGTTCCACGCCAGCGACACCCCCGCCGGTCAGGCGGCGCTGCAGGCGGCCGGACTGCCTGCCGGGATCGCCCAGCCAGTGGTGCTGCTTCGCGACGGCCGGGTCCTGGTCGACCCGACGAACGCTCAGGTCGCCGACGCGTACGGGGTGAGCACCCAGCTCGGCGACGACACCGAGTTCGACGTGATCATCGTGGGCGCGGGGCCGGCGGGGCTGGCCGCGGCGGTCTACGCCTCGTCGGAAGGGCTGCGCACGCTTGTCATCGAGCGGGAGTCGATCGGCGGGCAGGCCGGCTCGAGCTCGTTGATCCGCAACTACCTGGGTTTCGCCCGCGGCATCTCCGGTGCCGACCTCGCCCAGCGCGCCTACCAGCAGGCGTGGGTCTTCGGCACGACGTTCCTTCTGATGCGTGAGCTCGTGTCCATCGAAACCGAGGGTGAGTGGCACATCGTCACCGCCAACGACGGCGAACGCGCGAGGGCACGGACGGTCGTGCTGGCGACCGGGGTGAGCTATCGGCGCATCGGTGTGCCGGCCCTGGAGAGGTTCGAGGGCGCCGGTGTGTTCTACGGCGCGTCCGTCTCCGAGGCCCGGGCACTGACCGGCGAGGACGTGTTCGTGGTCGGCGGAGGCAACTCGGCCGGGCAGGCCGCCATGTACTTGTCGCGGTACGCGCGCTCGGTGACGCTGCTGGTGCGCGGGGCCTCGCTGGCCGAGAGCATGTCGCAGTACCTCATCGACTCAATCGACGCCGCCGGCATCCGGGTGTGCCTGCGCACGGAGGTCGTCGACGGCGGTGGCGACGGCCGGCTGGTCTGGATCGGACTGCGCGATCGGGGGACCGGCGCGATGCGCCGCGAGCGCGCCGGCGGCCTGTTCGTCCTCATCGGCGCCCTGCCGCACACCGAATGGCTGCCCGAGCGCATCGAGCGGGATCAATGGGGCTACCTGTTCACCGGCCCGGACGTGATGGAGAGCCACGCGGTGAGCCGCTGGCCGCTGCGGCGCCAGCCGCTGATGCTGGAGACCTGCGTGCCCGGCGTCTTCGCCGCGGGCGACGTGCGCCGCCGGTCGGTCAAGCGGGTGGCGTCGGCGGTGGGTGAGGGGTCGGTCGTCATCCAGCAGGTGCACGAGGTGCTCTCCGGACACAGCCCGACGACGGCGTCCGCGCGGCCAGGTGCCGGGCCGGCCCAGCCC
>NZ_SMKZ01000083.1 GCF_004349065.1 Jiangella asiatica
GGGCTGGGCGGGATGAGCGGCTCAGTAGACGAGAGCTTGGACGCCGTCATCCATGATCTCCTCGACGAAGGTGGGCGCGCCGGCGATCCGGACCCCCGGAATCACGTCACCGGGTCCGATGTCGCGGCGGGCGGCGCACTGCGTGCACAGGGTGACCGTGCCGCCGGCGATCAGGGCGTCCAGCAGGTCCGCCAGAGGCGCCGCGTGTGGCAGGGAGAACTCCGCCGCCCGGCCGGGCAGGGCGAACCATGCCGACTCGCCGGTCAGCCACAGCGAGACCGTCGCCCCCGCCGCCAGCGCGGTGGAGGCGACGGTGAACGCCTGCGAGCACCGCTCCGGGGCGTCGGAGCCGGCAGTGACCTTGACCACGAGACGTCGCTCCATGGCAGGCAAGCCTACGGGCCTCACAGTCGGCCTGGCAGAGTCGTCGGATGACCGAAACGCAGACCGAGATCAGCGAGTTGCTGGACCAGCGCTCGCAGGCCATCCGTTCGAAGGACCTGGACCGGCTCATGTCCTTCTATTCCGACGACATCGTCTACTTCGACCTCGTGCCGCCGCTGCTGTACGCCGGATCGGAAGCGCTGCGCGGCAGGTTCGCGGACTGGTTCGGCCGCTGGCGGAGCGGGATCGGCCAGGAGGTCAGCGGCGTGCACGTCGCGGCTGGCGGTGACGTCGCGGCCGTGCACATGCTGATCCGGACCAGCGGTACCCTGGTGGACGGTCGCGAGGTCGGCTACTGGGTCCGTGCCACGGACACCCTCCGTCGGTCCGCTGACGGGTGGTCGATCACGCACGAGCACGTCTCGCTACCGGTGGAGTTTCCTGGAGGTACAGCGGTGATGGACCTCCTGCCGCCGGCCTGAACTCGTCACCCGGTGACCGGATAGACTCCGAGCGTGCTCGAACTCGTCTTCACCAGCATCCTGATCCTGGTCACCGTCGCGGCCGGGCTGATGGCCTTCCTCGTGGTGTACAAGCTCTACCGGGGCCAGGCCTGACCTCGCCGTGATCGAGATCCCGGACGACCTGCACCCGGCCTGCCTGCCCATCGCCTGGCTGCTCGGCCGCTGGGAGGGCGCCGGCGTCGGCGACTACCCGACCATCGAGGCGTTCCGGTTCGGCCAGGAGGTCGAGTTCACCTACGTCCCGGACAGGCCGTTCCTCGCCTACGCCAGCCGCAGCTGGATCCTCGACGACGACGGCAACCTCGTGCGGCCCGCCGCCCGCGAGACGGGGTACTGGCGTCCGCAGGAGAACGACGAGATCGAGGTGCTGCTGACGCACCCGACGGGCTTCGTCGAGATCTATCTCGGTCAGACCGAGCCGGCCCGGGTCGAGCTCGCCACCCGTGGCGTGCTGAAGACCGAGACCGCTAAGGACTACCGCACCGGCCACCGCCTGTACGGCCTGGTCAACGGTGCCCTGATGTACGTCTACGAGATGTCGGCCATGGGTCACGAGCTGCAGCCGCACCTGTCCGCCGAGCTGAAGCGCGTCGCCGGTGCCTCCGAATCGAGGGATTGATCTGGGCCCGCAGGGTGTTCGATAGAGACATGGAGCCTTATCGCAGCCCTTTGCTCGACCGGCACGGTGCCGTCGCCGCGACGGAGCCGGACGACGGGATCGCGGCTCACTACGGCGACCCGTTCCGTGAGCAGCGCCGGCTGGCGGCCGGCGAGGGCGCCGTCGACCTGTCGCATCGTGGGGTCGTCCGGGTCAGCGGCCCGGATCGACTGACCTGGCTGCACCAGCTCCTCACCCAGCACGTCGAGCGGCTCGAGCCGCATCGTGCCACGTCGGCTCTCGTCCTTGACGCCAACGGCCGGGTCGAGCACGCCCTGTACGGGGTCGACGACGGCGAAGCCTTCTGGTTCCACGTGGAGGCGGGTACGGCGCCGGCGCTGATCGGCTACCTGGAGTCGATGAAGTTCTGGTCCCAGGTCGAGATCACCGACGTGACGGCCGAGTACGCGGTCGTGTGGGAGCCGGTCGCGTCACCGGCCGAGCCATATCTGAGCCGGATCACCGACCGCGGCCGCGACGTGTTCGTCCCGCGCGCGCACCTCGATTCCTACGTCGAGCAGCCGGCCGGGGTCTGGGCCTACGAGGCCCTGCGCATCGAGGCGTGCGAGCCGCGGCTGGGCCTGGACACCGACGACCGCACCATCCCGCACGAGGTCGGCTGGATCGGTACCGCGGTCCACCTCGACAAGGGCTGCTACCGCGGCCAGGAGACCGTCGCCCGGGTGCACACGCTGGGCCGGCCGCCGCGCCGGCTCGTGCTCCTGCACCTCGACGGGTCCGTCGACCACCTGCCGGAGCACGGCGACACGGTCGAGCTGGCGGGCCGCGCCGTCGGCACAGTCGGCTCGGCCGCCCGCCACCACGAGCTGGGGCCGATCGCCCTCGCCGTGGTCAAGCGCAACGTGGCCGTCGACGCGCAGCTGCTGGCCGGAGGAGTGGCCGCCGCCCAGGAGGTCGTGGTCGACCCCGAGATCGGCCTGCACGTCCGCGCCCAGCTCCGCTGACCGGTCATGACGTCGAGCGCCAGCTGTGCCGGGGTTCGTAGCCGAGCACCCGGCGGGCCTTCTCGATGCCCAGCAGCGTCTCGTGGTGCTCGATGTCACGCCTGCGCGGCACGTCCGGGAACACCTCGTCCAAGAGCTCGCCGTTGGGCCGGTCCATGACGGTGTCGACGCCGGCGATGACGAACACGTGCGCCCCGGTCAGGGACGACTCCAGGGACAGCCGGATCGCCTGAGCGGCGTCGCGCGCGTCGATGTAGCCCCACAGGTTCCACTTCCGCGCCGTCGCGTCGCCCTGGAACGAGCCGAACCGCGCGTAGTCCTCCGGGTCCATGACGTTCGACAGGCGTAGTCCGACGATCTTCAGCGCCGGGTCCCACCGGCAGAACTGCTCGGCCATGACCTCGCCGACCAGCTTGGACAGCGAGTAGGCGCTCTCCGGCCGGCCGGGGTACTCCTCGTCGACCGGGACGTAGGGCGGCGGGATGTCGAACGGCAGCCCGAGCACGGTCTCGCTGGACGCCCAGACGAGGTTTTTGATGCCCAGCTGCCGGGCCGCCTCGAAGACGTTGTAGGTGCTGACGGCGTTGACCTCGAACGTGACGTGGTTGGGCGCCAGCCCGGGCGCCCGGATCGCCGCGAGATGCACGATGCCGGTGACCCCGCAGACCCGGTCGTCGATCCCCGAGAACGCCGCCACCGTCTGGCCGAAGTCGGTCAGGTCGACGCGGCTGTGCCGGACGGACGGGTCCGCCGGCAGGGCCAGGTCGACCGAGGTGACGTCGTAGCCGTGTGCGGTCAGGTCCGCGACACAGGCCCGGCCGGCCTGTCCGCTGCCGCCGGTGACGATGATCATCTCGTTCCCTCCGCCGCGGCGACGTCGAGGATCAGCGTCACCGGACCGTCGTTGACCAGGCTGACCTTCATGTCCGCCCCGAACACGCCGGTCTCGACCTTCGCACCGAGTCCGCGCAGGGCGGCCACGAACTCCTCGACCAGCGGCTCGGACACCGGGCCGGGCGCGGCTGCGCCCCACGACGGCCGGCGACCCTTGGCCGTGTCGGCGTAGAGCGTGAACTGGCTGACGACGAGCACGGGCGCGCCGACGTCGGACGCGGAGCGCTCGCCGTCGAGGATTCGCAGCCCCCAGACCTTGCGGGCCAGCTTCGCGGCCGTCGCGGCGTCGTCGTCGTGCGTGACGCCCAGCAGGATTAGCAGCCCTTGCCCGTCCGGTTCGACGGCGCCGACGACCTCGCCGTCGACCCGGACCGCCGCTGACGTCACCCGCTGTACGACCGCACGCATGAGCCCGATACTGCCAGTCCCCGACGACGGCGAACGCGGCGGCCGATTGCCGCTAGCGGCGCGCGCCGGGCCGCCGCAGGATCGAGGCATGAACACGAACACGACACGGCTCGCCGGACGAGCTGCATTGATCATCGGGGGCAGCAGGGGCATCGGCGCGGCAGTGGTGCGCCGGTTGGCGAGCGAGGGCGCCGACGTCGCCTTCACCTACCGCGACGCCGCCCATCCCGCGGCCGCACTGGTCGCGCAGGTCGAGAGCTCCGGCCGGCGGGGCCTGGCGATCGGTGCCGACAGCGCCGACGCGGACGCGCTGCGGGCCGCCGTCGACACCGTCGCCGACCGGTTCGGCCGGCTGGACGTGCTGGTCATCAACGCCGCGCTGTACCCCGTCGGGCCGATCGACGAGGTTGCCCTGGAGGAGTTCGACCGCACCATCGCCGTCAACGTCCGGGCGCCCTTCGTCGCCGCGACCGCGGCGGCGCGGCACCTGGGCGAGGGCGGCAGCATCATCACCATCGGCAGCAACGTGGCCGAGCGGACGGTGTTCCCTGGCCTCGGGCTCTACGTGCTGAGCAAGACCGCGCTGATCGGCCTGACCAAGGGCCTGGCGCGCGACCTCGGTGGGCGCGGCATCCGCGCCAACCTCGTCCACCCCGGACCCACCGACACCGACCTCAATCCCGCCGACGGGCCGTACTCGGACACGATCCGCGGGTTCACCGCGTTGGGCCGGTACGCCGAGCCGGCCGAGATCGCCGCCACCATCGCCCACTTGGCCAGCGACGACGCACGCTACGTCACCGGCGCGACGATCGCGGTCGACGGCGGTTTCACGGTCTGACCGGCCGGACCGATCCGCCCGGGTCCTCCGCACATCGGTGCGGGTGTCGTGACAGGATCGACCCGGCGATGGCGCCGGATCGAGGGGAGCGACATGCACGCGGGCAAGCCCGTCCTGGTGGCGGAGGTGGTGCGGTCCGGGATGGTGGAGTCCCGGCACCACGGCACGGTCGTGGGCCTCGCGAGCGATGGTTCGCCGGCCTTCCAGGGCGGACGGGTGGGCGCTCCCCTGTACCCCCGGTCGTCCAACAAGCCGGCGCAGGCAGCCGCGATGGTCCGGCTTGGGTTGCCGCTCGAGGGCGAGCTGCTCGCCCTCGCCGCCGCCAGCCACTCCGGTGAGGACATCCACCAGGACGGGGTGCGCCGCATCCTGGCGCAGGCCCGCCTGGACACCAGCGCGCTGCGCAACACGCCAGGCTGGCCGATCGACTCGAACGTCATGGTCGAGCACGTGCGGGCCGGCCACGCACCGTCGTCGCTGGCCGCCGACTGTTCCGGGAAGCACGCGGCCATGCTGCTCACCTGCGTCGTCAATGGGTGGTCCACCGACGGCTACCTCCATCCGGAGCACCAGCTGCAGCGCTCCATCCACGACACCGTGGCGGAGCTGGCCGGCGAGCCCGTCGCGCACACGGGGGTTGACGGCTGCGGAGCGCCGCTGTTCGCGCTGACGCCGGGCGGGCTGGCACGGATGTTCCGGTCGCTCGCCACCGCGCCGGCCGGGTCGGCGGAGCGGACCGTCGTCGAGGCGATCCAGCGGCACCCGGAGTACACCAGCGGCACGGCACGCGACGAAGCCGAGCTCATCAACGGTGTGCCCGGGCTGTTCTGCAAGGGCGGCGCCGACGCCGTCATGGCCGCCGCGCTGGACGACGGCCGGGCCGTGGCTCTGAAGATCGACGACGGGGGAGCGCGCGCCCGCACCGTCGTGCTGGTGGCGGCGCTGCAGAAGCTCGGCGTGGACGCGCCGGTGCTGGACAAGCTGGCCACCGAGCCGGTGCTGGGCGGCGGGGTGCCCGTCGGCGAGGTGCGCGCCGTCCTGCCCTGACCGCCGCCCCGGCCTGCTCCGGCGACGACCCCGGGGTGACTTGTGCATGACACCTGGGCGAACGGCCGGGGTCGTTCACCACGTACCCTTGTGCCGTGCGTTCGTCTCGCCGCCTCGGATGGCGCATCGGACTTCCGGCGGTGATCATCGTCATCGCCGCCCTCAGCCTGGCCCCGTCGCGGGGAACGGTCCTGGACCTGCGGGCCTCCGGTGCCGTCGTCGAGCCGGGCGGCACGGTGGCCACGGTGCCGCCGGAATCCACCGACGTTTTCATCCCGGGCACGAGCGTGCTGTCCTCCGCCGACCGCACCGATCCCGCCGTCGCCCAGCAGATCGAGGACGACCGCGACTGGCTGGCCGTGGGCCAGCTCCCGGGCACCGGCACCCCGTACGCCGGCATGGCTGAGCGGGCCCTGCTCGACCTGCGGGTGCTGACGTCGGCGTCCGGCGCGCTGATGGCGGCGCCGGTCACCGCATGGCGCCACGTCTGGCCGCGTGACGCCTCCTTCGCCGTCGCCGCCTACGCTGCCACCGGTCACCACGAGGACGCCGCCGACGTGCTGGGCTTCCTGTCCCGAGTGGCGCCGGCCGACGGACAGTGGGAGGCGCGGTACCTCGCCGACGGCTCCGGGCCGCCCGACGACCGCCCCAAGCAGCTCGACGGTACCGGCTGGGTGCTCTGGGCGGTCTGGATGTTCGCCGAGACGGCTACCGACGAGGCGCTGGTCGACGAGGTCCTGGCGATGATGCGGCCGTCCGTCATCGCATCGGCCAACGCGATCATGGACGAGCTCGGAGAGGACGGCCTGCCGGCGCCGTCGTCGGACTACTGGGAGAAGCAGGAGTCCGAGGTGACGCTCGGGGTGGCCGCGCCGATGTCGCTGGGCCTGCGTGCCGCCGCCGCCCTGGCGCCCGCCCTCGACGTCGACCCGACCGCCTGGAACGACGCCGCCGGCCGCCTCGACCAGGCCATCGAGGAGCGGTTCGGTGCGCACGGCTACCCGCGCACCGTTCCCGACGGCGGCGCGGACGCGGCCGTTTCCTTCCTCGCGCCGCCGTTCGCGCCGGCCACCCCCCAGGTCAGCCAGGCCGTCCGCGACGCCGAGAGCGCACTGCTGGTCCCCAACGGCGGGCACCGGCCGGGCGAGGCCTGGCGCAAGGACGTCGACGTCGCCTGGACACCGGAGACCGGGCTGCTGGCACTCGCCCTGGCGGGCAACGGCGACCGTGACGACGCCGAGCGGCTGCTGACATTCCTCGACACCTACCGCACGCCGCTCGGCTCTCTGCCGGAGAAGGTCGACGCCGAGGGCAAGCCCGCCTCCGTCGCGCCACTGGCCTGGACGTCGTCCCTGGTCCTGCTCACCCTCGCACAGCTCGACGACGGCCTCCCCGTCGTGCCCGCCTCCTGACGCGGGGTGTCCCGAACCGTCGTCCCTGGCTCCACCAGGCCTACGAGCATGATTGAGCCGCGTGCCCACACGGCGGCCCTCAGACGGCGCCGTCAACGGGGAGTCGGCGGCGGGTTCGCTAGCTGATAGTTTGCAAGTGCTTGCTCTAGTTAGCTAGAGTCGAAACATGACGAGGTCCGGTATAGGCGAGTTCCTGAAGGAGCAACGGCGCACCGCGCAGCTCTCGCTGCGGCAGCTCGCCGACCTGGCCGGCGTGAGCAACCCGTACCTCAGCCAGATCGAGCGCGGGCTGCGCAAACCGTCGGCCGAGGTGCTCCAGCAGCTGGCCAAGGCGCTGCGCATCTCGTCGGAAGCGCTCTACGTCCGGGCCGGCCTGCTGGACGAACCCAGCGGCGACCCCAACGTCGAGGACGCCATCCTCGCCGACCCGGTCCTCGACGAGCAGCAGAAGCGTGCGCTGCTCGACGTCTACCGGTCGTTCCGCGCCGCGAAGCTCGGCCCGGCCGCGATGACGGGTTCCGAAGCCACGAGCGACACCACGAACCCGGAAAGGTGAACCATCATGCCCACCGCACCCACCACCGACCGCAAGCCCATCTACGCCGTCGCCGGTGCCGCCGACGCGGCGGTGGCGGTCCTGCGTGAGCTGCCGGCGAAGGTCTCCGAGGCCGTCGCCGACCAGAAGCTGCGCGAGGAGTTCCGCAGCCGCTTCGCCGAGCTGCCCGCCGACGTCACGGCGTTCCGCAATGGCTTCCCCGACCTGCTGCTGCAGGCACAGGCGAAGGCGTCCGACCTTCCGCAGCGGGTCCGCGACCTGTTCGCGCAGGCCGGCCGCGAGGCCGGCAAGGCCTACGACGAGTGGGCCGAGCGCGGCGAGGGCGTCGTGACCCGCCTGCGCGGCGAGTACGGCCCGACCGTCGGCGGCGCCATCGCCTCGGTGCGCGGCCGGGTGGCCGACGCCGCGGACGAGGTGGCCGATGCCACCGAGAAGGCCGCCGACGACCTGCAGTCGAAGCAGCGCTGACCTGCCAGATCGACGGGGGCCGCGTCCGCGCGGGCGGTCGCGGCCCTTGTCGATCATGTCCGAACCAGGGCCATGTCACGTACAGTGGACGCGTGGACGGTTTCGGGAACTTCCAGTCTGGACTCATGGTCCTCCTGGGCGTCGGCGCCCTCGCGTTGAAGGGTTACGCCTTCGTCGACGCTCTTCGGGTGCCCACGCAGGCGTTCCCTGCCGCTGGCAAGCTGACCAAGCCGATCTGGCTGGGCATTCTCGGCGTCGCCGTCCTGGTGGAGATCGCCGTGTTCCCGACGCCGCTGTTCTTCGTCAACCTGCTTGGCGTCGTGGGCGCCGCGGTGTACCTCGTCGACGTGCGGCCGGCGGTGCGGGCCATCGGCGGCGGCCGGCGCGACTCCAACACCCACGACGGCCCGTACGGCCCCTGGTAGGCCGAACCCGCTCAGTCCTCGGCGAACAGCCGGAACGCGTCTTCTGCCAGTGCGAAGAACGAGGTGTGGTCGGCTAGCGAGCCAGCGTTCTCCGCGGCGGCCTGCATGACGTAGACGTACCGCTCGCCGTCGGCCCGCTCTCCGTACCACGACCCCGTGACCACGCCGGGCGCGCTGCCGCCCTTGTAGGCGACGTAGGGCCAGTCGGCCTCGTCGATGGTCACACCGCGGTTGTGCCCGAGGACCGTCCGCAGCAGCTCGGCGTCGGCCGGGTCGGCGTCGGCACCCTCGCCGTCGTGCAATGAAACCAGTGCGTCGCAGATGTCCTCGGCCGAGGCGAACCAGTCGACACCGGAGCCCCAGGCCGGGTCGTCGACGTCACGCCCGGCCACCGTGAGCGGGCCGTCCGGCAGCGTCTCCAGGATGTCGCCGCGGCGCTCGGCGTCGGCGCCGTCCCAGTCGTCGCGCAGGTCCTGCGGACCCCAGCCGACCGTGAAGAACTCCCGCGTGGTGAGAAACGGCACGTTGGTGGCGGGGTCGTCGTGGCCCATGTCGGCCATCGCGGCCTCGACGGCGGCGCGCCCGACGAGGTCGGTCAGCAGCTCCGAGGCGGTGTTGTCGCTGATCGCGATCATCCCGGCGGCCGCCTGTGCGACCGACACCCGCGCGCCGTCGGGCTGGTTCTGCAGTTCGCCGGAGGGCAGGCTGCGGTTGTCGCCGGTGACGGTGAGCGGGTCGTCCCAGCGGACCTCGCCGGCGTCGACGGCGGCCGCGACGGCGCCGAGGACGTACAGCTTGAAGATCGACGCCATCGGCCGCGGCCGGCCCGGGTCGATCGCGGCGACCGGCTCGCACCGTCCGTCGTCGCCGACGCGCGCGGCGAACAGGCCGACGTCGGCGTCGAACGCGGTCAACCGCTCCTGGACCTCCGCCCACGACCGCGCCGCCTGCGTCTCCCCGCCCCTGTCCGGCTGGAAGAGGAGCGTGCCGATGACGCCGTCGTCGTCGACGGAAATGATCATCCGCCAGGGCTGGCCGTCGCCGTCGTGGAGGCGAACGACGGCGTCGGCGCCGGCCTCGTCGACGTCGACCGGCACCCAGGGCCCGGCCGGGCGCAGCTCGTCGAACACCGTGGACACCTGCTCGGCGCGGACTTCGGCCAGGAACTCGGTGTTGAAGCGCCGCCCGGCCTCGGCGACTGTCGGGCCGCCGTCGGCGGCGAGCTGGTCCAGGACCCATCGCGCCTGCCGGCCGACCGGCGTGTCGGGCAGCTCGACGGGCGGCGCGACCGTGGCGGTGCCTTCGGTGCCGAGCGTCGCGCTGGGCGCGGACGGGGTGGGGCTCGGGGCCGCTGGGTCGTCGTCGCCGGTGCATCCCGCGACGACGGCGGCGACGGCGACGGTGAGCGCCACGGCGCGGACTCGCTCGCGGGGCGCCGGCGCCAGCGAGTCACGCATCCGGCCGGCACCCCGCACTCGCACGCTCCTGATCGTTGTGTGATCGTGTCACGCCCCTGCGGCAACCCTATGAAACGAGGTCATCCGGACCGTTGCGCCGCGCCCCGGCGGGCCGAACCGCTTCGCCAGCAGCGAACGAAGGCCTCCAGGAGGCTTTGGGGTGGAACATCGGGTACTAGGCGTGGTGTTCTTGCAGGCACGGTAAGTACGACATCCGCCGCCGTCTCAATCCCGTAGTACCTCTCGGGAGAGCGGCGGCCGGCGGATATAGCATCGAGTGGTCAGATGTGGAGTCCCCGTCTCCACAGCCGACCGCTCGGCAAGGAGCGCCACTGATGTTCGAGAGGTTCACCGACCGCGCGAGGCGCGTTGTCGTCCTGGCCCAAGAAGAGGCCAGGATGCTCAACCACAACTACATCGGCACCGAGCACATCCTCCTCGGGCTCATCCACGAGGGTGAGGGTGTGGCGGCGAAGGCGCTCGAAAGTCTCGGCATCTCGCTCGAGGCAGTGCGTCAACAGGTCGAGGAGATCATCGGCCAGGGGCAGCAGGCGCCGAGCGGGCACATCCCGTTCACGCCGCGCGCCAAGAAGGTCCTGGAGCTGAGCCTGCGTGAGGCGCTTCAGCTCGGCCACAACTACATCGGTACCGAGCACATCCTGCTCGGCCTGATCCGTGAGGGCGAGGGCGTCGCCGCCCAGGTCCTGGTGAAGCTCGGCGCCGACCTCAACCGCGTGCGCCAGCAGGTCATCCAGCTGCTCTCCGGCTACCAGGGCGGCAAGGAAGCCGCTACCGCCGGTGCCGGCCCGCAGGGCGAGGCGCCGTCCAGCTCGCTCGTTCTCGACCAGTTCGGCCGCAACCTGACCCAGGCCGCCCGCGAGGGCAAGCTCGACCCGGTCATCGGCCGCGAGAAGGAGATCGAGCGGGTCATGCAGGTGCTGTCCCGCCGCACCAAGAACAACCCGGTGCTGATCGGCGAGCCCGGCGTCGGCAAGACCGCCGTCGTCGAAGGGCTGTCGCAGGCCATCGTCAAGGGCGAGGTGCCCGAGACGCTGAAGGACCGGCACGTCTACACCCTCGACCTCGGCGCCCTGGTGGCCGGTTCGCGCTACCGCGGCGACTTCGAGGAGCGGTTGAAGAAGGTCCTCAAGGAGATCCGCACCCGCGGCGACATCATCCTGTTCATCGACGAGATCCACACGCTGGTCGGTGCCGGTGCCGCCGAGGGCGCCATCGACGCCGCGTCGATCCTCAAGCCGATGCTGGCCCGAGGCGAGCTGCAGACCATCGGCGCCACCACACTCGATGAGTACCGCAAGTACGTCGAGAAGGACGCCGCCCTGGAGCGCCGCTTCCAGCCCATCCAGGTGCAGGAGCCGACGCTCGCGCACACCATCGAGATCCTCAAGGGCCTGCGCGACCGCTACGAGGCGCACCACCGGGTGTCCATCACCGATGGTGCGCTGGTGGCCGCCGCGCAGCTGGCCGACCGCTACATCTCCGACCGGTACCTGCCGGACAAGGCCATCGACCTCATCGACGAGGCCGGCGCCCGGCTGCGCATCCGTCGCATGACGGCGCCGCCGGACCTGCGCGAGTTCGACGAGCGCATCGCCGAGGTCCGCAGGGAGAAGGAGTCCGCGATCGACTCGCAGGACTTCGAGAAGGCCGCGTCGCTGCGCGACAAGGAGAAGCAGCTCATCGCGCAGAAGATCGAGCGCGAGAAGCAGTGGAAGGCCGGCGACCTCGACGTCGTCGCCGAGGTCGACGACGAGCTGATCGCGGAGGTGCTGGCGTTCTCCACCGGCATCCCGGTGTTCAAGCTCACCGAGGAGGAGACCTCCCGGCTGCTGCACATGGAGGACGAGCTCCACAAGCGGATCATCGGCCAGGAGGACGCCATCTCGGCGCTGTCCAAGTCGATCCGCCGTACCCGCGCCGGCCTGAAGGACCCGAAGCGTCCCGGTGGCTCGTTCATCTTCGCCGGCCCGTCCGGTGTCGGCAAGACCGAGCTGTCCAAGACGCTCGCGGAGTTCCTGTTCGGTGACGAGTCGGCGCTGATCCAGCTCGACATGAGTGAGTTCTCCGAGAAGCACACCGTGTCGCGGCTGTTCGGCTCTCCGCCCGGGTACGTCGGGTACGAGGAGGGCGGCCAGCTCACCGAGAAGGTGCGCCGCCGTCCGTTCTCGGTCGTGCTCTTCGACGAGGTCGAGAAGGCCCACCCGGACATCTTCAACTCGCTGTTGCAGGTGCTCGAGGACGGCCGGCTGACCGACGCGCAGGGCCGGGTCGTCGACTTCAAGAACACCGTGATCATCATGACCACGAACCTGGGAACCCGCGACATCGCCAAGGGCGTCAACCTCGGGTTCTCGGCGGCCGACGAGACCGGCGGCAGCTACGACCGGATGAAGGCGAAGGTCACCGAGGAGCTCAAGCAGCACTTCCGGCCGGAGTTCCTCAACCGTGTCGACGACATCGTCGTGTTCCACCAGCTGACGCAGGACGAGGTGCTGCGCATCGTCGACCTGCGGATCTCCGAGCTGGACGAGCGGCTGCGCGACAAGGACATGGGCCTGGAGCCGACTCAGGCGGCCAAGGAGCTGCTGGCCAAGCACGGCTTCGACCCCGTCATGGGTGCCCGGCCGCTGCGCCGGACCATCCAGCGCGAGATCGAGGACACGCTGTCGGAGAAGATCCTGTTCGGCGAGCTCAAGGCCGGCGAGATCGTGCTGGTCGACGTCGAGGGCGAGGGTGCGGGTGCGACGTTCACCTTCACCGGCAGCCCGAAGTCGGAGCTCCCCGAGGCTCCGGCCCCGGTCGGCGCCGGCGCCGCTGGCTCGACCGGCTCCAGCCGAGGCTCCAAGCGCGACAAGACGTCGTAGACGTCAGAGCGTCACACAGCGAACGGCCCCGCCCCCGGACTCCGGTCCGGACGGCGGGGCCATTCGCGTGTCGGGCGCTCGCACCCGGTGGTCATGCTCCTTCGGGTCGGTCAGAGTCAGCGAAGGGACCATGGTCACGCACGAGATGCGTCGGCGAGGTCACATCTCGACGGCGAGGTCGCACTCCTCGCTGATGTGCTCGGTGACGTTCTGCATCGCGGCGTCGAGGCCCTCGAGGCCCTCGAGCTCCTCCATCGCGGCGGGGTCGGTCATGTCGATCTCGCTCATGGCCTGGTAACCGTCGGCGAAGGTCCGCCAGTCCTCCTGGACGTCTTCCGGCGCGGCGTCGGCGATTTCGTTGAACCGATCGACGACGTCCTTCATGGCATCGGCGTTCTCCGGATCGGTCGGGTCGAGCGAGCTGAAGTCCTCCTCGGCGCTGGTCACCAGGTCGCAGTAGTCGGAGCCGGAGCCGCTGTCGTCGCCACCGCAGGCAGTCACGGCGAACGCCATGGCAGCGGCGCCGAGCAGGGAGAGGGTCCTCGTGGAACGGTTCATGAAGGTAACTCCTGGAATAGTCATCGTCGAAAACATCAGCTCTCAGTGACGAAGTCATCGAGAAACCGGGCCGACACTACCCGATCCACGTGACTGCCGGCACGGGGTTCGGTGCCCTTGCGGGAGATTGTCCATTGCGGACGATGTGGCGCCAGTCACGTGAGATGTCATGGCGAGATCCGGATTGGTCGCCCAGATCACCATGAAATAGATGAAACCGGATATTTCAGACCGACCCGTGGACGGTGAACGGGTGCGGTGCCGGCGTCGCTCTAGAGTTGGTGACGTGAGCGACCGCGAGATCGAGTGCTGGCTGACCGACATGGACGGCGTCCTCGTGCACGAGGACCGCGCCATCCCGGGTGCCTCGGAGTTCCTGCGGCGGCTGGTCGACCGGGAGCGACGGTTCCTCGTCCTCACCAACAACTCGATCTACACCCCGCGCGACCTGCAGGCGCGGCTGAGCCGCTCCTCCGGCATCGACCTGCCGGAGGAGGCCATCTGGACCTCGGCGCTCGCCACCGCGCAGTTCCTCGACGACCAGCACCCTCGGGGCTCGGCCTACGTCATCGGCGAGGCCGGCCTGACGACGGCGCTGCACGACATCGGCTACGTGCTCACCGACCGCAAACCTGACTACGTCGTCCTGGGCGAGACCCGCACGTACTCGTTCGAGGCGATCACCCGGGCGATCCGGTTGATCGGCGAGGGCGCTCGCTTCATCGCCACCAACCCGGACTCCACCGGCCCGTCCGCGGAGGGTCCGCTGCCGGCCACGGGCGCCGTCGCCGCATTGATCACACGGGCCACCAACCAGGAGCCCTACTACGTCGGCAAGCCCAACCCGATGATGTTCCGCAGCGCCATGAACCGCATCGAGGCGCACTCGGAGACCACCGCCATGGTCGGCGACCGGATGGACACCGACGTCGTCGCCGGCATGGAGGCCGGGCTGCGCACGTACCTCGTCATGACCGGATCGACCCGCCGCGACCAGATCGAGCGCTACCCGTACCAGCCCAACCACGTCGTCAACTCCATAGCGGACCTGGTCGACATCATCTGACGACGAGCGCCCGCACGACTACGACGACACCATGCTCCAGCCGTCGGCCTCGAACCGCTCCGGGTGCTCATCGCCGTGGATCGTCGGCAGGCCCCGCGACCGGACGGTGACATCGTCGATGTACACGCCGCGGCCCTGGTAGCCGGAGTCGGTGCGGTAGGTCCAGCGCAGGGTCGCCTCGCCGTCGACGTCCTCGAGCTCGGCACGAGCATTCCACCACTGCCGGCCCTGGTACCCGCTGACCGTCCCGGCGCCCGCGTCGATGGTGTCGGCGCCGCGGCGGGCGGTGAACGGCACCGGCGACCAGCTGGCGCCGTCGTCGGTGGAGATCTCCAGCGCCAGCGGGTCGGTGGACTCGGTGTCGACGAACAGGTCGAACAGCACCGTCGAGCTGCCGGCCAGCTCCACCGGCAGGCTCAGCGTGGACGTGCGGGTGTCGCCCTCGTGGGCTCGCCAGGCGTCGTCGCCCGTGCGCGGCGTGACCGACATGGCGTAGGCGAGCTCGTGTGCGACGGCGCGCCGGGCCGGGTTGATCGTGCCCCAGTTGCGCGACGGGTGCACGCGGTTGGTCAACAGGATGACGAAGGAGCGCGACTGGGGATCGATGACCATGCTCGTTCCGGTGTAGCCGGTGTGCCCGGCAGACGACGGCGACGCCAGCGCGTCCATGAACCAGCGCTGGTCCAGCTCGAAGCCCAGCCCGTGGGCGTTGCCGGGGAAGTCGGTGTTCTCGTTGGTGAGCATGGCCTCGACGGTGGTGGGGCGCAGGATGCGCTCGCCGTCGTAGGCACCCCCGTTGAGGATCGCCTGCGCCAGCCGAGCCAGGTCCTGCGCCGTGCTGAAGAGGCCGGCGTGACCGGCCACCCCACCCAGCGACCACGCGTTCTCGTCGTGCACCTCGCCGCGGACGATGCCGCGCGGCGGCGCGGCCTGGTACTCGGTGGCGGCGATGCGCGGCAGCGACTCCGGCGCGGGGTTGTAGCCGGTGTCGGCCATCCCGAGCGGGCCGGTGATGCCCTCGGCGACCAGGTCGTCCAGCGGCTGCCCGCTGACCTCCTCGGCCACCAGGCCGGCGGTGATCATGTTGAGGTCGGAGTACAGGTAGGTCGTGCCGGGCGGGTCCGCCGGGGTGGTCGCCAGGACGGCGTCGATGCGGGCCTGCGGAGTCGGCCAGTCGCGCCACAGAGGCAGCCACGACACCAGGCCGCTGGTGTGGGTCAGCAGCTGGCGCACCGTGATGTCCTGCTTGCCGTTGGCCGCGAACGCCGGCAAGTAGTCCGCCACCGGCGCGTCCAGGTCCACGCGGCCGGCCTCCACCTGCTGCAGCACGACGATGGTGGTGAACAGCTTGGAGACCGACGCGAGGTCGTAGATGGTGTCGGTGCTCGCCGCGACCCACTCGTCCTGCGGGAGCTCGGTGCCGGCGCCGTCGGCGTAGCGCAGCGCCCAGCCCGCGGCTGCCTCCGCCACGATCTTCCCGTCGTGGGCCGCCAGCACGGTGACGCCGGAGTACAGCGGGTGGGTGTCTCCGGGCGGAGTCTCGGTGTACGACGCGGCGGCGTCGATCAGAGCCTGGATGCGGTCGGCGTCCAGGCCGACGTCGGCGGGCGCGGCCTCGCCGAGCACCGTCCGCGGCGACATGAAGCCGTCGTGCGGACGGTCGAACGCGCCGGCGTCCGACGACGCACCCGCGGGGACGCCGCCCGCCAGCAGCCCAGTGGTGAGCGCGGCCACGACAGCGACCTTAACCCGGCTCATCGCCGGCCCCGGTAGAGCAGGTACTGCTGGCGCAGCTGGTCGAACTCGGCCAGCTCGTCCTGCCAGGACGCGACGATCTCATCGGCCGAGGCGCCCGCGTCGACCATGATCCGCAGCCGGTCCGACCCGTGCAGCAGGTGGATGAAGCCGTCGCTGGTGCCGCCGCCGCGCCACGAGAAGTCGTTCGGGTAGAGGTGCTTGAGGGTCGTGAGCATGGTGACGCCGGTCCGGATCGGGTCGAACGCGTCCGGATCGGTGACGTGCAGTTGGACGCCGCCGCAGACCTTGCCGATGTGCTTGCTGATGGTCGGTACGAAGTAGGCCTCGCGGAAGTCCACGCCCGGCAGTTCGGCGGCGTTGAGGTCGTCGGCCCAGTGGTACGTGCCGTACGGTGCGCCGATCAGCTCGAACGGCCGGGTGGTGCCGCGTCCCTCCGAGGAGGTGGTCCCCTCGAAAAGGCAGGTCCCGACGTACACCTGAGCGGTGTCGGGCGTCGGCATGTTCGGGCTCGGCAGCACCCACGGCAGCCCGGTGTCGGCGTACCGGGAGTCCGGCCGCCAGCGGCGCAGCTCGACGATCTCGAGGTCCTCGACCACGGCGCCGGCGTCGTCGGGCAGGAACTCGGCGTTGAAGAGCTGGGCCAGCTCGCCGACGGTCATGCCGTGCTGCTGGACGATGTAGCGCTGGCCGATGCCGGACTCGTAGCCGGGGAAGAGCATCGGCCCGGCGGCCGTCCCGCCGATCGGGTTCGGCCGGTCCAGTACCACGAACTTCAGGTCCATCCGGGCCGCGGCGCGCATGGCCGACCACATGGTCCAGATGTAGGTGTAGAAGCGGGCACCGACGTCCTGGATGTCGAAGACCACCACCTCGACGCCGGCCTCGGCGAACATCCGCATGAAGCCCGCCTCCTGCGCGCCGTACGCGTCGTAGACGGTGACGCCGGTCCGCGGGTCGCTCGTGGTCTCCTCCGCCTCACCGGCCTGGGCCGAGCCGCGGAAGCCGTGCTCCGGGCCAAAAACCCCGGCGATGTCCACCGCTTCGGAGGCGACCATGCTGTCGACGATGTGCGAGGCATCGATGAGGATGCCGGTCGGGTTGGAGATGACGCCTACCCGGTAGCCGCTGAGGGCGGTCCAGCCGTCCGCGGCCCATTGCTGGGCGCCGGTCAGCACGGCCCGTCCTGCATCGGTGCCCTGCGCGGTCGGTCCGCTGTCGGAAGGGGTCTCGGCCGCGGCGGCGGCTCCCGCGGCGGTCACGGTGCCGAGGCCGGCGGTCGCGGCCCCCAGCCCGGCTCTGGTGATGAACTGGCGGCGGTCCATGAGGGGCTCCTCGGGAGTCGGCGGGCTGCGGGCTCGGGAGACGACAGGTGGGGGATCACCACGTGAGGCCGTGTCCGATCGGGTAGAGGACGGAGCCGTCGGCGGCTGGCACGTCCACCGGCAGCTTTCCGGCCGGCGCGATCTCCCCGGTGATGACCTTCGCGACGCCGCGCATCGAGACCGTCGTGGAGGAGTACGCGGCCAGGAAGGCGGCGTCCTCGGGCAGGTACGCGACGTCGTACGGGTTGCGGGCCGCGACCGCGACCACCGGCGCCCCGGTCGCCGTCACCTCCCGCACCAGCCGCTGCTGCCGAGCCTGGGGATCGGTCACCCTGGTGTCCGCGGCGTTGGAGGTGATCACGACCGTGAGGTCGTGGTTGCCCGCCGCCTGGACCGCGGCGGCGATGGTGGCGTCGGTGGGCCTGGTGCCGGCGGCGATGACGTCCGCGGTGGCACCTCGTTCGCGGAGGGCGCCGGCCAGGTCGTTGCCGGCGGCGGTGTTGGTGGTGACGATGTTCACCGACGTGCCCTCCGCCGTGACCGGCAGGATCGGTGCGCCGTCGCCGTCGTCGTTGCGCAGAGCGGTGACCGTCGGATCGGTGATCCGCTCGGCGGCGATCCCGTGCGCCCGGTTGCCCACGATCCGGTCGACCGCGGCCACGTCGACGTACGGGTCCTCCACGATGCCGCGGCGCCATTTCAGCCCGAGCACCCGCGCGACGCTCTCGTCGAGTCGTTCCTCACTGATCTCGCCCGTGCGGACCGCGTTCAGGACGGCCTGGTACATGATGTCCATCTCGCCGTCCTCGGGCACCAGCAGCTGGTCGACGCCTGCCAGCAGGGCCAGCACCGGAACCCGCTCGGGGCCGAAGTGCTCGCGGATGGCGTCCATGTTGAGCGCGTCGGTGATGACGATGCCGTCGTAGCCGAGCTCGCCGCGCAGCAGGTCGGTGATGATCGGCCGGGACAGCGTGGCCGGGACGCCGGACGCGTCCAGGCTGTCCACCACGATGTGCGCGGTCATGATCACGTCGATGCCGGCGTCGATCGCGGCCTCGAACGGCGGCGCGTCGATGGCCTCCCACTCCTGCCGGGTGTGGTCGATCTCCGGCACTCCGTAATGGCTGTCGGTGGTGGTGTCGCCGTGGCCGGGGAAGTGCTTGGCGGCCGCGGCCACGCCGTCGCCGCGCTCGTAGCCGGCAACCTGAGCGGCGACGTACTCGGCGGCGAGCTGCGGGTCGGAGCTGAAGCTGCGCACCCCGATCACCGGGTTCGCGGCGTTGACGTTGACGTCGGCGACCGGGGCGAAGTTCTGGTTGATGCCGACGGCGCGCAGCTCGCGCGCGGTGATCCGGGCCGCCTCGCGCGCGGCGTGTGTGCTGCCGCCCGCGGCCAACGCCTGGGCGCCCGGGAACTGGGTGGCCGGTGCGGGCATCCTGGCGACGATGCCGGTCTCCTGGTCCGCCGAGACCAGCAGCGGCGGGCCCCCGTCGGTCGCGGTAGCCTGCAGCCCGTTCGACAGCCGCGCGATCTGCCGCGGGTTGTTCACGTTGCCCGACCAGGCGAAGTAGATGACGCCGCCCAGGTGGTACTTGTCGACCACCTCGGCCGGGGTGTCGACGCCGTACGCGGCTTGGTTCAGCGCCGCCTCGGCCGGCGTGACGGCCGTGGCGTCGGTGCCGTAGGCGTGCGTGACGAAGAGCTGGCCGACCTTCTCCTCGACGCTCAGCTGGGCCAGCTGTTCGGCGACGTACGCGGCCTCGGAGTCCGCGGCCGATGGCATACCGCCGGCCTGAGATGCCGGTTCGGCGACGACGGTGCTCGGCGAGGCCAACAACACGGCGCCGGCGACCGCCAGCGAGCGGAGCAAGTGACGGCGGCGGATCGGGGACATGCGGGGCCTCCCCAAGGTGGGCGGTTGCCGTTTTCAACGGACCGGCTTGTGGCGGAACGTAGCGAAATGATTACCGTCGGTCAAGAGTGGTCACTCCGTGTGAACGCCCGCCCCGGTCTCTT
>NZ_SMKZ01000084.1:0-12500 GCF_004349065.1 Jiangella asiatica
CGCCGACCCGCCGTCGGGCTGCCGGTTCCGCACCCGCTGCTGGAAAGCGCAACAGAAATGCGCCGACGAGGTGCCCGAGCTGATCGACCGACTCGGCACCGGCCACCCCAGCGCCTGCCACTTCCCCGAGGTGCACGCATGACCGGGTGGGACCTGCTGATCACCGGCGGGGTGGTCGTCGACGGGACCGGGACCGACGGGTTCCGGGCCGATGTCGCGGTCGCCGACGGGGTGATCGTCGCGGTCGGCCCAGACCTCGGCCCCGTCCTGCCCGACGACACTCACGCCACCCGCACTATCGACGCCAGCGGCCGGATCGTCTGCCCGGGCTTCGTCGACATCCACACCCACTCCGACCTGACCCTGCTGTCCGCGCCGCTGGCCCGCAGCGCCGTCCACCAGGGCGTCACCACCGTCGTCGTCGGCAACTGCGGTCTCGGGGTGGCACCGCTGGCCGACGGTGCGGACGTGGCCGGCATCCGGGCCGCGGTCGGCTACCTCGACCTCGACCCCGCGGTCGAGTGGTCGTGGCGCGACTGGGCCGGCTACGCCGACGCCGTCGCCGCAGCCCGGCCCAGCGTGAACGTCGCCGGACTGGTGGGGCACCTGCCGCTGCGCGGCGGCGTGGTCGGCTTCGACGACCGCCCGCCCACGCCGGCCGAGCTGGCCAGGATGTGCGAACTGCTGGGCGCGGCGCTCGACGAGGGCGCCGTCGGGCTGTCCACCGGGCTGATGTACGCGCCGCTGACGTTCTCGCGCACCGACGAGCTGGTCGCGCTGGCCCGGGTGGTGGCCGACCGCGACGCGCTGTTCGCCTGGCACCTGCGCGACTACTCCGACGACGTCGTCCCGGCGGTCCGCGAGGCGCTGGAGGTTGCCGCCGCGACCGGTGTGCGCACCCAGCTGTCGCACCTGACCGCCGTCGGGAAACGCAACTGGGGCAGCGTCGTGACGGCGCTGGAGCTGATCGACGCCGCCCGCGGTGAAGGCCTGGACGTCGCCGTCGACATGTATCCCTACCTGGCCGGCAACGCGCCGCTGGCCCAGCGGCTGCCGGCGTCGGTCCAGGCCGGTGGCGACGCCGCGATGCGCGCCCGGCTGGCAGACCCGGCCGTGCTGGACCAGGTCCGCGCGCACTGGGCGGACGAGGCGGTCGGCTGGGACGAGATCACCATCAACGCCGCACCGGGCGAACCGGAGGTCCTCGGGCACACCGTCGCCGACCTCGCCGCCGCCCGCGGCGCCGACCCGGACGCCGTCGCCGTGGAGCTGCTGGCGAGACAGGGCAACGCGGTCTCGATGGTCGCCGGCGGACGCGACGCGGGCGACCTCGTCGCGGTCCTGGCGCACCCGGCGTCGGTGATCGGCTCGGACGGGCAGGCCCTCGACACCGAAGGGCCGACCGGAACCGGAATCCCGCATCCACGTTCGTACGGCTGTTATCCCCGGCTCCTCGGCGAGTACGTGGACAATGGGTCGTTGACGCTGGCAGAAGCGATACACAAGGGCACGTCGGCGGCGGCGGCGAGGGTGGGCGTCACGGACCGGGGAATCGTGGCGGACGGGTACGCGGCCGACATCGTCGTGCTCGACACCGAGACCTTCGCCGACCGGGCGACGTACGCCGATCCGCGGCGCCACCCGGACGGCGTCGACGCGGTGATCGTCAACGGCCGGCCGGTCGTCGACCATGGAAGACACACCGGAGCGCGATCCGGGCACGTACTCAGGACAAAGGGGCAGGGATCATGACACCCGTGGCGAGAACCACCCGGCGGGCGTCGGTCGACGACGACCGGCCGGCGTCGGCCAACTACCATGCCAACGCGTTGGCGCGCGGCCTGGCGCTGCTCGAGCTGCTGGCCAGCGGGGCCGAACCGAAGACCCTGGTCCAGATCAGCGACGAGACCGGGCTGCCGAAGAGCACCCTGGTGCGGCTGCTCGCGGTGCTGAACGAGATGGACTACGTCGTGCGCGTCGACGACCGCCCGTCGTACCGGCTCGGCCACAAGGTGCTGCGGCTGTCCAATGCGTACATGTCGTCGCTGGACCTGTCCGTCGTCGCCGACCGGTACCTCGCGCCGCTGGCGGTGCGCACCGGGCAGACCGCGAACCTCGGCATGCTCGACGGCGACCAGGTCATCCACGTCGGCGTGCACGAGCCGGACCGCCCCATCCGGTTCCGCGCCAGCCCGGGCGTGCGCGACCACTCCTACTGCACCGGCCTGGGCAAGATGCTGCTGTCGCGGCTGGAGGCGGACCAGGTGGCGGCGCACGTCCCGCCCGGCCCGTTCGAGCGCTTCACCGACGACACCATCACCACGATGGACGAGCTGGTCCGCGAGCTGCGGCGCATCCAGCGCCGCGGCTACGCCTTCGACGACAACGAGCGCAGCGTCGGGCTGCGCTGCGTCGCCGTCCCGGTCGAGGTCGACGGCGAGTGCCTGGCGGCGGTCAGCGTGTCCGGCCCGTCCGGCGAGTTCGGGCCGGACCGCCAGCAGAGCTACCTGGAGCGGCTGCGCGAGACCGCGGCCGAGCTCGCCGGCGACCCCGACACCGCCTCGGCGCTGCGCATCGTGCACAGCTCGCTGCGGCCAGCGCAGTCCGCGGGCTAGGTACCAACCGGGAGCAACCCTCCGAGGAGCCGCCGATGTTCGACGTCCACACGCACTGCCATCAGCCCGAGCACTGGGGCCCGGAGTGGAATACCAACTGGGCGCCCGTGTACGGCCATGCCGAGGCGCACAGCTTCACCCCGGCGGAGTACGACCAGGCGATGAAGGAGGGCGGCGTCTCCGTGTCGTGCGTCTTCGGGCTGCGGGCCACGGCGGCCGGGGTGGCGACGCCGAACGAGTACGTGCAGTGGTTCTGCGAGAACACCAGCACCGAGACCATCGGTTTCATGGCGCTGGACCCCACCGACGACGACGTCCTGGACCAGCTGGCCGACGGCGTGGCCCGCGGGCTGCGCGGCATCAAGCTCTACCCGGTGCTGTCGCTGTTCGACGCCCGCGACGAGCGGTTCGACCCGTTCTACCGGGCGGCCGCGGAGAACGGACTGGTCATCCTGTGGCACATGGGCGCGACGCCCAGCCCGGCCGGGTCGCTGATGGTGAGCCAGCCGCTGGTGGTCGACGAGGTGGCCCGACGGCATCCCGACCTCACGATGGTGATGGCGCACATGGGACACCCGTGGCAGCGCGAGGCGATGGTCGTGTGCCGCAAGAACCGGCGCGTGTTCACCGACGTGTCCGCGTCGTGGGCGCGGCCGTTCGATGGGTACCACGCACTGGTCAGGGCCCAGGAGTGGGGCGTGGTCGACAAGCTGCTGTTCGGGTCGGACTTCCCGATCTGGACGCCGGCGCAGGCGGTCGCCGGGCTGCGTGAGGTCGCGGCGATACGGCCGCCGACGCTGCCGTACGTGCTGCCGTCGACGGTGGAGTGGCTGCTCGACGGCGACCCGCGCGAGGCGCTGGGGCTGCTGTGACCGCGACCTTCGAAACCCGGGCGGCCGTGCTGTGGCGGCTGGGCGACGAGCCACCGTACGCCGGCGGCGACGCGCTGACCGTCGAGTCGCTCACGCTGGCCGCGCCCGGAGCGGGTGAGCTCCTGGTCCGCATCGAGGCCGCCGGGCTGTGCCACTCCGACCTGTCCGTCATCAACGGCAGCCGCCCGCGGCCGACGCCGATGGTGCTGGGGCACGAGGCCGCCGGCGTCGTCGAGGAGGTCGGACCGGGTGTCATCGACGTCGCACCCGGCGACCATGTGGTCATGACGTTCGTGCCGTCGTGCGGTCACTGCACCGAGTGCGCCGCGGGCCGCCCGGCCATGTGCTCGGTGGGCGCGGCGGCCAACGGCTCGGGCACGCTCGTGGCCGGCGGCACCCGGTTCGGCCGGGGTCCGGAGGCGTTCGCGCACCACCTGGGCGTGTCGGCGTTCGCGGAGCGGACGGTCGTGTCGCGCGGCTCGGTCGTCGTGGTGCCGGACTCCGTGCCGTTCGACGTGGCCGCGATGCTCGGCTGCGCGGTGCTGACCGGATTCGGCGCGGCCGTCAACACCGCGGGCGTCCGGCCCGGGGAGTCGGTGGTGGTGTTCGGGCTGGGCGGGGTCGGGCTGTCCGCGGTGATGGCCGCGGCGCTGGCCGGCGCGTACCCCGTCGTCGCCGTCGACACCGTGGCGGACAAGCTCGACCTGGCGGCGGCGCTGGGCGCGACGTCGGTCGTCGACGCGGGCGCCGACGACGTGGTTGCCGCGGTCCGCGACGCCACCGGCGGTGGCGCCGACCACGCCCTGGAGTGCGTCGGCAGCGCCCGGGTCCTGGAGACCGCGTTCGCGGTGACCGCCCGCGGCGGCACGACGGTAGCCGTGGGCCTGCCCGACCCGTCGCACCGCGCCGAGCTGCCGGCCGTCCAGCTGACCGGCGAGGGCCGGGTGCTGCGCGGCTCGTACATGGGCTCCGCGGCGCCGGCTCGGGACATCCCGCGGCTGATCCGGCTGTGGGAGGCCGGCCGGCTGCCGGTCGAGCGGTTGCGCACCGGCGACATCGGCTTCGACGGCCTGGCCGGCGCGTTCGACGAGCTCGCCACCGGCCGCGCCGTCCGCCAGCTCCTCCACCCAGTGACGGTCCCATGATCATCAACGGTTGGCGACACTATGACGTCGCCAACCGTTGATGATCATGGGAGACCGTCCGCGCGTCAGGCCGTGCCCTCGTAGGCGGCGGTCAGCTCGGCCAGGTCGAGCTTGACCATCTTCAGCATCGCCGCGGTGGTGCGGCCCGCCTTCTCCGGGTCCGGGTCGCTGAGGTAGCGCAGCAGTTGCATCGGCGTCACCTGCCAGGAGACGCCGAACCGGTCCTTGAGCCAGCCGCACTGCGTGGGCGTGCCGCCGCCGGCGAGCAGCGCGTCCCAGTAGCGGTCGATCTCCTCCTGCGTCTCGCAGCTGACGAAGAGCGAGATCGCGTCGTTGAACGGGTCGTGCGGGCCACCGTTGAGCGCCATGAACTCCTGGCCGGCCAGCTCGAACGTCGCCGTTGACAGCGTGCCGGCCGGGAACGGGCCGCCCTCGCCGTAGCGGATGAGCGATGTGATCCGGGCGTCGTCGAAGATCGACGTGTAGAACGTCAGTGCTTCCTCGGCGTTGTCGTCGAACCACAGGAACGGGGTGATCTTCTGCGTCATGGTCGTCTCCTTCTCGCGATGCGCCGGTCCTGTCCCTGCGCTTCTCAGTGATGAGTCGGAGCCGGTCCGCGGTTCTCGACAGCATCCGGCGGATTCTCCGCGCCGGGCTGGGCGAGGGTCCGCCGCAGCAGCCAGCCGTCCGCGGTCCGGATGAGCGCTTACCGCCTGCTGTCGCGCCGTCCGTGCAGAGTGAACAGCATGCGGCGGGGCGTGCGGTCGTGCTCCTCCCACCATCCGGTGTCGGCGATGGACTTGTCCGCGTCCTCATAGCCGAGATGGTCGAGGTCGTGATCGTCGACCTCGACGGCGAGCCGGTTCTCGCCCGGCTCGCGCGGCAGGCCGCGGGGCACCGCCCACGACCGCAGCACGCCGTTCTCCTCCAGGCGCAGGTCGAAGTGGTGGCGGGGTCGACGGTGCTCGTGCAGCACGAACGCCGGCCGGGCCTCGTCGTCACCCGACGGCTCCCGGTCCACGGCCACCAGTCTCCCATGATCATCGACGGTTGGCGACGCTATGACGTCGCCAACCGTCGATGATCATGGGAGAAGCGCCGGTCAGACGGTGGACAGCGCGGCGGTGGGTGGCATCCGGGCCGCCCGGGCCGCGGGGTAGGCACCGGCCAGCGCGCCGACGACCATCGTGGCGCCGGCCGCGCCGCCGAGCACCCAGACGGGCAGCGCGAACGGCCAGTCCCGGCTGGTCGCGAACGCCGCCGTCGCCAGCCCGCCGAGCACCGCGCCGCCGACGCCGCCGAGCGCGGCCAGCAGCACCGACTCACCGAGGAACTGCCGGCGGATGTGCGCCCGGGTGGCGCCCAGTGCCCGGCGCAGGCCGACCTCGGAGCGGCGCTCCAGCACGGCGATCACCATGGTGTTGGCCACGCCGATGCCGCCGACCAGCAGCGCCACGCCGCCGAGCGCGAGCAGTAACGTCGTGAGCGTCTCGTCGGTGGCTGCCTGCGCGGCCAGCGCGTCCGACGGCCGGCTGACGGCAACCTCCTCCGGGTGCGCGGGGTTGACCGTCGCCGGCAGCAGCGCCCGGATCTCCTCCAGGACGGCCTCGTCGGAGCGCTCGTAGATGGTCGTGGGCGCGCCGTCGAAGCCGAGCAGCTCGGTCGCGACCGGCCAGCCGATCAGCGCCGCGGAGTCCAGCTCCGGCGCCAGCGGCACCGGATCGAGCACGCCGACGACGGTGAACCACTCGCCGCCGACCCACACCTCGACGCTGCCGTCGGTCCGGCTCACGCCGAGCAGCTCCGCGGCGTCGGCGCCGAGCACGACGGCCGGGTAGGCCGCGAGCGCGTCGTCGAGCCAGCGTCCGGACGCGACCGTGCCTCCGACGGTGTCCAGCAGGTCGATGCGGGTGGCGTCGACCGCGAGCGCGTTCGTCTGGTTCAGGTCGATCTCGTCGGTGCGGTAGACGTTCGCGTCGGGGACCGCGCCGATCGCGCTGACGGACGTGACGCCGTCCAGGCGGGCCACCATGTCGACGCTCTGCTCCGGCAGCACCACCGTGTCGCCGGTGAACGACGACCCGGCACCGACCGTGAGCAGGTTGGTGCCCAGTGCCTCGAGCTGCTGGTTGACCTGCTCGCGGCTGCTGGCGGAGATGCCGACGACGGCGACCATGGCGGCGATGCCGACCGCGATGCCCAGGGCTGACAGCACCGCGCGCAGCGGTCGGGCGCGCAGGCCGGAGAACGCGACCCGCGCGGTGTCGCGGGCACGCAGCCGGGAGGGTGGCGGGGTGCTCATCGTCGCTCCATATCTGTGTTGCGCCGCCGCAGCGCGGGGCCCCACTCCTCGTCGGACTCGATCCGCCCGTCCAGGATGTGCACCTGCCGGGGCAGCTCGGCCGCGACGCCGTGGTCGTGGGTGATGACGATGACGGTCGTGCCGGCGTCGTGCAGCTCGTGCAGCAGCTTCAGCACCGCCGCACCCGAGGCGGAGTCCAGGGCACCGGTCGGCTCGTCGGCCAGCAGGAACGACGGCTTCCCGACCAGGGCCCGCGCGACCGCGACCCGCTGGCGCTGCCCGCCGGACAGCTCGTTGGGCTTGTGGTGGACGCG
Source organism: Jiangella asiatica (assembly GCF_004349065.1). Classification (GTDB taxonomy): domain Bacteria; phylum Actinomycetota; class Actinomycetes; order Jiangellales; family Jiangellaceae; genus Jiangella; species Jiangella asiatica. The sequence goes on from NZ_SMKZ01000084.1 coordinate 7,249, forward strand.
GTCGGCCAGGCCCACCCGTTCCAGCGTGGCGCGGGCCCGCCGGCGCCGCTCGCGCAACGTGGCGCCGGTGTAGAGCAGCCCGTCGGCGACGTTGTCCAGCGCCGGCACGCCGGGAGAGAGGAAGAACTGCTGGAACACGAAGCCGATGCGCCGCGCCCGCAGCGCCGACAGCTGGCGGTCCGACAGCGAGCCGACGTCGTGGCCGTCGATGCGCACCGTCCCGGTGTCGGCCCGGTCCAGCGTGCCGAGGATGTTGAGCATGGTGGACTTGCCCGAGCCGGACGGCCCGACGATGCTCACCATCTCGCCGGCGTCGATCGTGAGGCTGACCCCGTCCAGTGCCCGCACCGGCGGGCGGCCGGGGTAGACGCGGCGCACGTCCTCGAGGCGGACGACGGGATGGACGACGGGGTGGTCGACGGTGCTCACCGGCCGGCCACCCCGACGACGGTGCCCTCGGCGATACCCTCGCCGGTCACCTCCACCTGGCCATCGGCGAACAGTCCCGCCTCGACCGGCACCACAGACGTGGTGCCGTCGGCGGCCACCACCTCTAGCCCGTAGCCACCGCCCGACATCGCCAGCAGCGCGCTGACCGGCACGAGCAGCACGTCGGCACGCTGGTCCACCGGCAGCACGACGTCGATCGGCGAGCCGACCAGGCCCGCGTCCGCCGGCTCGGCCAGTGTCACCTCGACCTCGGCGACCGCGGTGTCGGCGCCCTCCTCTTCCTCACCGCCTCCGCCCGCGGGCGGCGCCTGCTCCACCACCGACGACGCAGCGACGGTGCCGGCCACTTCGGTGCCGTCCGGCAGCACGACAGTGACCGCGGCGCCGATGGCCAGCAGGTCGCGGTCGGCGACCTCCACCTCCAGGGTCGCCACCTGGTCGGTCCCGGTGATGTCAAGCACCGGTGCGCCCGGCGACACAGCACCGCCGACGTCGGCGTGCACCGTGCCGACCCGGCCGCCCTCGGGCAGGAACACCACGTCGGAGCGGCCGACGGCGCCGGTCTCCTCCGCGCCGATGTCCTCCTGCCACTCGCTGACCGCGTCGGCGGTGTACTCGGTGTACTCGTCGTCGGCGGTGAAGCCGTCGTATCCCAGCGCCACGAGGTTCGCCTCCAGCTGCTCGACGTCGACACCGGTGTCGCCGGGGCCGAGGTCCCGGTACATCGGGATGGCACCCAGCAGCGCCGTCACCGGCCGCTCGTCCAGCCGGAACAGCTCGGTGCCCCGCGTGACCTCGGCGTCCTGCGCGGCCAGCCGGGTGATGGTGCCCTGGCCGGACAGCACGGTGAGTGCGTCGCCGTGGCCGAGGGTGCCGGCCCAGGTCTCCGTCGCAGCGAGGGTCCCGCGGGTCACCTCGGCGGTGGCGACCGGTGCCGACGTCGGGCCGGCGGACGGGTCGCCGTCGTCCTGTGTCAGGTACCAGTACGCACCGCCGCCACCAGCGGCGGCGACCGCGCCCATGGTCAGCCAGAGCAGTCCGGTGCGCCGGTGCCGCCGCGGTGGCTGGCCGAGGTCGCTGTCGTGATCGATGGTCGCCGTCATCGGCGTGCCTCCTGCGTGAGCATCGTGCGGTGCTTGAGGCGGTGGCTCACTGGCCACCGCCGCCGGGGCCGAACCGCACCGGGACGCCGGCCAGCAGCGACTGGCACGCGCTGATCGCGGTCTGGAACGCCGCGGAGTTGGGGTCGAGGCCGGCCGGCATCGAGAGGGAGCCGTCCGCGTTCGGGTCCGGCATGTCGACGCCGTTCTCGCGCATGCACTCGGTGAAGGCCCGCAGCGACTCCAGCGACTCCGCGTCCTGCTCCGGCATCTCCCCGCCGTTGGGCAGCAGCGACCGGCACTCCTCCATGGCCGCCTCCGCGTCGGGGTCGTCGGGGAGCGTGAGCTGGACGCCCTGCTGGTTCGGGTCGGGGTCGGGCATGTCGACGCCGTGCTCGCGCATGCATTCGTAGAACGCGAGCTCGTCGTCCTCGACGTCGCCGTCGTCGACGGACTCGCCGCCGCCCCCGGTGCCGGCCGCGGAGACGTCGTCGTCGCCGTCGGACCCGCAGGCCGTCAGCGAGACCGTCAGCAGCAGTGCCAGGACGGGCAGCAGCCGGGCGCGACGCGCGCGCCGGCCGGTGATGGAACTTTTCATGATCGTCCTCCGGGACGTGTCGAAGCCGTGTGAACGGTGTGTTCGCCACGCTCCCCGGCCCGGATGAGACGTCTTTAGGGCCGTTCTAAGAGCCGGCTGAGAATCGACGACGGGGTTCGCGCGAGGTCCGCGGCGTCAGCCGGCGACGACCGGAGCTCGGAGCGGAACCCGAAGCGTGAAGACCGATCCGCCACCGGGGCGGCGGGCCGCGGCGACGGTGCCGCCGTGCAGCTCGACGGCCTGCGCCACGATGGCCAGGCCGAGCCCGGAGCCCTGCCGTTCGCGCGCGTCCGCGCCGCGGTAGAACCGGTCGAACAGCCGCGGCAAATCGTCGTCGCGCACTCCGGGGCCGCGGTCGAGCACGCGAACGGTGGCCCACCCGTCGCGCGCGCGGAGCAGCACCTCGACCCGCCCGCCGGCGGGACTGACCTGGACGGCGTTGCGGACCAGGTTGGCGATCGCCCGTTCCAGCGTCGCCGGGCGCACCGTCGCCTCGATCGGCCCACCGCGCACGTCGACCGCGACGTCGGGGTTGACCCGCCGGGTCCGCGCCACCGCACGGTCGGCGAGTGAGCCGAGATCCACCTCGAGGTACGGCTCGTCGTCGGTGCCGCCGCGGGCGAGGTCGACGATCTCGCCGATCATCTCCGACAGTGCGGCCGCCTCGGACTCCAGGTCGCGCAGCAGCTCGGAACGGTCCGCGCCGGCGAGGGTCCGTTCAGGACGTTGCTCGGCGCGCAGCAGCACGCCGAGGTCATTGCGCAGCGTGGTCAGCGGGGTGCGCAGCTCGTGCCCGGCGTCCTCCACGAGCTGCCGTTGCCGGGACCTGGCACTGTCCAGGGCGGCGAGCATGGCGTTGACCGACCCGGCGAGCCGGACCACCTCGTCACGGTCGCTGCCGCGCACCTCGATGCGGTGCGCGAGGTCCTTCGTCGTCGCCACCTGCTCCGCGGCGGCGACGAGCTTGTCCACGCGCCGCAGCCCGGCCCTGGCGATCACCCAGCCCAGCGCGCCGGCCACGGCGACGCCGACCCCGGCAACGGCGACCAGCAGCCAGGCGATGCGGGTCATCGTCCCCTCGACGCCGTCGAGCGGCTGAACGAGGCGCAACACGCCGCCGTTGCTGATCAGGGCGCTCATCACCCGGTAGTTGATGCCCTCGATGGACTCCGTGCGCATGTGCGGACCCTCGGTCTCGCCCTCCAGCAACGCCCGCTCGGCACCGTCCAGGACGAACGCCTCGATCTCCTCGCCGGGAGGGATGTTCTCCTCGACGGCGCCGTCCGGGCTCACGATCTGGACGCCCAGCGGATCGTTGGCGATGACGAGGCTGGGCCCGCCGGTCCCGTCGGCCGACTGCTCGGCCATCTGCTCCGACATCTCCGCGAGCTGGTCGATGTCCGGGAGGCGGTCGAGCAGCCGCTGGTCGATCTCGTCCAGCAGGCTGGACCGGATGAGCAGCCATGCCGCGACGGATGCGGCCAGCACGGCCAGCGCCATCGCCGCCGACGTGAGGATCGCCAGCCGGGCCCGCAGCGTCACGGCGGATCCGCGGGCCGCACCGTGTAGCCGACGCCGCGGATGGTATGCAGCATGCGCGGCTCGTCGCCGGCCTCGAGCTTCTTGCGCAGGTAGCCGATGTAGACGTCGAGGGAGTTCGTGGAGCCGTCGAGGTCGCTGCCCCAGACGCCTCCGTAGAGCTGCGTACGGGTCAGCACTTGGCGCGGGTGGCGCATGAACAGCTCGAGGAGGCCGAACTCGGTCCGCGTGAGCGTGATCTCCCGGTCGCCGCGGGAGACCTGCCAGGTCTGCGCGTCCAGCCGTAGGTCGCCGACGACGAGTGGTGGCTGGTCGCCGCTGGGTGCCGTCCGCCGCAGCATGGCACGCAACCGCGCCAAGAGCTCCTCGTGGGCGAACGGTTTGACGAGGTAGTCGTCCGCTCCGGCGTCAAGACCCAGGACGCGGTCGCGCACGGCGTCGCGCGCGGTGAGCATGAGGACCGGGGTACGGTCCCCGTCGCGGCGCATCCGGCGGCAGACCTCGATGCCGCTGAGCACCGGCATCATGACGTCGACCACCAGCACGTCCGGCCGGACGTCCGGCAGCCTGCCGAGCGCCTCGACACCGTCGGCCGCGGTCGTAACCGCGTAGCCCTCGAAGCGCAGCGACCGCGCCAGGGACTCCCGCAGGACCGGTTCGTCGTCCACGACAAGAACCCGCACGCCGCCAGTGTGCCGGTGTCCCTTAAGAACAGCCTGAGAACGTCGTCACGAGGCGAGGCGGAACGGCGGGTACCGGTCGGTGACGAGCACGAGGGCGTAGGCCACCACCCGGAGGTGCCACCGGATGACGCCCTCGACGAAGTCGAACATCCCACGCGGGTAGCGGCCGGTGAACAGGATGGCGAACCAGACGACGATGACCACCACGATCGCGGCGATGTCGAGGAAGAACAGCACGATGTAGTGCGGGATCGCGAGAAACCACTTCACCAGCGGCAGCCACCGGTTGAGCTCGGCGCGAGCGTCCGGGTAGTGGTAGTCCAGCCGAACGGTCTGGTGATCGTCTGTCGACGGGTACCGGTCGTTCATGAGCGCGAGATAGCAGCCCACCCGGGTGCTGAACCGCTGAAGCTCCAGGTTCCAGTCGAACCACCAGCGGGGATATTTCTGCCGGAAGAGGATCATCAGCAGCGGGGCGAAGAACAGGATCCCGCCAGCACCGGTTGCGACCGTGGAGCCCTGCTCGGATGTCCACTGCCAGGTCCCGCCCGACACGCTGGCCAGGATGATCAGTATCGGAATGGCGACGAACAGCCGGAAGAAGGTGGTGAGCCGATTCAACGGGCGGTCCGGGTACTCCACCGCGAACTGGACCGGATAGATCGGTTGTTCCATGAGGCACCATCCAGGCTCGAACGACACGGGCGCCCACGCCGGGACACCCTTGATCAGGTCTACTACTGGAAACCACGACGCCGCAGGCTGACACGCTGGCTCCTTCCCCGGAGGACCGGTCGGGCGGAGGCGGCCGCGGAGGTGGTCGGCGAGGCCGGCGGGCCGGCACCGGCGGGATTTGACTTGGCGCGGTGGATCTTTGTAAGT
>NZ_SMKZ01000084.1:15000-18411 GCF_004349065.1 Jiangella asiatica
CGTGGGAGCCTGCGATAATCCCTGGCGAGCTGGCAACCGAGCTATGACCCGGGGGTGTCCGAATGGGGAAACCCGGCGGCAGTCATGTGCCGTCACCGTCACCTGAACACATAGGGTGGTCGGAGGGAACGTGGGGAAGTGAAACATCTCAGTACCCACAGGAAGAGAAAACAAGAGTGATTCCGTGAGTAGTGGCGAGCGAAAGCGGATGAGGCTAAACCGTGCGCGTGTGATACCCGGCAGGGGTTGCGTGTGCGGTGTTGTGGGGTTGTGTTGATTCAGCTGCTGCCGTGGCTGGTCTGGAGTGATCAATCGTTGTTGAAGTCGAAGGGCTTGAGAGGCCTGGCGTAGAGGGTGTTACCCCCGTAGACGTAAGGCAGCGACTCCAGTGATGCGATACCCGAGTAGCACGGGGCTCGTGGAATCTCGTGTGAATCTGGCGGGACCACCCGCTAAGCCTAAATACTCCCTGGTGACCGATAGCGGATCAGTACCGTGAGGGAATGGTGAAAAGTACCCCGGGAGGGGAGTGAAATAGTACCTGAAACCATGTGCCTACAAGCCGTCAGAGCGCTTGCCTTGTGTGGGTGTGATGGCGTGCCTTTTGAAGAATGAGCCTGCGAGTTAGTGGTGTGTGGCGAGGTTAACCCGTGTGGGGTAGCCGTAGCGAAAGCGAGTCCGAAGAGGGCGCCAGAGTCGCATGCTCTAGACCCGAAGCGGAGTGATCTACCCATGGGCAGGGTGAAGCGGAGGTAAGACTTCGTGGAGGCCCGAACCGACCTACGTTGAAAAGTGGGCGGATGACCTGTGGGTAGGGGTGAAAGGCCAATCAAACTCCGTGATAGCTGGTTCTCCCCGAAATGCATTTAGGTGCAGCGTCGCGTGTTTCTTGCCGGAGGTAGAGCACTGGATGGCTGATGGGCCCTACAAGGTTACTGACGTCAGCCAAACTCCGAATGCCGGTAAGTGAGAGCGCGGCAGTGAGACTGCGGGCGATAAGGTTCGTAGTCGAGAGGGAAACAGCCCAGATCACCAGCTAAGGCCCCTAAGCGTGTGCTAAGTGGAAAAGGATGTGGAGTTGCGAAGACAACCAGGAGGTTGGCTTAGAAGCAGCCATCCTTGAAAGAGTGCGTAATAGCTCACTGGTCAAGTGATTCTGCGCCGACAATGTAGCGGGGCTCAAGCACACCGCCGAAGCTGTGACAATCACACGTTAGCCCAGCATCCCTTCCTTGTGGGGGGGTGTTCAGGTGTGTGGTTGGGTAGGGGAGCGTCGTGTGGCGGTTGAAGCGGCGGGGTGACCCAGTCGTGGACGCTACACGAGTGAGAATGCAGGCATGAGTAGCGAAAGACGGGTGAGAAACCCGTCCGCCGAATGACCAAGGGTTCCAGGGCCAGGTTAATCCGCCCTGGGTAAGTCGGGACCTAAGGCGAGGCCGACAGGCGTAGTCGATGGACAACGGGTTGATATTCCCGTACCGGTTGTGGCGCGCCCATGCCGAGCCCGGTGATGCTAACCATCCGAACCTGTGGTTCTCCTTCGGGAGGGCTGACGGGGGAGCGTGGGAACCGATCCGGTAGTAGGCAAGCGATGGGGTGACGCAGGAAGGTAGCCCATCCCGGGCGATGGTTGTCCCGGGGTAACAGTGTGGGGCCGTGGTAGGTAAATCCGCCACAGTAGTGCCCGAGGCTGGATGCCGAGCCGATTGCGGCGAAGTGGGTGATCCTATGCTGTCGAGAAAAGCCTCTAGCGAGCTCCATAGCCGCCCGTACCCCAAACCGACACAGGTGGTCAGGTAGAGAATACCAAGGCGATCGAGTGAACCGTGGTTAAGGAACTCGGCAAAATGCCCCCGTAACTTCGGGAGAAGGGGGGCCGGATACGTGAACACCACACGGTGGGAGCGTTGATGGCCGCAGAGACCAGGGGAAAGCGACTGTTTATTAAAAACACAGGTCCGTGCGAAGTCGCAAGACGATGTATACGGACTGACGCCTGCCCGGTGCTGGAACGTTAAGGGGACGAGTCAACCCTTCGGGGTGAAGCTCAGAACTTAAGCGCCAGTAAACGGCGGTGGTAACTATAACCATCCTAAGGTAGCGAAATTCCTTGTCGGGTAAGTTCCGACCTGCACGAATGGCGTAACGACTTTCCCACTGTCTCAACCACGGACTCGGCGAAATTGCACTACGAGTAAAGATGCTCGTTACCCGCAGCAGGACGGAAAGACCCCGGGACCTTTACTATAGCTTGGTATTGGTGTTCGGTTCGGCTTGTGTAGGATAGGTGGGAGACTGTGAAGCTGTCACGCCAGTGGCGGTGGAGTCAACGTTGAAATACCACTCTGGTCGTACTGGATATCTAACCTCGGTCCGTGATCCGGATCAGGGACAGTGCCTGGTGGGTAGTTTAACTGGGGCGGTTGCCTCCTAAAAGGTAACGGAGGCGCCCAAAGGTTCCCTCAGCCTGGTTGGCAATCAGGCGGCGAGTGCAAGTGCACAAGGGAGCTTGACTGTGAGACCGACGGGTCGAACAGGTACGAAAGTAGGGACTAGTGATCCGGCAGTGGCTTGTGGAAGCGCTGTCGCTCAACGGATAAAAGGTACCCCGGGGATAACAGGCTGATCCTGCCCAAGAGTCCATATCGACGGCATGGTTTGGCACCTCGATGTCGGCTCGTCGCATCCTGGGGCCGTAGCAGGTCCCAAGGGTTGGGCTGTTCGCCCATTAAAGCGGTACGCGAGCTGGGTTTAGAACGTCGTGAGACAGTTCGGTCCCTATCCGCTGCGGGCGCAGGAGACTTGAGAAGGGCTGTCCCTAGTACGAGAGGACCGGGACGGACGAACCTCTGGTGTGCCAGTTGTTCCGCCAGGAGCACGGCTGGTTGGCTACGTTCGGAAAGGATAACCGCTGAAAGCATCTAAGCGGGAAGCCTGCTTCAAGATGAGGTCTCCCACACGGTTAACGTGGTAAGGCCCCCAGCTAGACGACTGGGTTGATAGGCCGGACGTGGAAGCCCAGCAATGGGTGAAGCTGACCGGTACTAATAGGCCGAGGACTTGACCACACACACCCCCCTGCCCCGAAACGGGCAGGGAAACATACTGCGCGCGTCCACTATACGGTTCTGAACCAACAACCACCCCCGCACCCCCACCAACACGGGGGGAACCCACGGGGGCCCGATGGTTGACACCGGTTCAACAAACGTGCCGGCGGTCATAGCGAAGGGGAAACGCCCGGACCCATTCCGAACCCGGAAGCTAAGCCCTTCAGCGCCGATGGTACTGCCCCCCAGCGGGGGTGGGAGAGTAGGACACCGCCGGACACACACCACCAAAACAGCGGACCCCCAACCACCCGGGGGCCCGCTGTTTTGCACACCCAAAGAAAAGGGGGGGCCCTGTTCC
>NZ_SMKZ01000085.1 GCF_004349065.1 Jiangella asiatica
ATCACCGGCCCGCACCCCAGACCCCCGACGCCCCAGCGCGCCGTCCCGACCGGCGCGGCTTCCTCAAGTCCGCGGCCGCCGTGGGCGTGGGCGGCCTCAGCCTCGCCGCCGTCCCGCTGCTGCCCATCGAGGATCGCGTGGCCTACGCGACGCAGAACGTGAGCCGGGCCTCCAAGCCCTCCGATCTCAAGATCACCGACCTGCGGATCGCCGTGCTCGAAGGCGTCCCGTTCACCAGCCCGATCGTCCGCATCAGCACCAACCAGGGCATCACCGGATGGGGTGAGGTCCGCGACGACGCCGACCCGCGGTTCGCGCTCATGCTCAAGAGCCGCATCCTCGGCGAGAACCCGTGCAACGTCGAGATGCTGTTCAAGCGGATCAAGCAGTTCGGCGGCCAGGGCCGGCAGGGCGGCGGCGTGTCCGGCGTCGAGATGGCGCTGTGGGACCTGGCCGGCAAGGCCTTCGGCGTACCCGTCTACCAGCTGCTCGGCGGGCAGTACCGCAACCAGGTCCGCGTCTACACCGACGCCACGGAGTCCGAGGACCCCGAGGAGTACGCGGCGCGGATGAAGGCGCGCGTCGACGCCGGCGTGACGTTCCTCAAGATGGACCTCGGCCTGGAACTGATCAGCAAGATCGAGGGGACGGTGGTCGGCGGCGGACTATGGGGCGACGACCTCGGCCAGTACAACGGCGACCCCGGCAGCTACGGCATGACCGAGCACGCGTTCACCCAGGTGCAGATCACCGACAAGGGCCTGGACGAGATGGCCAAGTACATCGAGGCAGTGCGGGGCGCGATCGGCTACGAGATCCCGATGGGCATGGACCACACCGGCCACTTCGGGGTCGACACCGCGATCCGGCTGGCCAACCGCTTCGAGCGGTACAACCTGGCGTACCTGGAGGACCTGGTCCCGTGGTTCTACCACGACGACTGGCGGCAGATCACCGAGAACACGAACGTCCCGACGATGACCGGCGAGGACATCTTCGGCTTCGAAGCGTTCAAGGAGATCATCGACCAGGGACTCGTGGAACTGATCCACCCCGACCCGGCGACGGCCGGCGGCATCCTCGAGACCAAGCGCATCGCCGACTACGCCCAGATGCACAGCATCGCCACCATGCTCCACTACGCCGGCTCCCCCATCGGGGCCATCGCGTCGGCGCACATCGCCGCGGCCACCGAGGGCTTCCAGGCCCTGGAGTACCACTCCTTCGAGGTGGAGGGCTGGGACACCCTCGTCGACGGCATGGAGAAGCCGCTGATGAAAAACGGGTTCTACACGCTCACCGATCGTCCCGGCCTGGGCGTGGACCTCAACGAGGACGCCGCCAAGCAGTTCCTCAAGGAAGGCACGCAACTGTTCCCGAAGTCCGACGAGTGGAACGAGAAGGACTCCTGGGACCGCATCTGGAGCTGAGCGATCCGGTCCACCCACCAGCAAGGAGCCGTCGTTGACCGTTGTAGAGAAGCTGAGGCCGCGAGCGCGAGCGGCGTCGACCGCGTGGTTCGTCAGCCCGTTCGCGGTGCTGCTCGCGGTGTGGCTGATCGCGATCCCGGCGTTCGACGTGTCGGCGCGCACCTTCCCGTCCGCGCCGGCGGTGTGGTCGGCGTTCGTCGACCTGGCCACCGACGGCGACCTGACCAGCCATGTGCTCACCAGCCTCGGCCGCGTCTTCGCCGGCGCCGGCATCGCGGTCGTGGTCGGCGTGCCGTTCGGGCTGCTCATGGGGATGAGCGCGGGCCTTTCCGCGTTCTTCGCGCCGCTGTTGCGCTTCTCCGTCGCGCTCGCCGGGATCGCATGGATCCCGCTGGCCACGCTGTGGCTGGGCTACGGCAACAACGCGGTCGTCTTCGTCGTGTTCAACGCGGTCTTCTTCGCCATCGTGTACAACTCGATGCTCGGCGTCCGGCAGACCAGCACGTCGCTGTTGCGGGCCGCCCGCAGCCTCGGCGCGTCCCGATGGCGCATGTTTTGGGAGATCTACCTCCCGGGTGCGCTGCCCAACATCGTCACCGGGGCGCGCGTCGGGCTCGGGTTCGCCTGGCGTGGGCTCATCGCCGCCGAGATCATCGCCACCAGCACCGGCCTGGGCTACACGCTCTTCCTGGCCCGCCAGTACTACGAGACCGACGTGATCATCCTGATGATGATCCTCATCGGGATCCTCTGGCTGATCATGGACCGGTTGATCCTGGCGCCGCTCGAGCGGCGCACCGTGCAGCGGTGGTCCGCGGAGCGGCGGGAGCGGGCATGAGCGTGCAGGCCAACTCCCCCTCCCGCGCCGGCCGCCACGCCGCCGGCGCCACCCCGCCGACGCCGCGGCGCGCCAGCCCGGCCCGCCGGGCCGCCGCGCTCCTGCGCCGGCAGCCGATCGCGACGCTTCTTCCGTTCGCCGTGGTCATCGGCGTGTGGGCGGTGGTGTCCGCTCTCGGGATCTTCCCCAGCTCGTTCTTCGTCGGCCCGGCGACGGTGTTCGACAGCATGGTCGACTCGGTGCGCCGAGGCATCCTGCCGGCCTACATCCAGGACTCCCTGACCCGCCTCGCCGTCGGCGCCGCGTTCGGCCTCGGCATCGGCGTCGCGCTGGGGTTCCTCATCGGCCTGAACCGCTACGTGCGCAAGTTCTGCTGGCCCGTGCTGCTGTTCTTCCAGGCCATCGGCGACATCGCCTGGCTGCCCATCGTCATCATCTGGTTCGGGTTCAGTCTCACGTCGGTGACCGTGGTCATCGTGTACACGGTGACGTTTCCGCTGATCATCAGCATCGTCGCCGGCCTCGACGCGATACCCACGAACCTGTTGCGGGCCGCGGCCAGCCTGGGCGCCTCCCGGTGGCGGACGCTCTGGGAGGTCTACGTGCCCGGCGCCCTGCCGGGCGTGTCCAGCGGTGTGCGCACCGGCCTGGGGTACGGCTGGCGAGCGCTCATCGCCGCCGAGATCATCATCGGCACCAGCGGCGTCGGCTTCATGATGTTCGACGCCCGCCGCCAGGGCGACGTCTCCCACGTGTTCGTTGGCATGGCCGTGCTCGGTGTCCTCTGGTACATGACCGACGCCCTCGTCCTCGCTCCGCTCGAGAAGGAGACGGTCGAGCGCTGGGGCCTGGTGGAAAGGATCGGCCGATGACGATGCTCAGCGTCGACCAGCTCAACCAGGTGTACGTGGACACGTACACCGGGGAGGCGACGGTCGCCATCGAGGACGTGTCCTTCGACGTCCCCGAGGGGCAGTTCGTCTCCGTCATCGGCCCCAGCGGCTGCGGCAAGACCACGGTCCTGAACATCGTGGCCGGCTTCGTCGACGCGACCGGAGGGACGGTGCGCCTGCAGGGCTCGCCGGTGAGCGGGCCGGGACCGGACCGCGGCGTCGTCTTCCAGGACTTCGCGCTCTTCCCCTGGAAGACCGTCGAGGCCAACATCGCGTTCGGGCTGAAGACGCAGGGCGTCGGCAAGGTCGAGCGCCGCGCCAAGGCGCAGGAGATGATCGACCTGGTCGGCCTGACCGGCTTCGAGAAGAAGTATCCACACGAGCTCTCCGGCGGCATGCGCCAGCGCGCCGGCGTCGCCCGGGTGCTGGCCACCGAGCCGGCCATCATGCTCATGGACGAGCCGTTCGCCAGCGTCGACGCGCAAACCCGCAGGGTGCTCCAGCAGGAGGTCCTGCGCATCTGGGAGCAGCGGCGCACGACAGTGCTGTTCGTGACGCACGACGTCGACGAGGCGGTCTTCATGTCCGATCGCGTCGTCGTGCTCTCGCCGCGGCCGAGCACCGTCCGCGCCGACCTGAGCATCCAGATCCCCCGGCCGCGCTCGTGGACCGACATGCACACGAACACCGAGTTCGTGCGCATCCGCCGCGAGCTCATGACGATGCTCGGCGTCGAGACCGGCGTCGAGACCGGCTCTAGGTCGGCGCCATGACGCTGCTGGTTCGAGCCCTGCGCAGCACGGGTGGCCGCACCATCGTGGTGTTGGTCGTCCTGTGGATGCTCTGGCAGGCCTACCTCGCCGTCACCGCCGGCGGCAAGATCGCGCCCGCGGTGGACGACGCGGTCGACACCGGCCGGCCGGTGAGCATCTCGGTGACCCTCGGCTTCCCGCCCGAACGGTTCCACACCCTCGAGCTCCAGGAGTTCGGCAGGGTCGCCGCGGTGCACGACAACACCGTCGACCTGAGGAACGTGGCACCGGGAGCCGTCGACGACATCGCCCGCATCTACTGGGTCGAGAGCATCGACGCCCTCGCCCTCCCCGAACTCTGAGGAGCTGCATCACATGACCGCTTACACCGCCGAGACGATCGAGGCGTTCCGCAACCTCACCACCGCGTCGGTCTCCGACGGGCTGCAGTCGCTGGGCGTGCACGGCTATCTGTCGTCGGAGATCCGGCTGCAGGTGGGCTCCAAGGTCGTCGGACCCGCCGTCACCGTCCGGGAGGAACCGACCGACCTGGCCGAGCCGCCGACGCACGCGCTGGAGCTCATCGACGCCGCCGATCCCGGGTCGGTCGTCGTGATCGCGGTCGGCGAGAGCAACGTCGCCGTCTGGGGCGGGCTGATGACCGCCGGAGCCGTCGCCAACGGCCTGGCCGGCGCGGTGCTGGACGCCGGCGTGCGGGACGTCGAGGAGATCCGCCGCGACTTCGGGTTCACGGTCTTCGCGCGAGCGACGACGCCGGCCACCACCGTCGGCCGCTTCCGAACGGTGTCCGCGAACGAGCCGGTCACCTGCGGCGGAGTCGTCGTCACCCCCGGCGACCTGATCGTCGGCGACAGCGACGGTGTCGTCGCCGTCCCCGCCGCCCTGGTCGAGCAGACGCTGGCGGCCGCGACCGAGATCGAGGAGCGGGAGAAGGCTCAGACGAAGCTCATCCTCGAGGCCGGCTCGTTCGCGGCCGGGCTGGAGAAGTACGGGCGCATCTGAGCAGCACAGACCGACCCCGGGAGAAGCACCGTGCCAGAGATCGTGTCCTTCGGTGAACCCCTCGTCGAGTTCAACGCCGAGTCCGTGGGCGGCCCTCGGCCCGGCGCTCTATACAGCACCGGGTTCGGCGGCGACAGCTCCAACTTCGCCGTCGCGGTGAGCCGGCTCGGCGGCGACGCCGGCTACCTGTCGCGCGTCGGCGACGACGGCTTCGGCCGGATGCTGCTGGAGCTGTGGAAGACCGAGGGCGTCGACGCCGGACACGTCGTCGTCGACCCGGGCCACCCGACCGGCGTCTACTTCATCCTCCGCGACGGCACCACCGCGGAGTTCGTCTACCGCCGGTGCGGGTCGGCCGCTGCCCAGCTGACCCCCGACGACGTACCGCCGGACTGGATCGAGAACGCCCGGCTGCTGCACGTCACCGGCATCACCCAGGCCATCGGCCGCGGCTCCTGCGATGCGGTGTTCCAGGCCATCGACGTCGCCCGGGCCGCCGGCACCACCGTCACCTACGACCCCAACATCCGCCCGCAGCTGTGGCCGCTGCACGAGGCCCGCGCCGTCACCCGATACACCGCCGGGATGTGCGACGTCGTCATGCCGAACCTCGAGGAGGGCCGGCTGCTCACCGGCCGTGAGGACCCGCACGACATCGCCGACGAGCTGCTGGAGCTCGGCGCGCCGATGGCCGTGCTGAAGATGGGGTCGGCCGGCGCGGTGGTCGCCACGGCGCGCGAGCACGTCCGCGTCCCCGCGCTGCAGGTGCGGGCGACCGACCCGACCGGCGCCGGCGACACGTTCAACGCCGCCTTCGCCGTCGCGCTGGTCGAGGGCAGGGCCGTCGCCGACGCGGCCAGGTTCGCCTCCGCCGCGGCCTCGCACGTCGTCCAGGGCCTCGGCGCGGTCAACCAGATCCCTCGGCGACGGCTGGCCGACCGGCTGCTGGGCGAGCTGACCGCGGCGGACGCGAGGGCCGAGCCGTGAGAAGCGCGCGCCTGGCCCGGTCGCGGTCTCCCCCGGACCGCGGCACTCGAAGCGTGAGCACGCACCGTCGCGACCGCGAGCGCCAGGCGGTCCCAGGAGTGTCCGAAGGCATCAACGCTGACCACTGAAGGGCATCACACCATGGAGAACACGCGTCGAGACTTCATCAGACAGGGCGCCTCGGTGGCGGCCCTGTCGACCGCCGGGCTGGCCGCCGGCACCGTGGCAGCCGGTACCGCGGCCGCCAGCACCGCAGCCGGCTCCGACCTGGCACCGCAGGGACCGCCCTACCCCGAAGTGCGCTGGCCGGAGGAGGTCCAGGAGGGCGCCGACACGCCCAAGCTGTGCCAGTGGTTCTCGCGCGACCCCGACGAGCGCACCGTCCGGCGCTGGAAGCAGGCCGGCGTGCGCGGCGCGCTGATCACCAACCCGCCACCGCTGCCGTGGACCGTCGAGACGCTGCGGGCGGACAAGACGCGCCTGGAGTCCTACGGCCTGCACATCACCGCGTACCTGATCAGCGTCGCCGACGCCATCGTGCGCAACACGTCGGGCCGGGACCTCGCGATCGAGAACATCAAGAAGTCCATCGTCGCCGCCGGCGCGGCCGGCATCCCCGTCGTCGAGTACAACTTCTACGTCCACCGGCTGACCGAGGGCTACTACGAGTACATCGACGAGGAGCGCGGCGGCGCCGGCTACACCGCCTTCGACTACCACCGCGAGGTCGACGGCGTCGCGATCGAGGACCTGCCGCCGCTGCCCGGCACGCCACTGTTCGAGTACGAGGAGCTCTGGACGAACTACGAGTACTTCCTGCGCCAGGTCGTGCCGGTCGCCGAGGAGGCCGGCGTGCGTCTGGCCGTCCACCCCAACGATCCGCCGGCCGTCATCAGCCGAGGCAACCCGCAGATCATGGGCTCGGTCGCGGACTGGAAGCGGATGGTCGAGACCGTGGACAGCCCGTCCAACGGCATGACCGTCCACGCCGGCGTCACGCCCGAGGTCGGGTACGACGCGGTCGACTTCCTGCGCTGGATGGGCCGCCGCGACCGCATCAACCACATCCACTACCGCAACGTGCTGGTCGACGAGCCGCGGGTCAAGTACCGCGAGGTCTTTCCGGACAACGGCGTCACCGACATGTTCGCGTTCATGCGCGAGCTCGTGCGCCAGGACTACAGCCTCGGTGTCCTCGCCGAGCACCCGCGGGCGCTGGACTACGACCGCGAGAACGACGCCATCGGCGGCCAGTACGGCGACGTCGGCGGCGGCGGTCACGGCGGCGAGCTCTATGACACGGGCTACGCGCGGGCGATGCTGCAAGCCGCGCTGGTCATGGAGCGGGGCACGGGTCCGCGCAACTGACCCCGACGAAGGGAGCGGGCGCATGCCAGAGGTGCTGTTCGACGCCGCCGCCCGGCGCCGGCTGCGGACGGGGGTCGACACGCTGGCCGACGCGGTCCGGGTCACCCTCGGGCCGCGCGGCCGGACCGTCGTGCTCGGCGCGGCGTCCGGCGCCGGGGCCGGCCCGCCGACGGTCGCCGACGACGGCGCCACCGTCGCCGCCGCGCTGGAGCTGCCCGACCCGTACGCCGACCTCGGCCGGCAGCTGGTGCGGGAGGTGGCGGCCCGCACGAACGCCGTCGCCGGTGACGGTGCGACGACCGCGGTCGTGCTGGCGCAGGCGATGACGCACCTCGGGCTGCGCGCCGTCGAGGCCGGAGCGCAGCCCGAGGCGCTCCGGCACGGCATGGACGTCGCCGCGCACGCGGCCGTGACCGCGCTGCACAGCCTGGCCCGCCCTGCCGCCGGACGGGACCTGCTGCGGGCCGTAGCCGCAAACGCGGCCGGTGACCAGCGCGTCGGCGAGCTGGTCGCGGACGCGTTCGGCAAGGTCGGCCGCGACGGCGTGGTCAGCGTCGACGAGTCCCGGGCCGACGGCGTCGACCTGGAGTTCGCCGACGGACTGCGGCTCGGCAACGGCTATCTCAGCCCAGCGATGGCCACCGAACCGGACCAGGCCCGCGCCGTCCTCGACGACGCCTGGGTGCTGCTGCACCACGGCAAGATCTCTGACCTCGACCAGCTCCTTCCCCTGCTTGAGCAGGTCTACCCGACCCGCCGGCCACTCCTCCTCGTCGCCGACGACGTACGGCGCGAGGCCCTGTCGATGCTGCTGTTCAACAAGCTGCGCGGCGTCTTCACCGCCGTCGCCGTGAAGGCGCCGGCGCTGGGCAACCGGCGGCTGGCGCACCTGGAGGACCTCGCCGCCCTCACCGGCGGCCGGGTGGTCGCGCCCGAGGCCGGGCTGAAGCTGGCGCGGGCCGGCATCGACGTCCTCGGCCGGGCCTACCGCGTCGTCGTCACCGAACACGAGACGCAGGTCATCGGCGGCGCCGGTGCTCCGGCCGACCTCGAGGCCCGCGTCGACGGCGTCCGGCACCAGCTGGCCGCGGCGGAGAGCGACTGGGAGCGCGAGGTGCTCCGGGAGCGGCTCGGCGCGCTGACCGGGGGCGCCTGCGTCATCCGCGTCGGCGCGGCCACCGACGTCGAGCTGGCCGACCGCAGGCGGCGCGTCGCCGACGCCGTCGCCGCCACCCGGGCCGCGCTGCGCGACGGGGTCGTCGCCGGCGGCGGCTCGGCGCTCGTCCACGCCGGCCGGGCGGCGGGCGCCGGCGTCGGCCTCACCGGCGACGAGCTGATCGGCGCCGACGTCGTCCGGCTCGCGCTGGCCGAGCCGCTGCGGTGGATCGCCCGCAACGCCGGCGCCGACGGCGACCTCGTGGCGGCGCGGGTCGCGGCGCTCACCGACGGCCACGGCTTCGACGCGGAGTCCGGCCGCTACGGCGATCTGGAGGCGGCCGGCGTGGTCGACCCGGTCGCCGTCGTCCGCGCCGCTGTGCACAACGCCACGTCGATGGTCGGGCTGCTGCTGACCACGGCGGCGCTGGTCGTCGACGGGCACCGCCCCGACCCGGCAGAGCTCGACGGCGGCGGCCTGAGCCACGGCCATGGCCACGGTCATGGCCACGGGCACTGACGGCGACGGCTCCAGGCAGCCGCCGTCAGCCCCGCTTGGACCGTGACCGGGAGGCCGGGCGGGTCCGCCGGCGCGGTGCCGCCGCTTGGCCGGCATCGGTGGCCGGCGGCCGGCTGGTGGCCGGGCCCGGCCGCGAACCGCCCGGGCCGATCAGCTCGCGGCGCTGGTACAGCTCCACCGGCTCCGGAACCGGCATCTGCAACAGCAGGTCGAGGAAGGCGCGGGTGGCCGGCTGCATGGGCCGGCTGGCATCCCAGAAGACGCCCACCTGGCGGTGCGGCACGACGTCGCGCAACGGCACGACCACCACGCCCTGTGTGTCGGAGACCTTCGCGGCGAGCAGGTTGGTGACGCCCACGCCCAGCCCGGAACGCGCCATCGCCACGAGGGTCTGCGGCTGGTTGGTCTGGAAGGCGATGCGCGGGGTCAGCCCGGCCGCGGCGAGCGCGGCGTGCACCTCGAAGACGTGCTCCGGCCCGGTGTGGCTGGCCCCGATCGTGATCAGGGGCCGGCCCTCCAGCTCGACCAGCGTCAGGCTGCTCGTCGATGCCAGCGGGTCGTCGGCCGCGACGACGGCGACGAGGGGCTCCTCCCAGAGGACGTGCCATTCCAGCGACGACTCCCGAGGCGTCGGCGTGACGGGGCGCAGAGCGAGGTCGGCGTCGCCGGCGTACAGGGCCTCGCCGACGTTGAGGGTGTCGCCCTCGACCAGGGACACCTCGATGTTGGGGTGCCGGGTGGCGAACTCCTTGATGGTCGCCGGCATCATCGCCGCCGCGGCGCTGGGGAACGTGGCCACCCGGACGTGGCCACGCAACAGGCCCAGGACCGACTGCACGGCCGACACACCGGCCTCCAGCTCGCGCCGGACGGCCCTCGCGTGCACCAGGAACGCCACACCGGCCTCGGTGAGCCGGACCGGCCGCTCCCGCCGGTCGAACAGGGTGGCGCCCAGGCGCCGCTCCAGGTCGGCGATGTGCGCGCTGATGCGTGACTGCGACCGGAACATGTGATCGGCCGCGGCCGCGAACCCGCCGTGGTCGACGACGGCGAGGAAGCTCGTCAGCCACTCCAGCCGGTAGCCGTCGACGGACAGGCTGGAATTATTCATGCGCGCGTGACCAGCACGAGCTTCCCGATCGTGGCGCGGCCTTCCAGCGCTTCGTGCGCCTTCGCCGCCTGCTCCAGTGGCAGCGCGTCGGCGACTGTGACTTGGAGCCGACCGGCGGCGACGGCTTGGAAGACCTCACCTGCCCGCCAGACCAGCTCGTCGCGGTCGGCGATGTAGTCGCCGATGGTCGGCCGGGTCAGGAACAGCGAGCCGGCGCGGTTGAGCCGCTGCGGGTCGAACGGGGGCACCTGGCCGCTCGACGCGCCGTACAGGACCAGCATGCCCCGACGGCGCAGGCTGCCCAGCGACGCGTCGAACGTGGACGCGCCGACGCCGTCGTAGACCACAGCCACGCCGCGATCGCCGGTCAACCTGCGCACCTCGGCGGCGAGGTCGTCGACCTCGGTGTAGCGGATGACGTGGTCGGCGCCGGCCGCCCGGGCCTGCTTCTCCTTCGCCTCCGTCGACACGGTCCCGATGACGGTGGCGCCCTTCGCGGTGGTTAGCTGGACCAGCAGGTTCCCGACGCCGCCGGCCGCGGCGTGGACGAGGAGCTCCTCGCCGGTCCGCACCGGGTG
This sequence comes from Jiangella asiatica, assembly GCF_004349065.1. GTDB lineage: Bacteria > Actinomycetota > Actinomycetes > Jiangellales > Jiangellaceae > Jiangella > Jiangella asiatica. The sequence goes on from NZ_SMKZ01000085.1 coordinate 10,656, forward strand.
GGTGGAGGTGGCCAGGAAGTGCGCGGTGATGCCTTGCAGGGCCACCGCCGCCGCCGTCGTCAGCTCCAGCCCGTCGGGCACCGGCACCGCCCTCGCCTCGGGGACGACCTGGTGGGTGGCGTAGCTGCCCACGGCGTCGACCCAGGCCACGCGGTCGCCGGCGGACAGCGACGTCACACCCGAACCGACATCGGCGACCACACCAGCGCCCTCGGTGCCGACCACGTGCGGGTAGCGCATCGGGTAGACGCCGGACCTGCGGTAGATGTCGATGAAGTTGACACCGGCCGCCGCGACCTCGACCAGGACCTCGCCCTCCCCTGGTGTGGGTGTCTCGAGCTCGACCGTCGCCAGGACTTCGGGGCCGCCTTGCCGGGTCGCTCGAACCGCCCGCATGGATCGCAACTCCTTCGGCTTCTCGCTGTCAGTCGGCCACCATCCGCTCGCGCTGAGCCGCGAACTGGGTCGTGTACAGATCAGCGTAGTGGCCCCCGGCGGCCAGCAGCTCGTCGTGCGTCCCCCGCTCCACGATGCGGCCGTCGGCGACGACGAGGATGGCGTCGGCGTCGCGGATGGTGGACAGGCGGTGCGCGATGACGAGGGACGTGCGGCCGGTGAGCGCGGTCTTGAGCGCCCGCTGCACGGCCACCTCCGACTCGGAGTCCAGGTGCGCCGTCGCCTCGTCGAGGACGACCACGCGCGGGGCCTTGAGCAGCAGCCGGGCCAGCGCCATCCGCTGCTTCTCGCCGCCGGACAGCCGGTAGCCGCGATCGCCGACGACGGTGTCCAGACCCTCGGGGAGCGACGCCACCAGCGGGGCGATCTGGGCCGCTTCCAGCGCCGCCCAGAGGTCGTCGTCGGACGCGTCGGGCCGGGCGTAGCCGAGGTTGTAGCGGATGGTGTCGTGGAACATGTGGGCGTCCTGGGTGACCACGCCCACGGCGTCGTGCAGCGACTCCAGGGTCACGCCACGCACGTCGTGGCCGCCGACGCGGACCACGCCGGCCGTCGGGTCGTACAGCCGCGACACCAAGTGCGTGATGGTGGACTTGCCCGCGCCCGACGGTCCGACGAGCGCCACCAGTTGCCCCGGCTCGACGGTGAACGAGACACCGCGCAGCACCGGCTCCGGCGAGGACACCATCGGCCGGGCCACCGCCTCCAGCGAGGCCAGCGACACGTCGTCGGCACCGGGGTAGCTGAACTCGACGTCCTCGAACTCGACGGACAGCTGGCGGCCGTCCGTCGCGGCCGACAGGTCGCGGGCGCCGGGAGCGTCGCGGACCACCGGCTTCAGGTCAAGGACCTCGAAGACCCGCTCGAAGCTGACCAGCGCGGTCATGATGTCGACCTGGACGTTCGACAGCGCCGTCAAGGGCCCGTACAGCCGGGTCAGGAGCGCGGCGAGCGCGACCAGCGTGCCGACCTCCAGCGTGCCGTCGATGGCCAGCCACCCGCCGACGCCGTAGACCACCGCCGTCGCCAGCGACGCCAGGAACGTCAGGCCGAGGAAGAAGTAGCGGGCGTACAGGGCCTGGGTCACGCCGATGTCGCGGACCCGGCCGGCCGCCTGCCCGAACGCCTGGTTCTCGATGCCGTAACGGCCGAAGATCTTGACCAGCAGCGCGCCGGAGACGTTGAACCGCTCGGTCATGGTCTGGCTCATCGCGGCGTTGAGCTGCATGGCCTCCCGGCTGATGTCGGCCAGCCGGCGACCGATGAACCGCGCGGGCAAGAGGAACAGCGGCACCAGGACCAGCACGATCAGGGTGATCTGCCACGACAGCACGATCATCGCGCCGAGCGCGAGCACCAGGGTGACGAGGTTGCTGACCACCTGGGACAGCGTGCCGGTGAACGCCTGCTGCGCACCGATGACGTCGCTGTTGAGCCGCGACACCAGCGAGCCGGTCTGGGTGCGGGTGAAGAACGCGATCGGCTGGCGCTGGACGTGGTCGAAGACCTGCCGGCGCAGGTCGAAGATGAGACCCTCGCCGACCCGGGCCGACATCCAGCGTCCGAGCAGGCCGAGGCCGGCGTCGACGACGGCCAGCCCGGCGACCGCGACCGCCGCCCAGACGACGACCCGGCGGTCGCCGGCCGACACGCCGTCGTCGATGAGGACCTTGAGCAGCAGCGGAACCGCCGCCGCGGACGCCGCCGCGGCGATGGTGGTGCCGAGGAAGACCGCCAGCTGGAACCGGTACGGACGTCCGTACCCGATGATGCGCTTCGCGGTACCCCGAGCCAGCCGCCGGTCGGTGACCGACCGGTCGCTCGAGAACGACCTCGACGCCCGCCACGCCCCGCCCATCGGCCCCATCGACACCGGCGTCGACCTCCTCGTCACGTGTCTGGCCGGGCCGGCCGGTCATGGTCCGGCCCGACGCCGTAACGCCCGAGCCGGCCGGTGTTCTTCCCGGGTGCGGGCGCCGGGGAGGCGTGTTCGCTCAGAGCAGGGCACCATCCCCGTGATCATGTTCTCTCACGGTCGCGGTGAGACCGCGAACGAACCTGATCATGGGGTAGGGCTCAGCGCGCCGTCGCGCGGACCTCGGCGCCGTACTCGCGGGTTTCCTGCGCCGCCGGCTCGCGGACAGGCTGAACCGCGCTCACGGCCCCGGCCGCATCACTGTCACGACCGGAGAGACCGCTTTCACGCCATGTCACATCGTGAAAGCACACCGATTGCGCAGCAATGGCTAGACCAAGATCATTCTGTACGCTGCGTAATCACGAGTCGCCGTTATGCCGGAATCAACCGGATTCACGCTACGGACAGTGAGCAAGGTCAGTAGAAAAAGCCCCCTCGGCTTCGAGTGCGACGACTCGAGTATTCGCCGTTGGCGGCTCACCGATGCTCGGTGACCGCCCCGCCGTATCGCCTGGAATCAGGCGCCAGCGCGCCGGGGATCGCGCAGTGGGTGACGAAGCGAATCGTGGGGTGATCGAGCTGCTGGAGGCCACCCTCCTCCGGCATCTCGACCTCAGGGACTCGGTCAGTCCTGCTTCTTCGACTTGCCTCGTGTGGCCCCTCCACGCCCTCGTAGATTGACGCCTGACTCGGACAGAACCCGATGGACGAACCCGTAGGACCGCCCTGTTTCGGTGGCGAGCTCGCGGATGCTGCGACCACCTTCGTACTTCTTCTTCAGGTCAGAGGCGAGCTTGTCACGCTGCCCCCCACTGATCCGCGCGCCTTTTACCAACTTCTCGGCCACGCGTCCTCCCGTTTCGTTGTCCTGCATGACAGAGGACAATGATCCGCTCCATTATCGGTTTTCGCCACTCGAAGACAAGATCACGTCCTGATGTGGGGGAAAAACGCAGGATCGATCGACCTCTCCTATGCCAGTGAGACGAGCTCGGCGTAGTCCGGGTTCCACAGATCTTCGACTCCGTCCGGAAGTAGCACGACGCGTTCCGGACCGAGCGCCTGGACCGCGCCCTCATCGTGCGTCACGAGCACGATCGCGCCGGTGAACGAACGCAGCGCGGCGAGCACCTCCGCGCGCGAGGCCGGGTCGAGGTTGTTCGTGGGCTCGTCGAGCAGCAGCACGTTGGCGCTGGAGACCACCAGCGCGGCCAGGGCCAGGCGGGTCTTCTCGCCGCCGGACAGCACGCCCGCCGGCTTGTCGACGTCGTCACCGGAGAACAGGAACGAGCCCAGCACACGGCGCGCCTCGACCGCCGGCAGGTCCGGTGCGGACGTGCGCAGGTTCTCCAGCACGGTGCGTGAGGTGTCGAGCGTCTCGTGCTCCTGGGCGTAGTAGCCCAGCCGCAGGCCGTGGCCGGGCTCCACCGACCCGGTGTCGGCCGGCTCGAGCCCCGCGAGCAGCCGCAGCAGCGTCGTCTTGCCGGCACCGTTGAGGCCGAGTATCACGACCCGGCTGCCGCGGTCGATGGCAAGGTCGACGTCGGTGAAGACCTCCAGCGATCCGTACGACTTCGACAGCCCACTGGCCGTCAGCGGCGTCCTGCCGCACGGCGCGGGGTCGGGGAAGCGCAGCTTGGCCACCTTGTCCGCGCGCCGCTGGTCCTCCAGCCCAGCGAGCAGGCGGTTCGCCCGGCGCTCCATGTTCTGCGCGGCGGTGGCCTTGGTGGCCTTGTAGCGCATCCGGTCCGCCTGCGCCTTCAGCGCCGCGGCCTTCTTCTCGGCGTTGGCCCGCTCACGGTGCCGGCGGCGCTCGTCGGTCTCGCGCTGCTCCAGATAGGCCTTCCAGCCGATGTTGTAGACGTCGATCGCCGCGCGCGTGGCGTCGAGGTGAAATACCCGGTTGACCGTCTGGTCGAGCAGGGCGACGTCGTGGCTGATGACCACCAGACCGCCCTTGAAGGCGCGCAGGAAGTCGCGCAACCACACGACGGAGTCGGCGTCCAGGTGGTTCGTCGGCTCGTCCAGCAGCAGCGTCTGTGCGTCGGAGAACAGGATGCGGGCCAGCTCGACCCGGCGGCGTTGCCCGCCGGAGAGCGTGCGCAGGGGCTGGGTCAGGACCCGCTCGGGCAGGCCGAGGCTGGCGGCGATGGTGGCCGCCTCACTCTCCGCGGCGTAGCCGCCCATGGCCAGGAACTCCGCCTCCAGCCGCTCGTAGCGGCGCATGCCACGCTCGTGCTCGGCGGCGTCGCTGGAGGCCATCTGCTTCTCCGCCCGGCGCAGCCCGGCGACGACGACGTCCAGGCCGCGAGCACCGAGGATGCGGTCACGCGCGAGCACGTCGGGGTCGCCTGCACGCGGGTCCTGCGGCAGGTAGCCGACCGAGCCGGTACGGGTGACCGAGCCCGCCGCCGGCTGGCCCTCGTCTGCGAGGATGCGGGTGAGGGTGGTCTTGCCCGCGCCGTTGCGCCCGACCAGGCCGACCTTGTCGCCGGGGGCGATGCGGAAGCTTGCGTCTGTCAGCAGGATCTGTGCGCCGGCGCGCACTTCCAGCTGGTGTGCGGTGATCATGTCTGAGTGAGCTCTTTCGTGGCGGGGGTGGGCAGGGTAGCGAGTTCCGCCAACGATTCAGTCCGCCACGGGCATCATGGTGGCAGTCTACTGGGGGAGGTCGCGCGGCCATGAGGTTCAACCGACGTGCACGCCTGGATCCTTCCCAGGTGTCCGATCAGCGCGGCCGCCCAGTGGGCCGCACGGCTGCCGCCGGCGGCGGCATCGGCGTGATCATCCTCGCCCTGTTCGCCCTGCTCACTGGCACCAACCCGGCCGATCTGCTGGGCGACGGCACCACACCGGCCATCCAGGCCTCACCCGGTGCCGAGGGCGAGCTGGAGCAGGAGTGCCAGGTGGTCGCCGACATCGACGAGAACCCCGACTGCCGGTTCGTGCTCTATGTCAACTCCGCCCAGGCGTTCTGGGACGACTATTTCGCCGCGGCCGGCTCGCAGTACACGCAGGCCACCACCACGTTCTTCACCACCGCCGTCGACACCGTCTGCGGACGGGCGTCGTCGCAGGTCGGGCCGTTCTACTGCCCCGGAGACCAGAACGTCTACCTCGACCTCGGCTTCTTCGACGAGCTGCGCACCACCTACGGCGGCCCGAGCGGCATGTTCGCCGAGGCGTACGTGCTGGCCCATGAGTACGGCCACCACGTGCAGAACCTCACCGGGCAGATGAGCCGCGTGCGGTCGCGCTCGGGCCCGGACTCCGACGCCGTGCGGCTGGAGCTGCAGGCCGACTGCTACGCCGGCATGTGGGCCCGACAGGCCACCACGGCCGCCGACGTGTCCGGACGGCCGCTCATCTCCGACCTCACCGACCAGGACATCCGCGACGCGCTGGCCGCCGCGAACACCGTCGGCGACGACTACATCCAGGAGCGCTTCCAGGGCACCGTCACGCCCGAGTCGTGGACCCACGGCTCCAGCGAGCAGCGCCAGGCGTGGTTCACTGTCGGGTACCGCAGCGGCGACGTGGCCGCCTGCGACACCTTCGCCGCGTCGTCGCTCTAGGAGCTCCCGTGTGATCGAGGTCAAGGCCGTCACGCACCACTACGGCGACCGGACCGTCCTGCGCGAGGTCGACGTCACCCTGACCGAGCAGCGGGTCGGTGTCATCGGCGCCAACGGCTCGGGCAAGTCCACCTTCGCCCGGCTGCTCAACGGGCTGGTGCTGCCCTCGTCGGGCACGGTGACGGTGGACGGGCTGGACACCCGTCGCGACGCGACCGCGGTGCGCCGGCGGGTCGGATTCGTGTTCACCGACCCCGACGCCCAGATCCTGATGCCGACGGTGGCCGAGGACGTCGCGTTCGGGCTGCGCGGGATGTCGCGCGGCGACGTGTCGCGACGCGTGTCCGAGGCGATGGCGTCGTTCGGGCTGTCGACACACGCAGACCATCCGGCGCACCTGCTGTCCGGCGGCCAGAAGCAGCTGCTGGCGCTGTGCGCGGTGCTGGTGACCGAGCCGAAGATCCTCGTCTGCGACGAGCCGACGACGCTGCTGGACCTGCGCAACACCCGGCGCATCCTGTCGCTCCTGGCCGACCTGCCGCAGCGCGTCGTCCTGGTGACGCACGACCTCGACGCGGTCCTGGCGATGGACAGGGTCCTCGTCTTCGACGACGGCCGCCTCGTCTTCGACGGTCCCCCGCCCCCCGCCGTCGCCCACTACCGCAC
>NZ_SMKZ01000086.1 GCF_004349065.1 Jiangella asiatica
GGATGGACGCGGGCGGGGCGGCCGACCGCGCGGTCGACGAGAAGATCCTTGGCCGGGTGCGGGCGTTGCTCGCCAAGGCGGAGTCGACGACGTTCCCCGACGAGGCCGAGGCGCTGTCGGCGAAGGCCCAGGAGCTGATGAGCCGCTACTCGATCGAGCACGCGTTGGCCCAAGCGGCTACACCAGCGGGTGCGCCGCGCTCGACGGCGTCCGCGCGGCGCATCTGGCTCGACGCGCCGTACCTGAGCACCAAGACCCTCCTGGTCGCCGAGGTCGGGTCCGCCAACCACTGCCGCACCATCTCCTCGGAGAAGATCGGCTTCGTCACCGTCCTCGGCTCCGACGTCGACCTCGACGTCGTCGAGTTGCTGACGACGTCACTTCTCGTCCAGGCCACCAGAGCGATGCTGGCCACCGGGTCGCGCACCAGCCGGTTCGGCACGTCCCGCACGCGCTCCTTCCGGCACTCGTTTCTGCTCGCGTATGCGACACGGATCGGCGAGCGGCTACGCGAGACCGCCAGCCGCACCGAGGCGGCCACCGGCTCCGACCTGGTCCCGGTCTTCGCCGAGCGGTCGCGGGCCATCGACACGCTCGCCGGCTCCCTCTTCCCCGGCACCGTTCGGCGCCGCTCCTTCGCCGCCGGCAACGCCGACGGCTGGGGAGCCGGCCGCAGCGCAGCCGACCGCGCCGTCCTCACCACCGACCGCCCCGCCGTCGACGGTCACTGACCTGCGTGCCGTTGCCAGCCGGCCTCGGCCCGGAGGTCGCGGAACGGTGGTGCGGTGGCGGGCACGCTGACGGCGCACAGCTGTGGCCGACGCTCCGGCCGTGGCGAGTGCTCATCAACGATCGGCGACATCACCAGGGCTGTGCGCGAGGATGCGAAGCCCGACGGCACGGTGACACCGCCGACGGCCGGGGCCAGATCCTTGCCGATCATCCGGACGGATCGGCTAGGGTGACGCGCGCGACCAGCCAGCCGCCGGCGGAGTCGTCGAAGCTCAAACCGACCTCCAGGATCATGCCCGTGTCGTAGGTCAGCCGCCCGCGCGTGATGGTGCCGCCGGACGGGTCCTCCACAGAGACGTCTCGGAGAACACCGCCGGGAACGTCCTCGACGGGCACCTCGCGATAGCGGTCGGCTTGCTGGGGCGTGAGCCAGGTGGACATCGCGGCGAACCAGGCATCCCGACCGACCTCCGTGTGCGTGAATGCCTGGCCGAAGCCGCGGGCCGCCTCGGTCCAGCCATCGCGCGCGCCGTCGCTCGGTGATGGCGTATCCTGCCCCGGCGCGACCGTGGGCGAGCCGCGTGGGTAGGGGCTGCGCGTCGGTTCCGGCGGGAGGTCAGTGGGCGTGGCGGCGGACAGGGCCGTGGGCGTCGTCGTGGACGCTACGTCGGCGAGGCCGCCGGCCAGAGGGGCGCCCGCAGGCGCCCCGTCCCGCATGATCAGCGCGCCGACGACCACGGCGCACGACGCCCCCACCGCGACCACCAACAGCCAGAGCCAGCGGTCGCCTCGTCGTGGCCGACGGCCGACCGGTGTGGCCGCCGGGCCGGGGGATGACCCCCTCCGCGGCGGCCACACCGGGATCTCGGGTCGGCTTGGTGCCCTGCCCGCCTCTGGCATGACCAATCACTCCCTTCGTGGGCGGAACATCAGGGCTTCGCCGAATGCCGTCCCACCTCCTAGGGGTGGATCGGGAGGGCCGAACGTGACGCTCGTGGCGGAGGAGATCGCGACAGGTGCGGGACGCGGGCGGCGGACCCTGTCGGACCTGCGCGACACAATCGGCACATGGTCACCCTCGATGACGTCCGCCGGATTGCGCTGTCGCTGCCGCGCACCACGGAGGGTCTGGTGCGCGACCATGTGAAGTTCCGGATCGGCCGCATCGTGTACGTCTCTGTTTCCCCGGACGAGACGCTGATGGGTTTCGGCTACCCGAAGGAGGGGCGGGCCGACCTCGCCGCCTCCGAGCCGGGCACGTTCCTCATGCCGGGTGGAGTCCGATGAGCGCTACCACTGGGTGCGGTCCGCCTGGCCGCCATCGACGAGCAGGAGCTGCGCGAGCTGGTCACCGACGCCTGGCGGATGTGCGTGCCCAAGAAGGTGGCGGCGGCCTACGACGAGTCCGGGCCCGCCATCGCCGGCGACGGGATCGAGGCACCGCCCGCGGGGTGAGCTCACAAGCCGGTGGCTATCTCAACCGTGGCGGTCCCGGTCGCTTCCAGGGTCGTGATGCCGATGAGCGGGAGGATCGCCGCTGGTTCGGAGGCGTCGGTACGCACCACGATTCTGGTGCCGCTCACCGAGACGGTTCCGCGAACGCCGGCCGCCTTCAGGTAGGCGCGCGCCGCGGCCACCGCGCGAGTCCGATGCAGACCCGGTGAACCGGTGATCACCGAGCCGTCGATCTCCTGCCCGGCCGCCCGGGCAGCCTCGCCGGCGGCGGCATCGGCGCGCTGCTGAGCCGTGAGCTGGGCTCGCCCGTCGTAGGCCAGGCCCACGATCGCGATCAGCGCGACCATGACCACGGCGAAGATCAGCGTGAAGCTTCCGGACTCGCGCTCAAGTGGTCGGACTCTGTGCGCGTGACCGCCAGCGGGCCGATCGTGGGGGCGGCCGTCCGGCTGTTGCTGGCCGTGCGCCGGCGACTCGACTGTGCCGTGCGTGCGGGTTGGCACTACCTGGCGCCATCGACGTCGTCGCATCGGCTCATCTTTCTCGGTAGGCGTCGACGGGGCTGACCGCGGTGGACGTGATGGTCCTTGTGGGCACCGGGAGTGGCAGGTCGGCCACCTTCAGCGGACAACGGATGGTCACCGTCACGTGGCCGTGGCTGCCTGCCGGCGCCCGCAGGCCGGCCATGTCCACATCCACGCTGGTACGAAGACAGGACAGGCTCTCGTCGGCCAGCGAGGCTCGCGCGACGTCGATCGCGGCTTGCCGGCCGGCGGCCGTGGTGCGCTCCAGCGATGCCGCGCGGGCGGCGTCGGCGGCGGCCCGGTCGACGGCTCCGTCGGCAATGGCGTGCCGACCGGCGAGGGTGAGGAGGGCGATGATCAGGAGCAGTCCGGGCGCCAACACGGCCAGCTCCAGGGTTGCCGATCCGCGTTCGGACCTGTTCATGGGTCGGCCCAGCGTCTGATCGGGGCAGTCGACGACTGGCGGACGTCCACCCGCCAACCCGGTACCAGCGTGGTGGAGGAGCCGGTGACCACGACGGTGACCGAGTCGTCGTGCACCGTCTCGGAGATCCCGTCGACCCGCACCATGGAGTCGCGGCCGGCCAGGAACTGCGCGGCTCTGGCGGCTCCGCCGGCACCCTCGGCCATGCTGGCGGCACGCGCACCTTCCTGGGCGGCGGCGAGGGCGAGGTTGCGTGCGTGGAACCAGATCCCCGCGTGGACCACACCGAAGATCAGCAGGAAGACCGCCGGCCAGAGGATCACCGTCTCCAATGTGGCCGAGCCACGTTCGCCAGGCTGCCCGCGTCTGAGCATGACCGGTCACCCGATCCTCATGGCCACCGGTGAGGCCAGCAGGAGCATGAAGACGACAGCCGTGGCGGCCAACGGCGCGGTGGCCCGTTCGGTGCGAGCGCCGGCCCGCGCCTGGTCGTCGGCCAGGATCTCGCCGCGCATCGCCGAGGCTCTGGACCGCAGGACGTCGTACACCGTCGCTCCCTCGACGGCGGACAGGCGCAGCACATCGGCGGTGTCGGCGAGATCGGGCAGCCGAAGATCGTCGCCGACGGTTCGCAGCGCCTCCCACGCCGGTATGCCGGCCCAGCGTGCGTGCGCCAGCTCGTCGCGCAGGCGGCGGAACGCCCACGACTCGCCGATCCTGGCCGCTGACTCCAGTGCCTGTGCGGCGCCAGCGCCAGCGGCTCGCTCCAGTGCGACGAGGTCGATGTAGCTGGTCATGGCCCGCCGGAACTCAGCCCGTTTCGCGCGGGCCAGATCAGCGACGTTGGCCAGTGGGACGAAGGACATCGCGACCGCGGCGATGATGCCGGTGACGGCCGGGAAAGCGACCGGAAGCCTCACCCCGGTGACCGCGAGGACGGCGGTTCCCACCACGGGCAGCGCCAGGCCGGCGGCCGCACACAGCGCCCGTTCGCCGAGGAACCGCGGCACGCTCTTGCGCAGCAGCAAGAGGTCGCGGTGCGGCACCTGCAGGACGCCCCAACCGCTGGTGCGACGCAGCACGACCTGGCCGAGTCGGCCGGTCCAGCCGTCGTTGGTGCCGATGTGGTGGCCGCCGATCGCGACCTCCCCGGTGAGCAGCCGCGCGGTGTGTGCCGGATGCGGCTGCCTGGTGGGCCGGCCGATCAGCTCGCGCAGGACGAGGAGCAGTCCCGCGCCGGCGATCAGGCCGAGGAGGACGGCCGCCTGTGTCGTCGTCATCAAGGTTGGTCCACGGCGAGAATGCGGGGCTGGCGCGGCGTCGACGTGATGCGGCGCATCCACACCAGGCAGGCGACGTAGCAGGTCAGCAGTGCAAACAGCAGAAGCTGACCAGTGCCGGAGCGGTACGGGTCGGAGTGCGGGGTCAGCAGCATGAGTGCGAGACCGGCAGCACTGATCAACGTGACCAGCCGCGCCGTCGTCCGGCCTCTGGCCTGCTCGGCGTCGACTGTGCGCCGCACCCGGACCTCGTCGCGCACGGCTGCCGCCAACCCGTCGAGGACACTGCTGAGCTGATCGCCTCGGCGATGCGCTCCGAGCAGCAGGGCCGCGGTCAGGAAGTCACCCGTGGCGTCGTCCAGGTCGTCGGCGAACGCCCGCAGCGCGGCGACGGTCTCCCAGCGGGCTTGCAGCCGGGCCACCAGCCGAGCCACCTCGGGCCTGATCGGCGCCGGCGCGGACCGGAGGCTCGACGTGACGGCCTGCTCGATGCCGACCCCCACGCCGAGCATGCTGGACAGGTTGTGGGCCCATTCGCTGAGCGCCTCGAGCCGCTCGATGTCGGCCCTGCTCGTCGACGTCTGCAGCAGCACCGGCAGGCCCCAGACCGCGGCCGGCACCACGACGACGGCGAGCATCCACCCGGTGACCAGCCAGCCCAGGATGCCGGCGCCGGCCGCGATCGCGATGCGACGCCGGACTCGCCGCTGGCTCGGCGTGTGACCTCGCAGCCCATCGAGGACGTGCCGGACCGGACGTCGGCGCGCGGCGGCCGGATCGTCCAGCCGGCGGACGAGGCCCAGGCCGGTGACGGCCAGTCCGCCGAGGCCCGCGATGGTCGTGACCGCAGCAAGCAGTGGCCTCATGGCGCCGCACCGATCGGCCGCGCGAGCCAGGCCGGCGTCGATTCCGGGACCAATTGCCCGTCGGGGCCGAGTACGAACACGTCGGTGACGGCCGGCATGCCGCGTTCCCCAGGCTCCAGCGCGACGATCTCGGTGACCTGTCGCCGTCGACGCAGTGGTGCGGGAGGCCCGCCGTCGCGCACGCCGTCGTGCGGATTGTTACCAGTCGCGTCGCGCAGCTCCACGTGCACGATCAGGTCGACGTGCTGGGCGATCTGGCGATAGGCGAACTCGGGCGCGACGTGCTGGCCCGCCTCCATGGCGCAGGTGACCAGGCGTTCGATGGCGGCGCGAGCGCCGTGGGCGTGGATGGTCGACAACGATCCTGCCCCGGCCTGCATGGCCTTGAACATCGGCAACACCTCACGGCCGCGGACCTCACCGACGATCAGCCGGTCGAGGTTCATGCGGAGGGCGTCGTACACAAGGTCGTCGAGGGTGATCTCGCCGATGGCGCGCCCGTCGGGGCCACGCTCGCCGCTGCCGGGCCGAGCCTCCCACGCAATGATCCGCCGGTGCCGATCCCGCATGCGGTGCAGCCCCAGCTCGTACTCGGTCTCGATGGTGCCGAGCTTCTCCTCGGGGTCGATCTCGTTGGCCAACGCCCTGGTCAAGGTGGTCTTGCCGGCGCCCATCGAACCGCTGACGACGATACTGCGGCGGGATCGAACGGCCCCGCGAAGGAATCTCGCGGCGGCATCGGTGAGGGTGCCGCGAGCGATGAGATCGTCCAGGTCGATGTCGACCAGCCGATGCCGCCTGATGACGACCACCGGCTGATTCGTCGTCCAGCCAGATGCCGCGAGCCGGTGCCCGCCGTGCAGGTGCAGGTGGAGGCTCGGGCTGGCGGTGGAGAAGGTGCGCTCGCTGGCGCCGCCCCGGGACGCGAGAAACGTCAGCATGTCGATCAGCTCGTCGTTGCTCTCGACGATGGCCGGCCGCCGTGAGATGCGACCCTCCCCGTCGATGACGACGATGGGCTCGGCGCCGTAGACCTCGATGTTCTCCACGCTCGGGTCGTCGACCAGCGGCTGGAGGCGCCCCAGCCCGAACAGTGCGTCGAAGACCGCCCGAGCGAGTGTTGCCTGGAGGTCGACGGAGATGGCGGGCACTCCGGTGGTGACCGCACGCCGTACGTGCTCGTCCAGGAGTTGCGCGATGACCTCGCGGCCAACGGCGCGCCGCTCGTCCTCCGAGGTGTTCTCGTCGACGCGGTTCGCCAGCTGGGCCGCGGCTTGCTGCCGGAGCTCACGGACGTGTGACCAGTCGACGGTGGTGTTGGCGGAGGTCGGACCAGTAGCGGAATCCGAGCGTATGGGATGGGCCGGTGGCATGGCCGCAAGCAACTGCCTGGTGCTAGGGCGCGATGGTGCCGCCGGGGTGTCACTGGGCTGGGTGCCGCCCGGTCGGGCGGCGTCACGGCGCGGGTCGGCGGCGGTCATCGTCGGCGGTTCGAAGATCGGCAGACCGGCGATGTTCGCCGTCGGTGGCGACTCTTTCATCTCACGCCCTTTCCACTCATGACGGTGGTGGCCAGCGGCGCCTGCAGAACGCGCCGCCGGCGTTCGTCCGCGGCTCGGAGCTCGGCTACGGCCGCCCGTCCGGACCGGACGAGCCGCGACGACGCCAGCCGGCTGAGGCTGCTGCGGAGGCGTTCGCGACCGTTCATCCGCTCGGCGGCGGCGGGATCCCAGTCGACGCACGCCCACACAGGCAGGGTCGACGCCTCCGCGGCCTCGCTGACCCGGTGCGGCCGGCCCGGGCCGACCAGGAGCAACCCGCGCCGGTCGACCGCGGTGTGGGTGTCGCCGCCGGGCAACTGGTCGACGCTCCCACGGACCGCGACCAAATCGTCCAGGGAAGTCCTGGCGACCACGACGGCCAGGTCGGCCGATCGGAGCAGTGGGTCCGGCCCGTGGCGCATGCCGAACCGTCCGGTGTCGATGACGACGTCGACGCCGTGCCTGGTCACGCCCCTGAGCAGGGTGGCCAGCGTGGCCCAGAAGTCCTCGGTCAGACTGGCCGCCTGCGCCCGGGTGGCGAGGCCGGGAAGGACGAGACGGGCGCCGTCGTCGGTCAGCGCGATGGTCTGTCCGCGCAGCGTACTGAGGCTGAGAGTGTCGTTGCGGTGCGCGACCGCGAGATTGATCAGGCCGAGCCGATGATCGATCTCGCCCCGAAGGTGGCCCGCCTTGATGCTGCTGCTGCCACTGACATCGGCCTCGACGAGGAGGACGGGGCGCGGCCAGCTGAGCGCGGCCACCAGCGCGGTGGTGGTGACTCCCGGTGCGCCGCGGATGGACGTCAGAGCCAGAACGGTCACGGCTCCTCCTCTGCTTCGCCGGCGGCCTGGGGCGCGTCGAGCGCGATGCCGATGCGGCCGGTGGCCACCTGCGCGACCAGCGTGCCGGCGACATCGGCGGTCACCAGGACGTCCACCACGACGTAGCCAGAGTCGAGCGGGCCCGAGACATCGACGACGGTGGCGCGGGTGCCTTCGCGGAACGCATCGCGTGCGTCGGTGGGCGGGGTGTCGCCGGGATTCGGAGTGCCGAAGACCCGGACCTGGTCGCCCGGGACCAACGCATGATGGGGCAGTTGCGCTTGGGTGACGGCGACGCCGACCACGCTCTGCCCGGTGGACGGAATGGACACCGACGTCACGGAGGTGGCGCTGAGCAGCGTGCCGGCGGCGAGATCGGTCGCGGCCCGCTGGCCCACGATGTGCTCCAGGTCGTCGGCGGCGACCGGCTCCAGGGCGGGGTCGGGTGCCGCCCGGGCTGTTGTGAGGTGGCCGGCGTCGATGACCTGACCGCGGTGCACGGTCTGGGCGACAGCCAGGACGGCGACGGTGTCGCCGGAGGACTGGGCGAGGTAGGCGGCACCGGCACCACAGGTGGCCAGCAAACCCACCCCGAGGCCGATCAACGCCGGCCGCCTGCGGTAGCGACGATCCGGGTGTGCCACGCCGGACAGGTTCGTGTCGAAGGGGTGGTGGTCGGTGGTGTCTGCCCGAGCGGTCTGCGCCATGTTCGTCCCCTCGCGGGTCGTTCTGGTCGCTCGCTCGTTGATCGACATCGTGGCGAGCCTGCAAACATTAGTGATCGATTCGCGTTTGTCAACCCGGGCCCTTTCTCGCGGTCACGTCGGCTAGGCCGCATCCGCCCAGACTTTTCGGTGCGAGCGGACGGCCGCCGCCAGCCGCTGGACGGCCCGGCTGCACCGTTGACGGACGGTCGCCGGCGTCAGGCCGAGCTCACGTGCCACGGCCAGTGCGCCACCGTCGTGACCCGGGCTCGGGCAGTAGACCCTCAGGAGCAGGGACGCATCCTCGGGTGTGATGACACGAACGCCGATGCCCCAGCTCAGCGCATCGAGCACCTCGAGTGCTGGTGCCGGTCCGCGGACGCTGAAGACCGGCTCGGCGGACTCGAGCAGGGCGATGTCGACGGCCTCGGGAGCGCGGTCGTCCAACACGGTGGTGAAGTGCGCGAGTGTGTCCATGCAGAGGTTCACCGAGACTTTTCGCGGGCGGCGAAGCAGTGGATACGCGGCGATGGCGTGCCACAGCGCACCAACGGCCGCGGCGGTCAGCTGTGGGAGGTCGCCGCGGAGGCCGGGTGACCCGATGCGGTGGGCGCGCCGGGCGAGGTTGACCGAACGCCCGAGCAGGGCCTGGAGCACGAGCCGGCCGGCCAGGTCGTCCCCGTTCTCCGTGCGCAGCGTCAGCAGGGTGAGAAGCATCTGGTCAGCCGCGGCGGGCTGGTGGCGACGCGCCCACGCGATGGTGTCGAACGCGTCGCCGAGCGTGTCGCAGCCGGGCAGAGCGGCCAGCGGCCATCGGCGCGGGACCGGGCGACCGGACAGCCCGCGCCATTCGGCGTTGAGCTGGTCGGTGATCAGCGCGTGCGGATCGATGGAGGGCGGCATCGTCTTCACGTCGGGCTCCTAGCGACTGGACTTGTCATGGTTGGGCGAGTCCAGCCGCTGCCGTTAGCCCGCTCGTTAGCCCGACTGGCTTGTCGGCACGGTGATTTGTTTGCCCTGCGGCGAATTCAGCCGATCGGGTGCGCGCCCGTGCCGGATACGGCACTCTTGAAGGCTTTGTCCGAACCGGCTGTCACATTCGCCGGCCCGGCGGCACCCACAGGAGGGGAGAGCGTTCTCGCCTCACTGGTTCAAAGCTGCGGAGAGGAGATGGCCGTGACGGTCCCACCGCTCACCGGCTCGCGCGCGGTCGCACGCGGCCTGACCGCACTCCTCGGTCTCACGCTGCTCGTAGTCGGACTTCCGGCTGTGTTGTGGGCGGTGGACGGGTGGCCGCTGCCTGGCGACTGGCCGGACCTCCGGACCGTTCGGGAGGCCGCACTCAGGCCGGATGACGGGTCGCTCTTCCTGGGCGCCTTGATCGTGGCCGGTTGGGCAGGGTGGGCGACGTTCGTCCTGAGCCTGCTGGTGGAGCTGCCAGCGGCGGTGCGCGGAACGGCCGCGCTGCCGCTGCCGGGCCTGGGAGCCCAGCAGCGATTGGTGGCGGCCATGGTGGCCGCGGTCGCCGCCATCGGCGGTGGTGCCCAGGCGGCTTCGGCGAGCTCTGCCACCCCGTCGCCGTGGGAGCCCGCGGCACCGGTCACCACCGATCTGCTGGATCAGCAGGCCGCACCCGACGGCGGGGAACGGCGGCGCGGCGGGACCGATCCTCCCACCGGCGGTGATCTGTCGCCCGCGCGGGCGGCGATGGGCACGTACGTGGTTCGGGAAGGGGACACGCTGTGGCACATCGCCGATGCCAGCCTCGGCGACCCGACCCGCTACCCCGAGATCGTCGCCGCCTCCGCGGGCACGGTGCAGCCAGACGGACGCCGGCTGACCGACCCCGACGTGATTCATCCAGGCTGGACCTTGACCGTGCCCGGCGCACCCACGTCGCAGCGCGACGGGCTTCCCGATACTGGGTCAGCAGGTCGTGCGGGTGCCGGCACGGTGGCTCCTGATACCGGGTCGGCTGATGAGAAAGATGCCGGCACGGTGCGTCCCGATGCCGGATCAGCGGGTCGAGCAGGCGCCGCGACCATGCTTCCGGACGCCGAGGCTCCGGGTCTGGGTTCGCTGGTGGCTGCGCCGGCCGCCGGTCGGCCGATCGCGGCCGCGCCAGACTGCCCACCCGGCCCGATTGCCGGCGCCGCCGACGAGCCGACGGCGGGCGGGCCGATGGCCGCACCCGACCCCGAGGAGGATCCGGATGGCGACGGCGCCACCCGCACGATCGGTGGTGTCGGCGCGGTTCTCGCTGCCGGGCTGATCGCGGTCCTGACGGTCCGGCGTGCGCGTCGGCAGCGTCGTCGCCGGCCGGGCGAACGGCTCGCACCCGGGTCGGCAGCCGCCCGGACGGTCGAGACCGAGCTGCGCCAGGTCGCCGATCAAGCCGGCGTGGCCTTCGTCGACCGGGCGCTGCGTGGTCTCGCCGCACGTCTCGCCGAGTCCGGCCGACAGCTGCCTCCGCTACGCGCGGCTCGGCTGACCAGCCACGCGCTGGAGCTGTACCTCGCGGCGTCCAGCCAGCTGCCGGCGCCGTTCGTCGGCACGGCACACGGCGGCGTCTGGACCGTCGAAGCGAGCCAGACCGGCCCGCTCGACGGAGACGGGGGCGCCCGCGTCCCCGCGCCCTACCCCAGCCTGGTCAGCATCGGGCACGACCGCGACGACGCGCTCGTCCTGCTAGACCTCGAGCAACTCGGGTCTCTGGTCGTCGATGGTCCACCGGAGCTGGTGGGCGCAGCCATCGCCGCCATCGCCGCGGAGCTGGCCACCTCCACCTGGGCCGACGACCTGCGGGTCTCGCTCGTCGGCGGCGACTGGAGCGACCTCGACCTGCTGCGCAGCGGCCGCGTCCGGCGCATTGCCGACGTCGAGGAACTGATCGACGAGATCACGGTTCGCGTCACCGACGACCGACTCCTCCTGGCGACGGCGGGGGTGAACGGCCTCGCCGCGGCGCGGGTCGGGCCGGTCGCCGAGGCCACCTGGACACCCGAGATCCTGGTCGTCGCCGTGCCGCTTCCCGACGACCAGTGGAGCCGGCTCTGTGCACTGATCGAGACCGCGCCCAGGGTGGCCGTGGCGGCGGTGATCGGCGGCGGAAGCGCCGGACAGGGCTGGACGCTGAGATTGGCGGGCACGACACTCGAGCCCGCCGCCGTCCTGGAACCACTCGGCGTCCCGTTGCGACCGCAGCTCCTCGATGCCGTCACTCGTGAGCGGGTCACCGAACTCCTGCACGCGGCCGATTCCACCAAGCGTGAGTCCGCGGCCGGCTCGGCGACGGTGCTCACTGAACCGGGTCCTGCCCAACCACCTGACGAGATGCGCCGGGCCCGAGCGTCGATCGCCGGTGGGCCATCACCCCCCGAACGCTCAGGACCACCCTTCATCGATCCAGTCCGACCCGGCCTTCCACCGGGTTCGCAGGTCAACGCGGCGAAGCCTGCACCGCACGGTGTCACGGCACCATCGCGAGCGCTGCCTCCCGGCGCCGGGGCATCGGCGGGTGCCAGGCCCACATCGTCGGACGCGCGGTCGGGCCGCAGCCCGGACCGGGTGGCTCCGCGGCTGCTCATGCTCGGGCCGGTCGAGGTGGCGCACACGGCCGAACTGGTCGAGCAGACGAAGCTCGGACAGCTCACCGAGTTGGCGATGTTCATCGCGCTCAACCCGGGCTGCGACACCAACGCCATCGACGACGCCATCTGGCCGGGGTCGGCCGTCACCAGGACCACCCGGGGCACGGCCATCTCCAAGCTGCGCCGATGGCTCGGCACGGACGCCACCGGCGCGTCGCTGCTACCGCGGACCGACGGCGGCTACACCTATCTGCCGGATGTCCGCAGCGACTGGCAGGACTGGTGTGCGCTGCTCCCCGAAGGGCCGGCCAGAGCAACCACCGCTGAGCTGCGCGCGGCGCTGTCCCTGGTGAGGGGACGCCCCTTCTCCGGTCGAGGTCGAAGGCGCTATGCGTGGGTCGATCACATCGCTCAGGAGATGATCTCGAGCATCGTCGACACCTGTCACGAACTCGCGCTTCATGCCTTGGCGGACGCTGCCCCGGGCGAGGCGTTGCGCGCGGCGCTGCTGGGGCTCTCGGTCGAGCCGGGCGTGGAGCTGTTGTGGCGCGACCGGCTCAAAGCCGAGCTGGCAGTCGGCGACCGATCCACAGTCCTGGAGAGCATCGGCAAGTTGCGCAGCACGGCCGACGACCTTGGAGGTGATCTCGAACCAGAAACCGAGGAACTGATCGAACGCATCACGTCAGGGAGTGGCCGGTTGACCGCGACCGGTTGAGCGCGACGAGCACGGAAGGGCTGAGCGGAAATGGACTGAGCACGGATTGACTGAGCATTGCCGGTCGGGTCCGGCGGGGCCGAGCGTGGGCCAGTCAAGCGTGGTCCAGGGCTGACGCGGTCGGGCAGGCGCGAGGGGTCGAGCGATCTGGCGTCGAACAGCTGCCGGCACGGCTCAGGCGGGCTCGAACATCGGCGGATCGGACGCCATCTGGATGCGCAGGCTTGGTCGATCGAGGGCTCGACGTAGGCTTCGGACCATGGCCGAGGAGAGGGCACTGGCAGCACTGGACGCGTCCGGACTGGCGTACCGGATCGTGCGTCATCCACCGGTGAACAGCCTGGAGGAGGCCGCTGCCGCCCGGGGCGTGGACCCGGCAGCGGTGATCAAGTCGATCGTGGTCCGACGCGCTGACGACGACTACGTGTTCGTGCTCGTGCCGGGCGACCGCACCATCGCTTGGCCCAAGCTGCGCGCACTGCTGGGCGTCAGTCGGCTCTCGATGCCCGACGCGGCGATGGCGCGGGACGTGACCGGGTACGAGCGCGGCACGATCACGCCGTTCGGTTCGACCCGTGCGTGGCCGGTGATCGCCGACGAGCGGATCCAGGGCCGGACGGTCTCGATCGGTGGAGGTGCCTTCGGCGTGTCGGCAACCGTCGACGGCGACGAACTAATCAAGGCTCTCGATGCCACCGTCGCCGACGTGACAGAGTAGCGACGCGTCCGCAGTCAGGCTGGTGAGCGGGCCGCCGCGGCCGACATCGTGGCTGAGAGCTCGGTCAACACGGGCGAGCAGCCGGCGTCGATCTTGACCGACGCGAGGTCGTCGCCGCGGGTGCGGCCGCGGTTGACGATGACGATGGGCCGGTTGGCCTTGTGCGCATGCCGGACGAACCGCAGGCCCGACAGCACGGTCAGTGACGACCCGGCCACCAACAGTGCGTCGGCGGAGTCGACCATCGCGTACGCCGCCTCCACCCGTGGCTTTGGCACGTTCTCGCCGAAATACACGATGTCGGGCTTGAGGATGCCGCCGCAGTGCTCGCAATCGGCGACGCGGAAGTGCGTGGTCGCCTCGATGACGGCGTCGGCGTCGGGGGCGATCTCGGCGTCGGCCACGTCGTCGGCGAAATGGGGGTTGAGAACGTGGAGGCGTGCGGCGACGTGATCGCGTGAGACCACGCGCCGGCAGCTCAGGCAGACGACGCGGTCGTAGCGTCCGTGCAGGTCGATGACTTTGCGGCTGCCGGCTGCCTGGTGCAGCGTGTCGACGTTCTGGGTGATGACTCCGACCACGGAACCGACAGCCTCCATCCGGCTCAGCGCGTGATGGCCGGGGTTCGGCTGGGTGCGATCGACGTGGCGCCAGCCGACGTGGTTGCGCGCCCAGTAGTGGCGGCGTCGGCCCGGGTCGCCGACGAACTGCTGGTACGTCATCGGGGTGCGGGGAGGGGAGTCCGGGCCGCGGTAGTCGGGGATGCCGGAGTCGGTGGAGATGCCAGCGCCGGTCAGGACCGTGATGCGGCGGCCGGCCAGCAGCTCGATCGCCTCACCGATGGCAGCGGAACCGTCGCCGTCTGCCCGAGCCCCGGACGCGGGATTGCCTGGATCGCCGGGGCCGATGCGGTCGAGCACCCTTCGAGCTTACGTCGGCGGCCAACCAGCCTGCAGGCCAGCGTCAGCATCCTGATGCGTAGACGAGCGAACGAAAGGGCCGGCCTACGAGAGGTGGTCGGCCAGCACCTGGCGGTGGGTCTCGCGAGCCTCCGCGTGGCGGTCGCGACCATCTGACGTGGGCACGACGAAGCAGGCCCGACGGTCGTCATGGCAGGTGATCCGCTCGACGAGGCCGGCGCGCTCCAGCCGCGCGACGGTGCGGGAGAGCGCGCTCTGGCTGAGGTACATGTCGGATGCCAGGTCGAGCATGCGCAGCTTGTCCTGGCCGGACTCGATCAACCGGTCGAGCGCTTCGAACTCGCTCAGGCCCAGCGCATGCCGCTCCGAAAGATCGCGGTCCAGTGCAGATGCGATCTCGTTGTAGCTGGTCAGCAGGCCGCGCCACTGGTCGACAAGCTGCCGCTCATGCGTCTCGACCATGCCGCGCACTGTAACAGGACCCCCGACAATATGCAAGTGCATTAAATGCTTGTGCATTACATGCACGCGCATGTAGCGTCTCGCCCGTGACTGTACCGACCCTCCGTTCGACTTCTCCGTCCGCTCCGCAGGACGATTCGCGGTGGTCCCCCCGGCTCTGGGGCATCCTCGCCGTCCTGTGCATCGTCCTCTTCCTCGACGGCCTCGACGTCTCGATGGTGGGCGTCGCGCTCCCATCCATCGGTGCCGAGCTCGGCCTCGGGACCGCTTCGCTGCAGTGGATCGTCAGCGGCTACGTGCTCGGCTACGGCGGCCTGCTGCTCCTCGGTGGCCGCACCGCCGACCTGCTCGGCCGGCGCAAGGTGTTCCTGATCGCCCTGGCCGTGTTCGCGGTCGCCTCGCTGCTCGGTGGCCTCGTCGACAACGGCGCCCTGTTGATCGCCACCCGGTTCGTCAAGGGCGTCAGCGCGGCGTTCACCGCACCCACCGGTCTGTCGATCATCACGACCACGTTCGCCGAGGGCAAGGCGCGCAACAAGGCCCTCTCGATCTACACGGTCTTCGGCGCCAGCGGCTTCTCCTCCGGCCTGATCGTCGGTGGCCTCATGACCGGTATCGGCTGGCGCTGGACGTTCCTGTTCCCGGTGCCCATCGCGATCGCGGCGCTGATCGCCGGAATGGTGCTGCTCCCGCGGGATCGACCGGCCGAGACCGGCGGGCACGACATCGTCGGCGCCATGACGCTGACCGGCGGCATGCTGCTCCTCGTGTACACGGTGGTGTCGGCGCCCGAGACCGGTTGGGTGGACCCGCTCACGCTCGGTTCCTTCGCCCTCGCCGCAGCCCTACTGACGGCGTTCGTCCTGGTGGAGAGGCGGATCGCGCATCCGCTGGTCCGCCTCGGCATCCTTCGAGTCGGCTCGATCGTGCGCGCCAACATCGGCCTCGTGGCGCTGTTCGGCTCGTACCTGAGCTTCCAGTTCATCGTGACGCTGTACCTGCAGTCGGTGCTGGGGTGGTCCCCACTCCGGATGGCGATGGCGCTGCTGCCGGCCGGAATCCTGGTCGTGTTGGCGGCTCCGTACGCGGGCCGGATGATCGACCGGGCCGGCACGCCGCGGCTGATCATCGCCGGGCTCACCGCGCTGAGTCTCGGGTACGTCCTGTTCCTGCTCCGCACCGACACTGACCCGAACTACGTCGCGGTGATCCTGCCGAGCGTGCTCCTGTTGGGTGCGGGCTTCGCGCTCGGCTTCCCGGCGATCAACATTCAGGCCACGAACGGCGTCAAGGACTCCGAGCAGGGCTTGGCAGCCGGGCTGGTGCAGACGTCGGGGCAGGTCGGCGCCGCGCTTGTCCTCGCCGTCACCACGGCGCTGGTGAGCACCGAGGAGTCCGAAGGGCTCACGGCCGCAGAGATGCTCGACGCATTTCGGCCCGGACTCGTGCTGGTCACCGTCGTCGCCCTGGTAGGTCTCGCGATCACTGTGGTGCCGCTGGTGCGGCGGCGTGGCGGAGACGTCCCTGGCGACATCGGCGACGTCGACGGCGACGCGGTGCCGGTGGAGGTCGCATCGCGCTGACAGCTCTACTCAGAAGACGGAAACGCGGCCGCGGACGCTCAGCGTCCGCGGCCGCAGCACGCTGACCGTTCGTGAACCCCGCCGGCCCGGCTAGCGCCAACCATGCCGGCTCGCGCCGGCCCTGGGGCCTGGCGCACCCACGATGCTCGTGGCATGAAGGTGCCGCGGGAGGAGGCGCCGGCGGCGGTCGCCGCCCGACGGGAGGGG
>NZ_SMKZ01000087.1 GCF_004349065.1 Jiangella asiatica
CCTACGACAAACCACCCGAACCCATCGGCCCCACCACCGAAGCGCCCCCCGACCCACTCGTTGCCACCGACCCGCCACCCTTCTGACGTGCTCGACGACTGCTTCACGAAGGAGGCGCTGTTCGCCAGGCGTGACTACGTCGAGGACAACCCGGACGTGGCCCTGGCGGTGGCCTGCGCGAACCTGGAAGCGAACGCCTGGTTCCACGACGACCCCGACGCCTGGGTCGACCTCGCTGTGGAAACGCTGGCCGACGCGATGCTCGACAACGGCGACATCGCCCAGACCGATGAACCGCTCGGAGCCCTGGGCTGCGCCAGCCGAGGTCAGGAGAGGGGGTCCTCGTCCACGCAGCCGCACGAGCCGCGGGCCTGGAGCCTGCTGTCGTAGCGGCGATGCGTGGGTACGTAGCTGCCGTCCTTGGACGCGAGTAGCTCGGCGACCGCGTCCTTGGCCATCTCCTCGACCGGCTGGCGCATGGTGCTCAGGCCGGGCCAGGTGTACTCGGCCTCGGTGGAGCCGTCGAAGGAGACGATGGCGATGTCGTCGGGGATGCGCAGCCCGGCTTCATGGACGGCGCGCAGCGCGCCAACCCCTTGGGCGTCGCAGCTGGTGAACAGCGCGGACAGCTCGCCGTGGCTGGCGACCAGCCGCTTCGCGGCCTTGTAGCCGCTGAAGCGCGACGGGCTTGCCGGTACGAGCGGCCCTTCGGGCAGCCCGGCCTCGGCCAGGGCGCGCGACCAGCCCGCCTCCCGCCCGTCGGGGACGTCGGTCGTCGGCCCGCTGATCATGCCGATGCGCTCGTGGCCGTGGTCGATGAGGTGGCGGACGGCGGTGTACGCGCCGGCCTCCAGGTCGGCCCCGACAGAGGGGACCGACTCGACGGAGCCGGCGTTGCCCAGGAGCAGGATCGGCAGGCCGGAGGCGGT
The DNA here is from genome assembly GCF_004349065.1 of Jiangella asiatica. GTDB lineage: Bacteria > Actinomycetota > Actinomycetes > Jiangellales > Jiangellaceae > Jiangella > Jiangella asiatica. Next base: position 930 of record NZ_SMKZ01000087.1, read on the forward strand.
CACGTCGGAGATGTCCGGCTCGGGCTCGACACTGGCCAGGAGGATGCCGTCGACCTGCCGGTTGACCAGGTTGCGCAGGTGGTCGCGCTCCCTGGCGGCCGAGGCGCGCGAGTTCGTGCTGATCACTGCGAAGCCGTGAGCCTTCGCGGCGTCCTCGATGAGGTTGGCGAGCTCCACGAACAGCGCGTTGCCGGCGGCGGAGAGCACCAGGCCGAGGATCTCCTGTGAGTGCAGCTTCAGAGCCCGCGCCGCCGCGTTGGGGCGGTATCCGAGCACCTTGATGGCCTCGAGGACCCGCGCCTCGGTCTCGGGCCGGACCCGCTTCGGGCCCTTGTTGAGAACGTAGCTGACGACCGCAGGGCTCACCCTCGCGTACCGGGCCACGTCCTCGCGGACCACCGCCTTGCGCGTCGACATGCGGCCAGCATACCCGGGTGGCGATGTTGATACGAGTAACCGCCTTTTACGTGCGCAATTGACACTACGGCATCTACGAGTAGAGTACCTGACACCTTCGGCTGAGAAAGGGAGCGCAATGAGATCAGCAACGATGCGGCTCACGGCCCTCGCGGTCGCGGTGCTCTTCGCGAGCTCCTGCGGGATCATGTCGGCCGGCGACGATGACACCGCCGACGGCGCCACCGATGTCCTGCGTGTCTCCTGCTTCGGCAATGACCAGCGCATCCAGCGCGTCGAGACCGCGATCGCGGCCTTCGAGGAGGCGAACGACGGCGTCGAGGTGCAGCTGGAATGCACCGGCTTCGCCAACTACTTCGACAAGCTGGCCACTCAGTTCGCCGCCAGGGACGCGCCCGACGTCGTGATGCTCAACAGCCAGGTCCTCGGCGAGTACGCCGAGCGCGGCGCCCTGCACGAGCTCGGCGACTCGGTGGACACCTCGAAGTTCAGTGAGGTCGCCGCCGCCGAGGGGACGACCGCCGACGGCCGCTTCGGCGTGGCGGCCGGGCTCAACACGATGACGGTCCTGGCGAACCGGGAGATCTTCGACGCCGCCGGGGTCGAGCTACCCGACGACAGCACCTGGACCTGGGACCAGTACGCCACGCTCGCCGCCACGATCACCGGTCAGGGCGCCGAGAACCTGTACGGCTCGGACGCGCCGAACTTCGGTCCGGCGTTCGAGCTGTGGCTGCGGCAGCAGGGCTCGGAGATGTTCACCGAGGACGGCGAGCTCGGCTTCACCGCGTCGGACGTCACGGACTTCTTCGTCTACGTCCAGGGACTGGCCCAGAGCGGCGCTATCCCGCCGGCCTCGATCATCACCGAACAGCAGGAGGCGCTCGAGCAGAGCGGCGTGGCGACCAACAAGGACGCGATGGGCTGGTTCTGGAACTCCGCAATAGGAGCGGTGTCCAAGGCGTCTGGGGCCGACATCGTGATCCTCCGCCCGCCGAGCGCGACCGGTTCGTCCGCGGACGCCGGGCTGTTCTTCAAGCCGGACTCCCTGTGGACCATCAGCGGCGACGCCGAGCACAAGGACCACGCCGAGGCCTTCATCGACTTCATGGTCAACAGCACCGAGGCCGGCCTGGCCACGCTCACGAGCCTCGGAATCCCGGCCAACTCCGACGTCCGAGCGGCGATCGCCGCTGAGGTGACCGGGAGCGACAAAGTGTCGCTGGAGTACATCGACGAGATCAGCGACGAGCTCGGACCGCAGCGGCCGGCGTTGCCGTCCGGGGCCGGCATCGTCGACACGACGTTCCACCGCTTCGCCATGGAGGTCCTGTTCGATCGGCTGACGCCGGACGCCGCGGCGGGGCAGCTCGTGGAGGAGCTCGACGCGGCGCTCGAGAAGTAGGTCCACGTTGTGAGTGTCGATGCTGAGCTGAGGCAGCTGCGCGCCGGTCGCGGCGGCAGGTCCTCGACCGACCGGTCGGCCTACGGCTTCCTCGCGCCGTGGATCATCGGGCTGGTCGTCATCACGGCGGGACCGATCATCGCGTCGCTGGTCCTCAGCTTCACCGACTACAACCTCCTGCAGGACCCGAGCTGGATCGGGCTGGACAACTTCCGCCAGATGCTCTCCGACGAGCGGCTGCACCATTCGCTGCGGGTGACCGTCACCTACGTCGTCCTCGGCGTCCCGCTCCAGCTCGGGCTGGCGCTGGCCATCGCGGTCCTGCTCAACCGTGGGATGCGAGGGCTGGCGCTGTACCGGTCGGTGCTCTACCTGCCCTCGCTGCTGGGCGGGTCGGTGGCGGTCGCGATCCTGTGGCGGCAGATCTTCGGCACCGAGGGCATGATCAATCGGGCGCTCTCGTATGTCGGGATCGACGGGATCGGCTGGATCTCCGACCCGCGTACCGCCCTCTACAGCATCATCGCTCTGCACGTGTGGACCTTCGGGGCGCCGATGGTGATCTTCCTGGCCGGGCTCCGGCAGATCCCGACGACGTACTACGAGGCGGCGTCGGTGGACGGCGCCGGACGGTGGCATTCGTTCCGGCACATCACGCTGCCGCTGCTCACGCCGATCATCTTCTTCAACGTCGTGCTGCAGATCATCTCGGCGTTCCAGGCCTTCACCCAGGCCTTCATCATCTCCGGCGGCACCGGCGGCCCGTCGGACTCCACCCTCTTCTACACGCTCTACCTGTACGAGAAGGGGTTCGGCCAGCTCGACATGGGATACGCGGCGGCGCTGGCCTGGCTGCTGCTCGTCATCATCGCCGTCTTCACCGCCATCAACTTCTACGTCGCGAAGTTCTGGGTCTTCTATGACAACTGACACCTCACGGCCGACGACCACGCGATCGGGCGCGTCGGCGCACCCGGAGCAGCGGCAGCGGCGAGCCGTCCGCCGGCACCGTCGCCGGTCGAGCCTGGTGAAACACCTCGTCCTCATCGGCGCTTGCCTGCTGATGATCTATCCGCTGGTCTGGATGGTCGTCAGCTCGCTCCGGCCCGAAGGCGAGGTGTTTCGTCAGTCCGGCCTGCTCCTGACCGACCCGCAGCCGGAGAACTACGCCCGCGGCTGGGACGCCCTTCGCTACCCGTTCGGCCATTACCTGCTCAACTCCCTCGCCGTGGTGGCCTTCAGCATCATCGGGAACCTGGTGTCCTGCTCCATGGCGGCCTACGCGTTCGCGCGGCAGAACTTCCGCGGCCGTCGGCTGCTGTTCGCGATCATGCTCGTCAGCATCATGCTGCCGCTGCACGTCGTGATCGTGCCGCAGTACGTCCTCTTCTCGTCGCTCGGCTGGGTCAACACCCTCCTTCCGCTGGTGTTGCCGAAGTTCCTCGCCACCGACGCGTTCTTCGTTTTCCTCATGGTGCAGTTCATCCGCGGGATCCCGCGGGAGCTCGACGAGGCCGCACGCATCGACGGCGCAGGTCACGTCGTCATCTTCACCAGGATCATCCTGCCGCTGCTCGTGCCCGCGCTCGCCACCACGACGATCTTCACGTTCATCTGGACGTGGAACGACTTCCTGACTCCGCTCATCTACCTGACCTCGCCCGAGGCCTACACGGTGCCGGTCGCGCTGCGTTCGTTCGTCGACGCCCAGGGTGAGACGTCCTGGGCCGCGCTGTTCTCCATGTCCGTCGTCTCGCTACTCCCGGTGTTCATCGCCTTCCTCGTCGGTCAGCGACTGCTGGTCAAGGGGATCGCCACCACCGGGCTCAAGTAGCCGAACCCGATCACCAAGCAGCGAGGGAGTACCCACCCGTGACACAGAGCGCAAGGCCCAACATCGTCCTCATCCACTGGCACGACACCGGCCGCTACCTCGGCGCGTACGGCCGGACGCACGCGCGGACCCCGCACCTGGACGCGCTCGCGCGCGACGCCGTGGTCTTCGACAACGCCTTCTCGACCGCTCCGCTGTGCTCGCCGGCGAGAGGCTCGCTGTTCACGGGGCGCTACCCGCACAGCAACGGACTGATGGGCCTGGCACACCTGGGCTGGGAGTACCACGCCAACGAGCAGACGCTGCCCATGCTGCTGGCGCCGCACGGCTACGAGTCGGTCCTCGTCGGCTTGCAGCACGAGAGCGCAGACGCGTCCACGCTGGGCTACGACGAGGTGATCGACGTCAACGCCGACCGGCAGGCAGCCCCCGTCGTCGCCGAGCTGGCGGTCGACAAGCTCGGCACCCTCGCGCAGAGCGACACGCCCTTCCTCATGGTCGTCGGCATGTTCGAACCGCACCGGCCCTTTCCCGCCCACCGTTTCCCCACCTCCGACACGGCGCCGGTCGACGTGCCGCCCTATCTGCCCGCCAGCGAGGGCGTACTGGAGGACCTGCGGGCGTTCAACGCCGCCGTCACCTACGCCGACGAGGCGACCGGCCGCATCCTCACCCGCCTGCGTGAGCTGGGGCTGTACGACAACACGATCGTCGTGTTCACCACCGACCACGGCATACCCTTCCCGCGCGCCAAGTCCACCCTGTTCGACTCCGGCATCGAGGTGGCCCTGCTGGTTCGGCTGCCCGGCAGCACCCCGCCGCGGCCGCGTTGCCCGGACCTGGTCAGTCACGTCGACCTCGTGCCCACTCTGCTGGACGTCGTCGGCGCACCCGTGCCCGTCCGCGTGCAGGGCGTCAGCTTCGCGGCCCAGCTCGGCCACGGCGAGACCGGGCAGCGGCGCGAGGAGATCTACGCGGAGAAGAACTGGCACGGCCTGCGCCAGTACGACCCGATCCGATGCGTGCGCACCAACCGGTACAAGTACATCGTCAGCTATGAGGAACGGCCGATGGTGCCGCTGCCCGTCGACATCGCCATCTCACCGTCCGCCATCGGGGTCGACGACGCGGCGCCGCGCTCCCCGGTCGAGCTCTACGACCTGGAGGCCGATCCGCACGAGACCCGCAACCTGGCCGGTCAGGAGGCACTGGTCGAGACCGAGAAGGACCTGGCCGAACGGCTGGCGAGTTGGCAGCACGGCACCCAGGACCCGCTCCTGCACGGCCTGATCCCCGCCGCCCGGCGCGCCGCGTCCAACCGCGGCGCCCATCCGAACCGCACCGAGGTGATCGAGCCCCAGTTCGTCCAGCGCAGCTGACACCACCGGGTCGACGAGGGAGACGTCGGATGGTGACGGTCTCGTCGCCTGAACGCACCAAACGTCGATCAGCGGTCGATCGATCGGAGTCCGTGATCCTGGTGCACGGGCGTGCCAGGGTGAGCTTCTGCGGCTCGTCGCGATGAGTTCGCGCCGTCGAGATGGTCAGTTCAGTCATCGAGGCAGAAGGGGAGCGATGACGATGCCTGACGTCCGGACCCTCGTGACCGGCCGCGGCCTGGTCGAGGCGCCTCGCTGGCACGGCGACCGGCTGTACTTCTCCGACTGGTCCGCGGGCGAGGTGATCGCGGTCGACCTGGCCGGTGCCAGTGAGGTGGTCGCGCGGGTGGAGTCGTTCCCGCTGTGCACCGACTGGCTCCCGGACGGCCGCATGCTGCTGGTCTCGTCGCAGGAGGGGCGGATGCTGTGTCAGGAGGCCGACGGGTCCCTGCAGACCTACGCGGAGCTCGGCAAGGCCGGCTGGAACGACATCGTGGTGGACGGGCGGGGCAACGCCTACGTGAACGCCATCGGGTTCGACATGATGGCCGGGGAGGAGTTCCAGCCCGGCTTCGTCGCCGTGGTCACCGCGGACGGCTCGGTCGGTCAGGTGGCCGACGACATCGCCTTCCCCAACGGGATGGCGGTCACGCCGGACAACGCCACCCTGATCGTCGCCGACTCCTACCGGCACAGCCTGGTGGCCTTCGACATCGACGCGGACGGCGGACTGTCCAACCGGCGGGTCTGGGCCGACCTGGGCGAGAGCTACCCGGACGGAATCTGCGTCGACGCCGACGGTGCGGTCTGGTACGCCGACGTCCCCAACCGGTGGTGCCGGCGAGTCGCCGCCGGCGGCGAGGTGCTGCGAACCGTCACCCTCGACCGGGGCGGTTTCGCCTGCGTGCTCGGCGGTCCCGACGGGCGGACGCTGTTCGTCACCGCCGCGCGGTGGCAGGACGCGTCCGAGACCGGACCGGTGCCGCCCGGGTCCGGCCAGGTCCTCACCACCCGGGTCGAAGTACCGGCGGCCGGCTGGCCGTGATCGCCTGCCTGGCGACCACGCGCCGATCAGGGGCGGAGCGGGGCGTGGGCGAACTCGGCCAGGCCGCCGGCGAAGTCAGTGCGGGCCTCGAAGCCGAGGACCTGGGCTGCCCGTGCCGGCGAGGCGACCACGTGCCGGACGTCGCCGAGCCGGTACTCGCCGGTGACCTCGGGCTCGGGAGCGCCCGGGCCGGCGGCCGCGCACAACGCCGTCGCGAGGTCCAGGACGCTGTGCGGGTCGCCGCTGGCGACGTTGAGCGCGCCGTTCCACGCCGACGCGAGCGCCAGCACGTTGGCCCGGGCGACGTCGCGCACGTGGACGAAGTCGCGGAGCTGGCCGCCGTCCTCGAACACCCGGGGCGGCTCACCGGCGGCCAGGGCACTGCGGAAGATGCTGGCGACGCCGGCGTACGGGGTGTCGCGTGGCATTCGCGGCCCGTAGACGTTGTGGTAGCGCAGCGCGCACACCGACGCGCCTGTCTCGCGCCCGTACACGGCGGCGAGGTGCTCGGTGTGCACCTTGGTTGCGGCGTAGACGTTGCGCGGGTCCAGTGGGGCGTCCTCGCCCACCCGGTCCCAGGTCAGCGGGGCCCCGCAGGCCGGGCAGGGCGGCTCGAACCGGCCGGCGTCGAGGTCGTCCACGCGTCGCGGACCCGGCTCGACCACGCCGTGCGCGGCGCAGCGGTAGCGCCCCTCGCCGTAGACGACCATCGACGACGCCACCACGAGCCGGCCGGCGAACCGGCGCCGCCACAGGGCTCGCAGCAGCACCGCGGTGCCGAGGTCGTTGTCGGACACGTAGGCGGTGACGTCGTCGAGATCGACGCCCAGGCCCACCCGGGCCGCCTGGTGGCACACCGCGTCGGCCCCGGCCACCGCCCGGGCGACCGCGTCCTCGTCGCGGACGTCGACCACCCGCAGATCGGCGGCCGCCGGCAGCGTCGGCGGTTCCCGATGCGCCACCAGCGAGTCGACGACGACGACGTCGGCGCCCTGGCCGACCAGCTGCTCGACGATGTGACCGCCGACGAACCCGGCACCGCCCGTCACCACCACCCGCACCACTCAGGACCTCCCGCGATCGGCCGTCACCACGGCGTCCGCAGTGCGGCCTGCAGCACCACGGCCACCATCACGTGAACCCAGAGCCACCAGCGCGACCGCAGCGCCCCGCCAGCCAGCAGCACCAGCGGCATGAACGGCTGCCAGATCCGCTCGGTCTCCGCCTTCGACAGCCCGGACAGGTCGGCCAGCAGCACCGCCGCCAGGCCCGAGCCGACGACCAGCCAGGCCCGCCGGTCGCGCAGCAGCGCCAGCCCGGCCACCGTCGCCGGCCCGAGCGCCAGCGCGAGCACGGCGAGGTTGGCCACCACGAAGTACTCGTACGGCCGGACCGCGCCGACGCCCGCGTAGTACCGCTCCCGGGTCATGTCCAGACCGTCGAGCCACCAGAAGCCCCACGCCAGCGGCAGCGCGACGACTGCCGCGCCGGCCACCGCCGCGACCGCCAGCGCCAGCGGCCGGCGCCGCCACAGCGTGATTGCCGCGAGCGGCACGGCCAGCAGCGCCACCCCGTACGACAGCAGCAGCGACGCGCCGAACAGCGCACCGCCGCCGACGGCGAGCCCGGCCCAGGCCCGCGACCGGCCTAAAGCCCGGGACCGGCCCGTCGCCAGCACCACCAGTGCGGCACCGCTGAGTGCCAGGCCGCCGAAGACCACGTCGGCGTTCGTGTGCCACACCGCGGCCGGCGTCAGCGCGACGAACGGCGCCGCCTGCCGCGTGAACTCGTCGCCGGCCACGTCGCGGCTCAGGACCAGCACCGCGACCACGGCGGCCGCCACCCCGGCCATCGCCAGCACCGTGTGCCAGGCCGTCCCGGACAGTCCGGCCCGCGCCGCCGCCCACAGCGCCACCATCAGGCCGGGCGGATGGGCCTGCAGGTGCACCGGGACGGCGTCCTGACCAGCGACGTAACCGCGCAAGAAGGCCGCCGGACCACCTGCCGCGTCGACCAGGCCGAGGTGGCGTCCGTATGCCTGCTCGATGTCGCCGAAGCCGTCGCGGCCGTCGACGGCGCCCAGCGCCAGGCTCCACCCGACAGCCGTCGTCGCCGTCGCCACGAGGACCCGGCGCCACGGCCACCGCCGGGCCACGGCCGGCAACACGACCGCGCCCGCGGCCCCGGCGGCGACCGGGAGCACCAGCCGCCAGGTCAGCACCAGGTCCCACTCGCCGTACAGCGGGACGGCACCGAGCTTCAGCCCCTCGAGGTCCGGCAGCGCCAGGCCCCACACCCGGGCGGCGACCAGCAGCAGCGCCCATCCCGTGAGCGCGGCGGCCACCGGCCACCGCCGCGGCGTGGACGGCACCGCTCACGCCGGCAACCGGATGGTGAACCGGCAGCCCCGCTCGTGGTTCGCCACCTCGACCGAGCCGTCGTGCGCCTCGACCAGCCCGCGGGCGATCGCCAGCCCCAGCCCGCCACCGCCGGCATCGCGACCACGGGTGACGTCGCCGCGGAAGGCGACGTCGAACACCCGGGCCAGGTCCGGCTCGGGAATGCCGCCGCACTCGTCGACGACCTGGAGCACGGCGCCGTCGCCGTCGCGCTCGGAACGGACCACGACGCGGCCACCGGCCGGCGTGTGCCGGATGGCGTTGTCGAGCAGGTTGTTCAGCGCCCGGGTGAACTCGCGTGCCGACACCTCCACGCGCGGCAGCGGGTCCAGCTGCTCCATGAGCCGCACGCCCTTGACCGAGGCCTGGGAGGCCGCGCCGGCCAGCGCGTCCGCGACCGCGTCGCTCAGGCAGACGGTCTCGGCACCGAGCCGCAGGGTGCCGCTGTTGATGCGCGACAGCTCGAACAGGTCGTCCACCAGCTCCGTCAGCCGTTCGGCGTCACCGCGGATCTGGCGGTGGTAGCGCACGACGGTGTCGGGGTCGTCGGCGACGGCGTCGTCGAGGGCCTCGGCCATCGCCCGGATGGTCGCCAGTGGGCTGCGCAGGTCGTGCGAGACCCAGGCGATGAGCTCGCGCCGCGACGCCTCCAACGCCCGCTCGCGGCTGCGCGACTCGTCGAGGCGGGCCGACACGTCGGCCAGCTGCGCCGCGAGCGCGGTCAGCTCGCCGGGCCCGGTCACACCGTGGCCGGCGGAGGCGTCGGGCGCGCCGTCGACCATCGTCCGGGCCAGGTCGCCGACGTGGCGGGTGCCGGCGTCGATGTCGTCGCCCAGCTGCAGCGCGGCGCCGACCGCCACCGCCGTCGCCACCGCGACGACGATGAACAGCGCCACGAGGTCGTGCGTCGAGATGAACATGGCCAGCGCCGCGGCCACCACGCCGGCCACCGTCACCAGCAACGACGACACCGCCACCACCAGCGCCTGGGCGCGCACCGGCCGGCCCCGGAAGCGCCGCAGCACCATCGCGCCGGCCAGGAAGGCAGCGCCTGACCCCAGCCCGGCCACGGTCACGAGCACGACGGTGTCGCTGGTCGGGATGCCGGCCGACGCGGCGATGACGCCGGCCACGATGAGTCCGGCCGCGAGTACCGCGACGGTGGCGGTTCGACGGGGCGTCATGGCTGGAACCGGTAGCCGACGCCGCGGACGGTGAGCAGGTGGCGCGGGCTGGACGGGTCCGGCTCCACCTTCTCGCGCAGTCGCCGGATGTGCACGGTGACGGTGGACGTGTCGCCGAAGCTCCAGCCCCACACCGATTCGAGCAGTTCTTCGCGGCGGTAGGCTCGCCCCGGGTTGGTCATGAAGTGCACGAGCAGATCGAACTCCTTGGTGGTGAGTGACACCAGCTCGCCGTCGCGGCGCACCTGGTGGGCGACCAGGTCGATCTCGCACCCGGCGCCGGTGAGCAGCTGGGCCGCCGACGACACGACGTTGCCGGCGGCGGCGCGGCGCAGGACCGCCTTGACCCGGGCGGACAGCTCCCGCGGCGAGAACGGCTTGGTGACGTAGTCGTCGGCGCCGATCTCCAGGCCGGCGATGCGGTCGTCCTCCTCGCCGAGCGCGGTCAGCATGACCACCGGGATCGGCGCCACCGCGCGCAGCCGCCGGCAGACCTCGAGCCCGTCGAGGCCGGGCAGCATGAGGTCGAGCACGACCAGGTCGGGCAGCGTGTCCAGGGCTCGGGCGAGGCCGGCGGTGCCGTCGGCGGCATAGTCCACGTCGAAGCCGTCGCGGCGCAGGTACCGCCCCACCACCTCCGATAGCGCGGGGTCGTCGTCGACGACGAGGACCCGCTGCCCGGCCGCTGCTTCCATGGCACCAACCATGCCACCGGCGTGGCGGTCCCGCCGCAGGTCGGGCCTTGGCGGCGGGAGAGTTTCGGACTTCGTAAGGATCATCCGGCCGCGGCGTCCCTACGGTCGAGAGCGTGACGGCAACCCATCTGCTCGTGGTGGCCAAGGAGCCGGTGCCCGGCCGGGTGAAAACCCGGTTGTGCCCGCCGCTGGACCCCGCCGATGCGGCGGAGGTGGCCGCGGCGGCCCTCGCGGACACCCTGGACGCGGTGGCGCGGTGCGGCGCCGACCGGCGCATCCTGGCGCTGGACGGACGGCCGGGCCCGTGGCTGCCCCCGGGCTTCGAGGTCGTGCCGCAGGTCGCGGGGCCGCTCGGGGTCCGGCTGGCGGCGGCCTGGCGCCACGCCAGCGGGCCGGGCCTGCAGATCGGCATGGACACTCCGCAGGTCACCCCGGACCTCCTGGACGAGGCGCTGGACCTGCTGACCGGGCGCGGGGCGCCCGACGCGGTGCTGGGGCCGGCGGCCGACGGCGGCTGGTGGGCACTGGGCCTGCGACGGTGGCGGCGCGGGGTGTTCGACGGGGTGCCGATGAGCACGCCGTACACCGGGGCTGCCCAAGCCGGCCGGCTGCGTTCGCTGGGCCTGCACGTGGCCTCCCTGGACACGCTGCGGGACGTGGACACCGTGGCCGACGCCGTCGAGGTCGCCGCCGCGGCGCCGTCGACCGAGACGGCGCGGGTCGTCCACTCACTGCTCGCGGGGACGCCGCGATGAGCGTGGCCGCCGCCCGGGACCGTGCGTTGCGCCGGCCGGTGCACGACGACCGGACCGCCGCGATCCTCGGCCTCGCGCTCGGCCTGTGCTTCCTGGTCTGCTTCCTGACCGGTGTCTGGTCGCACCTCCAGCAGCACCCGCCCGGATGGCTGACGCTGCCGCCGCGCCCGTCCTGGCTCTACCGCGTCACCCAGGGCACGCACGTGGCCACCGGCTACGCGACCGTGCCGCTGCTGCTGGCGAAGCTGTGGTCGGTGTACCCGCGGCTGTTCCGCTGGCCGCCGGTGCGCGGCGTGGCGCACGCGGTGGAGCGGGCGATGCTGGTGCCGCTGGTGTGCGGTGCCGTCTTCATGTTGGTGTCCGGCATCGCGAACGTCTCGCGGTGGTACCCATGGGGCTTCTACTTCCCGGCCGCCCACTACGCGGTCGCCTGGATCACCATCGGTTCGCTGGTCGTCCATGTCGGCGCCAAGGCGGCGCTCACGAGGGCCGCCCTCTCCCGGTCGTCGCCCCGGCGGCCGACGCCGTCTGGGACGCTCGGGCGGCGCGGGTTCCTCGCCTCCGTGGCGGCGGCCGTCGGCATCGTCACCGTCACGACGGCCGGGCAGACGGTGCCGGCGCTGCGCCCGGCGACGCTGTTCGCGCAGCGCCGCACCGACATCGGCTCCCAGGGCCTACCGGTCAACAAGAGCGCGGCCCAGGCCGGCGTCACCGAGTCCGCCGCCGACGACGGATACCGGCTGCGGGTCACCGGCGACGTCGGGCAGGAGCTGGTCCTCACGGCCGGCGAGCTCGACGACCTGGCCCGGCACGAGGTCGAGCTGTCGATCGCCTGCGTCGAGGGCTGGAGCGCGTCGGCGCACTGGCGCGGCGTCCCGGTGGCGGAGCTGCTCGACCTGGTCGGCGTGCCGCGCGGCCGCGCGATCACCGTCGTCGTCGAGTCACTGCAGCGCGGCGGCCGCTATCGCAGCTCGGAGCTGAACCACCTGCAGGCGCGCGACCCCGACACCGTGCTGGCGGTCGCGGTCAACGGCGAGCGGCTGAACCTCGACCACGGCTTCCCCTGCCGGCTGATCGGCCCGAACCGTCCCGGCGTACTGCAGACGAAGTGGGTGTCGGAGCTGGTGGTGCGCGCATGACCCGGGACAGGGACCCGCACCTCCCGGCCGGGCCGGTGTTCTGGTCCTGCCTGGCCGTCGGGGCCGGTGTCGTGGGGTATGGGCTGACCGTGCTCTGGAACGACCGGGCCGACACGCATCCGGCCGAGCTGGTGGTGTGGCTCGCCGGCGCGGGCGTGGTCCACGACGCCGTCATCGCCCCGGCCGTGGTGCTCGCGGCGTGGCTGAGCGGACGGCTGGCGGCACCGGCACGCACGCCCGTGCGGCTAGGCCTGGCCCTGTCGGCGGTCCTCACGCTGATGTTCTGGCCGGTCGTGCGGGGGTGGGGCCGGTCGCCGTCGGTGCCGAGTGCGCTGCCGCTGGACTACGGGCGCAACCTCGTGATCGTGCTGGCCGCCGTCTGGGCGGTGGTCGGTGTCGCCGTCGCGGCCCGGCACCTGGCGGCGGGCCGGCGATGACGATCATCCTTCGCCGGCGCGACGGCGCGGCGCAGCCGCTCGCCCTCGACCACTGGGTCGCCCCGGCGACCCCGGCCGAGCGCGCCCTGCTCGCGGCGCTGCCCGGCCCGGTGCTCGACCTCGGGTGCGGGCCCGGCCGCCTGGTCGTGGCGCTCGGAGAGCTGGGCATCCCCGCCCTCGGCGTCGACGCCTCCGATCACGCTGTCGCCCACGCGCGGGCACGAGGCGCCCTGGCGCTACGGTACTCGATCTTCGACCGCCTGCCCGGCGAGGGACGGTGGCGCGGCGTCCTGTTGCTCGACGGGAACGTCGGCATCGGCGGCTCGCCGGAGGTGCTGCTCAGCCGGGTGGGCGGGCTGCTCGCACCGGACGGGCACGCGCTGGTCGAGACCGCGCCGCCGGGAGTCGGCACCGTCCGCGCAGAGGCCCGCCTGGAGCGCGACGGCGAGGTCAGCGGCTGGTTCCCGTGGGCCTGGGTGGCCGCCGACGACCTGGCCGCGCTGGCCGGCACCGCCGGGTTGCGGCTCGCCGGATGGCACGAGGCCGACGGACGCTGGATCGCCCGCCTGCGCCGGGAGGCGGCATGATCGACGTCGTGCTGCCGGTGCTGGACGAGGCCGCCGCCATCCCGTGGGTGCTCGAGCGGATGCCGGCCGGATACCGGCCGATCGTCGTCGACAACGGCTCCACCGACGGGTCCGCCCTGGTCGCAGCCGAACGCGGCGCCGACGTCGTCACCGAGCCGCGGCGCGGGTTCGGCGCCGCCTGCTACGCCGGCCTCGCGGCGGCGACCGCGGACCTCGTGTGCTTCATGGACTGCGACGCCTCGCTGGACCCCGCCGACCTGCCGCTCGTCGTCGCGCCGGTCGCCGCCGCCGACGCCGACCTCGTCCTGGGTGCCCGGCGGGCACCTCGCGGCGCGATGCCGCCGCACGCCCGGCTGGCCAACCGCTATCTGGCCCGGCGGGTGCTCGCGCTCACCGGCGTCCGGGTCAGCGACATCGGGCCGATGCGCGCGGCCCGCCGCGGCGCGCTGCTGGACCTGGGGCTGGTGGACCGCCGCTCGGGCTGGCCGCTGGAGATGGTGCTCCGGGCCGGGCTGACCGGCTGGCGCGTCGCCGAACGACCGGTGGGGTACCGGCCGCGGACGGGGCGGAGCAAGGTGACCGGCACGGTCCAGGGGAGTGCGCGGGCCGTCCTGGACATGCGGCGACAGCTCACCGAGACACGTCAGGCGATCAGGAGGAGCCAGAGTGGACGCTGAGGTCGGGATCTTCGGCGGGTCGGGGTTCTACACGTTCCTGTCCGGCGCGCGGACCGTCCCCGTCGACACCGCGTGGGGCGCACCGTCCGCGCCGGTGACCGTCGCCGACGTCGACGGCGTCCGCGTCGCGTTCCTGCCCCGGCACGGGCGGCACCACGAGCTGCCGCCGCACCGGGTGAACTACCGCGCCAACGTCGACGCGATGCGTCAGCTCGGCGTGCACACGCTGGTGGCACCGTTCGCCGCCGGGTCGCTGCGCCCGGAGATCCGGCCCGGTGACCTCGTCGTCGTCGACCAACTCGTCGACCGGACCTGGGGCCGGGCCGACACGTTCCACGACCGGTTCGACGGCGGCCCGCTGCACGTCTCGCTCGCCGACCCGTACACCCCCCGCGTGCGGCGGGCGCTCCTGGACGCCGGCTCGGACGCTGGCTTCGACGGCGGCGCGAGGATCCACGACGGCGGCACCGTCGTCGTGATCAACGGGCCGCGCTTCTCCACCCGAGCCGAGTCCGCATGGCACCGCCAGGCCGGCTGGCACGTCGTCAACATGACGCAGTACCCCGAGGCGGCGCTGGCGCGGGAGGCGGGGCTGGACTTCGGCGGCCTCGCCCTCGTGACCGACTACGACACCGGCCTCGACAGCGACCCGGACGTGATGCCGGTGACCCAGGAGGTGGTCTTCGACGTGTTCCGCCGCAACATCGACCGAGTCCGAACACTGCTGCTGGCCGCCCTCGCCGACCTGGCGAAGCGGTGAGCGGCGCCCGACGAAACGGAGACTTGATGCGTCCGACCGCTCGTCTCGGCATGGTCGTCGTCCTCCTGGTGCTCGCATCGTGCGGCGCCGGCGACGACGGCGAGGCTGACACCGCTGCGCCCCAGGTGGGGTCGAGCGCCCCCGGCACGGTGACCCCGACCC
>NZ_SMKZ01000088.1 GCF_004349065.1 Jiangella asiatica
GGGGCATCCTGCTCGGCGGGGTCCCGGGCGTGAAGGCGGCCAGGGTCGTCGTCATCGGCGCCGGGGTGGCCGGCATGAACGCCGCCGTCATCGCCATGGGCATGCAGGCAGACGTGTGGGTGCTGGACAAGAACGTCGCCCGGCTCCGCGATGTCGAGGAGCTCTACGGCGGCAAGGCGCAGACCATCGCGTCCAACCTGTACGAGATCGAGAACGCCGTGGTCGACGCCGACCTCGTCATCGGCGCGGTGCTGGTGCCAGGCGCGAAGGCGCCGAAGCTGGTGTCCGACGACCTGGTGGCGCGGATGCGGCCGGGCAGCGTGCTCGTCGACATCGCCATCGACCAGGGCGGCTGCTTCGAGAGCTCCCGGCCCACCACCCACGACGACCCGACCTTCCGGGTGCACGACTCCGTCTTCTACTGCGTCGCGAACATGCCCGGCGCGGTGCCGCACACCTCCACGTACGCGCTGACCAACGTGACGCTGCCGTACGCGGTCGAGCTGGCCAACCGGGGCTGGCGCGACGCCGCCCGGGCCGACGCGGCACTGGCGAAGGGGGTCAACGTGCACGACGGCGCCGTCGTCTACGAGCCCGTCGCCGCCGCGCACGGGCTGCCGTCGATCCCGCTGGAGAGCGTGCTGAACTGATCCGCCGTGCTGGCGGGGCGACGGTGGCCCCGCCAGCCGCCTACCGACCGCCCCTGAGGAGCCGCCACCGATGGACGCCACTGAGACAGCGCTGGACAGCGCCGTCCGCGGCTACCTCGACCACCTCGCCGTCGAACGCGGGCTGGCGGTAAACACGCTCGCCTCCTACCGCCGCGACCTGCGCCGCTACGTCGACTTCCTCCGCGGGCGGGGCCGCGACTCGCCGGACAAGGTCGAGGAGGAGGACGTGACGGCGTTCCTGCGCAGCCTGCGCGAGGGCCACGACGGCCGGGCGGCGCTGGGCGCCAGCTCGGCGGCGCGCACCGTCGTCGCCGTCCGCGGGCTGCACCGGTTCCTGCACCGGGAAGGCATGTCCGACGGCGACCCCGCCGGCGCGGTCCGGCCGCCCACCCCGCCGCGCCGGCTGCCCAAGGCCATTCCGCTGGCCCAGGTGGAGCGGCTGCTGGCGGCGGCGTCGATCGGGGAGGGCCCGCGGGTGCTGCGCGACCGCGCCCTGCTGGAGGTGCTGTACGGCTGCGGCGCGCGCATCTCCGAGGCGGTCGGGCTGGACATCGACGACCTCGACAAGGAGTCCGGCACCGTCCTGCTGCGCGGCAAGGGCGGCAAGGACCGCGTCGTACCGCTGGGCAGCTACGCCTGGGAGGCTGTCGACGCATACCTGGTGCGCGCCCGCCCCGCGCTGACCGGCCGCGACACGCTTCCCAGTCGAGGCCGGCGATCGACCGGCGACGGAGCGGGCCGGGCGACCCCGGCGCTGTTCCTCAACGCCCGCGGCGGACGGCTGTCGCGGCAGAGCGCGTGGGCCGTGCTGCGCACCGCCGCCGGCCGTGCCGGGCTGTCCACCACCGTCACCCCGCACACGCTCCGGCACTCGTTCGCGACCCACCTGCTGGAGGGCGGCGCCGACGTCCGGGTGGTCCAGGAGCTCCTCGGGCACGCCTCGGTGACCACCACCCAGGTGTACACGCTGGTGACGGTCGACCAACTGCGCGAGGTCTATGTGGCCGCCCACCCGCGCGCCCGCAGCTCTACGGCGCCGTAGCGAGGTAGGCTCGCGTGCCAGGACCAACCGGACACGAGGAACCGGACGAAGCGTAGTAGGCCACACACGACCATCGAGGAGCTCTGAACGACGTGGCACCCTCGAACCCGGACGCCGCGGGCGTGCTGCCGTTCGACACCGAGCCTGAGCTCGATCTCGGACCCACACGTCGTCCGCCGGTGGAATTCCCGAAGCCGCGCCGGCTGGACCGACACGGACCGGCCCGCATCGTCGCCATGTGCAACCAGAAGGGCGGCGTCGGCAAGACCACCACCACCATCAACCTCGGTGCCGCGCTGGCCGACTACGGCCGCCGGGTGCTCCTGGTCGACTTCGACCCCCAGGGTGCGCTGTCGGTGGGTCTGGGCCTCGACGCGCACGACCTCGAGCTGTCCATCTACAACGTGCTGATGGACCCGTCGCTCAGAGCCGCCGACATCCTGCAGAAGACGCCCATCGAGAACATGGACCTCCTGCCGGCCAACATCGACCTGTCCGCCGCCGAGATCCAGCTCGTCACCGAGGTCGGTCGCGAGCAGGCGCTGGGCCGCATTCTGGCGCCCCTGGTGTCGGACTACGACCTCATGTTGATCGACTGCCAGCCGTCGCTGGGTCTGCTGACGGTCAACGCCCTCACCGCCGCCGACGGCGTCATCGTCCCGCTGGAGTGCGAGTACTTCGCGCTGCGCGGGGTCGCACTGCTGCAGGAGACCATCGAGAAGGTGCGCGACCGGCTCAACCCCCGGCTGGAGATCGAGGGTCTGCTGGCCACCATGTACGACTCCCGCACCGTGCACGGGCGCGAGGTGCTGTCGCGGCTGGTCGAGGCGTTCGGCGACAAGGTGTTCCACACCGTCATCGGCCGCACCGTCCGGTTCCCCGAGACGACGGTCGCCGGCATGCCCATCACCAGCTTCGCGCCGTCGTCGCGGGGCGCCTCGGCCTACCGCCAGCTGGCCCGCGAGGTGCTGGCGCGCTGGGAGCCGGCGCACTCGTGAGCGACGCCGCCACCCTGGTCGCCGAGCCGGAGCAGGACGAGGGCTCCGGGTTCGAGGTCCACCTCGTCAACTTCGAGGGCCCGTTCGACCTGCTGCTGACCCTGATCGCCAAGCACAAGCTCGACGTCACCGAGGTCGCGCTGTCCCAGGTGACCGACGAGTTCATCGAGTACATCAAGAACGCCGACTGGGACCTCGACGAGACCAGCGAGTTCCTCGTCGTCGCGGCCACCCTTCTCGACCTCAAGGCTGCCCGGCTGCTGCCCAGCGGCGAGGTCGAGGACGAGGACGACCTCGCCCTGCTCGAGGCGCGCGACCTGCTGTTCGCCCGGCTGCTGCAGTACAAGGCGTACAAGGAGGTCGCCGGCGTGCTGGCGGCGCGGCTGGGTGAGGAGTCGCTGCGGTTCCCGCGGGCGGTCGGGCTGGAGGAGCGCTTCGCCGACCTGCTGCCAGAGGTCGTCATCGGCATCACCCCGCAGGAGCTGGCCCAGCTGGCCGCGAAGGTGCTCACGCCCAAGCCGCCGCCGGTGGTGGGAATGGCGCACCTGCACCAGCCCACCGTCAGCGTGCGCGAGGAGGCCCTCGTCGTCGTCGACCGGCTGCGTCGCTCCCGGGTGCTGACGTTCCGCACGCTGGCCGCCGACTGCCCGTCGACACTGCACGTGGTGGCGCGCTTCCTGTCGCTGCTGGAGCTCTACCGCGAGAAGGTGGTCGCGTTCGAGCAGGTCGTGGCGCTGGGCGAACTGACGGTGCGGTGGACCGGCGATGACGACGACGAGGTCTCGGTCGGCGCCGAGTTCGACGAGGGCGACGGCGAGCGCGCCGCGGAGGATGCTGACGATGACTGACGAGATCGGCCGGGCCGGCCCGGCGCCGGAGTCCACCCTGCCGATCGGGGACGAGCCGAGCCTGCGAGCCGCGGTCGAGGCGATCCTGCTGGTGGTGGACGAGCCCATCGACGAGGTCACGCTCGCCCAGGTGCTGGAGCGGCCCCGCGACGAGATCGTCGCCACGCTGCGCGGACTGGCCGAGGAGTACCGCGGGCCCGATCGCGGGTTCGAGCTGCGCGAGATCGGCGGCGGCTGGCGCTTCTACACCCACGCCACGTGCGCACCCGTCGTCGAGCGGTTCGTCCTGGATGGCCAGCACGCCAAGCTCAGCCAGGCAGCGCTGGAGACGCTCGCCGTCGTCGCCTACCGGCAGCCGGTCAGCCGGGCCCGCGTGTCGGCCATCCGCGGCGTGAACTGCGACGGTGTCATGCGCACGCTGACCGCCCGTGGGCTCGTCACCGACTCCGGTGTCGATCCGGAGTCCGGCGCCACGCTCTACCGCACCACGCCGTACTTCCTGGAGCGCCTCGGTATGGCCTCGCTCGACGAGCTGCCGCCCCTTGCCCCGTACCTGCCCGACGCCGACGCCCTCGAGGACCGTGACACCGAGCATGCCTGACGATGAAACCACTGGTGTCCGGCTGCAGAAGGTGCTCGCCTCCGCCGGGGTGGCCAGCCGCCGGGCCAGCGAGGCGCTCATCTCCGCCGGCCGGGTCGAGGTCGACGGCAAGGTCGTGCGCACGCTGGGCACCCGGGTCGACCCCGCCCGCGCGGTCATCAAGGTCGACGGCTCCCGCATCACCACCACCGAGGCCGGGCTGGTCCACCTCGCGCTGAACAAGCCCGTCGGCGTCGTCAGCACCATGAACGACCCCGAGGGGCGGCCCGACCTCACCGGCTACGTCATCGGCCGCCGGGAGCGGCTCTTCCACGTCGGCCGCCTCGACACCGACACCGAAGGCCTCATCCTGCTCACCAACGACGGCGAGCTGGCACACCGCCTCGCCCATCCGTCCTACGAGGTACTCAAGACCTACGTTGCCGAGGTCCCTGGCCCGGTTGCTCCCGGCCTGGGTCGCGAGCTGCGCGCCGGCATCGAGCTCGAGGACGGCCCGGTTCGCGTGGACGGCTTCCGCGTGGTCGGCCGCTCCGGCACCCGCGTCATGGTCGAGGTCGTGCTGCACGAGGGCCGCAAGCACATCGTCCGCCGGCTACTCGACAGCGTCGGGCACCCGGTGAAGCGCCTGGTCCGCACCCACATCGGCCCGGTCGCCATGGGTGACCTGCGGCCCGGCAACACCCGCAAGCTGACCCGCGAAGAGGTCGCCAAGCTCTACCGTGAGGTAGGGCTCTGAAGGTCTGCTGGCGCGCTGGACGGCAGGATCGTTGATGATCACCGCGGCAACGGTGCGGCGGCCAGCGGCGACTTGCGAGGGGGCCGGCGACACCCAGTGACGGGCCGGGCGGCACCCCAGCGAGGGGCCGGGCGGCACCCCAGCGAGGGGCCGGTGGGCACGAGTGCACCCCTGAGGCAGGTACGGTGCTGCCCGTGACTGTGCGTGCGATACGCGGCGCTACCCAGCTCGACGCCGATGAGGCGGAGCACCTGCTGGAGCGGACCGCCGAGCTGATGACCGAGGTCCTGGACCGGAACGACCTGACGTCCGACGACGTCATCAGCATCTTCCTGACGGCGACACCGGACCTGCGCTCGGCGTTCCCGGCCGTGGCGGTGCGCAACCTCGGCATCACCGACGTGCCGATGATGTGCGCGCAGGAGATCGGGGTGCCTGGGGCGCTGCCGCGGGTGGTGCGGCTGATGGCGCACGTCGAGACCGACCGGCCGCGCGCCGACATCCGGCACGTCTACCTGCACGGCACCACCGTGTTGCGCGACGACCTCGCGGAGGACCGCTGAGGTGACCGTCCGGGAGCCTCTCGACGACGGTGGCGTGCTGGTGGTCGGCACCGGGCTGGTCGGCACCTCGGTCGGGCTCGCGCTCACGCGGGCCGGTGTGGAGGTCAGGCTGCGCGACGCGAAGCCGGAGGTGCTCGCCGAGGCGGTCCGGCTCGGTGCCGGGCGGCCGTCCGAGCCGGGGGAGCGGCCGGCCGCGCTCGCCGTCGTCGCCGTCCCGCCGGAGGCCGTGGCCACTGTCGTCGGCGAGGTGATGCGGGCCGGCGAGGCCGCCTACGCCACCGACGTGGCCAGCGTGAAGGTGCTGCCCACCACACAGGTCCGCGAGCGGGTGCCCGATCCCGGTCGCTACGTGGGCAGCCACCCGATGGCCGGTCGCGAGATCTCCGGGCCGAGCGCCGCGCTGGCCGACCTGTTCGATGGCCGGCCGTGGGTCATCTGCGCCGACGAGGGCACCCACCAGCAGGCGGTGACGAGGACACTGGCGGTGGCGCGGCTGGCCGGCGCCACCCCGATGACGATGACGGCGGCCGAGCACGACGCCGCTGTCGCACTGGTGTCACATACGCCGCACGTCGTCGCCGCGCTGATGGCGGCCCGGCTGTCCGGCGCGCCGCGACACGAGGTCCGGCTGGCCGGCCCGGGCGTCACCGACGTCACCCGCATCGCCGGCGGCGACCCGGAGCTGTGGACGGAGATCCTCACCGCCAATGCCGCAGCGGTCCGGGCCGTCCTGGGCGGGCTGCGCGCCGACCTCGACCGGGTGATGGCCGCGCTGGAGGCACCGGTCGAACGGCAGCCGGTGCTGCGCGACGTCCTGCGCGACGGCGTCGACGGGCGGTCCCGGCTGCCCGGCAAGCACGGCACCGCGCACACCGAGTTCGCCACCGTCGTGGTCGCGATCGACGACCGTCCCGGCCAGCTCGCCCGACTGTTCGCCGACGCCGGCGCGGCCGGGGTCAACGTCGAGGACGTCCGCATCGAGCACAGCCCCGGTCAGCCGCTGGGTCTGGTGGAGCTGGATGTGCGGCCCGGTGCCGACCGTGAGCTGGCCGCCTCACTGCGCGAGCGCGGCTGGACGATCCGCGGGTGAGCGCACTGGTCGCGATCCGGCGCCGGTAACCTTCTCGTCGTGCCTGTTCCCTCCGCTGACTCCGTGTCCACACCGACCCGCGAGACCCTGGTCGTCGCCATCGACGGGCCGTCCGGCTCCGGGAAGTCGACGGTCGCGCGGCGGGTGGCGGCCGCGCTCGGCCTGCGCTACCTCGACACCGGCGCGATGTACCGCGCGGTCACCTGGTGGGCGCTGGAGCAGGGCGTCGACCTCGCCGACACCGAGCGGGTCGCGGCGCTGGCGCGCGAGATCCCGCTGCGGATGGGGCAGGACCCGCGGGCGCCCGCCGTCGCCGTCGCCGGCACGGACATCGCGGCGGCCATCCGCACCAGCCGCATCTCCGCCGCCGTCAGCGCCGTCGCCACCAACCTGGGCGTGCGCGCGGAGCTGGTGTCGCGGCAGCAGGCTGTCGCGCGTGAGGGCGGCGTCGTCATCGAGGGCCGCGACATCACCACGGTCGTCGCGCCCGACGCGCCGGTGCGGGTGCTGTTGACCGCGCACGAGGACGTCCGGTTGGCTCGCCGGGCCCGCGAGGTGCACGGCAGCGACGACGCCGACGCCGTCGACGCCACGCGTGACCAGGTGGTGCGCCGCGACGCCGACGACTCCACCGTCGCCAGCTTCCACCAGGCCGCCGACGGCGTCGACGTCGTCGACTCGTCGCTGCTGTCGCTGGACGAGACCGTCGACGCGGTGCTGGGCCTGGTGGAGAAGCGCGCCGGGGTCCGGCCATGAGCGGCGACACCGACCTGCCCACTCACGCCGGGGCGACCTTCGGCAAGTACGCGGCGATGACGCTGGCGCGGCTGCTGTATTCAGTACGGGTCACCGGTGCTGAGTACGTGCCGCCACGCGGCCCGGTCATCATGGCACCCAACCACACCGGCTTTCTCGACGCGCCGCTGCTCATGGGAACGTGCCCCCGTCCGGTGCACACGCTGGCGAAGAAGGAGCTGTTCCGCGGCCCTCTGGGCTGGCTGCTGCACGGCGTCGGGCAGATCCCGCTGGACCGCGACGGCCCCGGCCGCGGGATGGTCCGCGCCGGCATCGGCGTGCTGGACGCCGGCCGCGTGCTGGTCGTCTTCCCCGAAGGAACCCGCGGGGCGGGCGACTTCGCAGAGCTGCGCACCGGGCTCGCCTGGTTCGCGCTGCGCTCGGGCGCACCCGTGGTGCCGGTCGTGTTCGCGGGAACCGGCACCCGTGGACGTACCCTTGGAGCGATGCCCGGTCTTCGGTCCCGGGTCGAGGTCGTCTTCGGCCGCCCGGTCACCCTCCCCACCGGAGGCGGGCGTACGCGTTCGGCTCTCGACGCGGCCACCGAACAACTGCGCGAGGCGCTGGTGGCGCACCGCGAGGCCGTGGCGTCCCGATCCGAGGAGAAGCAGTGAGCGAGCAGTACGCGGCCGACGCCGTCGAGGCGCCCGACGACGCCGACCCGTCCGGCGACGCCGGCTACCAGCCGGTCGTGGCCGTCGTCGGCCGGCCCAACGTCGGCAAGTCGACGCTGGTGAACCGCATTCTCGGTCGGCGCGAGGCGGTCGTGGAGGACGTGCCGGGGGTCACCCGCGACCGCGTCGCCTACGACGCCCAATGGGCCGGCCGCGCCTTCACCCTCCTCGACACCGGCGGCTGGGACCCGGAGGCCAAGGGGATGGCCGCGCGCATCACCGCGCAGGCCGAGGTCGGTGTCGCCGCCGCCGACGTCGTCATGTTCGTCGTCGACTCCACCGTCGGCGCCACCGACACCGACGAAGCCGTCGCCAAGCTGCTGCGGCGCTCCGGCAAGCCGGTCATCCTGGTCGCCAACAAGGTCGACGGTCCCAGCGGCGAGCCCGACGCAGCCGCGCTGTGGAACCTCGCGCTCGGCGAGCCGTTTCCGGTGTCGGCGCTGCACGGCCGGGGGAGCGGCGACCTGCTCGACACCGTCGTCGCCGCCCTGCCCACCGCGCCGCCGGAGTCGTTCGACGACGCCGACGGCGGGCCGCGCCGCGTCGCGCTCGTCGGCAAGCCCAACGTCGGCAAGTCCAGCCTGCTCAACAAGCTGGCCGGGGAGGACCGCGTCGTCGTCGACGCCGTCGCCGGCACCACCGTCGACCCGATCGACGAGCTCATCGAGCTGGGCGGTTGGCCGTGGCGGTTCGTCGACACCGCCGGCATCCGCCGCCGGGTCAACGAGGCCTCCGGCGCGGAGTACTTCGCGTCGCTGCGCACCGCGGCCGCGCTGGAGCGCGCCGAGGTCGCGGTCGTCCTCGTCGACGCCAACGAGCCGCTGGCCGAGCAGGACCTGCGCATCCTCTCGATGGTCGTGGACGCCGGCCGCGCCCTGGTCGTGGCCTACAACAAGTGGGACCTCCTCGACGAGGAGCGCCGCGAGCAGCTCGAGCGCGAGATCGACCGCCAGCTCGTCCGGGTCACCTGGGCGCCGCGGGTCAACGTGTCCGCCCGCACCGGCTGGCACGTCGACCGGCTGGTCAAGGCCCTTGACACCGCGCTGGAGGGCTGGTCGCAGCGCATTCCCACCAGCAGGCTCAACGCGTTCCTCGGCCAGCTGGTGGCCGCTCACCCGCACCCGGTCCGCGGCGGCAAGCAGCCGCGCATCATGTTCGCCACCCAGGCCGACACCCGCCCGCCCCGGTTCGTCCTGTTCACGACGGGGTTCCTCGAGGCGTCCTACCGGCGGTTCGTCGAGCGCCGGCTGCGCGAGGAGTTCGGGTTCGAGGGCACGCCCATGGAGATCAGCATGAAGGTGCGCGAGAGGCGTTCCCGCTCGTAGGTCTCCCGTCGCACCACGCCGCGTTGATCATGGAGTAGGTCAGCTTCCCGCGGCGTTCGAACCTGACCTACTCCGTGATCAAACAGAGTGAAGCGCCGGGTTGTAGCCGTAGGTTCTTCGGTGTTACGGTTCTTCGGTGAAGTAATGAACCTGTGGACCGAGGGGGTGTGCATGTTCGACGACCGGAGCCCGATCTACCACCAGATCGCGGAAGCCATCAAGAACGACATCCTCAGCGGCGAGTTGGGAGCAGACGAGCAGGTGATGTCCACCAACCAGTACGCGGCGTACTACCGGATCAACCCGGCCACCGCCGCCAAGGGCTTCCAGCAGCTCGTCGACGAAGGCGTCCTCTACAAGCGACGGGGGATCGGTATGTTCGTCAGCCCTGACGCCAGGCGTTCGCTGGTGGAGCAGCGCCGAGAGCGGTTCTTCGCCGACGTCGTCGAGCCCATGGTCTCCGAGGCACGCATCATCGGCATCCCACTGGACGACGTCGTCGCGCGCATCCAGGCGATGCGGGGCGGTGAGCCGGTATGAGCCTCGGCATCGACATCCAGGGCCTCACGGTCCGGTACCCCGACGTCACCGCGATCGACGACCTCACGCTGCGGCTGGCGGGCGGCAAGATCTACGGACTGCTGGGCCGCAACGGCTCGGGCAAGACCACGCTGCTGTCGCTGATCGCGGCCTACCGTCGGGTCCGGGAGGGCCGCGTCATCGTCGACGGCCAGGAGCCGTTCGAGAACGAGCGGCTCACCCAGCAAATCTGCCTGATCCGCGAGGCCGGCGACGTCGTCATCGACGGCGACTCCGTCGGCAACATCCTGCGCCGGGCCCGGTTGCTCCGGCCGACCTGGGACGACGACGCCGCGGAGCGCTTGCTCGAGCTGTTCGAGCTGCCGCGCCGGCGCGGCGTGAGCAAGCTGTCGCGCGGACAGCGCTCGGCGCTGGGCATCACGGTCGGGCTGGCCAGTCGCGCCCCACTGACCATGTTCGACGAGTCCTACCTCGGCATGGACGCGCCGTCGCGCTACGCCTTCTACGACGCGCTGCTCGAGGACTACATGGAGCACCCGCGCACGATCATCTTGTCCACGCACCTCATCGAGGAGGTCGCGCGGCTGTTCGAGGAGGTCGTCATCATCGACCGCGGCCGCCTCGTCGCGCACGAGGACACCGACACGCTGCGGATGCGCGGCGCCGCGGTCGTCGGACCCGCCGTCGCCGTCGACGACTTCACCGCCGGCATGACGGTGCTCGGCGAGCAGCGCCTTGGCGGCACGAAGTCCGTCACCGTCTACGGCGACATCGGCGAGGACGCCCGCCGCGTCGCCACCGACTGGGGCTTGGAGCTGTCGCCGGTGGCGCTCCAGGACCTGTTCGTCCACCTCACGAAGGGAGACCATGCATGAGCGCGACGACGTACCAGCGCACCGGCGTCGCCGTCCGGGACCTCACGCTGGGGTTCAGGCTCTCCCTGATCTGGTTCGTGGTGATCATCGCGATCGCATTCGCCGTGATCGGCGCCATCGTGGTCAGCGTCCGCGACCCCAGCACGACGGAGAGCGTCTGGGAGAACTCGGCGTACGCGACGCGGTACTTCCCGCTGTCCCAGGGCATCATGCTCACCGCGGTCTACCTGCCGGTGGCGGTCGCGTCCGGCCTGACCCGGCGGACCTTCGGCTATGCCGCCACGATCGGCGTCATCGGGATCTCCGGGATCATGGCGGTCTTCGAGGCGGCCGGCTACCTGGTGGAGTACTGGGCGTTCGACCTGACCGGCGACGTGCCGACGTACGCGACGCCGCACCTGTTCGAGCACGGCTACCAGTTCTGGATCTCCGTCCCGGAGGTCTGGATCGTCGTCGCCGGCAACGTCGCGGCCGGCTGGCTGATCGGCTCGGCGTACTACCGCTGGGGCTGGCTGGGGCCCACGCTCGCGCTGCCGCTGCTGATCATCCCGGCGCTCGTGGTCGAGGCGCTCATGTCGGTGGGCTGGGCCGGCGCCGCGATGGACGCCATGGGGTTCGAGCGGCCGCCCACCTGGCTGGCGGTGACGTCGTGCCTGGCGGTGCTGGCGATCACCCTGTCCGGCGTCCACCGTTTCGTCCGCACGATCGACATCCGGCCGCAAAAGGCCTGACCCGCGCACCGAAAGGAAACCACGACATGCCGGTCATCGAGGTGACCAACCTGCACAAGCGCTACGGGACCACCGTCGCCGTCGACGACGTCTCGTTCACCGTCGAGGAGGGCGAGATCTTCGGCATCCTCGGCCCGAACGGCGCCGGCAAGACCACCACCGTCGAGTGCATCGAGGGCCTGCGCCGGCCCGACAGCGGCACGGTCACCGTCCTCGGCCTCGACCCGACCAGCGACCGCGGCCAGCTGCGACAGGTCGTCGGCGCCCAGCTCCAGGAGAGCGAGCTGCCGGAGAACATCACCGTCGCCGAGGCCATCGACCTGTACGCGTCGTTCTACCCGAACCCGGCCGACCCGGCGGAGCTGATGGCCGAGCTCGGGCTGACGGAGAAGCGCGACACCCGGTTCGAGAAGCTCTCCGGCGGGCAGAAGCAGCGCCTGTCGATCGCGTTGGCGCTGGTCGGGAACCCGAAGATCGCCGTGCTCGACGAGCTCACCACCGGGCTGGATCCGCAGGCTCGCCGCGACACCTGGCAGCTGGTCGAGAAGGTCCGCGCCCGCGGCGTCACGATCGTGCTGGTCACGCACTTCATGGACGAGGCCGAGCGGCTCTGCGACCGGCTCGCGCTGATCGACGGCGGACGGGTCGTCGCGATCGACAGCCCGGCCGGCCTGATCGGCCGCGTGGCCAGCGAGCAGACGCTGCGGTTCCGCCCGTCGTCGCCACTGGACGAGTCGGTCCTCGCCACGCTCCCGGATGTCACCGACGTGACCCGCGACGGCGCGCACTACATCGTCACCGGCACCGGCAACCTGCCCTACACCGTCGTTACCACCCTGGCCGCGCACGACGTCGTCGCCGCCGAGCTGCGGATGGACCAGGCCAGCCTCGAGGACGCGTTCGTCGCGCTCACCGGCCGGGCCTTGGACGTCGAGGCCGCCTGACCCGACTTCCCCGGGAGGAAACCCGCATGTCCACGCTCACCAAGATCACTACCGTCGAGTCGAAGCTGTTCCTCCGCGACACCACGTCCGCGGTGATGGCGTTCGCGCTGCCGGTCGGCCTGATGGTCGTGTTCGGTTCGATCGGCCTGGGGGAGGGCGACACCGAGCAGAACATCAGTGGGGCCTTCCTGCCGGTCATGGCGCTCGCGCTGTCCGTGGCGATCCTCGCCTTCAGCGTCCTGCCGACCGTGCTGGCCACCTACCGCGAAAAGGGCATCCTGCGCCGGCTGTCCACCACGCCCGTGCACCCCGGCAACGTCCTGGCCGCGCAGCTGCTGGTCAACCTGGCCGCGTCGGTCGTGGCGGCGGTGGCGGTGCTCGTGCTCGCGGCGGCCGCGTTCGACCTCGGCGTCCCCGACAACGGCGTCGGCTTCCTAATCGCGTTCGTGCTGACCGCCAGCGCGCTGTTCGCGATCGGCCTGCTGGTCGCCGCCCTCGCCCCGACCGGCAAGGCGGCCACGTCGCTGGGCATGCTGCTGTTCTTCCCGAGCATGTTCTTCGCCGGTGTCTGGACCCCCGGCGACCTGATGCCCTCGTGGGCGCGCCCGGTCCGCGACGTCAGCCCGCTCGGTGCCGGCATGGAGGCGCTGCAGAAGTCGTGGGACGGCGGCTGGCCCGACGCGACCAACCTGGTGGCCCTCGTCGTCGTGGCAGCGATCGCCGGCACCGTCGCCGCCAAGGTCTTCCGCTGGGAGTGAGAGCCTGCTCGCCGTCCCCGTCGATCACGGAGAAGACCAGGTTCCCGGTTTGATCATGATCTACGCCGTGATCAACCGGAGCTGGCGACGGGTCAGACGACCTCGGCGAGTTGGGTGGTGCCGGCGGGCAGCGGCAGCGCGGGAAGTGCCCGCGCGGTATCGGCGAGCGCGTGGACACCGCGAACCAAGTCCTCGGCGCTCAGCGTGTAGGGGATGCGCGCGAACCGCTCGAAGGCACCGTCGGCGCCGAACCTCGGCCCGGCTATCACGTGGACGCCCCTCGTCAGCCCGAACAGCGCCAGCGTCGAGCTGATGGGGGCGCCGAGGCCCACCCACAGCGATGCGCCGCCGTCGGGAACCGGCACGTCCCAACTGGGCATCCGCGACCGCAGCTCGCCGACGAGGACGTCGCGCTGGTGCCGCAGCTGGGCGATGCGCCGCTCCAGCAGCGCCGGGTAGTCGTCGAAGACCTCGCACGCGATGAGCTGCTCCAGTTCGGGGTTGCCGAGGTCGCTGGCGGCGCGGGCCGCGCGCAGTGACCTGAGTACGTCGCCGTCGGCGCGGACCCAGCCGATGCGCAGCCCGCCCCACACGCTCTTGCCCAGCGATCCGAGCGTGATGACGGCGGGCTGCCCGGCCGCGTGCGTGCGCGGCGACCGGGCGCCGCCGGCGTGTCCGGACGACCGGCCACCGACTGCTGTGTCGGCGCGGGCGGCGAAGGGGACGTCCGTCCAGCCGCGACCGAGGTCGAGGTCGGCGGTGGTGTCGTCGATGACGATGACGGTGCCCGTTCGGCGCGCCGCGCGGATGACGTCGTCGCGCTGGTCCGGCGGCATGGACGCGCCGGTCGGATTCTGGAAGTCCAGCTGCAGGTAGGCCAGCGCCGGCCGGACCCGCTCGAGCGTGTCGCGCAGCTGGTCGAGGTCCCAGCCGCGCGTCGTCACCGGCGTCGTGACCAGCCGCCCGCCGGCGCCCCGGAACGCGTCGAGCGCGTGCGGGTACGTCGGCGACTCGACCAGGACGCGGTCGGCCGGGCGGAGGAGCGTCCGGGACACCAGCGCGATCGCGTGCTGTGCGCCGAGGGTGATCATGATCTCGTCTGCTGAGGTCGGCAACCCACGGGCGGCATAGTGCGCGGCGATCCGCTCACGCAGCTCCACGCTGCCGACCAGGTCGAACCCCGTCTTCGTCAGCACGGTGCCGATATTGCGCGTCGCACGCTCGACGACGTTCTCCAGTCCGCTGATGGCCGCGGGCGCCGCGCGCGCGAAGTCGACGACCACGTCGTGCGGCTCGGGCCCGGCCGGGAGGGGGGTCGGCGGGAGCATCGTGGCGCTGCCGGACCCGCGGACGCTGACCAGGTGCCCCGTCTCGCGCAGCTGCCGATACGCCGACACGATCGTGGTGCGGCTGCGCCCCAGCGTCTCGGCCAGCTCCCGTTCGGCCGGCAGCCTGGTGCCGGTCGGAAGACGGCCGTCGATGATCAAGAGCCGGATGCGGTCCGCGAGCGCCTCGTAAGCGCTCTGGCCGCCGTTCGCCCACGTGCCCAGGAGGTCTTCCAACGCACGTGGACCGATACGGCCACGGATCTCCACGGTGGTCATCGGTCCACTATCTCATAATTGGCCTCTTGTTCTCCAGAGTGGACTGCTGTGGGATGAGTCCACAGATTGTTTCCTGCGTGGAGCGGGGTGACCGGTCGTGTCGATCGTTGTTCTCGGAGTGGTCCTCGCGACCGTCGTCGCCGTCGTCCTGGCCGGCCTCCGCCTCGCCCTCCGCGACGACGCCGGCCCCCAACGCGTCCGCTCGTCGTACGACACCCGACACCCCCGGCCGTGAGCCCACGCACGGCCCTGCGGGCGGGTTGAGTGGGGCTGCTGGCGCTTCACTGAGCGTGCCCGCTTGGCGAAGCGGGAGTGGGCCTGAGGGAGTGCAGCGACCGGTGCTCGACCGAGGCGAGGCGTGGCCAGAGGCGCACTCCGGAGGCGGTACACTGTTCAGGCCTCGCCGGGAACGGCTGGGCAAGCCACGGGCTGTGGCGCAGCTTGGTAGCGCACTTGACTGGGGGTCAAGGGGTCGCAGGTTCAAATCCTGTCAGCCCGACAATGTGATGTCTCGGGACATCGGAATGGCTCGAACCTGCGGATCGTGGGTTCGGGCCGTTCGTCATTTCCGGGTTGGTCCGGGTGGGGGCCGGTGGGCTGGTAGATGCGTGTGGGGTCCAGGACGAGCTCGCGTAGGAGTTCGCCGGTGGGGGCGTTGATGATGCGGATGTCGAGGTCGTGGACGAGGGCCAGGACGTAGGTTCCGGTGTGGGT
>NZ_SMKZ01000089.1 GCF_004349065.1 Jiangella asiatica
ATCATCAAAGGAACCCCAAACCCACCCCAAACAGGGCAGGCACGAGGACACAAACAAAAATTGGCGTCAACAAACAACCATCAAAAACACACTGTTGAGTTCTCAAAAATCGGACGCACCCACATGACCCCGGCAAGGGGATCCGCGCGAGGCGCTGTGGTTCTCTGAAAGATTCGCTTCGGTCACGCCGGTGATCAAACCGGACTTGGACGGTCCCGATCGGACCCCTGCCCGAAGCAGCTCCTTCAGCCTACTGCATCCGGCCTGCCGAGACAAAGCCGTTTGCGGTTCCGCCCGCCAGCCTGACCGGGCCCGAACATGGGCCTGCTCAGATGTGCTGATAAGGGTGGGACTCTTGGGCCGGCCACCAGTGTTTCGGTGTCCCGCTCCCCGCGAGCCGAAGAGAAACTTACGCACCTCGCGGCGTCGAGTCAAATCGTGGCGCGGCCGATCTCTGTGACGCCCGTCTCAGCCGTGTTCGCCCAGGTCAGGCCGTTGTGGATCGACCGCGCCCTGCCGCGCCCAGCCCTGCCGCCCAGCCCTGCCGCCCAGCCCTGCCGCACCCAGCCCGGCTGCACTCGGTCAGGCGGGCCCGATCTCCACGCCGCCGACAGTCCGCTTGCCGCGGCGCAGCACGAGCCAGCGTCCGTGCAGCAGCTCGTCGCGCTGTGCCCGGGCGTCGGCCGCGGTCCCGGGGTCGAGCCGCACGTTGTTCACGTACGCCCCACCGTCCCCGATGGCGCGTCGTGCCGCGGACCGGGAGTCGACCAGGCCCGCCGACATGAACAGGTCGACGTAGGTCGGCAGCTCCTCCCCTGCTTGGAGCTCCGGGGCACCAGCTTCGTCGAGCGCGGCCTTGAGGGTGCCGGCGTCGAGCTCCTCCAGTGCGCCCATGCCGAACAGGGCACGAGAGGCCGCCACCACCTTCGCGGTCTCGTCCGCGCCGTGCACCAGCGATGTGACGTCCTCGGCCAGCGCGCGCTGGGCGCCGCGGGCTGCCGGCCGCTGGACCAGCTCCTGCTCGAGGCTGCCGATCTCGTCGCGGTCGCGGAAGCTGAACACCTTGAGGTAGCCGATGACGTCGCGGTCGTCGGCGTTCATCCAGAACTGGAAGAACGCGTACGGGCTGGTCATCTCCGGATCGAGCCAGACCGTGCCGATCTCGGTCTTGCCGAACTTGGTGCCGTCGGCCTTGGTGACCAGCGGCGTGGCCACGGCATGCACCGACCGTCGCTCCACCCGGTGGATCAGGTCGACGCCGCTGGTGAGGTTGCCCCACTGGTCGCTGCCACCGGTCTGTAGGACGCAGCCGTACCGGCGGTGCAGCTCCAGGTAGTCCATGCCCTGCAGGATCTGGTAGCTGAACTCGGTGAAGCTGATGCCCTGCTCGCTGCCCAGCCGGGCGCTCACCGTCTCCTTGGAGAGCATCCGGCTGACCCGGAAGTGCTTGCCGATGTCGCGCAGGAAGTCGATGGCCGACAGCTGCGCGGTCCAGTCCAGGTTGTTCACCATCCGCGCCGGGTGCGGCCCGTCGAAGTCCAGCAGCGGCTCGATCTGCTTGCGGATGCGCTCGACCCAGCCAGCGACGGTGTCGCGGTCGTTCAGGGTGCGCTCGGCGGTCATCTTGGGGTCGCCGATGAGCCCGGTCGCGCCGCCGACCAGCGCCAACGGGTCGTTGCCGGCCAGCTGGAGCCGCCGCACGGTGAGGATCTGGACCAGGTTGCCGATGTGCAGGCTCGGCGCCGTCGGGTCGAAGCCGCAGTAGTAGGTGACCGGACCGGCCGCCAGGGCGGCGCGCAGCGCCTCCTCGTCGGTGGACAGCGCGATGAGCCCACGCCAGTGCAGCTCGTCCAGGATGTCGGTCACGGTGCCTGGTCTCCTCATAGGTGTGCGGTTGTGCTGACCCACCCATGATTCCGCACCGGCGGCCCGCACCGCATGTCAGATACCCGCCGACGACGGTGTCAGGTCCCTTCGGCGCCGGGTCACCGCCGGCGGCGAAGAACGTGCGGCCGGTACGTCGACACCGTCGGCTCGCCGTCCAGCCAGAACCGCCACGGGAACTCGTCGCCGTTGCCGCCGGGACCGCTCACGCCGACCCGTGGCCCGTTGCGCACCAGGTCGCCGTCCGCGCGTGGGCCGGCCAGCAACGCCGTCGTCGAGGGTGACCCGCACAGGTCGGCGCCGTCGTCGGAGCGGCCCAGCCCCAGCGCCGAGGCCAGCCGGGCCGGTCCGCGGGCCAGGTCGCGTGCCGACCGCGCGGCCGGACGCCGGCTCGCCGCGAGCTCCGCGCCGTCGACCACCTCGCCGGCACGCAGCAGCACCGCCGTCGCCGTCCCTTCCTCGCCGCACACGACGTTGGCGCAGAAGTGCATGCCGTAGGTGAAGTAGACGTAGAGGTGACCGGCCGGGCCGAACATCACGGCGTTGCGGGCGGTGCGGCCGCGGTAGGCGTGCGAGCCGGGGTCGTCGGCGCCCATGTACGCCTCAACCTCGGTGAGCCGGACCGCCACCGCCCCCTCGGGCGTCTCGTGCCGGATCACGCAGCCCAGGAGGTCGGGTGCGACGTCGATGCCGGGGCGGGCGAGGAACCGTCGATCCACCGCGCCAGTATCGGTGCCGGGCGTCGGAGGCGCCGGACCGGGTACGGGAGCGATCGGGGAGATCGGACCACCACCGACCGAGAGGACCGCGATGACCAGCAGCATCAGGCAATGGACCCTGGACGTCCACGACGTGGACCGGATGGCCCGATTCTGGTCCGAGGCGCTCGGCTACCGCATCGTGTCGCGCGGCAACGGCTCGGTGAAGCTGTGGCCGAACGACGGCGCCGGCGCGGGTGCGCTCCCGGTCTGGCTGCAGCCCAGCGCCGGTCCCAAGCACGACAAGAACCGCAACCACCCGGACCTCGTGGCCACCGACCGCACCGCGGCCCAGGAGGTCGAGCGGCTCCTCACCCTCGGCGCGACCAGGGCCGATGTCGGTCAGACCGGACGCGAGGGCTTCACCGTGCTGGCCGACCCGGAGGGCAACGAGTTCTGCGTCCTCGACGGCGAACCCACCTGACCCCGCGCGTCACCCCGCCGGCAGCGACACCCGCAGGCTCGCCGTCCCGCTCAGGTCCAGCCAGGCCGCGTCCGGGCCGCGCACCAGCCGCAGCATCACCTGTTCGCAGCCCGGGCACCGCGCGACCAGACCGGGCGCGTGCGTGTACACCCGCAGGCCGGCGACCGGCCCGCTGCGGCCGCAGCCCGTGCAGCGGCTGGTGGCAGTCGTGACGTCGACGGCGAACAGCTCGCCCAGCGGGCCGGCCAGCGCGTTGCCGTCCTCGTAGTCGTCGGAGTATTCGCTCATGTCACCCTCCTGAGCCGGACGGACCGAAGCGCTCGGTCCGGATTCGCCGTGGATCGTGTCCCTGATCCACCAGAGCACTGGCCGCGGCCTCGACGAACCCCGTCGGGCCGCAGACGTAGCAGCTCGGCTCTAACGACGCCGGCCAGCCCAGTGACGCCAGGTCGGCGGCGGTGATGCGCCCGGGCGGCCGCGACCAGCCGTCCGGTGCCGACCGCGTGTAGACGACGGCGACGTCCAGGCCGCCGTCGTCGCGGGCGGATCGGCGCAGCTCGGGCGTGTAGTACTGGTCCGCCGGCGAGCGCACGGAGTAGACCAGCCGGAACGGCGCCCGGCTGCCGGTCTGCCGGCGCGTGCGGATCATCGCCATCAGCGGCACGATGCCCGAGCCACCGGCCACCAGCAGCACCGGCGCGGGGTCCGCCGGCCGCCACACGAACCAGCCGCCGACCGGGCCGCGCACCTCGATCGGGTCGCCGACGGCGTACGTGTCGGCCAGGTAGGCGGAGACCTCCCCGTCGGCGATGCGCTGCACGGTCAGCTCGATGCGGTCGCCGTCGGCCGGCGCGGCCAGCGAGTAGCTGCGCTGGGCGCTGTAGCCGTCCTCGTCGGTGAGCCGGACGTCGACGTGCTGCCCGGACAGGTGGCCCGGCCAGTCCGGCACGTCCAGGCGCAGCGTCCGGGCCGTCGCCGTCTCGTCCTGGGTCTCGGCGAGGGTGGCGACGCGCCAGGTCAGCCGGGCGCTCAATCGCCCTGGTAGCGCTGTTCGCGCCACGGGTCGCCGTAGTCGTGGTAGCCGACGCTCTCCCAGAAGCCGGGCTCGTCGTCCGGGAGCAGTTGGATGCCGCGAACCCATTTCGCGGACTTCCAGAAGTACAGGTGCGGCACGAGCAGCCGGGCCGGGCCGCCGTGCGGTGGCGAGAGCTCGGCACCCTCGTACTCATAGGCCACCCACGCCTTGCCGTCGAGCAGGTCCTCCAACGGGAGGTTCGTGGTGTAGCCGCCGTAGGAGTGCACGAGCGCGTAGTCGGCGGCGGTCTCGACGTCCTCCATCAGCACGTCGACGGATACGCCCCGCCAGGTCGTGCCCAGCTTGGACCATTTCGTCACGCAGTGGATGTCGACCGTGGGCTCCTGCGCCGGCAGTGCCTGCAGCTCGTCCCACGTCCACCGATGCCGCACCCCAGCCTCGGTGACGACGACGAACTCCCATTCCAGCTGCGGGATGCGCGGCGTCGGACCCGCCGACAGCACCGGGAAGTCCTGTGTGAGGTACTGCCCGGGCGGTAGCTCGACGTCGTCGCGCCGGCGTCGCCGGAACCCTGGAGACACGATGCCCATCGGCCACCACCCCCGTCGCACGGCTCTTGGCCGCCATGCTTGCGCGCCGACGGCCGCCGCGTCCAGTGGTCCGCGCCGCTCGGCTCGGCACGGCGCTCGCTGCAACGCGCGTAGCGTCCCGGGCCGATCAAGCACGCAGTGCCGAGTCCTCGTCCGGGTCGGTCACGACGGCCACGCGGGCGATCCGTCCGTCCCGCACGAGCAGAACCCGCAGGTGGTGCTCGTGACCGGACGACGTCATCGTGGAATCGCGTCGCTTGAGGCGGCACACGACATGCCGGCCCCAGACCTCCACCCCGACGAGATCGACTACTGGTCGCGCAACTGGCCGCGGCGCAAGAAGCCGGCGCGGATCTCGTCGGCGCCGCGCTGGACCATCTGGCCGTCGACGATGCGGGTGGCGTCGTCGGTGAACAGCGTCATCAGCTCGTCGATACCGCCACCGCCGCTCGTCGTGCAGTGGTCCAGGCGGCGGCTGTAGGCCAGCGCAAGTTCGATCATCGCGGTCTCGTTCACCCACGTCACCATAGGCGCTGGTGTCAGGTCCCGAACTCGGCGCGGACGCCGAGCAGGCGGACCGGGCGACGGTCGGTGAACCGCTCCAGGACCTCGAGGGCCGCGGCGGCGATGGCGTCGGCGTCGCTCGTCGGCGCGGGCAGTTTGCGCCCGTGGGTCGAAGTGAAGAACGGGGCGTAGCGGACCTTGACGACGACGCGGACGGCGGGGCGGTCTTCGGCGACGACGTCGGCGGTGACCTCGTGCGCGAGCCGCACGATCTCGCGGCCGACCTCGTCCCAGTCGTCGATGTTGCGTTGGAAGGTGCGTTCCCGGCCGCGCGAGCGGGCCAGCCACGGCTCGCCGCTGACCCGGGCCGACGCCACGCCGCGGGCGATGCGGACCAGCCAGGGCCCGATGGTGGGCCCCATCTGTGCGGCCACGACGTCCGGGTGCGTGGTAGCGAGCTCGCGGACGGTGTGGATGCCCATGCCGGCCAGCCGCTTCGCGGTCTTCACCCCGATGCCCCACAGCGCGTCGGTGGGCCGGTCGCCGAGCACCTCGAACCAGGTGTCGTAGGTGAGCGTGTAGACGCCGGCCGGCTTGCCGAACCCCGTCGCGAGCTTGGCCTGCAGCTTGTTCTCGCCGACGCCGACGGTGCACTCCAGCTCGGTGGCCTCGCGCACCCGCTGCTGGATGCGCCGGGCGGTGCCGGCGGGGTCGGCGTCGCCGGCGTCGACGAAGGCCTCGTCCCAGCCCAGCACCTCGACCACGCCGAACTCGCGGAGCGTGGCCATGACGTCCTCGGACACCGCCTCGTAGGCCGGCTTGTCGACCGGCAGGAAGATGGCATCGGGGCAGCGCTTCAGCGCGGTGCGCATGGGCAGCCCGGAGTGCACCCCGTGCTCGCGCGCCTCGTACGACGCGGTGGCCACGACGCCGCGCTTGCTTGGGTCGCCGTCGCCGCCGACGACCACCGGCCGGCCGCGCAGCTCGGGGCGGCGCAGCACCTCGACCGCCGCGATGAACTGGTCGAGGTCGACGTGCAGAACCCAGCGGGACACCCGTTCATTGTGGCCGCTCCCACCGACAGCGTCGCGCCGAGGATTCATCCGGCATACACGGACACGTCGCCTGCCGGGGCCACCATGCCGCCATGGCTGATCTCACCCGGCGAAGGCTTCTGACCGGCTCGCTCGCCCTCGGAGCCGCCACCACGCTCGGCAGCGTCCTCCCCGCGGCCGCGGCGCCGGCCCTGGTCCGCTCGGGCCGTCCGTCGCTCACCCACGGGGTGCAGTCCGGCGACGTCGGACGCACGTCCGGCACCGTCTGGGCCCGCGCGGACCGGCCGGCCCGGTTGGTCGTCGAGGTGTCGCGCGACCCGTCGTTCCGCGGCGCCCGGCGCGTACGCGGCGGCATCGTGACGCCCGACACCGACCTCACCGGCCGGGTCCTGATCGAGGGCCTGCGCCCTGGCAGCAAGCTGCACTACCGCGTCACGGCCGAGGACCCGGACACGGGCGCGGCCGGCGAGCCGGTCGTGGGCCGGCTGCGCACCGCGCCGGCGCACCGCGACGACCTCCGGTTCGTGTGGTCAGGCGACATCGCCGGTCAGGGCTGGGGCGTCAACCCGGACCTGGGCGGCTTCCGGATGGCCGGCACGATGCTCGACCTCGACCCTGACTTCTTCCTGTGCAGCGGCGACACCATCTACGCCGACGGCCCGGTGACCGAGACCGTCGCGCTGCCCGGCGGCGGCACCTGGCGCAACCTCGTCATCCCGGAGAAGACGAAAGTGGCCGAGACGCTCGACGAGTACCGCGGCCAGTACAAGTACAACCTGCTCGCCGACAACTGGCGCGAGTTCCTGGCAAGGACCCCGCAGGTCAACCAGTGGGACGACCACGAGGTCACGAACAACTGGTACCCCGGCGAGATCCTGGCCGACGGCCGCTACACCGAGAAGCGGGTCGACGTGCTGGCCGCCCGTGCCCGGCGCGCGTTCTTCGAGTACCTGCCGATCTCGCCGACGTACGCCGACGGCGCCGGCCGTGTCTATCGCAAGATCGAGTACGGCCCGCTGCTGGACGTGTTCGTGCTGGACATGCGCACCCACAAGGACGCCAACACACCGGGTACGGAGACCGTGCCGGACGGCGGCGTGCTGGGCGCCGAGCAGACCTCCTGGCTGACCCGCGAGCTGAAGAGGTCGCGCGCGGTGTGGAAGGTCATCGCCGCGGACCTGCCGATCGGGCTCATCGTGCCGGACGGCGAGGCGCAGGAGGGCATCGCGAACGGCCGGCCCGGCGCGCCGGCGGGCCGGGAACTCGACATCGCACCGGTGCTGTCGTTCCTCAAGCGGGAGCGCATCCGCAACCACGTCTGGCTCACCGCCGACGTGCACTACACCGCCGCGCACCACTACTCCCCCGAGCGAGCCGCCTACACCGACTTCGACCCGTTCTGGGAGTTCGTCTCCGGCCCGCTCAACGCCGGTGCGTTCGGCCCGAACACGCTGGACCCGACGTTCGGCCCGGAGGCCGTGTTCGTCGAGGCGCCGCCGGCCGCGAACACCTCACCCGCGCAGGGCTTCCAGTTCGTCGGCGAGGTGGCGATCGACGGGCGGACGGCGCAGCTCACCGTCCGGCTGATCGGCGTCGACGGCTCCGTGCGCTGGCAGACGACGCTGGACCCGCAGTCCCGCTGAGGACGGTCGGAGTCCAGCTGGGTAGTCAGCGGGTCTCGCCGGGCGAAGGGTCGTCGGTGGCGTCGCGCCAGACATCTGCCGGCTTCGCCTCCGCCTCCGGCGAGCCGGCACCGCCGTCGGCCGGTTCCGGACCCGGCGTCGACGGCGGCCCGGCGTCCTCCGCTTCGGGCGCGGTGTCGACGGAGACCGGCACCGTGCCGGCGGCCGGCAACGGCTCCGCCCGCCCCGACGGCGAGCGCTCGGCGTCGTCGTCGGGACGGTCGGCGTCCGTGGCGCCACTGAGGAACTCGCGGATGCGCTGACCGTACGTGGCGGCCTTCTCGGGGTCGACGGGGAACGTGACGTCCTCGACGATGCGTGCCACGGTGTCGCGCACGCGCGACTGCCCGACGTTGGCGGCGGCTCCACCGATGATCGAACTGACCTGGTCCGACACCGACGACAACGTGTCCTCGACGAGCTCACGCAACCCGGACTCGTGGATCGGGCAGCGCGGCAGCGTCGAGCGCTCGGGACGCGAGAGGCGCTGCCGGCGCCGCCAGGCGGGGTCGTGCAGGTAGTCACGGCCCTCGACGGTGTAGCGGCAGATCAGCCCGGCGTCGGCCAGCGCGGTGAGGTCCGCGGACATGGCCGCCGCAGGGTGTTCCTCGATGCGCAGCGGCCACAGCATGCCGTTGAGCACGGCCGGCTGGTCGACCGCGCGGCCCTCGTCGTCGAGGGCGGTCGGGAGGTAGACGTAGGTGTACGCGGTGGCAAGCGGCAGCGCGGCGACACGCTCGTCCTGGATGTCGCCCGACGGGATGGTTCGAGGGCTCTGTGCCATGATCGGCTCCTCCGTGGTCGCACGACGTTCCGGCTCTCTCGAATCTACGCCAGAACCACCCCGTGGCATCGACCAGCACTCCCCCGACCGCAACGGGGCTCATTGGCCGGAACGGGGTTTACGCTGGCGACATCCGGCACACGCTCCGCGATGCCATAGGGGGCCGTCATGAGCGGACAAGTCGTGCACTTCGAGATCCCGGCGGACGATCTCGACCGAGCGCGTGAGTTCTACCGCGCGGCGTTCGGCTGGAACCTGCAGTCCATGGCCGAGGTGAACTACACCGTCGTGTCGACCACGCCGACCGACGACCAGGGGAGGCCGACGAGTCCGGGCGCGATCAACGGGGGGATGTTCCGCCGCGGTGAGCCGGTCGACACGCCGATCATCACCATCGACGTCCCGGACATCGACGCCGCGCTCGCATCCGTGGAGTCCCTGGGAGGCACGATCGTCCACCCCAAGCAGGCTGTGCTGGACATGGGTTATGCCGCCTACTTCCGCGACAGCGAGGGCAACGTGATGGGCCTCTGGGAGAACGCCGTCCGCTGATTCAGGGTCCGACGGCTAGCCGGCCGGGCGCGGGCGTGGCGGCGTGCCCCCGCGTCCAGCCGCCGCTCCGGTGGCCGGCCAGAGCCGGGCCAGGAGGCGCCGCGCGGCCGGCCGCGACCGCAGCAGGGTCCGCCGCAGCATCGCGACGTCGCGTTCCAGGGTCGGCACCGGATCGACGTGTGGGCCGTACCGGGCCCGCTCGACCGCCCGGACCACGCCGTCCAGCAGCCGCCGCGACTCCTGGTCCAGCTCGACGATCTCGGCCAGGCGGTGCGCGGTGACTCGCGGGCTGGCGAGGGAGGCGCGGGTCAGGCCGAGGTCGAGCGCCATCAGCCGCAGGTCGGCCCACGCGGCCTCGGCGGCCAGCGCCGGTGTCGCGGCGGCGCGGCGCCACCGCCGCCGGTGCTCCCGCCGGGACGACACCGATCGTGCGGCCACCGCCAGGGCGATCGTGGCCGCTGCGGCGCCGCCGAGGAGCCACGCCAGCGACCCGCCGTCGACGCCGGTGATGCCCGGTTCGCCGTCGCCGGGCAACCCCGGCATGCCGGCCGACCCGCCGGCCGAGCCGGTCGGCGCGGCACCGGGCCGGTCACCGTCGGGCCGGTCACCGTCGAGCTGGCCGGCGTCGGGTTCGGTGTCGTCAGGGATGCCGGTACCGCGGTCCGGCGGCGTCGGCTCGAACCCGACCCAGCCGGTGCCGGCGAAGTAGAGCTCGGGCCAGGCGTGTGCGTCGTGTGCGCTGACGATGTACCGGCCGTCGTCGGCACGCTCGCCGGGCAGGAACCCGACCGCGAGGCGGGCCGGGATGCCGAGGCTGCGGGCCATCACGGCCATCGTCGCGGCGTACTGCTCGCAGTAGCCGCGGCGGTCCTCCAGGAACGTCACCAGCGACGCGGCGGAGCCGCCCTGGTCGACGACGTCGAGGTCGTAGGTGAAGCCGCCGCCGGCGCGGAACCACTCCTCCAGCGCCCTGGCCTGGTCGTAGCCGGTGGCGGCACCGCCGACGGCCTCCTCGACGTACGGGCGGATCGTCTCGGCCAGCCCGTCGGGCAGCTCCCGCATCGGGTCGAGGCGGTGCCCGGGGTCGGTGGCGTCCCGCATCGCCTCCGGGTCGGCGGCGACGTCCACCGCCTCGACGTGGTAGCTGGTCCCGCGCGGATCGTCGGTCGGCGAGACGACGGCGAGGGTGGCGGCGTCGTAGTACCACTCCCCCTCGATGTCGACGTAGCGCGACGGATAGGGAAGCGGGAGCGACCGCCACGGATAGTCGTCGGTGAGCGTGAGGTCGTAGCCGATCAGGGTGACCTCGGTGGCGGCGAGCCCTGGCGGCGGCGGCAGGCCGACCTCGACGCGGCCGAGGATGTCGCCCCCGGCCTGGTGCCACTGCCGGCCGTCGAACTCGCCGTAGACCGCGGACCGCAGGTAGGGCGGGTCGCCCGACCACGTCGTGAACTCGATCACCGTGACGTCGTCCGGACGGCGCAGGTTGCGGTGGATGTCGACGATGGGGTCCTCGCCCGGCGCCGGGGCACTGGCCCAGCGCTCGACGTCACCCCAGCGGCCGGGCAGGACCCCGTCGCCGACGCCGGGCAGCACGGCCGGCACCGCGACCGCCGCGACCAGCGCCAGGCCGCCGACCCGCCGGGCGGTTCTGGCCAGGGCGGTGCCCGGACGCTTCGGGAGCCCCGCGGCGTCGACGGCGCAGCCGCGGCCCCAGTGGGTGACGTGCCGCGTGTGTTCGACGGCGAGCAGCAGCAGGTAGCCGCAGGCCG
Source organism: Jiangella asiatica (assembly GCF_004349065.1). Taxonomy (GTDB): domain Bacteria; phylum Actinomycetota; class Actinomycetes; order Jiangellales; family Jiangellaceae; genus Jiangella; species Jiangella asiatica. The sequence goes on from NZ_SMKZ01000089.1 coordinate 11,042, forward strand.
GCGGGACGAACCACGCCCACGGCACGCCGTTCGGCAGCACCCCGGCGGCGACGAGATACGCCGAGGCGAGGATCGGCCCTGCCAGCGCCACCCGCCGCAAGGCGACCGCGACCAGGTCCACCGCCACGGCCATGACACCGACACAGCCCACCAGCAACACCACGACCCCTGGATCGACGGGCACGGGCGCGGCGTGCTCGCGCAGCGTGGCCACGCCGGCACCGGCGGTGTCGCCCAGCCGATCGGCCCATTCCGGCGACGGCACGAAGGCCCGCCAGCCGACGGCGCCGGCCGACCACGCGGCCGGTCCGCCGAGGGCGGCCAGCACACCCAGCCACCAGGTCACCAGCGCGGTCTGGATGACGACCACCGTGGTGGCCGGCAGCCGGACCCGTCGCAGTGCCCATCCCGCCGTCGCGACCAGGACGATCGGCACCGCGGCGACGACCAGCCAGCGGTCGGCCGCGGTGACCGCGGCCAGCGGGGCGGCAGCCAGTAGCGACGCGGTGGCCGCCACCGCGGTGGACCGCGTCGTTCCGGACACTCGTCACCTCCCCCCGCAGGGATGACGCCGCTTCCGCCCGTTGAGTTGCATCGTAACGCCGCAGGTCGCCCGCATGGGCCTACGCTGCGGGTTTACGCTAGGCCGATGAAGGCCCGCGACGCGGATCGGCCGGCGACGGCCGCGGACGTGCACGACCTGGCGCTGGCGATGCCACATGTCAGCGTCTACCCCGGGACCGCCGAGAACCCCGTCTACCAGGTGGGCGGCAAGTCGTTCGTCTTCTTCCGCAATCCGCGCCCCGACGCCGTCGACCCGGAGACGGGCGAGCGCTACCGCGACGTCATCGTCCTGTGGGTCGAGTCGGAGACGGAGAAGCAGGCTCTGGTCAGCGACCCGACGACACCGTTCTTCACCACGCCGCACTTCGACGGCCACCTGTCGGTGCTCGTACGCGCCAGCCGGCTGGGCGAGCTGACCCGCGCGGAGCTGGCCGAGCAGATCCAGGACGCCTGGCTGGCGCGCGCATCGCCGCGCCGGGCCGCGACGTGGCTCGCCGCCCACCCGCCACGGTGAGCAGGAGCAACCGGAGCGCGTGGGACGACGCCTCACAGCACCTACGCGAGCTCCTCGGGCCGGTGCTGGCCACGTCACCCGTCGTCGTGCATCCCCAGAGCGGGCGCCCAGCGTCCGGTCGACGCCAAGGACGCCGGGCTCCCACGTCGCGGAGTTGCGGAGTCGAACACATGTTTGATATTGTGCGTGGTGAAGCTGAGACGAGCACTCCTTTTGGTGTCTGGTCTTGTCACGGTCACATCGCTCTTTGGTGTGGTCGTCCGCCCCAGCCGGTCGGTGAACGCGGGTGGCGCGCTCGTGCGTCGGGCGCATCGGGAACCGATCCGGAAGGGGCGCACCCGAGTGTCCACTCTGACATCCGCCGGCGACGACTCGGCCCGCGATGATCCCGCCGGCGGTATTGCCGCCGGCGCGCCAGGCGTGGGGAAGCTCGTGGGACTGCCACCGGGGCCGCAGCTGGCCGCCGCGCTCGCCGAGGTCGACCCGGCCGAGCTGCCCACCCACGATGTCGTGCTGGTGGCGCGAGCGTGGGAGCGGCTCAAGGCCCACGCCGAGGCGCAGCAGGTCCGGGTGTTCGCCGAGCTGGCCG
>NZ_SMKZ01000008.1 GCF_004349065.1 Jiangella asiatica
CACCACCCCCGGTCCGCCAGCCCCGGAAGAGCGCCGACGGACGGGTCCGGGCCGCCCGCTCGCCCGGTTCCTGCTGGGCCGGCTGGTGCAGATGCTAGTCACGCTGGCGGTGCTCGTGCCGCTGACGTTCCTGCTGTTCCGGGCCGTCCCGGGTGACCCGGCGGCGGCCGTCGTCGGACCGGATATGGATCCGGCGGTCGCCGAGCAACTGCGGGAGCGATACGGCCTGGACGAGCCGCTGCCGCAGCAGTTCCTGTCGTACTGTCTCGCGCTGCTGCAAGGTGATCTCGGGATCTCGTTCCAGTACAAGGTGCCGGTGGTCGACGTGCTGGCGGACCGGCTGCTCAACACGGCCGTGCTGGTCGTCCCAGCGGTGCTGCTGGCCGCCACCATCGGTATCGGGCTCGGCGCCTTGGCAGCCACGTCGAGCCGAAGGTTCGACGAGGGTGTGCGGACGTCTGCGTTCGTCATCAAGGCTTCACCGATCTTCTGGGTGTCCACCCTGGCGCTCACGCTGTTCGGGCTGACGCTGGGCTGGGTCCCGTCGCTGGGCATGTTCTCGCCTGGCGAGGGCGGTGACGGGCTGGCCCGGTTCCTGTCGCTGGACTTCCTGCACCATCTCGTGCTGCCGCTCACCATCCTGGTGCTCTACTACCTGGTCGAGCCGACGCTGACCATGCGCGCCTCGATGAAGGAGGTACTCGACCAGGAGTTCATCGAGCTCGGCCGGGCGCAGGGCCTGCCGCGGCGGCGCATCGTCTACCGCCACGGTGCACGCAACGCCGCGCTGCCGGTCGTGACGCTGGCGCCGACGCTGGTCGACAACATCATCGGTGGCCAGGTCATCGTCGAGACGGTGTTCTCGTGGCCTGGCATGGGCCGCGGCGTCGTCGAGGCCGTGAACAACTTCGACTACCCGATGATGCAGGGCATCTTCCTGCTCACGGCGGTGACCGTCATCGTCGTCAACGCCGTCATCGACGTCGCCTATGCCTATCTCGACCCGAGGGTGAGGCTGGCATGAGCGCGACCACCGCCGACGTCCGCGACGCCGGCCGGCACTTCGTCACCGCCGGGCGTGACGCTCTGGTGCGGGTGTGGCACACGCCAGGCGCGAAGCTCGCGCTCATCGGTTTCGCGCTGTTCGTGCTGGTGGCGCTGATCGGTCCGTGGATCGCGCTCTACGGTCCGTTCGATCGGCTGCGGCTGGCGAACGGCGAGCTGGCGCGGTCGGTCCCGCCCAGCCTGGAGCATCCGTTCGGCACGACGAGCTACGGCCGTGACGTGCTGAGCCAGGTGATCTGGGGGACCCGCCGCACTCTGGTGGTGGGCTTCGCCGGCGCGCTGGTGACAGTGGTCATCGGCGTCAACATCGGCCTCATCGCCGGGTTCGCCGGCGGCCGCGTCGACTCGCTGCTCATGCGCATCACCGACAGCGCCTACGCGCTGCCGTTCCTGCCGTTCGCGATCGTGCTGGTCGGCATCCTGGGCCGGTCCGACATGGTGCTGCTCCTGGCGATCGCGGCGCTGTTCTGGCGGACGACGGCACGGGTGGTCCGCGCCCAGGTCCTGAGCCTGAAACAACGGCCGTTCGTCCGCGCCGCCGTGGTCGGCGGCGCCCGTCCCCGGCGCGTGCTCTACCGGCACATCGCACCCAACGTGGTCTCACTGGCCATGCTCTACGGCCTGTTCCTCGTCACCGAGGCCGTGATCGCCGAGGCGAGCCTGAGCTTCCTCGGGCTGGCGCCGCCGGACTCGATCTCCTGGGGAACGATCATGTTCGACGCGTTCACCTCGACCGAACTGAACACGACCTGGTGGTGGGCATTCTTCCCCGGCCTCGCGATCATGCTCTTCGTCCTGTGCATGTCACTGCTCGGCCGCGCCTACGAGTCCGCCCAAGCCCACCGATGGGAGGCGCGGCAGCCATGACGAACCCCGTAACCGCCGGCCTCACGACCGGAACCGCCAGCGCGCCGGACCACGTGCTGGACGTCCGCGGACTCGCCGTCACCTACGAGACCGCCGACGGGGTCCGCCAGGCGGTGGAGAGCCTCGACCTCACCGTCGCGCCCGGACACACCGTCGGCCTGATCGGACGGTCCGGCTCCGGGAAGACGACAGCGGGCAAGGCCATCCTCGGCCTGCTGCCGCGCACCGCGACGGTCAGCGGCGCGGTCCAGTTCGGCGGGCACGACCTGCTGGCGATGCCCGAGCGCCAGCGGCGGCGGCTGCGTTGGGAGCATCTCGCGCTCGTGCCGCAGGCGGCCATGAGCTCCCTCGATCCGGTCATGGCGGTCGACCAGCAGATCGCCGAGGTGGTCCGCGCCCACCGTGACGTCAGCCAGCGTGCGGCCTTGGCCATGGCCCACGAGGCACTGGAGCGGGTCGGCATCCACGCCGACCGGACGTCGTCGTACCCGCACCAGTTCAGCGGCGGGATGCGGCAACGGACGTTGATCGCGATGGCCACAGTGCTGGAGCCGACGGTGCTCGTCGCCGACGAACCGACCACCGGCCTGGACGTGATCGTCCAGGACCGTGTTCTGGAGCTGCTGGTCCGGGCGAAGGAGGACCTCGGTCTGGCTCTGCTCGTCGTCACTCACGACCTCGGCGTGGCCAACGAGCTGTGCGACCACGTCATCGCGCTCGACCAGGGCCGGGTCCAGGCCGAGGGTACGCCGGCGCAAGTCCTGGGCCGGCCGCACGACGCCGGCGTGCTGGCGCCGCGACCGGCAGCCGAGCCGGAGTCCGAGCCGCCGCCGGCACTCGAGGTGTCCGATCTGACGGTGAGCTTCGCCGGTGGCCGTGGCCTGGCCGCGCTGCGCCGATCCAACGAGCTGACCGTGCTCCGCGACGTCTCGCTCATGGTGCGGCGCGGCGAGGTCGTCGGGCTGGCGGGGGAGAGCGGCTGCGGAAAGAGCTCGCTCGCGGCGACTCTCGTCGGGCTCACCGAGGTCGCCGGCGGGGCGATCCGCATCGCCGGTCACGAGGTCGCCGGAGGCGACCGGGCCGGCTGGCGGCCGTTGCGCAGGCATGTCCAGATGATCTTCCAGGATCCGTACGACTCGCTCAACCCGCGGCTCCGGGTGCGCGACGCTGTGGCTGAGCCGCTCATCGCCCAGCATCTCGCCGCGAACGACGCCGACCGAGACCGTCGTGTGACGGAGGCGTTGGAGAACGCCGGCCTGACGCCCGCGTCCGACTACGCCGGCCGATATCCGCACCAGCTCAGCGGCGGAGAACGGCAACGGGTCGCGATCGCGCGGGCCCTCGTCGTGGAGCCTGAAGTGCTGCTGGCCGACGAGCCGGTGTCGATGCTGGACGAGCAGACCGCGGCCGGCGTGGTCGCGCTGCTCGCCGACCTCGCCCGTCGCCTGGACGTGGCCGTCCTCCTGGTCTCGCACGACGTGTCCTTGCTGCGGCGGGTGTGCGACCGGGTCGCCGTTATGTATCTGGGCCGGATCGTGGAACAGGGACCGGCTGGGGAGGTCATCGACGCTCCACGGCACCCGTACACGGACGCCTTGGTGCGGGCCGTGCCCACGCGCGTACCCGGACAGCGGCGAGCTCGCGTGTTGCTCAAAGGTGAGCCACCGTCGTTGCGGAACCGGCCGGCCGGGTGCGCCTTCCACCCCCGCTGCCCGCACGTCTTGCCGGCCTGCCTGGAAGACGACCCGGCGCTCCTGGATCTCGGGCCCGGGCCGGGCCACGACACAGCCTGCTGGCACCCCATGGCCGAGCGCGGCATCGCGGAGAAGGGAGGCGCCCGGGACTGACGACATGCGCCACAGGCTCACCGTCACACGTACCGCACACACGAGAGGACAGCACGATGCTGCAGATCATCACGCCGGACGACGTCGAGACCAACGACAACGAGACCCGCACGAGCTGGCGGCTGCTCAACGCCGACACGCTGGGCATCGACTACGGTGCGCGCGGCGGATTGATCGACTACAAGTTCCGCTCCGAGGAGCCGACGGACGAGGAGCTCGGCGGCGCGCACGAGCACCCGGAGTACTACTACGTGATCTCCGGGTCCGGGGTCGTGGGGCTGCCGGGGGAGCGGGTCCCGATCAAGGGCGGATCGGCGTTCGTGATTCCGGCCGGCGTCCGGCACTCGATCTGGGGCTCGTCCGAGGACGGTCCCGTCACGGCGTTCTACGTCTCGCTCAAGCGATGAGCCTGAGCACTGAGACGGCCGCGGCCGCCGCTGACCTGTCGCCCTCTTTGGCGACGGGTCAGCGGGCCGTCCACGACCACGAGCTGACGTACCCGCTGTGGCCACCGCTGGTCGCTGGCTGCCCGCGGTCGAGCACCGAGACGGTCGCGTACCCGCTCGAAGTGACGTTCGGCTACGACGCGCTCGGCGATGGCACGGTCGACGAACTGTTCGGCCGCGACACCGTGCCCTCCGACGCCTCCGCCTGGGCACCGCTGCTGCCGCCATTGCACCCGGGCTTGGTCCGCGGCATCGGCGGCACCACCCTGCTCGACGCCTCGGCACTGTTCGACACCGACGTGCCGGTGCTGCTGAAGGACGAGAGCCGCAATCCGACCTGGAGCCACAAGGACCGGCTCAACCTGTGTGCCGTCAGCGCCGCGGCGTTGTCCGGCGCGCCGGGTGTCGTCGTCGCGTCCTCGGGCAACCACGGCGCCTCGGCGGCCGCGATGTCGGCCGCCGTCGGGCTCCCGTGCGTCGTCGTCATGTCCACCGGCGGTCCGCCCCCGGTGGAGTCGTTCGTCGGTGCCTACGGCGCCACGGTGCTGTCGGTGCCGCGGGCCGCCCGGTGGGGTGTGGTGAAGGACATCGTCGACCGGCTCGGCTTCCAACCGGTCAGCAACCAGACAGTCACCCACACCGGTCACCCCTTCGGTCCCGAGGGCTACAAGACGATCGCCTACGAGCTCTACATCGAGCTGGGCCGCCGCGTCCCCGCCGCGGTCTACGTCCCTGCCGGTTACGGCGAACTCCTCTACGGTGTGTGGAAGGGCTTCGAGGAGCTGCGGACGCTGGGCGTGGCCGGCACCGTCCCCGCCGTGTACGCCTGCGAGGTCGGCGGTCGCGCCGTCATCGCCACGGCGCTGCGCGAACACCAGCCGGCCGTCACGGTGCCGGTCACCCCGACCGACGCCTACTCCGTCGCGACGACCACCGGCGGCTACCGCGCCACCCACGTCATGACGCACACGACCGGCGAGGTGATCGGCGTCGAGGACGCGGACATGGTGCGCGCCCAGGACGACCTCGCCCGCTTCGGCATGTGGCAGGAACTGTCCGGCGTGATCGGCGTCGCCGGGCTGCGGCAGAGTCTGGCGGCCGGGACGAGGTTCGAAGGCCCGGTCGTCTGCATCTGCACCTCCAGCGGGTTCAAGGACAAGAACGCGCTGCGCTACGAGCCGATCCCGACCGGGGCGGACTGGGCGTCGGTCTCCGCCGTCCTGGCAGGTCGTGGGATCGACATCGGCAGCTGAAGGCGCCGGGCGCGAAGACAACGGCCCCGCCGGGCATCGCCGGCGGGGCCGTCGCACGTCAGGAGGCTGTCACGCCGGCGCGCCCGTGCGCCGACTCACCGAGCGCGTGCTCGGCCTGGAAGACGATGTCGGCCAGGTGGTTGACCGAAAGCTCCTCGCCGCGCAGCGCGAGGATGATCCGCACCCCCAGTGGGGTCGGAGAGGAGGGAGAAGACCTCCGCGGCCAGCTCCACGTACGGGCTGTCGACGTCCAGCTTGCACGTCTTCGTATCTTCGGACATAGGCAGGTTCTATGCCAGTCGTTCCGACGCCGAACACAGGTGGGGCCGGATCCGGGGATCCGGCCCCACGGCTGCGTCGCTCTCAGCCGGTGCGGCCGTGCGCTTCCTGGTAGGCGCGGCGGGCTTCGGGTGAGGAGTGGTGGTGGGTCAGCTCGTGCGCCTCGGGGGGTGTGATGCCGTCGTAGGTGGGATGGATGTGCACGCTGACGTCGTTGAGGTGCGGGATCGTGTGCAGTAGCTCGTGGTGGGTCTGTTCGGCGAGCTGGTGGCCGTCGGCGACGGTGAGTGTGGCGTCGATGCCGAGGGTGAGTTGTGCCTCCAGCCGGTGGCCGCTCCACCGTGCCCGGATGGCGTCGACGTAGTGCACGCCCGGCACGGCCGATGCGGTCTGGTGGATCTCGTCGACGAGGCCGGGTTCGACGCCGTCCATGAGGCGGCGGATGACCGACTTGCAGGACTCGACGAGGATCCACAGGATCGCGACCGCGATGAGTAGCCCGATGATGGCGTCGGCTTGCGGGAAGCCCAGCCATACGCCGATCACGCCGAGGACCACGGCGATGGAGGTGAAGCCGTCGGCGCGGGCGTGGTTGCCCTCGGCGATCAGCGCGGCGGAGCCGATCTTGCGGCCGATGCGGATCCGGTAGGCGGCGACGAGTTCGTTGCCCAGCGCGCCAACGAGCCCGGCGGCGAAGACCCAGCCCAGGTTCGCGAGGTCGCGCGGGTTGATCAGGGCGTGGACGGATTCCCAGATGATCAGGGCCGCCGACAGGGCGATCACACCGGCGATGAGCAGGCCGACGAGGTCTTCGGCGCGCCGGTAGCCGAACGGGTACTTCTTCGTGGGGTTGCGCCGGCCCAGCCGGAACGCGATCACCAGCGGGATCGTCGTGACCAGGTGACCGAGGTTGTGCAGCGTGTCGGCGAGCAGTGCGATGGAGCCGCTGACGGCCACGATGACGATCTGCAGGACCGCGGTCGCGCCCATGCCGCCGAGGCTGATCCAGGCAGCCCGGATGCCTTCGCTGCTGGCCTCCTCCGCGGTCTGGATGGCCTCGGTGTGGTCGTGCGCGTGCGGTCTGAACAGATGGGTGACGCGGCCCCACAGGCTGATCCCGTCGTGGCCGTGCCCATGCCCATGCCCGTGCCCGTCCTTGTGCGGGTGGGGATGCGGATGCGGGTGGTCGTGGTGCCCCTCCTGCGCCGCGTCGTCGTGGAGGTGTCCGTGTCCATGGTCCGCTGTCTCGGTCTGGCCGGAGGCCGGCCCGGGCTCGTCGTGGCCACGTCCGTGACCGTGGCCATGGCCGTGCCCGTGACCGTGGACCTTCGGCGCCGACTGGTCGTCCATCTGCGCTGCTCTCCCAACGGGTCGTCTCGTCGACTCCAGGCGTGTCGCCTGTGATACATCACAGACGATGTTATCTGAAACATCACTGATGCGGAAGGGCTTCGTGCAGGTCGGGCCGCTCGAACGTCAGCGCTTCGGCGGCCGCAGTACGGAGCGTGGTGCCACCTGTCGCGGGTCGAGGTGATCGCGCAGCGCATCGCCCAGGAGGTTCACGGCGACGACGGTGATCGCGATGGCCAAGCCTGGCGCGGCGATGATCCAGGGATCGGTCTGGAAGTAGACGCGGCCGTAGTTGACCATTGCGCCCCATTCGGACTGTGGCGCCTGGACTCCGAGGCCGAGGAAGGACAGCGAAGTGAGATTCAGGATCGCGGCGCCGAGATTGACGGTGAGGAGAACGACGAGGGGGCCGGCGACGTTGGGCAGCACGTGCCTGATGACGATCAGGGGCAGCGGCACCCCGATGGCGCGTGCCGCCTCGACGTACTCCCGGCGCCGCTCGAGGAGGAACAGGCCGCGGTAGGCGCGGGCGTACCAGGGCCAGCCGGTGATGATCAGCGCGATGATGATGTTGGTGAAGGATTTGCCCATCGCGCCGACCAGGGCGAGGGCGACCACCAGGGACGGCAGTGCGAGCAGGGCGTCGACCAGGCGCGACAGGACGGTGTCGACGCGCCCGCCGACGATGCCGGCCACGGCGCCGACGGTGATGCCGATCACTGACTCTCCGACGAGGATGATCCCGGCACCGGCGAGCGACAGTCGCCCGCCATGAAGCAGCCGGGCGAGGATGTCGCGCCCGAAATCGTCCGTGCCCAGAGGGTGCTGGGCACTGAATGGCGCGAACTGGCGGGCCATGTCGGTCTTGTCGGGGTCGATCGTCCAGATCATCGGCCCGATCAGCACAGCGCTGACAACGACGAGCAGCGTGACCAGTGAGGTCACGCCCACCCAGCCCAGCGCCCGATAGCCGGAGGCGAGCCGGCTCGGCGCCGGTACGGAGATGGTGGTCACGCGCGCACCTCCTCGCGGATCCGCGGATCCATCAGGGCGTAGGTGATGTCGACCAGCAGGGTCGTGAGCAGCACGACGACGCTGACGACCACGGTGAAGGCCATCAGGACCGGAAGGTCGCCGGCGAGGGCGGCCTCTACGCCGAGACGCCCGACACCGGGCCAGGCGAACACCCACTCCACGACGGCGGAGTTGGCGATCAGAACGGCCAGATCGAGCCCGATGACGGCGACGATCGGCAGGATGGCGTTCGGCAGCACGTGTCTGCGCATGATCGCGAACTCGCCGAGTCCCTTCCCTCGGGTGACCTTGACGTGCTCGCTGCGCAGGACCTCGGCGGTGGTCGTCTGCATGAGCCGGATGAGGCGGCCGAGTGGGCGCAGGCTGAGGACCAGGATCGGGAGGATGGCGCCGGCGAAGGTGAGCTGGCCGATCGCGGGTACCAGGTGCAACTTGGCCGCGAACAGCGCAATGGCCATCAGAGCGATCCAGAAGGCGGGCAGCGACACGCAGGCCAGGGCGAGCAACCGGCTGGAGTAGTCGATCAAGCCGTTCGGGCGAACGGCCGACGCCATCCCGAGTGGAACGCCGACGGCGATGGCGACGACCATTGCGAGCACGGCCAGCATCAATGACGCGGGAAAGCGCTCGACGAACAGCGCCGTCACGGACCTGCCCGACGTGAAGGACTCACCGAGGTCACCCTGGACCAGATCGCCCAGCCAGGTGAGGTAGCGCTCGGGCAGCGGGCGGTCGAGTCCCAGCTCGATCCGCTTCAGCTCCACATCGCGTTCGTCGATCTGCACGCCGGTGCCGCCGGCGGCCAAAGCCATGCGGGCCGGGTCGGACGGTGCGGCGTTGCCGAGGGCGAAGGCGACCAGCGTGATGAGGAACAGCAGCGGAACGGCGTGCACGATCCGCTTGAGGATGAGCCGAGTCATGGTGGCCGCACCTCCCGTGAGGGGCAAGGCGCGAGCGAGAAGCCCGCGCCTCACCGGGTGTGGTCTAGCCGATGCCGAGCGCCGGGTCGATCTTGTAGTTCTCGAGGAAGTGCGGTGTGAAGTCGGTGACGTCCGGTGCGGTCGCCACGATCTGGTTGGGGTTCACCAGGTACACGACCGGCACGTCGGCACCGATGAGCTCCTGGATCTGCCGGAGCAGATCCTCTCGCTCGGCCTCGTCCAGCGACGTGCGGTACTGCTCGAACAGCGCGTTCACCTCGTCGTTGGAGTAGCGCTCGTTGTTGGTGCTCGACGGTGTGTAGAGCTGGCCGATGGCTCGGTCGATCTCGCCGAAGGGCGCGACGTTGTACGAGTAGAGCGTGGCGTCGAATTCGTTCTCGGCCATCGCGGTGTTGATGTCGGCGATGCTCTCCAACTTGACCTCGATACCGATCTCGGTGAGCTGGTCGCGGATGATCGTCGCGAGGGGCTCGAGCTCGGCGCGGGAGGTGTAATACCCGAGAGCGAACGCGAGCCGGTCGCCGTCCTTCGTCCTGATGCCGTCGGCGCCTTCGACCCACCCGGCGGCGTCGAGCACCTCGCCTGCCTCCGCGAGGTCGAACTCCTGGGTGGCCACCAGGCCGGTCAGGCCGATGTCCTCGGGCGCGAGGGCGTAGGCCGGCGTGCCGGAGCCGGCCAGGACGCCGTCGACCAATGCTTCGCGGTCGATGGCCAGGGAGATGGCCTGCCGGACCGCGACGTCGTCGAACGGTGGGCGATTGACGTTGAAGACGAGGTCGTTCTGCCGCCCGAACGGATACTCGTGGATCTGCATCCCGGCGGCTTCCAGCTGCGGCTTCAACGACGGCAGCATCGCATACGCCATGTCGATGTCGCCGGCTTGCAGCGCCAGGAGCCTGGCGCTGACGTCGGGGATCATCTGTACCTCGATCGTCGCCACGGCCGCGGGCGTCCGATGGCCTTCGTAGGCCTCGAGGACGATGGAGGTCTGCTCGACGAACTCCGCGTACCGGTACGGCCCCGTGTAGACCAGCGAGCCGTCGTCGGCGACCTTCTTGATGGTGAAGTTGAAGGAGGCCAGGTTGTTGCTGAGCGAGCCCACGGGCTCGGGCGTCGTGATGGTGAGGACTTGGCCGTCGGCGGCGAACGTGGTCCCCGCTGGGATCAGGGTGTCGGTCCCGGGTTGCTCGGTGACCGAGCGTTCCAAGGACCGCTGGACGGCCGTGGCGTCGACCTTCTCGCCGTCCCAGAAGGTCACGTCGTCGCGGATGGTCACCTCCAGGGTCAGCGGGTCGACCTGCTCGACAGATTCGGCCACCCACGGGACCAGCTCGTTGTCCGGGGTCACCCGCATGAGCGACTCGGCGATCCCGTAGGCCATGAGGGTGTAGCCGGCGAATCCCACGTCGGCGTCGAGCGCGGTGGGGAACGTGTTCTCGCCTATGGTGAGCGTGCCCTCCGGGCCGGTGGCATCGTCCGGTGCCTCGTTGCTGGCGTCGCTTGCCGAGCAGGCGGTCAGAGTCGCCACGAGGGCGATGATCGGCGCGAGAGCTGTGGTGCGCCGCCGTGCGCGTTGCTGTCTCACTTGCGTGCCTCGCTTTCGTGAGATGTGAGGTCGCTGAGCGCGGCCGGCCAGTCGTGGAGTGGCCCGCTACGCAGGGCGAGTGCGGGAGAGCAGGACGTCGAACTCCGCACTCGCCGTGCTGTACTCGAGATCTCGCTCGAACGGTCCGCCGTGCGTGAATCGTTCGGCACTGAACGGGCGCAGGTCGACGGTGCGTGGTGCCCCGTCGACGACCCACTCGGCGACGGCGCGGCCCAGCGCCGGTGCGCCCTTGAAGCCTCGGCCGTTGCAGCCGGCGATGTAGTGGAGTCCGGTGAGCTCGGGGTGCCGGTCCACGATCATCGCCCGGTCCGGGGTCAGCGTGACCGGCCCGGCCCAGCCGGGGCCGCGGCGAGCGGCGGCGGCCGCCGGCAGCCGCGCGACGAGGCGTTCGCCGGCACGCTCGCCGTAGGAGTCGTCGCCGCTCTCGTCGAAGTGGTCGAGATCGTCGACGGCCTGTCGGTGGTCAGCGGACAGACCGGCGATGAACCGGCGGCCTACGCCGTCCCAGGTGAAGTAGCTGCCGTGGATTTGGTCCGAGACATTGACGAACGTCGCCGAGCTCGGCACGTCCGGCCAGGCGAACTGCGCCAGTTGGGTGCGAGCGAGGGCCACCGGAGGCCGGACTCCCACCTCCTTCAGCAGGTCCAGGTTCCAGCCGGCCGCCGCCAGGACGACGACTGGAGCGGCGATGATGCCGCGGTCCGTCCTGACTCCGCTGACGCGTCCACCCGTGACCTCGATCCCTCGGACCGGCGTGCGGGCGTGGAGGCGAGCACCCAGCTGTTCGGCGCGGCGCACGAAGCCCTCCGCGGCCTCGGTGGCGGACGCGTTTCCGGCGACCGCCTGATAGATCCCGAAGGCGACGTCGGAGGTGTCGAGGTACGGCGCGAGCTCGGCCACCCCCGCCTGGTCGAGGATGTCGACGTCGACACCCCACGAGCGGAGCAGCTCGGCGTGCAGACGTGCCTTGGCTTCCTGATCGGAGGTTCCAACGCGCAGGTAGCCCTTCTGCTCGAACCCGCAGGAGCCGTGGCCGACGATCTCGTCCCAGTGCAGGTAGTAGCGCAGGCTCGCCAGGGTGATGCGCGCCTCGGGCCAGGATGTCTCGACGACCTGGACGAACGCCGCCGTCTTGCCGGTGGCGCCGGAGCACAGGGCGTCGCGCTCGCAGAGGACGACCCGTTTCAATCCGCGGGCGGCCAGGTGGAACGCTATGCTCGCGCCGGTGATCCCGCCGCCGACGACGACGGCGTCCGCGGTTTCGGCTGCCATGTCATTCTCCCGTGCATCAGTGCTGGTGAGCCGGCACGCCGGTGGCGGCAAACTCGTGGACCGCCTCGGCGTGCACGTGCAGCAGGCGTGCCAGCATGCCACCGCCCCGGTTGTAGTCGAGGGTCGGCGCGGCAGGCTCGGGGTCGTCGTTGCTCGCGCCGAGGGCAGGGGGATCGGGCAGCTCGAAGAGCACCCGGCCCTGGTCGGGCGGATTCCGGTCGTCTCCGTCCGGCGTCACCGGGGTCTGCAAACCGCGCAATTTCGGCCAAAGGGCCCGGGCGGCCGCCGTCGACTCGAACTCGAGCATCAACACCATCGTGTCGGGAAGCAGCTCGCCGGCAGACTCCCGCAGCACCGCGCCGCCCAGATACCCAGGATGGCCGTCGAGCTCGCCCAGCCAGTTGGACAGCCGGATGAGCGCTTCGTCGGCACGCCCCGGCGCCGGAACCAGCATGAACAGGTCTCGTCGTTTCGTCATGTCGAGCACCGCCTACTCCGAGTTAATTGATACTAGGGCACTATCGATTTCTGTCGAATATCAGCCTGAAAACATTTCGCCCATTTCGGCATCCGGCCAGGCGCTCTTGAGGCCGCTGCCGGTCAGCACCACAACCGTGTCGTTGGTGGCGGTGTTCGACCCGGCCAGCCGCCGGAAGCCCGCGACTGCGACGGCACTGGTCGGTTCCACGTAGTGGCCGAGTCGGCCGAGATCACGCAGGGCGGCCGCGATCTCGTGTTCGGTCACGGTGAGGACGTCGCCGTGGGACTCGCGGATGGCCCGAAGCAGCTGGCCGCCGTACAAGGGACGCACCGCGGCCACGCCCTCGGCGATGGTCGGGCCGTGGTCGAGCGCGGTGACCTCGTCGCGCCCCGATGACCAGGCAGCGGACAGCGCCGAACGCGTCTGGGCCTGCACGGCGATCAGGCGTGGGAGCCGATCGATGGAGCCGCCTGATCGCAGCGCCCGGAAGGCGTGTGCGAGTGCCAGGACCAGGCTCCCGTGGCCGGCTGGTACGACGACGACGGCGGGTGCGGCGTGCCCGAGGTCCTCCCAGAGCTCGAAGCCGAGCGTGGACACGCCGGCGATGAACGCGGGCATCCTGTTGTGACTGGCGTAGAAGGGTGCGCCGTCGGCGGCCGCCGCGTCGCGCATGGCCGCGGCGCGGTCGCCGCCGATGGGGCGCAGTTCCGCACCGTAGCCGCGGATCTGCGCGAGCTTGCCGGACGAGTTGCTGGCGGGCACGTAGACGACGCACCGCATGCCGGCCGCCGCGGCGTAGGCCGCGAGGGAGGCGCCCGCGTTGCCCGACGAGTCGTCCATCACCTCGGTGACGCCAACGTGGTGCAGGAGCGACACGACAACGGCCGAGCCGCGGTCCTTGTAACTCCCGGTGGGCAGTGCGTACTCCGCCTTGAGCAGCGCATCGGCGCCGTCGATGCGGACCGGCACGAGGGGAGTGCGGGCCTCGCCCAGCCGGACCCGCCCCGCGGCGGGCACCCGGGGGAGTGCAGCGGCGTAGCGCCAGGGACCGGTCTCGAGCGTGTCCACGTGCTCGCTGGTGAGAGGGGCGGGCGGGGCGAGTTCCAACAGCCCTCCGCAGATGCACGACACCACAAGGCGCTCGTGTTCGTATCGGGCGCCGCACACAGTGCACGCCACCGGCGGGCTGGTCGCAGCCGGGCTCATGTCGCGATGCCTTTCGTCTTCAGGTGCTCGCGAACCGAGGCCCAGTCCGGGGCCGAGATCGTGATCTCGCGCGGGTGCTCCTCGTGGTCCTTGAAACCGCTGGACGTGGAGACGAAGACCACGGGTCCGTCGTCGGCCCAGTCTCCGCGGCGGGCGCCGGTGAAAAGTTGCCGCAAGGCTGCCAGTCCTGCCCCGCTGGACAGTTCGTGCCAGAAGCCGGCCCGGCGCTGAGCCTGGTGGGCCTCTTCCAGCTCATCCTCGGTCAACAGGATGGCGGTGCCGCCGCTGTCGCGTATCGCCACGACTCCGCGGTACCCGCTGGTCGTCGATCCGATGGAGAACGCGCGTGTGGGGTTCGTGGGAACGTGCGTAGCGTCCGATCCCTCCCGCAAGGCCTTGTGCAGTGGCCCGCGAGCTGCCGGCTCGCACGCCACCATCCGCGGCAGCCGGGACGTCACCCCGATCGCCTGCAGTTCGACGAACCCCTTCCAGATGCCGTACAGCGCCTCGGCGTATCCGGTCGGGACCAGCACGGCGGACGGTACCCGCCGGCCGAGCTGACCGAAGATCTCGAACGCGATGGTCTTGTAGCCCTCCGGCCCGAACGGGTGGCCGGTATGGGTGATGGTCAGATTGCTCACGGGGTGGAAGCCGAGCTTGTCGACGATGTCGCGGACCACTGGCCAGCGATCGTCGCGGTCGACGGCGACGACGGCCGCGCCGTAGGAGTCGACGAAGCGCTGGCCGACATCGGGTCCGCCGGCGGTCGCCACCACGATGCACGGTAGTCCGGCGGCTGCGGCATGGGCTGCCGCCGACGCGCCGTGGTTCCCGGGGGAGGCAACGACCACGCCCGGAGCTCCGGTGAGGACCGCGGCGCTGACCGCGCACGTGTTGAGGCGGTCCTTGTGGCTCCAGGTCGGGTTGCGGGTCTCGTCCTTCATGTACAGCTCGCCGTCGAACCTCGCGAACCGGGCCAGTTCCGGTACGGGCACGAGCGGTGTCCCGCCCACGCCGAGATCGAGTCCGGGGGCGAGCGGCGGCAGCACCGGTGCCCACCGGTGGAGTCCGGGCAAGGCGGGCTGGTCGAACAGCGTCGGATCGACACGTTGGAGGTCGTACGCGATCTCCAACGGGTACTGGACCTCCGTGCCGCTGGAGCGTGGACAGCCCTCGGTCAGCGGCGGCCACAACGGATAGGTGATGGTGGCATCGCGCACCGAGCGCTGGGCCACAGCCAGCGACGCCGCGCCGGACGCGTCGTCGGGTCCAGTGGTCTGCGGTGCAACCGAAACACTCACGTGAGGTCTCCTCTTCAGCGAGGCATAGCGATAATTGACGAATATCGATAATCATGGTCGAGCGCGCAGGCGTCGCGGCCCGTCGGTCGGTCAGGTCACATCGGGAAAATGACAGGCGGTCCAGTGCCGGGTCGCGAGCTCGACCAACGGCGGCTCCACCTCGGCGCAGACCTCCTGTGCCTTCCAGCACCGGGTGCGGAACCGGCAGCCGCTGGGCGGTGACATCGGGCTGGGAACGTCGCCGTGGAGAATGATCTGCTCGCGGTGTTGCTCCACCACCGGGTCGGGGACCGGCACCGCGGACAACAAGGCCTGGGTGTAGGGATGCAGCGCGTGGGCGTACAGGTCGTCGCGGTCGGCCAGCTCGACGATCTTGCCGAGGTACATGACGGCGACGCGGTCGCTGACGTGCCGGACGACGGCGAGGTCGTGCGCGATGAACAGGAAGGCGAGGCCGTACGCCGCGCGGAGGTCGGCGAGCAGGTTCACCACCTGCGCCTGGATCGAGACGTCCAGAGCCGAGATCGGCTCGTCGGCCACGATGACTTCGGGCTCTACCGCCAGCGCACGTGCGATGCCGATGCGCTGGCGCTGGCCGCCGGAGAACTCGTGCGGATAGCGCGAGACCGATGCCGGGTCCAGGCCCACTGTCCGCAGCAGCTCGGCGACCCGGACCGGCCGCTCGTCCTTCGCCACCAGCCGGTGTACGCCCAGCGGCTCGCCGACGAGCTGCCCGATGGTCATGCGCGGGTTCAGCGACGCGAACGGATCCTGAAAGATCATCTGCACGCGCCGGCGAACCCGGCGCAATTCCGTCCCTCGCAGCCGCGAGATGTCGGTGCCGTCGAGCCGGATCGACCCGGCAGTAGGCCGTTCCAGCCGCGCCACCGCCCTGCCGGTGGTGGACTTCCCGCAGCCGGACTCGCCGACCAGGCCGAGCACCTCGCCGCGGTGGAGGCTGAAGCTCAGGCCGTCGACGGCGCGCACCGCCGCGACCTGGTGGTCGAACAGGATGCCGGCCCGAACCGGGAAGTGCACCTGGAGATCGGTCACCTCGATCAGGGGCGGCTGGGGCGCCGGCGTCGCGGCGCTCGAATGGGGAGTCGCGTGGGCCGAGGTCTGCGTCATGGTTGCCCCGCCGTCGTCGTGGCGTCGGCGAGCCAGCCATCCGGCTGGGTCGCCCAGCAGCGCACTTCGTGGCCGTCTTCGGCGATGGTGTGCCGTGGCGCCGACACCAGCCCGGGCTCGCTCGCGCCACAGATCTCCTGGCGATGACCGCACCGTGGCTCGAATCGGCAGCCGGCGGCGCCGTCGGCTAGGTCGGGTGGAGCGCCGTCGATCGGGGTGAGCCGGTCGGCACGCGGATGATCCAGGCGGGGCAGCGACCGCAGCAGCCCCCAGGTGTACGGCATGCGCGGGTTCGCGAAGAGCTCCTGTGTGGTCGCCTTCTCGACGATCCGGCCGCCGTACATGACGTGGATGCGCTGCGTCATGCCGGCGACGACACCGAGGTCGTGCGTGATGAGGATGAGCGCTGTCCCCAGGTCGCTCGCCAGGGCGCGCAGCAGCGAGAGGATCTGCGCCTGGATGGTGACGTCCAGCGCCGTGGTGGGTTCGTCGGCGATGATCAGCTTCGGCTGGCACGACAGGGCCATGGCGATAACGATGCGCTGACGCATCCCGCCGGACAGCTGGTGCGCGAACGCGTCCACTCGGGTCGTAGGGCTTGGAATTCCGACCATCTCCAGCAGCTCGATGACCCGGAGCCGAGCCCGGCGCCTGCTGAGGTGGAGCTTGCACTCGAGCAGCTCGGCGATCTGGCGGCCGACCGGCATGATCGGGTTCAGGCTCGTCATCGGATCCTGGAAGATCATGGCGACCTCGCGCCCCCGGATCCGCCGGATCTCGCGCTCGCCGAGAGCGAGAAGATCGCGGCCGTCGAGACGGATGGAGCCGCCTGCGATCCGGGCCGATGCGGGCAGCAGCCGCAGCAGTGACAGCGCGGTGACCGACTTTCCGCAGCCGGACTCGCCGACCAGGCCGAGCGCCTCGCCGCGGCTCACCGTGAAGCTCACCCCGTCGACAGCGGCGACGGTGCCGTTCTTGCCGGTGAACTCGGTCCTGAGGTCCGATACCTCGAGCAATGCCATGGCGACCTCCGCCCGTTCGGCTATGCGAGATTGACCGTCACGTTCTTGGTCTGCGTGTAAGCCTCGAGCATGCCCGCCAAGGAGTATTCGCGTCCGAAGCCGCTCTGCTTGTAGCCGCCGAAGGACTGTCCCGGGAAGGCGCCGCCGCCGTGGTTGATCTGAATCCAGCCGGCGTCGATGCGGTGGGCGGCCCGGATGGCCGCCGCGGTGTCCCGGCTCCAGATATAGGCCGCGAGCCCGAAATGCGTGTCGTTGGCCAGAGCGACCACCTCGTCCTCGTCGCGCCATGGTAGCGCCACGAGCACTGGCCCGAAGATCTCTTCCCTGGCCACCCGCCAGGCGGGACCCGTGCCGGCGAAGATCGTCGGCACCGCGAAGTACCCCTCGGCGAGCGGCCCGGTCGTCGGCGGCAGTCCGCCGGTCACCAGGCGGGCGCCCGGCTGAACCATCGCGTCGGTGACGTAAGCGCAGATACGGTCGAACTGGTCCGGCGTGGTGACCGCACCGACGTCTGTCGTCTCGTCGAACGGGTCGCCCACCACCAGGGCCTCGAGGCTGGCGACCACACGCGCGAGGAAGGAGTCGAACACCGACTCGTGGATCAGCAGACGAGATCCCGCCGCGCATGACTGGCCCTGCCGGCTGAACCTCATCGCCGCCACGACGCCCGCGGCCGTGCGGTCGTCGTCGGCGTCGGGGAAGACGATGCTCGGGCTCTTCCCGCCCAGCTCCAGTGTCGCCGGCACGATGCGCTCGGCCAGCTCGCGAAGCACGACGCGCGCCGTACTTACGCCGCCGGTGAGACTGACCTTGCGCACTGCCGGGTGTGCGACGAGGGCCGCGCCCGCCTCGTCGCCGGTCCCCGTCACCACGCCCAGAACTCCAGCCGGCAGATGTGCCGCCAGGATCCTCGCCACGGCCAGGACCGCGAGCGGTGCCTCGAGCGCTGGCTTGAGGACAACGGCGTTGCCGGCGGCGAGTGCCGGGGCGAGTTTGAGAACGCTCAGGGAGACCGGCGCGTTCCACGGCACGATGGCCGCGACCACACCCCACGGTTCGCGTCTGGTGTAGCTGAGCATCGACCCCGGCAGCGGTACGGTGTCACCGGCGACTTGGCTGGCCACGCCGCCGAAGTACCGAAGGAGACCGACGGCGTTGGCGACCTCCGGCCGGGCCTGCGTGCGTATGGCCATGCCGGTCTCGAGGGCGAGCAGCCGTGCCACGTCTTCCAACTGTGATTCCAGGTCATCAGCAGCTCGCGTCAGCGCCGGACCGCGTTCACTCCAATGCGCCGCCGCCCATCCCGGTGCTGCGTCGGCGGCCGCCGTCACGGCGTGGTCGACGTCCCGCTCGTCGGCGAGAGGGACCGTCCCGGCGATGGCGCCGCGGTGCGCAGGGTTCTCCACGAACGCCGTCCGGCCGGTCGTGCCCGGCGTCCAGTCGCCGCCGACGAGCAGGAGCGCGTCGGCCGCGACGTGGTCGGGTCCGGGCACCGACATCAGTCGTGGTCCGCTGTCCAGGCGTTGCCGTACGAACCGTCCGGGAAGGCCATGTGGAAGTGCAGGGCGCCGTTCGGGCCGGGATCCTTGCGCGCGTCGTAGATCTCCACGGTCGGCATTGACCGCCAGAACGGTTCGGCGCCCGGCGATCTCGGGTCGGTGTGGAGGTAGATGACGTCGTAGCCGCCCTCGTTGGCGACGAAGTCCCGCGCGTTGTTGACCAGCGCGCGGGCGAGGCCGTGGCGGCGATAGTCCGGGTCGATGTAGACGCGGAACAACTGCGCGGTTCGCTCCGGGTGGTACCTCGCCGCCAGCCACTCCGGATGGGGCGGCGACCATGGCCCACCTGGCCGGACGGCGGACGTGCCGGCCACGGCTCCAGTCGCCTGGTCGATGGCGACGACCAGGCAGTACCGCGACTGCTTGATGTAGGTCTCTTCGAGTCGCTCCAGGTCCCAATGGATGTCCGGCCTGTACCCGCCGAGATCCTCGTCGAGGACCCGGCGGATCACCTTCCCGGCTCCGTCCAGGTCCTCGACCGTGGCCCGCCTGATGAGGAATCCGTCGACTGTCCTGGTTTCCGCTGACCGACTCACGTAGCCTCCTTGAGCCGCGACGATTATTGATAACTATCTATAGTCCACGCGATTCGACAACGTCAAGGCTTCGGAGGGCGGAATCGGGACGCTGAGCCGGGCGGCGCTCGGCTCAGCGTCCCTTGCCGCTGTCGGGGCCAGGTGACCTGAAGACCGCCGCGAGCGCCTCCAGCGTGTGCTCGACACCCTCGTCGCGCAGGCTGAGCAGGGTGCCGTTGCGGACCCGCTCCTGACGCACCAGCTCGGCGGCGCGCAGGGCCGCGACGTGGTGATGCACCGTCGGCTGCGAGAGGCCGACGAGCCGGACGAGCTCGGGTCCGGTGAGGGGCCCACGGCTGAGCAGGCGGAGGATTTGCAGGCGGGCGGGCACGGACATCACCTTGAGCGCGTAGACCAGCGAGGCGTCGACCGGCGCCGCGTCGAACCTCTGGGCCATGGTGGACTCGATGCCGTACACCACCAGCGCCTCCCCTGTGGACTCGTCCATTCGGACCGAGGCGAACGGGTGCAGGAAAACCGACGGCGCGAGCGTGAGCCGCCGCAACGGCCAGTCGGTGGAGATCGTGAAGCCGCCGCTGAGGTGTTCGACGGCCTTGGACGTCGGCAGGACGTCGAGCGTGTCCTCGGCACGCTTCACGGCCTCGGTCAACGGCTGTGTCAGCTGGTCGATCTGCTGGGCGAACACCGACTCGTTGTAGCGCGTCAGCACCTCCGCGAGCTCGTGCCGGGCGCGTGCGGGGTCCTCCAGGATCCGCCTGGCGCGCTGCTTGCGCACCGTGGGCAGGCCGCGCACGGCCGTGGTGACCGCGTTCGGTCGATCGCTGTCGAGCGCCCGGCGGAAGAGCTCGAGCCGGTCCGCCGGGGTGTCGCCGGGCGAATCGAGCATGTGCATGGCCAGGACGCGCGGATCGCTGGCGCGGATGCCCTCGATGAGCTGCTCCGGTCCGGCATCGTCGGGCAGCTCCGGCACCAGCCAGAGCGCGCCGATGCCCATCGACGTGTCGTGACCTTGGAAATAGAAGCGGCCCGCCTGAGCTACCTGCGCGGAGAGGGACTCCTTGGCAGCTGCCGCCCAGCCGCGCAACGACGGATACGTCCGCGGGCTGTACAGCACCCGGAAGCTGATCAGGAGGTCGTAGCAGACCGAGTTGTGCACCCGGGCCAGTCCGTCGAAGGGATCGTGGGTCGCGCTCCGACCCTGCCGCGCGCGTCTCATGTCCACCACTCACTCGTATCGGTTATCGACGATTGTCACGTTACTCGGCGAACGCACTGGCGAGGACGATCTCGGCCCGGCGAGGTCGTGTCGTCGGAGTGCCCGGCCGGGCCGGTTCCCCGTGTCGGCGGCATCGGCCCAGACGATCTCCCCGTTGACGACGACCGCCTCGACTCCCCCTGCCAGTTGCCGCGGCGCGTCGTACGTCGCGTAGTCGGCCAGTGCGTTGAGGTCGAGGACCACGAGGTCAGCAGCTTTACCAGACCGGATGACCCCGCGACCGGCGAGATCGAAGCGGCGCGCCGGCCTTCCCGTCATCGCATGGACGGCCTGCTCCAGCGACAGGCCGCCGGGCGATCTGGTGCAGGCGATGAGGTACCGCGGGAAGGAGCCCCAGCCGCGTGGATGCGGTCGCTGGCCGACCAGGATCGCGTCACTGCAGACCATGCCGGCGGGATGGCGCATGCACGCAGCGACACTGTCATCGGAAACGGTGCTGCCGACGTAGCCGACCGCCAGGTCGTTGTCCGCGAGCATGGCCGTGAGGACGTCGCCCACCGTGCCGCCGAGGCTACCGGCAGCCTGTGCGAGGCTCGCTCCGGCGAGCGAGGCGTAGGTGTCCTTGGCGAAGCCGCTGAGCACGTACTCGTCGGCGACGGCATCGAGCCGGTCGGAGAGGTGTCGCGCGATCCGTGCGCGCGACCTGCTGTCGTGCAGCCGGTCCATGAGCGCCGCCGGCCCGCCGACCAGGCTCCACGGTGGCACGTGCATCAGCATCATGCTGCTCGCCACCGCATAGGGGTAGACGTCGAAGGTGACGTCGACACCCCGGTCGAGAGCTTCGTCGATGACAGGCAGTGCGGCCGCCGCGCGTAGATGCGAGATGTGCACGCGCGCGCCGGTCGCCGCGCCGACCTCGACCATCTCGCGCACCGCTTCGACGATGCCCAGTGCCCGGCTCCGGGTGTGCGCGACGAGGACGCTGCCATGGGCCGCGACGACGCGGCCGAGCTCCAGCAGCTCGGCCGTGGTGGCGATGCTCTGGGGGAAGTAGTCAAGGCCGAGACCGACGCCGACCGCGCCCTGGTTGAGGCACGCCTCGGCGAGGTCCGCGGCGTGCTGGAGCTGCTCGGAATCCAGGGCGCGATCCGTCCACCCGGCCACGGCGATCCGGATCGCCCCGTAGGGCGCGAGCGAGGAGACGTTTTGGGCAGTGGCGCGGTCGTACTGGTCGAGGAACTCCAGGAACGTGGCGCCCTGCCCCCGGTAGCGCCCGTTGAGAGGCAGGAGATAGTCGGCCTGTTCTCGCAGGCGCTGGGCGGCCAGCGGCGCATAGGAGAGGCCGTCCTGACCGAGGATCTCGGTGGTGACGCCTTGGGCGAGCTTGGCGGCCACGGCGCCCTGGTCCAGGAGGGCTGCCTCGACATGTGCATGAGTGTCGATGAATCCAGGGCTGACGACCAGGCCCGTCGCGTCCAGCGTGCGGCCCGCGCTGGCTCCGGTCAGGTCGCCGACCGCGACGATCGTCGCAGCGCTGACACCGACGTCGACACGCGCCGGGGGTGCGCCGGTGCCGTCGACCACCGTCGCTCCGGAGATCACCAGGTCCAGGTCCATAGCGCACACCCATCGTTATAGACATGTGTCGATGATTGATGGTAGACAAAGCTCGTCGATGCTCACGAGGAGGCCCCATGTACGACTGCGTGGTGGTCGGCGCCGGCGCGATGGGATCGTCCGTAGCCTGGCACCTCGCTCGCCGGGGGCGCGAGGTCGCGGTGCTGGACCGGTTCGAGGCAGGCCACGCGCGGGGAAGCTCTCACGGCAGCACCCGGATCTTCAGGCTCGGCTATCCGCAGGCCGACTATCTGGAGCTGGCTCGTGAGTCCTTGCGCTGGTGGGAAGAGCTGGAGGCCGAGTCAGGAACCCGGCTCCTGGAGCTCACGGGCGCCGTCGAACACGGCCGGGAGTACATCATGCGGCCGATCCAGGGCGCTCTGAAGGCGTCAGGCCTCCCAGTCAGCCGGCTCTCGCCGGGCGAGGCGGCCGAGCGATGGCCCGGCCTGGCCTACGAGCCGTATGTGCTCCACCAGCCCGACGCCGGGCGTATTCTCGCCGACCGCACGGTCCAGGTGCTTCACCGTCGTGCGGTGGCACACGGCGCGGAGCTGCGGCATGCCTCGCCGGTGCGTCGCATCGACGTGGCGGGCGACCGCGCGACGGTGATCACGGACGACGCTACGTTGATTGCCAGGCGCGTGGTCGTTGCCGCCGGCTCGTGGTCGCAGGACCTGCTGGGCAACGTGCTGAACCTGCCTCGCATGGTGGTGACCCAGGAGCAGCCGGCGCATTTCGCGCCTTCGGAGGCCGCCGACTGGCCCAGCTTCCTGCACCATGGTGACCCGGGCCGTCCGAGCCGGCACATGTACGGCGCGTATGGCCTGGTCAGCCCAGGTGAGGGAGTCAAGGTAGGCCTGCACGGAACCGGCATCCGCTGCCATCCCGACCAGCGCACGTTCCGGCCCGATCCCCGCGGCGCGGACATTCTTCGGTCCTACGTCCGCGAGTGGGTCCCGGGCGTCGACCCGGACTCCGCAGAGTTCATCAGCTGCCTGTACACGACCACGGACAACGAGGACTTCGTCATCGATCGTCGAGGCCCGCTGGTGGTGGTGGCCGGATTCTCCGGTCACGGCTTCAAGTTCACCCCCGCGATCGGTCATCTCGTGGCCGGCGCGTTGCTGGACGGCGCCGCGTTGCCGGAGCGGTTCGCGATCGACCATCGCTTGCCCATCGAACGACCCAGGCGCGCTCAGCTGGAGACGTTGCTCGCGGCCCTGGGCGCGGGTCCGCCGGGGATCGTGGAACCGGCGACGCTTCACACGCAGCTGGCGACCGCCAGGAAATCTCCCACGAGCTGCGGACCCCGCTGACATCAACCGGACTCTGATCGAGGTGGCCCTTGACGACCCGCGGACGCCGGAACCGATGCACCGTCTCGGCGCGCCGGACCCGGGTCGCGATCCGCACCGACACGCGGGCGGCCCGCGTCGAGAAGGGTCCCGGGTCTGCTGGGCGGGTCCGGGCTGGGGTTGTCGATCGGCGCTCGGTCACTCACGCGCATGGCGGCGAAGTGCGGGCGAGCGCACGTGACGGGCGGCGGTCCGCGGGTCGAGGTGCGGTTCTCAGATGCCCAGGTTGGCAGCGGGCGCGCCGAGTGAGGTCGGGCTGAAGCCCGTGATCAGGGAGTCGATGACGCGTCGCCGGCTCTGCTCGATCTGCTCGGCGCTGATCTGCCGCGCAGCGTCGGCGTCGCCGGCCAGGATGGCGTCGTAGAGCGCGAGGTGCTCGTGCATCTGCTCGCTGCTGGTGTCGCGCATCGTGAGGCTGAGGAAGAACAGCCGCTGCATCTCCTCCAGCAGGGTCCGGATCGAGCGCGCGAGCCGCAGGTTGCCGGCCGCGACGGCGAGCCGCACGTGGAACTCCCGGTTGTCGACGATGAACCGCTCGTAGCTGGCCGGATCGGTCTGGTCGTACTCGGCGTGGGCGAGGTCGTGCAGCGCCTCGATGGAGGCACGTGATGCCCGGGCCGCCGCGAGCTCGCAGGCGGCGGGCTCGAGCAGTAGCCGCAGTTCGAACACCTCGTTGACGTCGGTGATCTTGAGGTCGGTGACGCGGTAGCCCTTCCGCGGGCGGACCTCGACGAAGCCGTCCTGGACCAGCCGGCCCAGCGCCCCGCGGACCGGTGTGCGGCCCAGTTCGAAGTCCTCGGCCAGTTGCGCCTCACGCAGCTCCGAGCCCGGTGCCAGCGCACACGTGAGAATCGCACGCTTCAGACGCTCGTAGGCGACGTCCGTCGCTGTGGCCGCGGCGGCACCTTCGGCCATGTGTGTCAACCGCGTTACCTCTCCTCGCAGCTCTTGCCACGGTGATGCATCACTCGTAGGTTACCTGACACATCACAGTCGGAAGGAGCTTCGATGCCCGTCGATCCGAAGCTGGTGCACCGCGATGCTCCACCCTTTGCTGCAGTTCGACGCCAGGCTACTGGATGGTGACCTTTGCGAGCGGTGTCGCGGATCTCCTGGCGATCCGCGAATTGACGGTCACCTTCCGTACCGGTGGACGCGATGTGTACGCCGTCCGCGGGGTGGACCTGTCCGTCGCCGAGGGTGAGACGCTCGCCGTCGTCGGGGAGTCCGGGTCGGGCAAGAGCGTGACGATGATGGCGGCGCTCGGCCTGCTGCCCGACAACGCCGAGGTGTCCGGGTCGATCCGGCTGGGTGATCGCGAACTGCTCGCGATGGAGGAGCGGGCGCTGCGCTCGGTGCGTGGCGCCGAGATCGGCGTCGTCTTCCAGGACCCGATGTCGTCGCTGAATCCCGTCCACACGGTCAGCCGGCAGATCGCCGAGGCGATTCGCGCCCATTCGGACGTCTCGCGCGCCGCCGCGCATGCCCGGGCGGTCGAGTTGCTGGGCGAGGTCGGCATCCCGGACGCGAAGGGGCGAGCCGACGACTACCCGCACCAGTTCTCCGGCGGCATGCGGCAGCGAGTCATGATCGCGATGGCGCTGGCTTGCGGTCCGCGCGTGCTGGTCGCCGACGAGCCGACGACGGCGCTCGACGTCACCGTCCAGGCGCAGATCGTGGACCTGGTCGACCGGATTCGCGCGGAGCGGGGCATGTCGGTCATCTGGATCAGCCACGACCTGGGTGTCGTGGCGCAGATCGCCGACCGGGTCACCGTCATGTATGCCGGACGCGTGATCGAGCAGGGCTCGTGCGCCGACCTGTTCGACGCGGCCGTCCACCCCTACACGGCCCGGCTGCTGCGGGCCATGCCGCGCCTTGACGCCGTAGCCGGAGCCGAGCTAGAGGTCATCCCCGGCAGCCTGCCTGACCCGGAAGCACAGCCCGAGGGCTGTGTCTTCGCCCCGCGCTGTGACCACACCCTGGACCAGTGTGCCGCCGCCCGTCCAGCCCTGCTGCCGCTCGTGGCGGGCGGCAGGCACGCGGTGGCGTGCCACCGGGCCGGCGATCGGCTCACGCACAGCCAGCCGCCGGGCCTCGTCGGGGGCGCGCCCGCGCACGAACGATCCGCCGGCCAGATCGTCGTCGCGCTGGACGATCTGCGGGTTCACTACTGGGGGCGGGGCTCGTGGCGCCGAGCGGCAGCGCCGGTGCGCGCCGTCGACGGCGTCACCCTCGGCCTCGAGCGCGGACGGACGCTCGGGCTGGTCGGCGAGAGCGGCTCGGGCAAGTCGACGCTGGCCAGGGCGCTGCTGGGGCTGGAGAAGACCAGCGGCGGCACCGTGGCGTTCGGTGGCCAGGTGCTGCACACGATGAGCGCCGCCGGCCTGCGAAAGCTGCGCTGCACCGCACAGTTGGTCTTCCAGGACCCCTCGGCGTCGATGAACCCGGCGCTGCGTGTCGAGGACGTAGTCAGCGAGCCGCTGCGGATCAACCGCCGCGGCTCGGTGGCCGAGCAACGCGCTCGGGCGGGCGAGCTGTTGGAGATCGTGGAACTCCCACGCGAGCTGGGTCGCCGCTTCCCGCACCAGCTCAGCGGCGGGCAGCGACAGCGGGTCGCCATCGCCCGCGCGCTCGCCCTGGACCCTCAGGTCCTCGTCTGCGACGAGCCGGTCTCGGCGCTCGACGTCTCGGTGCAGGCACAGATCATCACATTGCTGTCGAGACTGCAGGCGGAACTGGGGCTCTCCCTCCTGGTCATCTCGCACGACCTGGCCGTCATCCGGACCATCGCGCACCGGGTGGCCGTCATGTACCTGGGCCAGATCGTCGAGCTCGGCAGCCGTGACGACGTTTTCGGCGGGCCGCGCCACCCTTACACTCGCGGTCTGCTCGACGCTGTCCCAATTCCAGATCCGCACCGACGCTCCCGGCCGGTACCCCTGGCCGGTGACCCCCCGAGCCCGGTCGCACCACCACCGGGCTGCCGGTTCCACGAACGGTGCGCTTTCGCCCGACCCGGACTCTGCGACACCACTCCGCCACCCCTGGAGCAGCAGCGCCCCGGCCACTGGACTGCGTGCCATCTCGCCGACGAGATCGCCGCCTCGTCCACCGCCCCCGATCCGGTCCGCTCAGCGACGGGCTGACCGCGCTGACGCCACTGATCGCCACCCGGAGGTCCAGAAGATGTTCGAACGTCGCATCACCAGGACGGCAGTGCCGGCGCTCGTCCTCGTCGTCCTGATCCTCGGCGCCTGCGGTTCCAATGGAGGGACCGAGGACACCGGCTCGTCCGACGCCGCCGGCGCCGCGACCGCGGAGACCCTGCGCATCGGGATCATGTCCGAGGAGGGAAACCTGACGCCGCACACCTACGCGACCGGATTCCCGGGCCTGAACCTCACCATGCTCAGTTACGACTCACTCATGCAAGCCGACGAGAACGGGGAGCCCCAGCCCTGGCTCGCCGAAACGGTCGAGAGCTCACCGGACGGCTTGACCTACACGCTCGGCCTCGCCGACGGCGTCACCTGGCACGATGGCGAGGCACTCACGGCCGAGGACGTCGTCTTCAGCGTCGACTACTACAAGGCCGGCCCGCCTGGCCGGTTCGCCACCGCGATGGCCAACGTCTCGCAGGCCGTTGCGCAGGACGAGTCCACGGTCGTCCTCACCCTGGGCGTGCCGGACCCGTCGTTCGAGATCCGCGTCCTCGCCGACGTGCCGATCCTGGCCGAGCACGTCTGGTCTGGCATCACCGAGCCGGACCTCGCACCGTTCGACGAGACCACGAACATCGGCTCCGGGCCATACCGCCTGGTGGAGTCCGACCCGGGCGTGAGCTACTCCTTCGAGGCACACCCCGAGTACTTCCGCGGCGAGCCCAAGGTCGATGAGCTCGTCGTGGTCCAGTTCGCCGACGAGGCCGGCGCCACCGCGGCGCTGCGGTCCGGTGAGATCGACACGATGATGCGGTCGATCTCGCCCGAGCAGATCGACGTCCTGCGCGGCGCCGGGAGCCTCGATGTCGTCGAGGCGCCCGAGTACACGACCACCCTGCTGGTCTTCAACACCGCGGTCGCGCCGTTCGACCAGGCCGAGTTTCGCCGGGCCGTCGCTCTCGCCGTCGACCGGCAGCGGCTCGTCGACGACGTGTTCCTCGGTGCCGCGGTGGTCGGCAACGCCGGCTGGGTGCACCCGAGCTCGCAGTGGTACGACGAGTCCGTCGAGACGGTGTATGACCCGGAGGCCGCCGCCCGGCTGTTGGACGACATCGGCCTCACCGACTCCGATTCCGACGGCATCCGCGAGCTCGACGGCGCCTCACTGTCCTTCGAGCTACTGGTCGCATCGAACAATGCGCTGAGAATGCGCCTGGCCGAGCTGATCGGCGAGCAACTGGGGGAGGTGGGCATCGGGGTCGAGGTCAGCTCGGTCGAGATGCAGACCCTCGACGACGCGGTCTGGCCGGGCTACGACGTCGCACAGGGCCGCAACTACGAGATGTCCATGTGGGGCTGGTCGGCCTCCAGCCAGGCCGACATCGGCCAGATGGCGTCGCTGGTCTCCAGCGACCCGGCCATCGGCAACCTCAACGTCACGGGCTACGCCGACCCGGAGACCGACGCACTCGCCGTCGAGCTGGACACCGAACTGGACCCGACGGCCCGGGCCGAGGTTGCCGACCAACTGCAGCAGCGGATCGCCGAGGAGGTCCCGTTCGTCTCGCTGCTGCACCCGAACGGCGCGTACGGCTACAACCCGGACGTGTTCGGCGACTGGGTCTCGATCACCGGTTCCGGCCCGATGACGAAGCTGTCGTTCATCCCGGACGACGGCCAGCCCTGACGCACGTCGTGCTCACCACGGACGGAAGGAGACGGCGACGATGAACGCGCGACGCCTCGGCCTGGCCCGCCTCGGCCAGTACGCCATCGTGCTCGTCGTCGCCGTCACCCTGAACTTCGCGCTGCCACGGCTGATGCCCGGTTCGCCGCTGGCGCTCATCGCCGGCGTCGAGGCGGGGGAGATGACGCCGGAGGAGCGTGCGGCGGTCACCGCCGACGCCGGGCTGGACGAGCCGCTGGTCGTCCAGTACCTCACCTACTGGAAGAGCATCCTCACGCTCGACTTCGGCTACTCCTTCCGCCAGGGCACGCCGATCGAGGAACTCGTGCTGGGCCGGCTGCCCTGGACCCTGCTGCTCACGCTCACCGCGCTGGCGGTGTCCGGCACCGTCGGCATCGCACTAGGGGCCTTCTCCGCGTGGCGGCGGGGAAGCAGGTGGGACGTCGGCTCGCTCAGCTTCATGATCGCGCTGGAGTCGACGCCGCAGTTCTGGCTCGGCATGCTCTTCATCGCACTGTTCTCGGTGTCGCTGGGCTGGCTACCGTCGTTCGGCGCGACGACGGCCGGCGCGGACCTGTCCGGCCTGGCGTGGGTCGCCGATGTGGCCGAGCACGCCGCGCTGCCAGTGCTGACGCTGTCCATCCTCAGCATCCCGGCGGTGTACATGGCGATGCGGTACTCGACACTGTCGGTACTGGGCGAGGACTACATCCGTACCGCCCAGGCCAAGGGGCTGCGGCCGCGTGCGGTGATGATGCACCACGTCGTGCGCACGGCGCTGCTACCGGTCACCACCGTCCTGGCGCTGCGGCTGGGCTGGGCGTTCGGCGGCACCGTCGTCATCGAGACCGTGTTCTCGTATCCAGGCCTGGGCCGGCTGATGTACGACGCGGTCTCCGCCCGCGACTACCCGGTCATGCAGGGCACCTTCCTGGTCTTCACGATCGCCGTTCTGCTGGCCAACCTGCTCGCCGACTCGCTGTACCCCCGCCTGGACCCGAGGACCCGCGTATGACCGCTCGCGTGATCACCGAGTCCGCGCCGGAGCCGCAGATCGTGTTGCGCCGCAGCCGGGTGTCCGGCGACCGCACCAGAGTGCTCGGCGTCATCGGGGCCGTCATCGTGCTGGCGCTGGGCACCGTCGCGGTGCTGGCGCCCGTCCTGGCCCCGTACGACCCCACCGAGCGAGCGGGGACGCCGTTCTCGCCACCGTCGGCGGAGCACCTCCTCGGCACCAACGACGTCGGGCAGGACCTGCTCAGCGAGATGATCTACGGCACCCGGGTCTCACTGACCGTCGGCATCGTCGCCGCCGCGGCCGCCATGGTTCTCGGCACCGTGGTGGGGCTGATCGGCGGCTACTTCCCGCGGCTTGGCGCGGTGGCGATGCGCGGCGTCGACGTCGTGCTGATCCTGCCGTTCCTGCCGCTGCTGATCGTGCTTGCCGCCTACCTCGGGCGCAGCATCGTCAACACCGTCATCATCATCGCGATCCTCATCTGGGCGCCGACCGCCCGGGTGATCCGCTCGCAGGTGCTGTCGCTGGCCAAACGCGACTACATCGTCGCCGCCCGCTCTATGGGCGCCGGGCACGGCTACGTCATCCGGCGCCACGTCCTGCCCAAGACCCTCCTGCTCGCCATCGGCGAATTCGTCGCCGCCACCAGCGGAGCGATCCTGCTCGAGTCGTCCCTCAGCTTCCTCGGCCTCGGCGACCCGCTGCAGGAGAGCTGGGGGTCGACGCTCTATTGGGCCCAGGCACGCGGCGCGTTCCTCACGCCGGCCTGGAAGTGGTGGGTGCTCCCGCCGGGCCTGCTCATCATGCTCTCCGCCCTCGGATTCGCCCTGCTCGGCTACGCCCTCGAGCAGCGCATCAACCCACGCCTGCGCCGCTCGTGACGGCACCGACAGAAGGGACACGCCCATGACCAACGTCCTCATGCTCGCGAGCTACGGTCTGGAGATCGTTGAATGCGGCGGCGCCATCGCCAAGGCGGTCGCCGCCGGCGAGACGGTCAACGCGGCCGTCCTCATGTGCCGTGAGGAGAGCAAGCCGCAGGTGTCCCGCGCCGCGGACATCCTGGGGGTCAGCGGCGTGGACTTCCTCGACGTGTCCTTCGGCGAGGTGGACCTCACCTCCGCGACCAAGGTCAAGGTCGTCGAGCTGATCCGGCGGACCAAGCCCGACGTCGTCATCATGCAGGACCCGCAGCACGCCCAGCACGACCTCGACCCCGACCGCCGCGTCATCGCCATTCTCTACGCCGAGGCGCTCGCCGTCGCCGGCCGCGACTGGCGCATCGATGAGTGCGGCGGCCACGACCCGCACCCGATCCCGACCATCTACTACATGACCCCCGAGCACCCGAACTGCGTGGTCGAGATCGGCGACGTGCTGGACAAGAAGCTGACGGCGCTGCAGGAGCTTTCGTCGCAGAACACCTTCAGCGCACAGCACTGGCTCGCGCACACCACGCCCGAGGTGCTGAAGTCCGTCATCCCGGCCTGGACCGACGGCGAGCTGGAGACGCTCGGGTCGGAGGGGCAGCGGGCGTTCTTCACTGCGCTGGCGCTGACGAACGGCCTCGCCTCGCACTCGGGCGCGGTCCTCGGCGAGCCTTACCGGCGTGAGGGCAGCTTCGTGATGGACCGGCTGACGAACTGAGGATCGACGCGGACCCGGTACCCGTATAGGGTATGCACACAGTCCGTTCGCGAAAGGGGCACTCCATGGCCACGTCCACCTTCACCGTCGTCGGCATGACCTGCGGCTGCTGCGCCAACAAGGTGCGCGACGAGATCGCCAGGATCGACGGCGTGGGCACGGTCGATGTGGACGTTGAGTCGGGCGCGGTAGGCGTCACCAGCGCGGTCCCAGTGCCTGCCGACCAGGTGAAGGTCGCGGTCGAGACGGCCGGCTACCAGCTGGTCTGAGTGGCCGAGCCCTCTCCCCGATCCATCTCCGGCCGGAAGAGGGCATCCGGTGAACGTTCAGGTGACGCGCAGCGAGCGGCTCTGGCGGTGGCGGATGTTCTTGACGCGGTTCTGGCAGGTGAGGCCGCAGAAGCTGCGTGTGCCGTTCTTCGAGCGATCGACGTAGACGCGGTCGCATTCAGCGGCGGCGCAGACGCCGAGCCGTCCAGCTCCCGCGCTGCCCAGGGCCATGGTGAGCGCGGCCGCGCAACCGGCGGCCCAACCGTCGCCGAGCCGGTCCGAAGGGCCGTGGAAGTGCATGTCCCAGGTGCTGTCGTGCTGATCCAGCCGCGGAATCGGCCGGGCCCAGGACAGGAGTGAGTTGGTCGCGGTCGAGGCCGCATCGAGGTCGTCGTCGGCCGCGGCCTCGAAGATCCGCCGCGCGTCCCGTGCGAAACGCACGAGGACGTGCACGTCACGCTGCCCGACGGCGGGCTGCCGCCCGTCCCTCGCGAGAATGCGTCCCAGCTCGTCGCGCAGCTCGCGACCCGAGGGGACGAGTGCCGGCCGGCCGCCGGCGTACTCGCAGGTCTGGACGTTGACGAGCTCGACCGCGACCGTGAGCAGGTCCACTACGTGACTGTCAAAACGCATTTGAACAGTCTATGCACTCCACCCTATCGTCAGTCCCATGACTGGCAAACGGCGGTTCGACAGTCTCGCGGCGTGGTGGGGCTCGGATCTTCCCGGGACCGTGAAGGTCCTGCTGCTGGCCCGGTTCGTCAATCGGATCGGCGCCTTCTCGATGCCCTTTCTGGCCGTCCTCCTCGTACGGGACCACGGCGCATCGGTGCGGGTGGCAGGGCTCGTGGTCGGAGCGTTCGGGGC
The DNA here is from genome assembly GCF_004349065.1 of Jiangella asiatica. GTDB lineage: Bacteria > Actinomycetota > Actinomycetes > Jiangellales > Jiangellaceae > Jiangella > Jiangella asiatica. Next base: position 32,035 of record NZ_SMKZ01000008.1, read on the forward strand.
GGCGACCATCGTGTCGCGTCTCCTCGGTGGTCGTCTCGTCGCCGGCGTCGGGTCCAAGGCCGCGGTGGTGATCGGGCTGTGTGGAACCGCGGGCGCTCAGCTTGTCATCGCCGTTGCGCCCACTCTGGTCGTCGCGCTGGCCGGTGCGGTCCTACTCGGGCTGTGCTTCGAGATCTACGAGCCTGCGAGCCAAGGGCTGATCGCCGACGTCACGCCCGACCACCTCCTCCCGGCTGCCTACGGGCTGCTCGGCGTTACCCTGTCGGCCGCCGGCCTGGCCGCAGGACTGGTCGCGGCCGCGGTGGGGCGCATCGGCCTCTCCTGGCTGTTCGCCATCGACGCGGCCACCGCGCTCGCGTGCGCTCTACTGGTGGCCATCGCCATGCCGGCCACACCGCGCCACCCACGCGACGAGTCGGCGAGAACACGGCCCTGGGCGGACCGGCGGCTTCTCGCACTCATGGCGACCGGTACCGCCTTCGCGACCGTCTACATGGCCGTTCCCATGGCCTTGCCCATCGCCCTCACGACAGCGGGCCGGGATCCGTCCGAGGCGGGCCTGCTCGCGGCGCTGGGCGCGCTGGTCGTCGTGGTCGCCCAGCCTGTCCTGCGCCGTCACGCCGATCCGAACGGGCGCATGGTCAGCGGCTACCTTCTCGTCGCGGTGGGCCTCGCGACCGCCGGAGCCTTCCCCACCCTTGCCGGCTACACGGTCTCGGCGGTCGTCATCGCGCTCGGCGACGTCCTTTTGCTCGGCTACGCCTATACGCTCGTGGCGCGCCTGGCGCCGGCCGGGACCAAGGCCGCCTACTTTTCTGTCTACGGCATCATTTGGGGCGTCGCGCTGACGGTTGGGCCGCCGCTCATGGGCTCGGCACTCGCCCATGGCACGCGCACGTTCTGGCTCGTCGCGGCGGGCGTCATGCTCGCCACCGCAGTGGCCCATCGCCTCGTAGCTCGTTCCGGAGCGCTCAATCCCGCAGCGCGTACAGGCTGAGTGTGGTCGCGGTCAGGGCGAGCGCCGTGCCATGGACAGCGGCTGCGGCGAGCATCCCGGCGCGGCGGGGCGAGCGGCCATCCGCCCGCGGCGAATCACGATGGCGGCGTCCGCGACGCTGCGGGGTTTCGCGACGGCGTCGAGCGCTCGAACCAGCGGGTCGCGGCGGTTGCGGGGGAGGGCGGCTGTCGTGGCGACGACGTCGCGCTGGCCGCCCTGCTCATCGACGGCGGACTCGTTGGCGTCGCCGTCGACACCGGTTCGGCCGTGGCGGGTCGCCGGCCGTGTTGGGGTCCCCCACGGTGTGAACCGCCCGGCACGGGAACGCATGGCGCGTGATCGTCGGCATCGTCTGGTGCTGCTCGGTGGTCCGGACCGGGCGGGCCGTCGTCACCGATGGCTCGTGTTGCCCATGCGGCCCGGGTGGCGGGCAGGTGTGGTCGTTCGCCTCGATTGTGTACGCACACGTGTTGGTGATCGTCATGGTGGCTATTCCGGGGAAAGACGGACCGTTCTGTTCAATTGGGGGTTGATACCGGCGACGTAACGTGCTTCGGTGGAGAGATCGTGGTCAAGCAAGCGCCACCGCCCTTCGATTCTGGAGAGGTGCCAGCATGCAGACCCAGGTCTTATCGTCCCTGGACGAACGTGTAGAGCATGACCACCAGGACATCGACAAGTCCGACCGAAACCAACTCACCATCGACCTGCTGAGGCTTGCCGCCCGGGCGAAGGGTCAGAAGCGTCAGCGGCTGATCGACGAGGTCGTCCTGCTTCATCTGGGCCTGGCGGAATCGGTTGCCTGGCGTTACAGCAACCGGGGGATCGAGCGTGATGATCTGGTCCAGGTGGCCTGCCTGGGGCTGGTCAACGCCGCTCGGCGGTTCGATCCGGCTTACGGTAAGGACTTCGTGTCCTTCGCGATGCCGACCATCACCGGTGAGGTGAAGCGGTACTTCCGTGACCGTGGCTGGGCGGTCCGGCCGCCGCGCCGGGTCCAGGAGCTGCACGCGGCGGTGGCTGCGGCGAGGTCGGAAATGTCGCAGGCCCTGGGGGCTGCACCAGCCGATGCCGAGCTGGCCGAGCACCTGGGCGTCGAGGTGGAGGAGATCAGGGAGGCGAACGCCTCGCACGAGTGCTTCACGGCGGCCTCCATCGACCACCGTGGCGGTGACGGCGAGGAGACCCGGCTGGCGGATTCCCTCGGCGAGGACGAGCGCGGTTATGCCCGGGCCGAGGCCGTGGTGGCGCTGGCGCCGGCTTGCCGCGCGCTGCGTCCGCGTGATCGTCGTCTCCTCTACCTGCGGTTCTTCCGCGGCTGGACCCAGCAGGAGATCGCCCAAGAGCTCGGCGTCACCCAAATGCAGGTGTCACGCCTGCTGACCCGCATCCTCACCAACCTGCGATCCAGCCTTGGCGTCGCCGAGCCCGAGCAACGCACCCGGAGGCGTCGCGCGGCGCGGTGACCGCAGCGCATTCGCTGCTGCGGTAGTCAGGTCAAGGAGCCGCAGCGCGGCTGCGAAGATCGAAGATCGGTGCGAACCGGTTCCTCATGGAATCGGTCCCGCTGGGAACAGAGGTGCTGTGACTGTCTCTCCTCCTCGTGCCGGCTCCGCCGGCCACATCCCGGAGCCGGGCCGCGCCGGCATGATGTCCACGCAGCGGCTCGGGGGATGTGTGATCGTCCGCCTCGCAGGCGAGTTCGCCGATGCCGACGTGCTGCCGCTGCAGCGAGCTCTCTGCGATCTCGTCGCTTCCGATGACGTCGTCATCGACTTGTCGCGCACGGGCCCGTCGGCCGCGACGGTGGTGGGCGCGCTGACCGCCGCGCACGATGAGGCGGTGCGGCATCGTATGAGTCTCCACGTGACTGGCGCCGCCGGTGCGCTACGGCGCCTCCTGAACCGGTCCCAGCTGGAGGCCCGATTGACCTATCACGAGCACCTCGCCGACGCCGTGGAGTCGGCGCTCGCGGCGCGCGATGCGAGAACGCACGGCACGTAGGCGGGTGGACGAGTGCACCGACGCGCCGACGCCGTGACCTTGCCTCAACCGAGAATGCGCACGGTCTTGACAGCCGCTCGCATCGCAGTACGCCACGAGGGGAATCGCCGTGGCTCGCCCACCAAATGCGGGAACGGATCGATCAGGATCGCCCAGACCACCCACTTGCCGCGGTCGTGATGCACGCTGGCCCGGATCATGTCCGACTCCTACCCAGTCAGGTTGGCCGCATTCCCGGCCGGCCGCAAGCGTCGCGGTACCGATGGACCACATCCAGGCGGCGACTCGATCAACGGTCGGGTTGAACGGCCGTCATGGCCGTGACGTCCTTGACCGACGGAGGCCACCTGGGGCGCAGAGACGTCGACGCGGCGCGACACTTCGATCACGACGATTCCTCCCATGGACGTCGTCGATCATGCGGAGGGAGGGAGAGTAGCCCGGACCGTGCGCGGTGACGGTTCCCCTCATTCGCGCAGCGCGGGGAGCACCGCCTTGCCGTAGGTGCGGATCGTGCCGAGCGGGTTTCGGCCGGCCACGTTCATCACTACGATCGCGGTCGCGCCGAGTTGACCCAGCGCTTTGATCTTGCGCACGTGGTCCTTCGGATCAGGAGAGAACAGGCTGGCGGCCTTGAAGGTCATGTCGGACACCTGGTCTCTGCCATTGGCATGGATCTGGCCGGGATCGTGGATGTCGTCGCTGTAGTGCGCCGGGACCTGGGTGGCTTTCCATTCGCGAGCGCTCTCCAGAGCCGCGTCCTGGGTCTCGTCGATCGCCACGGCGGTCTGCAGAACGATTTCACCGGGTTCCTTGCTCGCCATCTCGCGGGCGCGGCGATAGCCGGCGATGACGCTCGGGACCGAACGCGGATCGGCCAGGGTCCACACGCCGTCGGCGAGACGGCCGGCGATCTCGGCGGCCTGCTCGCCGAATGCCGACATGAAGACGGGTGGGCGCCGCGCTGGGACGTCGTAGAGCCTTGCCGCCTCGGCCCGGAAGTACCGGCCCCGGAAGGTGACGGTCTCACCGTCGAGCAAACGACTGATGATGGTGAGCGCCTCCTCCGTCCGCTCCAGCTGCTCCTGCACGTTTGGCCACGTCATCCCCGCTGGGACTTCGTTCATAGCCTCTCCGGACCCCACGGCCAGGAAGGCGCGGCCGGGGCACAGCGTCTCCAGAGTGGCCACCTGCTGGGCAACGACGACGGGATTGTAGCGGTGGACGAGGGAGGTCACCGCGGGACCAAGCGTCACCCTGCTCGTCGCCTGTCCCGCCGCCCCGAGCCATACCCATGCATTGCCGCAAGCCGCCGGCGACGGGTTGCCTGGCTCCCACCACGGGGCCAGGTGATCGCTGCAACTCACGAAGTCGAAGCCGGCGTGCTCCGCGGCCACTGCCTGTGTCAGCAACTCGTCGGCGGCGAACCGCTCATGTGCGAGCGAGACGCCGTACGCCACGTCCTCGGGCCGGTGCCGGCGTGCCCACAGCAATCCTCGAGTCGATTCGATGATGTTCATTTCAGGCCCGTACCCAGGAGGTCCGCCGGGCACGCGCGACCTGGAGCGGCCGCCGCCGCTCCGCGGGCCCGCGCCAGGAGCCGCGATGATCGGGTTGGGCTGCAGACGGCGGTCCTCGTCGCGTGCTGGCGGGCTGTCGCCGAGGCGCAGACGGGTGCTGGTCACATCACCCGCTCGGCAGACCGGGGTCGATGACGATCCAGTCCTGGTACTTTCCGGCCCGGTGGTCGCCGGACGAGCGGCCGGTGAGCCGGCGGCGGACCCACGGAGCGACGTATCGGCGGTAGTAGAGCAGGTTCTCCGCGGCGGTCGGTGCCGTCCGGCCTGGGGGGACCGGAGCCATCCACTCGTGCGGATACGAGGCGTTCAGCGTCTCCAGCACGCGGGCTGCGACCCGGTGATGGCCGGCGGTGTTCAGATGCAGCCGATCCTCGGCCCAGTAGTCGGCACGGGTGAGTTCGTTGTCGGCCCAGTTGTTCGCGAAGGGCACGTGGTACTTCATCGTGAGCGCCTCGACCGCCGACGTCAGCTGGTCGCCCAGCTGGCGCATGCGCCGACCCATCGGCAGGCCGCGGCTGGGGTCGCCGCCGCTGAGGATGATCGGCTGGACGTCTGTCTCCAGACAACGAAGGATGACGTGCTCGGTGAGGGCGCAGATGCGGCCGATGTCGACACGCGGGCGCATGAGGTCGTTCCCGCCGCCGTTGAAGGTCAGAGCGGTCGGCTCGAGCGCCAGCGCCGGCTCGAGCTGTTCGGCCACGATCTGGCCGGCAAGCCGTCCCCGAATGGCGAGGTTGGCGTACTCCACCGGTGCGCGGCGATCGCGGGCGAGGCCGCTCGCGAGCAGGTCGGCCCAACCTCGAGGACTCCCATTCGGGAGTTCGTCGCCCACGCCTTCGGTGAAGCTGTCGCCGATGGACACCAGCCGCATGGCGTTCAGTATCGGCTACCCGCCCAGCGCGGGTGCCGGGGCGTGGCTGTTCTTCCTACCGCGCTGCTGTTCCTACTCGATGTCGGGCCGGATGTTCTGGTTGAGGCGGAACAGGTTGCCGGGGTCGTAGCGGCGTTTGACCTCGACCAGCCGGCGATGGTTGTGCCGATAGTTCGCCCGGACCTGCGCGGGGTCGTCGTCGGAGGAGAAGTTGACGTAGCCGCCGGCCATCGCGCTGGACCGCAGCGCCTCATGGTAGGCGCGCGTCCAGGTGATGTTGGCAGCGTCGTCCGCGGGTTCGTGCCAGGTGGCGCCGATCCCTACGGCGAAGTTCGCGTCGCGGAATCCGAAGGCGGTCTCGTTAGGGCCGACGCGGTGGCATGCCCCATCGATGGGGAAGATCAACGTGGCGGACTCCAGCGTCGGCAACCTCCGAGCGAAGGAGATGTGCGTGTCGATCGCTGCGTCCGTCAGGCTCGCGTTGAAGCACCCCTTCCAGTAGTGGCGCAACCCGAAGGGCAACAGGTCGTCGAACAAGGTGTTGATCACTGGATAGGGCATGCGGTCGACGAACTGACCGACCGCCGGTCCGAGCTGCTCGAGGTGGCCGCGGATCCGGTCGTCCTGGTCGCGTGGGCCGCTCCAGCACGTCAGCACCGCGACTACCGGCTTGCCGTGCCATGCCTCGGGAACAAAGGGCACCGGTGGGGCTTGCACGAGCCCGAGGACGAGGTTCAGTTCGCCGGGGGCGTCGGCCAGGAGGTCGAGGCATTCGTGTACGACCTCGCTGTCCAGCGGATAGAAGGTCGGACCACCGAGAATGTCCGCGACCGTGTGGAGGCGGTACTCGAACGACGTCACGACCCCGAAGTTTCCGCCGCCGCCACGCAGTGCCCAGAACAGGTCGGGATGCTCGTCCGCGCTGCACACGAGCAGGCGACCGTCGGCGGTGACGACGTCCGCGCTGATGAGGTTGTCGCAGGTCAGCCCACACCGCCGCGCAAGGTGGCCCAGCCCGCCGCCCAGAGTCAACCCGGCGATGCCGGTGGTGGACACGATCCCGCCGGTGACGGCGAGCCCGAACGCATGGGCGGCGTGGTTGAGGTCGCCCCACGTCAGTCCCGGCTCGGCGCGCACCGTCCGGCGCTGCGGGTCTACCCGCAGCCCTCGCATCGGCCCCAGGTCGAGGACGATCCCGCCGTCGGAGGTGGCGAAGCCGGCAATGCCGTGGGAGCCGCCGCGCACCGCCAGCGCCAGCTCGTGGTCACGGGCGGCGGCCACGGTCGCGGCCACGTCGGCTGCGCTCTTGGCGCGGACCACGGCTCCGGGTCGGCGGTCGTGGATCGCGTTGTAGATCGAGCGCGCTACGTCGTAACCGTCGTCGCTTGGTGCGAACACCGAACCGCGCACCGCGACGCGTAGATTCTCGACCACCGTCGGGTCGACGGACATGTCGGTGAGCGCCATCGCTTTCCTCCCCAGCTCGGCTCATCACCGAGTGTGGATCGGCTCGAACGGCGAGCGCATCGCGCAAACACCCCAACTCGTCGAGGCGGCCCTTGGGCCGAATGCGCTATGGCGTGGCGCTCAGGCAAGGTGATGGGTGTAGGCGAAGGCCGCCGCTGCGGCGCGGGTGGACACCCCGAGCTTGGCATAGATGTTGTCCAGGTGGCGCGAGACCGTGTTCGCGCTGATGACCAGCTCTGCCGCGATGTCGCGGTTACTCTTGCCTGCTGCCACGAGGCGAAGCACGTCGAGCTGGCGCGTGGTGAGTCCGGCCGGCAGGTGGCGCCGCGAGCTGAGGAGCTCTTCGACCCGCCGCAGACCGGCGGACGACCCGAGGCGGATGAAGGTCGACCGCGCGGCGCGTAGCTCGAGCTCGGCCGTGTCATCGTCGCCGGCCGCCCGATATGCGGTCGCGAGCAGCAGTCTCGCCTGTGCTGCCTCGTAGGGCAGCTGCAGTTCGAGCCACAGGGTGCGGGCGCGGCGTAGCCGGGCGAGTGCGTCCGCGATGTCGTCGCCGGCCGCGGCGACGGTTCCGCGCGCCTGCAGCGACAACGCCTCGAGGAGCCGTGATCCCGACGTGCCGGCCATCGCCTCGAGGTCCCGTGCCGCGTCCTGGCCGGTCTCGACGTCGCCGATGGCCACGCTGACCTCTGCCTGGGCCGCCAGGAGCCGTGCCCTGTCGAGAAGACCCCAGCCTCCGCCGGCAAGACAGGAAGCCAGGGCCGTGGCGGCCGTTTGCGCCTTTCCCTGGGTGAGACGGAGCAGGGCCAGGCCCGGCTGCGGGTCGCGTCCGAGTTCGTGGGCGGTGAGGAATGCGTTCTCGGCGCCGGTTAGGTCTCCCATCCGCCGCTGCAGCTCGCCCGCTACATAGAACGACTCGCCCGCCATGTTCGGGTGGTAGTTCATCAGTTCCCGACACGCGAGCACGGCCTCCGCTCGGGCCTTGTCCCAGGCACCGCCGAGACCGAGCAGCTCGACGTGATGGACCCGGCAGAGGCCGTGGAATGGCGTCCCGGCTGGCAGGGTGGCACACCACGCCATGGCAGCGTCGTTCCAGGCGGTGGCGCGACCCAGGTCGGACAGCTCGAAACAGATCGGGACGGCGAGGCAGTACAGCCAGCCCGTCACCAGATCACCCAGTGCACCGGTCATGACGTCGCACATGACCTCGTCGAGGCGGGCCAGACCTGTCTCCGTGTCGCCGACGGTGATGCGCAGTCTGCCTTCGAGCAGGCGGGCCATCGCGACCACATCTTGGCTCTCGCAGCGTGCGCCGACCTCGGCCATGTGGCGGGCCAGCCGCAGCGCCTGCTCGTGGTCTCCCGCACCTGCCGCGAGCTCGGCCTCGGCGAAGCAGAGAAAGCCCTGCTCCTCGCACTCCGGCAGATCGGCCAAGTGCCGCCGCGCCTTGGTCAACCAGCCTGCTGCCAGCGCTTCCTTGCCGATGAACCCGTACTCCGTGGCCAGCATCCAGGCGTTGTAGCCGGCCCTACGCCCGTCCCCGGCGGCGACGTACGCGGCGTGGGCTCGCCGACGGGTTGCCAGCGACTCCTCGACCCGCGACAACCACCAAGCCGCTTCGGCGAGTGCCTCCAACCCGGTGGCCCCGAGCGACTCAGGATCTTGATCATGCAGCAACCGGTACACCTCGGGCCACCCGCCACGGCCGGCCTCGGCCCGAGCCCTCTGCGTCGCCGCACGATCCGCGGGCATCAGCTCCCTCCCCGGGACAGCCCTGAATCACCGTACACCGGTCGCCACGGCTTGAAACGGGCTCGATCAACGCCATCCTCGTCCAGGGCAGCCGAATTGTGAGCGGGACCGGCACGCCGAAATCGGCCCCGGCGCCTGGGTCTTCCTGCCGTGCGGTGTCGCCACGAGGTAGAAGCGCCCCGCTCGGGCTGTTGCGGGTGTTTCCCCGCGGCCGGCTGAGGAAGCCGCGGACGGTGTCGAGGAAGGCAGATGGACGCAGGCCGTCCTCTACCCGAGCGAGAGCATCGCCTCGGCGACCTCACCGGCTGCCGCATCGGGGATCGCAGTGGCAGCTTCCTCGAGGACGAGCAGCCGCGCCCCGGGAATCTCGCGCGCGATAGCCTCGCCGTTGCCGACGGGGAAGAACGGGTCTCGGCGGCCGTGGACGACGAGCGTGGGAACCTCGATCTCGGGTAGGCGCTCGCGCCAGCGGGGTTTGCAGTTGAGCGTGGCGAAGACCATGCCGAGCTGGTTGGACATCTGGGTCGGGGGTGCGGTGCCAGGTGTGCGGTCCCAGATGCGCGCTGCGATCGCGCGGGCAGCGACGGGGTCGTCGCCGAGGATCTCCGCGCGGGCAGCGGCGAACTCCGCCACCGCCTCGCGATCGGTCCAGTCGGGCATCGGTCGGGTGAACAGGCGCTTCATCGTCGCCTTGTCGTGATCGGGGAGGTCAGCGTCGGACTTGCCCGGCGCGACCGCGCGGGTGCCGGCCAGGGTGAGCGCCGAGAACGCGCCGGGATGGTCGAGAGCGGCGGTCTGGGCGACCATCCCGCCGACGCCGATCCCGGCGAGGTGCGCGGGCACGCCGCCGAGCGCGTCCACAAGGGCCGCCGCGTCGGCGGCGAGGTCGCGCAGGGTGTAGGTGGGCGCGTGCGGGTCCGCCGTCGTCGACTCGCCGCTATCGCGTAGGTCGTAGCGCACAACGCGGCGCCCACCGGCGGCGAGGCGCTCGCAAAGCGCGTCGGGCCAGGACAGCATCGTCGTCCCGCCCGCGAGCAGAACGAGTGGCGCGTCGTCGTCACCGAAAGACTCGATGCCCAGGGCGACCTGATTGGCGTCGACGGTGGTCATCGGTCGGTCAGCCCTCCAGGGCGGCGACAGTCGGTGCAGTCTTCGAGTAGCCGGCGGCCTCGACGATCTTGCCGTCGACGACCCGCATGACGTTGACGCCACGGACCGAGTCGGTGTGGCCGGGACCCCATACGTAGCGCCAGCGGATAAGCGCCCACTCGTCACCGGTGTGGACGTCCTCGACCTCGAAGTGGCTGGTGGTGTCGTCGATGAGCGCCTTCCACGAGCTCAACGAAGCGTCATAGCCCTCGTAGCGGGTGCCGTCGGGGGCTGGCTGAATACTCTCCATGACGCAGTCGGGGGCGATGATCTCCTCGAGGAGGGTGGCGTCCCGCTCCCGGAACGCCAGGTTGAAGCGGTCGATGACCTCGTCGGTTGTCTTCGTCAAGTCATCAGAGGGGCTCATGCGATTCCCTTCCTTCGTGGGTTCGGGATCTGATCTGGACCGCTTCGGTGGGCACGGTGCCCCCGAAGGCGGGTCGCCGTTTAGACCGGACCACCGCCCCGATCTCATCGGTTGTGGCCCGTCGACGGATGCGGTCGAGCGTCCGCATAGCGATCGCTTCCGGAACGCTGAAGCACCCGGAGGTCGATCACGGCGGAGCTGCCCGCGCTCGCCACGAGTACGAGGGGCGTGCCCGCTCGACCGACGGCGGAACGCACACGGCCTACACGGTGGTGCCAGTCGCCTGTCGCCGGCATGGACGCTCGGTGGATCAGGAGAGCTGGCGGAAGTTGATGTCGCCGATCCGCAGGTCGAAGTCGACACCGCCGTCGGTGACACCACCGGACGTGTAGGGTCCGGCGTCCCGTTCGGGCTCGCGCGGCGGGAAGAAGCCGTCCTCGAGGCGGAACGGGGATTCACCGACGATCTGCTCGTAGACCGCCTGCCGCAACTCGACCACCTGATCCGGCCACGTCCGGACCTCGGACCAAGGGTACCGCGGATCGGTGAAGGGTGTCTCGCGGCGGGCGATCGCGATCTCGCAGTCGGCGAAGTCGTCCCGGATAACGGTCATCTCCGGAAGCGTCCCGTGCTCCTGGGCGGTGGCGCCTTCACCGAGCGACAGGGTCAGGTCGGCGGTCCGATCGTCGCTGGGCTCGCCCTCGATGACCTGCCCGCTCACCGTGACCGGCACGTTCCAGGTGAAGGTGAGCTCGGGATCGATGCTGTCGTGCTCGGGGCACTCGACGGTGTGCCCGTAGTCCACCTCGGACAGTTGCATGCTGCCGCTGCCGGTGACGTCGCCGTCGGAGTCGACGACGAGCATGCCGCCGATGAGGGTCCTGAACGGCTCCAGGACCGACCAGTCCAGGCCCTGGAGCGTCCACGGATAGAACTGGTCGTCGTCGTCCTGGTAGGCCTCAACGCTGTCGTACTCCGCGGGGTCGCGCGGCGACGTCGCGAGCCCAGCCAGCCGCCACACCTGGGAGCCCTGATCGAAGCCCAGACCCACGCTGAACGGGATGAACTGCCTGCCCGTGGTGACGTCGACGATCGGTTCGTCGGTCGGTCCGATCCCCAGGAACCGCAGGAACGCTTCGGCGATGAGTCGGCCGTTCTCGTCGGTGGCGTACGACATCGCGGTGCGGATCTCCGCCGGGGTCAGGTCGCGGTTCTCGGCCAGCGCGGTGGCGACCAGCCCCGACACCAGCGCCGTGGCCGCCGACGTTCCGCTGCTGATCCAGTAGCCGTCGGGGGAGTCGGCCATCATGAGGTTGGCTCCCGGCGCGTGCACGTCGATGTACTCCTTGTCGGGAGTGCACGGCCACCGCGAGCCGTCCCGCTCGGTCGCGCCGACGGTGATGACGCTGCCGAAGGCGGCCGGCCAGCTGTCGAGATTCTCCCCCGGGCAGTAGTCGGCGCCGGAACCGTCGTTGCCCGCCGACGCGACGACCACGACACCTTGCTCCTCGGCGTAGCGGATCGCCGGACCGAACACGTCGTCGGGACAGTAGAGATCGGTAGAGCCGATCCGCATGCAGATGGCCGTCTGGCTGACGTTGATGACCCTGGCTCCGTTGTCGACGGCCGTGATGATGGCCTCGGCGATCGAGCCGAAGTTGCCGATGTCGGTCATGTTGACGTCGGTGTCCAGCTCTCCTTCCTCGTTGACGTGCTGGTTGTGGATGTCGTAGGCGTGAATCGTGACGCCGGTGGCGACGCCGTGGACGACCCCGGTGTGCTCGCCGACGATGAGCGACGCCATCGCGGTCGCATGGTCGCCGGGTGCGTCCCGGCCCGGCTCGAGGATGTTCGTCTCGGAGATCGTGGCCTGGTCGATGTTCGGATGGTTCGGGTAGATGCCGTCGTCGAGCAGGGCGACGACGATGCCCGTTCCCCGCGGGTCCGGCGGTAGGGCGTCGAAGTTCATCGCCTCGATCTGCCAGGACGTCTCGCCGTCCGGCAGCGGCCACTCGGTCTCCGAATCCGTCTCCCGCACAGGTCCGGCGACACCGGCGCCGAGAATCCCTTCCTCGGCTTTCAGCTGATCGATCCGAACCTGGACGTCGCCGCCGACCGGGACGGTCTCGAACTCGACCACCGGCGTCCCGTCGGAGTCGGCCCGGGTTACCGCGAGCAGAACCGGCTGGTCGGCGGGCCACTGGGTGACCGCAGGGCTCGGCGCTGGCCAGTCGGGCAGTCGGGCGGCATCCGACGGCTCGGAGACGGTCTCGCCCTGGACGGAGGCGACGGTGGCCGTGGTGGCTCCGGCGGCGCTGAGCCGGTCGAGGGTGAGCTGGCAGGCGTGGTCCGGACAGCCATCCGGCTCGATGCGGATGGGCGTGTCGGTGCTGTCGAGTTGGAGTAGGTAGGCGTCGGCGCCATCGACGGGGGCGAACGCGACGACCAGACGCGGGTCGGCGCCGTCGGTGAGCGAGGCTTCGAGCGACGACGGCGGGAGCAGCGAGCCGTCGTGGCCGTCGTCCGAGCCTCCCGTGCAGGCTGCCGGTACCAGGAGCGTCGCGGTGAACAGGAGCATCGCTGCCCGCGTCTGCGCTGGTCGGCCCTGCATGAACAAGCATGAAACCAGATGTCGGCAACCTTGTCATCGACCTTCCGGGTACCGGCGGCGCCAGGTGTATACCATGAGCGGCCGGGCACATCGGGGAAGGCGACGGCAAGGAGAATGACGTGCGGGCCTCGATACTTGCTGTAGGTCTCTTGGCCGTGATGACGTTGGTCGGCTGTGCGGACGAACCCGCTGAGACCTCGACGTCCACGGCCAACACCGGGAGCGCTGAGCCCACGTCGGACGATGACGGCGAGCCGACGACCGCACCGGCCGAAGCCGGCGAGGACAGCGAAGCCGGCGCCGAAGCGTTCGTGCGCTACTACCTCGAAGCCCTCAGCGACGGCTACAACCACCTGGCCGTCGGGGAGATTCGCGCGCACGCGTTGGAAGCCTGCGTGACGTGCCACGAGTGGGCCGACGCGTACGCGGGGACGATGGAGCAAGGCGGCACGATCGTCTCCGGCGATGCCACCTGGCGGGTGGGCGAGATCGTCGTCTCCTCTTACGAGGCGGGCGCGAACGCCGAGGTCAGCGCGTCGGTGACGATCGGGGAGCACACGTTCACCGAATCGGCGACCGCGACTCCGGTCGCGCGTCCGGAGGTGACGTTCCACTTCGAGTTCGTCGTCGTCCGGCAGGACGACTCCTGGGCCGTCGAGGAGATGGCCGAGTCTCAGATGTGATCCGGGCTGCGATCCCCTGTGATCATCAACGATCACGCGGCCAACGGTTGACGATCATGGAAACCGCGATCGGTGTCCCGCGGCCAGGCCGGCGGACCGGTGGCGGACCGTGCCGAGCGCCGGCCGGGCAGCACGGCCGGTGGCGGATGGAAGTCCTGGGTTGGGAGTGTTCGCGGGAAGAGCACGACAAGAGGCGTGCCGGATTTCAGGACGAGGCGGCGTCCAGTCGGGCTGCAGTCAGCTCACGAGGGCATGGCGGTGCGCCTGGCCGACGATGCGATCAGCGGTTTGGTCAGGGGTGAGGGCAGCGGTGTCGAACCACCAGCCGGTATCGCCGAACTCCCGCTTCATGTCGGCCTCAAGGGCTTCGTAGCCGTCGAAGTCGAACCGCTCACGTGGATCCCTGATGGTGTTGCGATATCGGCAGACCTCGATGCCGGGTGTGAGGACGACGAACATGACCCGGCGAGGCCTGAGGAGCTCGAGGAAGAAGTCCAGCCTCTCGCGGGAGGGAATCACCGCATCGATCAGTGGCGTGAAGCCGGCGTCGGCGAAGTTGTTGGCCAGTGTGCACAGATTGCGGTGGCACAGCTCCACCTGTCGCGCTGCTTCGGCGGCGGGCTCGCCCAATGCCCAGACGAAACCACTGACAATCATCCTGTTGAGCTCATCGCCGTCGAGCCGGGCGGAACGCGGCAGCCGCTCGGCGGCCAGCCTGGTGACGGTCGATTTCCCGGCCCCCGGCATCCCTGTCACGATCACGCAACTCGGCGTTCCTGTAGGGAGCACGACCGGAATCGTGTCACCGTGCCTGCTGATCGGCAATCCTATTTCCCAGGAGCCGCGACCGCACGAGCGGAACCGCATTGAGCCAGATCCTCGTCTCGTGACATCGCGCACGACGACGACCTCGGCCACGACGTCGCGCTCCGTCAGCACGTCGCAGGGCCATCACCAGGCATACATGCCTGGTGAACCGCACCTAGCCCTGGTGGTGTGACGGATCGTCGACGGGCGTGGCCTCGGAGCTCGCCGGGAGAGTGACGGTCACGACGAGGCCGCCACCGTCGCGCGGGTGGGCGGTTGCGTCTCCGCTGTGGGCTCGCGCGATGGCGCGGACGATGGACAGTCCCAGGCCGGCGCCCTTCGCGGTGGTCAGGCGGTCGGTGCCGAGCCGGCGGAACGGTTCGAAGAGGGCCGAGACCTCGTACGGTGGGACGACGGGGCCGGTGTTGCTGACCTCCAGCTCGACGACTCCCGCATCGGAGTCGGTGCGGCTCGTGACGTGAACCCAGCCGCCGTCGGGGTCGTTGTGCCGGATGCCGTTCTCGACGAGGTTGTGCACGAGGCGTTCAAGGAGGAGCGCGTCGCCGTCGGTCACGGCTTCCCCGGCCTCGTCGTGCACGTCGACCCCAGCTGATTCCGCGTCGTCGGAAGCTTGGCCGATGACGTGGTCGATGACGTCGGCGAGGTCGACCGGGAACCGTTCGACCAGCTCGTTCTCGGCTCTGGCCAGCAGGAGAAGGCCAGCGATCAGGCGCTCGTGGCGGGTGTTGATCTCCAGGAGGTCTTCACCCAGGCGCTTGACGTCGTCAGAGGCTGTTCGCCGGCGCATCGCCAGCTCGACGAGGCCCCGGCCGAGCGTGAGCGGCGTACGTAGCTCGTGCGAGGCGTTGGCCACGAAACGACGTTGACCATCGAAGGACCGGTCGAGGCGGGCAACCATCGTGTCGAACGTGTCGGCGAGCTCCTTGACTTCATCGTCGGGGCCGACGAGCGCTATGCGTTCGTGGAGTCCGCGGTCGGCGGCGGGAGCGGCGGCGATGCGTCGTGCGGTTTCGGTGACGCGGTGCAGCGGCGCGAGCACTCGGCCGGCCACCAGCCACCCCAGTCCGGCCGCGGCGCCGCCGACGACCACGAGTGCGATACCTCCCTGGGTGATCAGCGACGTCACGGCCGAGTCCCGAAGCCGTTGCTCCTGCTGGTTCATCCATTCCGTGGCCGCCTCGTCGGAGAAGACCTGTCCGTCGTCGGTGACGATCTCGTTTCGTCGAGGTGCGTCCACTTCGCTGGTCGACCGGTCCTCCCCGTCGGTGGAGCTCGAGAAACTGGCCTCTTGTGAAAAGCCGGACAACTGCTGGTTGAACAGCGCGTAGGTGGTGCCGAGGAGAACGACGCCGGCGATGAGGAACATGGCCCCGTAGATGACCGTCAGTCTGGTGCGCAGGCTGATCCGGTTCGGCAGGATTCTGGTCAACTCTCGGAGTCTCATGGGATGCGGTATCCCACACCGGGGATCGTCTCGACGATCGGCGGGTTGCCGAGCTTGCGGCGCAGCTTGAGGATGGCCAGCCGGACGGCTCCGGTGAACGGGTCGGCGAACTCGTCCCAGACTTTCTCCAGCAGGTGCTCGGCGGAGACGGCGGCGCCGTCGGCACGCAGCAGTTCGGTGAGTACAGCGAACTCCTTCTTGGACAGTGCCAGCAGTCGGTCCTCACGGAAGGCCTGGTGACGGGCCGGGTCCACGATGATGCCTGCCCGGCGCAGCACGGGTGGAACGGGCGGACGGGAGCGGCGCCCGAGCGCATGGACACGTGCGCTGAGCTCGGCGAACGCGAACGGCTTGGTCAGGTAGTCATCGGCGCCGAGTCGCAACCCGGTCACTCGGTCGACTACCTCGGCGGCGGCTGTGAGCATCAGCACCCGCGCGCCCGAACCGTCCTCGACCAGTTCGCGGCAGACATCGTCGCCATGGATGAGCGGAATGTCGCGGTCGAGGACGACGACGTCGTAGTCGTTGACGCCGGTGCGTTCCAACGCCGCGGCGCCGTCGTGGACGACGTCAACGGCATGGGCATCGCTACGCAGCCATTCCCCGACCGCCTCGGCGAGTCTCGGCTCGTCCTCTACGACCAGTACCCGCATGTCTGATCCTCTTTCGCTGGTCGGAGTGGCGGCTATCGATGACGCTCGCCGCCACCCCGCACGGTCATTGTCGCCGACCGGCGTGTTTCTTTTCCGTTAGCGCTTTGCCTGCGTTTCGTCTCGGGCACAAGGAAACGCTGAAGAAACGCCCCTCACCCTTCGATGGTCCCAACGGCGCCGGTACTCGGCCGGGGCCACGACAGGAAGTCGAGACGATGATGCGCATCCGATTTCGCATGGGGCTGGCGGCCCTGCCGCTGGTCATCCTGGTGGCTCTCACCGGCTGCGGGTCAGACGACGGAAGCGGCGACGACGACGGCTCGGTCGCATCCGCCGACGGCGGCACGCCCTCCGACAGCGGGGACGACGGCAGCCGGGATGACGACAGCGGCGACGGCGGGAAGCCGCTGAGCGAGGACGAGCTGCATGACAGGCTGCTGGAGTACGCGCAGTGCCTGCGCGACCACGGCCTCGACGTGGAGGACCCGGCACCCGGCGAGGGCATCCAGATTCAGAACGAGGGCGATCCCTCGAAGTCCGACGAAGCTATGGCCGCGTGCGAGGATGTGGCACCGCCGTCTCCCCCTGAGGGGAGCGAGGACGACGATCGCGAGGACATGCTGACGTTCGCGCAGTGCATGCGTGACAACGGCGTCGAGGCCTTCAAGGATCCCAAGCCCGGCGAGGGTATCAACATCGGCCCGGAGGTCGCCGAGGACCCGGACTTCGTAGCGGCCGAGCAGACCTGCAACGACCAGGTGTTCGGTGGACAGCCCGACACGCAAGGCGGCCCGTCGTGAGCCAGGGCATCATCATGTCGCGACCACCGGACGAGTCGGAGCTGGACGCCGACGACCGTCCACGACGACGTCGCCTGCTGTGGCTGGCTACGACTCTCGTTGTGGCCGGCGGCGCCGGGGCCTGGTACTGGTTCGCCATCCGGAACGACACATCGGCACCGGCCGACGCGTCGACCGGTCCCGCGGCGACCGCGGAGGTCGCCAGGGAGACGCTTACCAGAGCCGAGTCGTTGACCGGCACGCTCGGCTACGGCACGCCGCTCGCCGTCAAGGCGAAGGGCGACGGAACCGTCACCTGGCTCGCTGCCCAGGAGTCGGCGGTCGGCCGTGGCACCGAGCTGTACCGCCTGAACGAGCAGCCGGTGATCGCTGTGATCGGGTCGGTCCCCATGTACCGCGAGTTGTCACCGGGCGCTGAGGGAACTGACGTCGAGGTGATCGAGCAGAACCTCAGCGAGCTGGGCTACGACGGGTTCACCGTCGATGACGAGTACACCTGGTACACGGCACAAGCCGTCAGGGAGTGGCAAGCCGACATCGGCGCCGAGAGGACCGGCACGGTCGGACCGACCGACGTCGTGGTCGTTCCCCAGGCTGGACGCGTTGACGGGATCAAGGTCGCACTCGGCGACACGGTCGCACCCGACACCGAGGTCCTCGGCATCACCACCGCCGACCAGATCGTGTCGCTGGAGGTCGACGTCGCCGACCGGGGTCTCATCGACGTCGGCACCGCGGTCTCCGTCCAGCTGCCAGGCGGTCAGGAGGCGGCCGGGACGGTCACCTCCTCCACGGTGGTCGAGGACACCTCCGGCGAGGGCGACGACGGCGGAGAAGGAGGCGGAGGCGACGGGGACCCTGGCGCGGACGACACCATCACCGAGGTGGAGGTGACGCTCACCGGCCCGGTCGACGAGGCCCTGATCGGGGCGCCGGTCGACGTCGTCGTGGACGTCGAGACCCGCGAGGACGTCCTCGTCGTCCCCGTCAACGCCCTGCTCGCCCTGGCCGGGGGCGGGTTCGGCCTCGAAGTCGTCCGCGCCGATGGCACGACGGACATCGTTGCTGTCGAGACCGGCATGTTCGCCAACGGCAAGGTCGAGGTGAGCGGCGCGGACATCGCCGAGGGAACCGTCGTCGGGGCGGCCGGCCGATGAGCACACGCATCCAAGCCGCCGCCACGGCGCCCGTCGCGGTCGCGGACACGAGGGATCCCGTCGTCCTCCTGCGCGACGTCCGCCGCATCTATCCCGGGCACCCACCGGTGCGAGCGCTCGACGGCGTCGACCTGCAGATCGACCCGGGCGAACTCGTCGGCATCGTCGGACCGTCAGGCTCGGGAAAGACGACCCTGCTCAACGTGCTGGGCACGCTGGATCGGGCCGACGCCGGCGTGGTGCGCGTCGACGGCTACGACGTCGAGGAGCTGTCGGACCGGCAGCTGTCGGCGATGCGCGCGCACCGGATTGGCTTCGTGTTCCAGCAGTTCTTCCTCTCCCCAGGAGTGACCGCGCTGGACAACGTCGCCGACGGACTGCTCTACACCGGGCTCGCTCAGCGCAACCGCCGGGCCAGGGCACGGCGGACACTGACCCGGGTCGGGCTCGCTGACCGGACGCACCACAAGCCGCACCAGCTCTCCGGCGGGCAACGGCAACGGGTCGCCGTCGCCCGGGCTCTCGTCGGCCAGCCGGCGCTGCTGCTCGCCGACGAGCCGACAGGCGCCTTGGACTCGGCCTCCGGTGCCGCGGTACTGGAGCTCCTGCACGAGCTTCGCGACACCGGAACGACCATCGTCGTCATCACCCACGACCACGGCGTGGCAGCGGAGCTGCCCCGGCAGGTGCACATCCTCGACGGCCGGATCGAGTCCGACGAAAGGACCGCAGAACGATGACGGCCACGTCCACACCCCCGGCCTCGCGGCTGCGCGGCCGCGACACCGTCCGCGTCGCCTTCTCCGGCCTGCGTGCGCGGCCGCTGCGCGCGGTGCTGTCCGCGCTGGGCATCGCCGTCGGCATCGCCGCCATGGTAGCCGTGGTCGGCATCTCGGCCAGTAGCCGCGAACAGGTCAACGACCAGCTGCGCCAGCTCGGCACCAACCTGCTGACCATCACGCCGGGCCAGCAGCTGACGGGAGGCGAGGCCAAGCTTCCCCCTGACAGCGTCGACATGGTCGCCCGTGTCGGCCCGGTCACCGCCGTCAGCGCCATCGGCACGGTCGACGACGCTTCGGTCTTCCGCAACCAGCACATCCCCGAAGAACAGACCAACGGGCTCTCGGTGAACGCGGCCCGGCCCGACCTCCTCGACACCATCTCGGGCACGGTCGCCTCCGGACGCTGGCTCGACGACGCGCTCGCCCAGTTCCCGACGGTCGTGCTCGGCGCCGACGCCGCCGAACGCCTCGGCATCAACCGCACCGACGGCAGCGGCCAGGTATGGCTCGGCGGCGAGTGGTTCACCGTCGTCGGGATCCTCGACCCGGTGCCGCTGGCTCCCGAGCTGGACTCGTCGGTCCTGATCGGCTGGCCCGTCGCCGCGGACCTTCTCGGCTTCGACGGATCGCCGACGACGATCTACGAGCGATCCGACGAAGACGCGGTGGACGACGTCCGTGCCGTGCTCCCGGCCACCGCGAACCCCGACCACCCCGAAGAGGTCTCGGTCAGCCGGCCCTCGGACGCGCTGGCCGCCCAAGCCGCCGCCGACGAGACCCTCACCACCTTGCTGCTCGCCCTGGGCGGCGTCGCGTTGCTGGTCGGTGGCATCGGCGTGGCTAACACGATGGTCATCGCAGTGCTGGAGCGACGCTCCGAGATCGGCCTGCGCCGCGCGCTCGGCGCCACTCGCGCCCACGTCCGCCGCCAGTTCCTCGGAGAGTCCGTCCTGCTCGCCGGCCTCGGGGGCATCGGCGGCGCTGCCCTCGGCGGCGTCGTGACCGCCGCGTTCGCGCAGACCCGGGACTGGCCGTTCGCCTTGCCGGTATGGGTCCTCGCCGGCGCCGCGGCCGCTACCGTCCTGGTCGGTGCCATCGCCGGCGCGTACCCCGCCGCCCGTGCCGCCCGCATGCCACCCACCGCCGCCCTGGCGACGGTGTAGCGCCACGAGCACGCCTCGTGCTGTCCGTCGTACTGCACCCGCGTCCTGTCGTGGTCTGTCACACACCGTCTGCCCGTCCGTCTGTAGACGGCCCTGGGCCTCCAGGGGTATGCGTCAAGCAGACCGCGGCTGGTCCCACCCCCGCCAGTACTCGCCGACCACGTGACCCCAGCACTCACCGGGGTCACACCGGCCGGCGTGCTGGTGTCGGCGCTTGCGTCCGGTCGGTTACCGCATGTCTCGGGCGCCATCTATGACGACCGCGATGCCGTGGAGCTCGGCGACGGCCGCGAGCTCCCGAGCGAGGTGAGGATCTGGGCCGCCGGGTTCGGCGCGCCGGACCCGGCCGTGCGCAGTGCGGGCCAAGCGGGACGAGGCGCCGGCCACCCGCTGAACGAGCAGCCTGGACCGGCCGCGAAGGAGAGGTGTGGAGCTGTGAGCTGTGAGCGAGCACGCCGTCCTGGAGACGCTGACGCCGACCGAGCGGGCCACGTGGACGGCGAGCTGGACGGCGTCCTGGCGATGCGGGTCGACGACGCTCGCACCACCGACCTCTATCTCGTCCGCAACCCGGACGAGCTGACCTGCATCGACTCCGAGATCGCGCTCACCCTGCGGTGAACGCCGGTAGTGGCCGCCCGGTCGCGCGGATGGCGCCGCCCACGGAGTGAGGTTAGGGATGCCTTAGATTTGGCAGCATGTCGAACAGGTCCGGGTGGAGCGACGCGAAGCTCGGCATCGGAATCGTGGCCGCGATGGCCGCCCTCGTGCTCGTGGTGGCGCTGGGCCTGGCCATCGGCACTCGCGCGCTGCCGTTGGCCGACGTCGTCGACGCCCTGCGCTCCCACGACCACAGCGACGCGGCCATCATCGTCTGGGACCAGCGGCTGCCGCGCACCCTGCTCGGCGCGCTCGTCGGCGCGGCACTCGGGGTCGGCGGCGCGATGGCTCAGGGCATCACCCGCAACCCGCTGGCGGATCCGGCGCTGCTGGGGGTCTCCGCCGGTGCGGCGCTGGCGATCGTCGTCGGGTCGCTGGCGTTCGGCATCACCGCGTTGGCGCCGCAGATCGTCGTCGCCACCGTGGGCGCGGCCGCGGCGGGCGCGGTCATCCTGGCGCTGACGGGGTTCGGGCACGGCGGGGTACCACCGGTCACGCTGGCGCTGGTCGGGCTGTCGCTGTCCGCGCTCATCGTCGCCGTCGTCTCCATTCTGGTGCTGCTCGACGCGCAGACGCTCGACGAGTACCGGTACTGGCTGGTCGGCGCGCTGTCCGGGCGCGGCACCCCCACGCTGACGACGGTGGCGCCCGTCCTGATCCTCGGGTTGGCCGCCGCGGTGACCGCCGTGCGCGGCTTGGACGCCCTCGCGCTCGGCGACGACGTGGCCCGCGGCCTGGGGGTGCGCGTGACGCGGGCCCGGATCGCGGCCGGGCTCGCCGTCATCCTGCTGACGGCGACGGCCGTGGCCGCCGCGGGCCCGATCGCGTTCGTCGGGCTGGTCGTCCCGCATGCCGCGCGGGCGATCACCGGGCCACGGCACGGCTGGCTGCTGCCGTACTCGGCGCTGCTCGGCGCCACCCTCCTCGTCGCCGCCGACGTGGTCGGGCGGGTGGTGGCGCGGCCCGGCGAGGTGCAGGTCGGCGTGGTGACGGCGCTGGTGGGTGCGCCGATGGTGCTGCTGATGTTGCGGCGGACGGCTCGGGCAGGTGCGGCGCTGTGACCGTGGTGCGTTCCCGAGCAGTGCGGCAGCGCGACGGCGAAGCCGCGACGCTCGCACGGTCCGGGCCGGCGGTGGTGCTGCGCTGGCGTGGCGCCGGTGTGTTGGTGCACCCGCGCACCTGGGCCGTCGGAGCCGTGCTGGCCGCCGTCGTCGCCGCCCTGTGCATCGTCGCGCTCGCCGTGGGAACCCAGTGGCTCCCGCTCGACGACGTCGCCCGCGGCCTGGTGGGCGAGGCGGAGCGGGCGACCAACCTGACCGTGCGGCGGTTCCGGCTGCCACGGGTCGTGGTGGCGGTTCTGGTCGGCGCCGCGCTCGGGCTGGCCGGCGCGCTGGTGCAGGCGGTGACGCGCAACCCGATCGCCGCGCCGGACGTGATCGGCGTGACCGCGGGAGCGAGCTTCGGCGCGGTACTGGTGCTGCTGGCCTTCGGCGGCACGACGTTCGGTGCCGGGGGAGCGGCGGCCGAGCTCTCGCGGGTCGGGCTGCCGCTGGGCGCCGTCGCCGGAGCGTTCGTCGCAGCGGCCATCGTGCTCGGGCTGGGTGCCGGGAAGGGACCGTCCTTCGCCACGCAGCGGGTCGTGCTGGTCGGCATCGTGTGCCACGCCGCGTTCATCGGCCTGGTGCACTGGGGCCTGACCCGCGGCGACGTCGACCAGGCCACCCGGGCCGCGGCCTGGCTGGTCGGCAGCCTGCACGGGCGCGGCTGGGAGCACGTCACCGGGCTCGCGGTGGCGCTGGCGCTGCTGTTGCCGGTCGCGCTCGTGCTGGGCCGGTCGTTGAGCGCGCTGTCGCTCGGCGAGCCGTCGGCGGCCACCCTCGGGGTCCGGGTCCGGCGCACGCAGCTCGGCGTGTTCCTGGTGGCGTTCGCGCTCACCGGCGCCGCGGTGGCGGCGGCCGGGCCGGTCGGCTTCATCGCGCTGCTCGCGCCGCAGATCGCCCGGCGGCTGGTCCGCGCACCCGGGATGCCACTGGTCGCGTCCGCGCTCACCGGCGCGGCCGTGCTGCTGGCCGCCGACGTGCTGGCCCGGCTGGCGGTCCCCGGCGTCGAGCTGCCGGCCGGCGCCGTCACGGCGCTGGTCGGCGCCCCGTACCTGCTCTGGCTCGTCGTCCGCTCGGAAGGACAGAGATGAGTGTCATCGGCGCCACCGGCGCACCGGCCTCTGAAAAGGTCGTGCCGCTCCTGCGCGGTCAGGCGTTGCGGCTGGCGTACGGGCCGGACCGCGTCGTCGTCGACGGGCTCGACCTGGAGCTGCCGCCGGGCAAGGTGACGGCGGTGATCGGCGCCAACGGCTCGGGCAAGTCCACGGTGCTGCGCGCGCTGGCCCGCCTACTGCGGCCGGTCGACGGGCAGGTGCTGCTCGACGGCCGTGACATCCACCAGATGCGCACCCGCGACGTGGCGCGGCAGCTCGGGCTGCTGCCGCAGGCGCCGGTGTCGCCGGACGGCATCACCGTCCGCGACCTGGTGCGCCGTGGCCGCACCCCGCACACGTCGCTGTGGCGGCAGTGGAGCGACGCGGACGAGGCCGCGCTGCTGGCCGCGCTGGCGGCGACCGACCTGACCGAGCTCGCCGACGATCCCGTGGACGCACTCTCCGGCGGTCAGCGCCAGCGCGCCTGGCTGGCCCTGGTGATCGCGCAGGAGACGCCGCTGCTGCTGCTCGACGAGCCGACCACGTTCCTCGACATCGCGCACCAGGTGGACGTGCTGGAGCTGGTGCGGGCGCTGAACCGGGACGCCGGCCGGACCGTCGTGATGGTGTTGCACGACCTCAACCAGGCGTGCCGGTTCGCGGACCACCTCGTGGCGTTGCGCGGCGGCAGGATCGTGACCGCCGGTCCGCCGGCCGCCGTGGTCACCACCGAGCTGGTCCGGACCGTGTTCGACCTGGACGCCATGATCGTGCCCGACCCCGTTGGCGGCACCCCCATGGTCGTACCCATCGGGCGGGCGAAGTAAGGTATGCCTGGCCTTTCTTCCATCGTCTGAAGGAGACACGTCGTGTTCCGATACAACGGGCGGTGGCGTCGTGTCGCCGCCGCGGCGATGCTGACCCTGACCGCGACGCTGACGGCGTGCGGCGGCGACGACTCCACGGAGACCTCGACCACCGACGGTGCCGAGGCGGCCGCCGGCGACTTCCCGCGGACCATCACCCACCACAAGGGCGAGACCGAGATCGAGAGCCAGCCCGAGCGCGTCGTGGCGCTGGACAACAGCCTGGTCGAGGCCGTCGTGGCGCTGGAGCGGCCACTGGTCGGCGGCATCTCCAGCTACCGGGACCTGACCGGCTTCCCGGAGTACCTCGGCGACGCGGTGGCCGACACCGAGGAGGTCGGGCCGCTGGAGTCACCCGACCTGGAGGCCATCGCGCTGCTCGAGCCGGATCTGATCGTCTCGGCCAGCGTCCGCCACGACGCCCTGTACGACGAGCTGTCGGCCATCGCACCGACCGTGTTCGTCGAGACCACGGGCCCGACCTGGAAAGACAACATCAGGTTGCTGGCGGAGGCACTCGGCACCGAGGACCTGGCCGACGAGGTGCTGACCGAGTACGAGACCCGGGCGGCAGAGCTCGGCGCGGCCATCAACGAGGCGGCCGGCGACCCGACGGTGTCGATGGTCCGCTTCCTCGACGGACCGACGCGCCTCTATGCCAACGCATCGTTCAGCGGCATCGTCTTCCAGGACATGGGCCTGGCCCGCCCGGCGCCCCAGGACGTCGACGAGTTCGCCGTCGAGATCGGCGAGGAGGAGATCCGCCAGGCCGACGGCGACCACATCTTCGTCACCATGTTCTCCGGCGGGGAGGAGTCCGAGGAGCGGTTCCTGCGCAACCCGCTGTGGGGCCAGCTGGCCGGTGTCCAGGCCGGCAACGTGCACGAGGTGGCCGACGAGATCTGGATGACCTCCGTCAGCGTCCAGGGTGCGCACATGATGATGGACGACATGGCGGAGATCTTCGACGTCGACCCGATGACGGGTTGAGTCGTTCGGGCCGCTGGGATCGGTTGACGCCCCTGATAAGGTCTCCGCCCTGGCTGAATGGTGCCGGAGGGGTTCCCGATCGACATCAGGAGGACCGCGATGAGTCCGGACCCCGCCAGCCTCCCCGCCCCCATACCGCCGCTCGACGCCGCGCAGTTGGTCAGTGCGTTGTACCGCGAGCACGACGTGCGGCTCGAACTGGTCGGCGTCGCGCCGGGCGGTGAGGTCGGCGCCGCCTTCGTCCGCTGGCCGGACGGCCGGGACGGCGTGCTCACCCGGGCCGGTGACGGCTCGGGTGAGTCCGAGGCGTCGTTGCGCGCGACCGCCGAGGTACTCGAGCTGGCGAGGACCCACGGCGTGCCCGCGCCGCGCTACGACCTGATCGCCGCGGTGGACGGCGCGCACGTCGTCGTCCAGGAACGGTTGCCTGGCGCGCTGCCCGAGGCCGTCGATGCCCTGCTGGTCGACCGGATGGTCGCCGCCACACAGGTGTGGTCCGGGCTCCTCGCCGGCCGTACCGAGCTGGAGCCGCCGTCGCTGTACCTGACCGATAGCGGCCCGGGCTTCTGCCTGCACGAGTCGCTGAGTCGCTACGACGCGAGGACCCGCGGACTGCTCGGACAGGTCCGCGAGATCGGCCGCGGGATCGGCGAGCTGACCGGCGAGGACCTGGTGCACCTCGACTTCCACCCGGGCAACGTCCTGGTCGACGCCACCGGCACGATCACCGGGATCGTCGACTGGGACGGCTGGGGCCGAGGCGACCGCTGGTTCGCGCTGGAGGTGCTGGCGTTCAACCTGAGCCGGCTACGTGCCGACCCGCTGGTCCGTCGTCGGCTGGACGAGTTGATCACCGCGTCCGTCGCCCCGGAGCGGTTGCTGGCCTACCGGGCACACCTCGGTCTGCGACAGGTCGACTGGGCGATCCGTCACCACGGCCCGGCCGAGGTCGACTTCTGGCTCGGCACCGCCGCGGACCGGCTCACCACGTGACAACGCAGTATCGTGCGGCCATGTGGCTGGATCGTCTGCTCGGCTCCTGGCGGTTCACCATGAACCACTCGGCGATGCCCGAGCCCGTCACCGGGCGGCAGCGCTATGTCGGGCGCTTCCGCGGCGCCGATGCCATCGACTGTGCCGGCGAGTACTCCCGCGACCTCGGCGCCACTTGGCAGCACGACTTCACGATGACCTGCAGCCGCATCGAGTGAGGCCACCATGAGTGAGGCAGAAGTACACCTTCAGGCCGCCGTGCTCCACGTCAGCAGCCTGGACCGCGCGATCGACTTCTACACGGAGCTGCTGGGGTTGGAGGTGGCGCGCCGTACCGCGGACGCTGCCGTTCTCGCCACCCGCAGCGGAACCTCCACCATCGCCATGCGGGAGCGGCACGTCCAGCACGTCACCGACCGCACGGTGCAGGCACTGGTGTGGCGCCTGCCCACGATCGGCCTGCTGGACGAGCTCGAGCAGCGGCTAAGCCGCCTGACGTCGAGGTCCACCAGGCACGTGCTGACCGAGGACGCCATCACCCTGCTCAGTGCGTGGGACCCGGAGGGGCAGCGGCTCGTGTTCCTGCATCACGACGGCGACAACGACCTGCCGCGGGACATCCCCGCGGAGGTGTTCTGGTACTGAAGGGCTGCATGACGTCAGCGGTCGACGGCGGGGAGGATGGGCAGGCCGCGGTCGGTGTCGAACGCCCAGACGTCGGTGAAGTCCCAGCCCATGGCCTCATACGTGGCCTGGCTGGCCGCCTCGGCGGCGGTGCGGGTCTGGCCGTTCAGGGTGTCCGGCCCCGTCTCGGAGACGGACTGGTTGGCGGCGACGACGGCGTCGGAGGCGGCGTTGCCGACGAGGGTTGCGGTGTTGCCGGCGAGCACCCGGGCGACGACGCGGTGGGCGTAGCCGGTGGCGACCACCTGGGAGTTGAGGGCCATGTTGTCGCGGACGGTGGTGCCGGTGTACGCATAGCCGCTGATCCCGCCGGCGTTGGCGTTGCCGACCACCTCGACGTGCCCGGTGGCGTAGGTGCGTTCGGTGAGGCTGCCGACCCCGGTGATGCCGACGACGCCGCCGGCCTGGCGGCCCCCGGTGGCGTACACGGCGGCGGTGGAATAGCTGTCGCGCAGCTGTCCGTAGGAGTAGCCGACGACGCCGCCGACGGTGCTGCCGCCGGCGATCATCCCCGAGGTGGTGACCCGCTCGACGATGCCGTGGCTGGTGTCGATTAGGATGCCGACGTTGGCGGCGGGGGTCTCGACATGGGCACGGTCGACGGCGACGTCGTGGAGGTGGCCGTCGGCGGTGACGAGCGGGAAGAGGCCGCCGGCGGCGGAGGTGAACCCGGTGATCCGGTGACCGGCTCCGTCGAGCTCGCCCGAGAACCCGGTGCGGGCGACGGTGAGGCCGGGAAGGTCGCTGAGGTCGAGGTCGGCCGCCAGCCGGTAGTGCTGGTCGGCGAATCGGGTCACCTGGGCGAGGTCGGCGTCGGCGGAGACGAGGTAGGCGCCGTCGGTGTCGCGCGGAAGCGTCGGGGTGCCGGGCTCGGATGACGGCGGGGTCGCGTCCTCGGTGACCGCACGCAACACCGGGCGCAGGCCGTCGCCCTCCCAGGTCCAGACCGTGTCCAGGTCCCAGCCGAGGGTGTCGCGGTAGAACGCAGGATCCTGGGTCTGTTCGGTGGTCGCGGTGGCTCCCATGAGGTTGTCCGCGGCGGGTGCGTCGGGCACGCTCTGCACGGCGGCGTCCACGGTCTGCGCGGCCCAGTTGCCGATGAGGGTGGCGGTGTTGCCGGCGAGCACCCGGCCGAGCACGCGGTGGGCGTAGCTCGGCGCTGTCACGGTCGGGTTCAGCGCGACGGAGTCCCGCAGCACCGTGCCGGTGTAGCCGTAGCCGGCGACGCCGCCGGTGTTGCGGGTGGACGCGCTGACCGGCCCGGCGGCGTAGACCCGCTCCGTCGTCGACCCCGCGAGAGCCACGCCCACGGCGCCGCCGGCCTCGGTGCCGTTGCTGTGCACCCGGGCGGTGGAGTACGCGTCGCGGAGGACGCCGGCGTTGTCGCCGACGATCCCGCCGGCCCGGGAACCGGCCGTGAGCAGGCCGGTCGTGTAGACGCGCTCCATGGTGCCGGTGTTCGTGTCGGCGAGGATGCCGCCGCGCGCGGTGGCGATGGCGACATCGGCGTCGACGATCGCCAGGTCGCGGATGGTGCCCGCGTTGACACCGACGAGCCCGCCGTGCGTGGTGGTGAGCCCGGTGAGGGTGTGCCCGTCGCCGTCCAGGTCGCCGGTGAACGGTTCGGCGTCGCCGATCTTGTCGATGTGCTGGCCGGTCAGGTCGAGGTCGGCGGCCAGCTGGTAGGACGCGGCCGGGTCGTTCGCGATCTTGCCGAAGTCGTCGGCGGAGTCGAGGAGGTACGGGTCGGCGGCCGTGCCGGCGCCGGCCAGGCCCTCCTGCAGGACGACCGCGGGGCGCAGCTCCTCGCCGCGGTCCGGGCTGTCCCAGAAGCGCAGCTTCACGGTGTCGTTGGCGGCGACGGACAGGGCGGTGCCGAAAGCGACCCACTGCTCCGCGCCGCGGTGGTCGAGGTCGACCTCGGTCAGGCGCCGGTCGAGGAGCTGTTGGCCGCCGGCGTCGTACCGGACCGCCTCGACGGTGACCGTGTCGCGGCTGCCCGGGTGGCTGATCAGCCCGACGCCGTCGACGGCGCCGCCGACGATGCCCGCGGTGCTGACCGTCCAGGTGCCGCGGGGGCGCTCGATGGTCGCGCTGTCGACCACCCGCCCGCCGACGGTGTACGTCGTGAGCGACAGCTCCTGACCGCTCGCCCGCAGGACACTGCCCATCTGGGTGTCCTCGTCGTCGACGACATCGTCCCACGGCTGCTCGGCGTTGGTGCCGAAATGCGGTCCCGCGGCGCCGAGCGTCACGAACGTCGTCCCCGCCGCTGCCTCCTCCGGGGTCAGCGCGAGCCGGCCGTCGTAGATCGTGGAGCGCTTGTAGACGTTGTCGTGACCGCCGACGTAGAGGTCGACGCCGAGCCGCTGGAACAGGCGGGCGATCTCCTCGCGCCGCTCGCCCATCCCCGGGCCGTCCGCACCGGCGCCGCCGAAGAACGACTGGTGACCCACCACGACGTTCCACGGTTGGTCCGAGGCGTGGATGTCCTCGACCAGCCAGTCCAGCTGGGCTTCGAGGTCGTGGACGGTGTTGAGGACGGCCACGTGGACGTCGCCGCGGTCGAAGGAGTACGCGGACTCCCCGATGGGTCCGTCGTCGGGCAGGGCGTACATGCCGGAGAAGATGGCGTTGCGCTCCGGCGACACGATGTTGTACTCCAGGTCGCCGTCGCTCTCGGCGTCACCGACGACCGGCGCCAGCTGCAGGTCGATGCCGTCGACGACGTGGTCGAACGCGTCCTCCCAGTACTCGCGGTTGGCACCGCGCGGCACGAGGTCGCCCGTCTGCACGACGGTGTCGCCGCCTGGTGCCTGCTCGCGCAGCGCCGTGAGCATGCCGGGCAGCAGCTCGAGGTCGGCGGGCTCGCGGGAGTCCGCGGCGAGGTCGCCGAGCAGGTAGATCGGCCGGTTCTGCCCGCCGCCAACCCGGAAGGTGCCCTGCACCTCGGTCCACGCGGGGTCGTTCGGCCCCGGGGCGACGCCGTCGACCGCCACCCCGAAGCGGTACTCGTACCGCGTATGGTCCCGCAGCCCGGTCAGCTCGAACTCGTGGCCGCGCAGGGGTTGTCCGGTCACCGTGTCCTGGTAGACGTCGCCAGGCTTGCCGATCGTGTTGATCTCGTACGTGGTGTCGCCGGTCGAGGTGAGGACCTCGGTGCTGCGCCAGGTGCGGTGGCCGACCGGCCGGACCTGTGCGTACACCTGGTCGACGGTGGCGTCGGTCGTGACGCTGAGGCCGGCGGTCCCGGGCTCGGCGCCGACCGTGGCGACACTGCCGAGGTGCTGGAAGACGCCGGCGGGGTCGGCGCCGTCCTGGGTCACCTCCAGACGGAGCAGCTCCGCGCCGATGTTGCCGGCGTCGTCGGTCGCCTTCACGACGATGACGTGATCGGAGTAGCCGCGGACGGTGAAGCCGCCGTCGACGACGCGAACCTGGCCGTTGTCGTCCCACACCTCGTAGGTGACCGTCGGCGCGTCACCGCCGTCGTCGTCGGCGGTGACCTCGGGCAGCTCGACGCGGTCGCCATAGGCCACCTCGGCCGGCGCCGCCGGGTCGATCGTGATCGTCGGTGCGTAGTCCGCGCCGCGGGTGGTCTCACCGACCCACACCGGCGCGGACACGACCACGTCGCCGTCGGCCTGGGTGGCCACGAGGTAGAAGTAGTCGCCGTCGGCGGCGGGTAGCTCGTGGGTGGCGCGCACCTCCCGGCCCGAGACGTCCGGGACGTCGTAGGCCACCGCACCGCCGTTCGTGAGCACCCGGACGGAGGAGAACGACTCCGCCGCGTCGGCGTCGGTGAGGCCGATGTCGAGGGTGGCGGTGGTGGTGTCCGACGGCAGCACCGAGCCCATCAGCTCCCCGTTGACGCCGAACTCCAGGACACTGTTCACGTCCTGCGTGGAGTACATGCTCCGGTCGCGCATCGCCTGGTAGACGGCCGCCTGGCTCTTCTCCGTCGCCCAGACCCCGGTGATCGACTCGTCGCCGGTCACCCAGTCGGCGCTGTGCTCGTCGCCGTTCCATACCGGCGCCAGGTGCCACCCCTTGTCGAGGGCGATCTGGAACTGCGCCAGGTTCGTGGCGTTCTTGACCTCGATCAGGTCCACCCGCTCGTCCACCTCACGGTCCAGGTGGGCGAACCCGGCGAACGCGCCCTTGCCGTTGGGATCGGGGTGGTTGAACTGCGCGATCGCGTCCGGGTCCTGCTTGAGCCGGGCGTAGAAGGTCGGCAGGTCGTACTTGAGGTCGCCGGTGGCGGCGCCGAACGAGAGCGAGTCGCCCTCGCTGCGGGCGGTCACCAGCCAGTCGGTGTCGAACAGGTTCATGTGGCCGGAGTCGTCGTACCAGGTGATCTCCTCGGCCGGGATCGTCACCAGGTCGTTCTGGGAGGCGTTGAACGAGTCGGTCGCCTCGTGCAGGTAGCGCCACTCGTCGGACACCGCGTGCTGCCAGTCGGTGGTGAAGTCGTCGCTGTTGCGCCGGTCGTACAGCACGTCGTGCTCGGAGACGGTGAAGAAGTCCGCGTCGCTGTTGGCGGCCACGTGCTCGAACGCGTCCAGCGGCAACCGCACGCCGTCGCTGACCTCGGTGTGTGCGTGGAACTCGCCGGTGAAGTGGGTCTTGCCGAGATACGCCGGACGATCGTCGGCGATGGTCGTCATGGCGGTGGTGGCCGGCGCGGCCGAGCTGGTGGATACCGCGGGGGTGAGGATGACCAGGGCCCCTGCTGACATCGCGCCGATACGGATGAATCGTGTGGCCACGGACACCTGCGACTCCTCTGTACGGACGGGACGATCCGGCATGAAGCAGCCGAAAGGATGCCGTCCGGGCGTGACCGCCGTCTACTGTCCGAGTCGACGGGAGGTGTCGGGGCGATGAATGGTTGTGCCGCGCTTCGGTGCAGAGGTTGTCGCGATGAACGACGACAAGACGGACCCGCCGGTGGTGGCTTCGTGTGCCAAGGACCGTGATCGGGCGGGCCAACGCGACGCGGTCGGCGCAAGGTCTAGGTGACGTCGTCGCCTCGCCGCACGCGCACGACGGTGTCGACGAGGGTGGCGTTCTGGCCGTCAGGGCCGGTCGCCGCGCGCGGCCGCACCTCGGCGACGTCGACGACCCACGGCTGCGCGCGCAGGCCGATGGCGTCGACCAGCTCGTCCGGCGTCGGGAAGTGGACGTCGACGTCGTGATCGTGGTGCCTGGCCCACGGCGGGAAGGCGGCGTGCGAGACGACCAGGAGCGTGCCGCCGGGACGGAGCGCGCCGGCGGCCGTCGCCAGGATTCGCTCGGACGGCAGGTCGATGGGGGACTGGAAGAACTGGGCGGAGACGAGGTCGTAGGTCTCGTCGGGGGTCCACCTGCCGAGGTCGTGCTGGACCCAGGTGATCCGGTCGGCGACACCGGCGTCGGCGGCGTGGTCGGCGGCGCGGGCCAGCGCGGTGGACGAGATGTCGACCGCGGTCACCGTCCAACCGCGGCGCGCCAGCCAGACGGCGTCCGCGCCCTCGCCACAGCCCAGGTCGGCGGCGTGACCGGGTGCGAGCGCCCCGACCTCCGTGACCAGCACGGGATTGGGGTTGCCGCTCCAGATCCGCTCGTTCTCCTGGTACCTGGCGTTCCAGAACTCCGCCGCGTCGGTGGTCTGTGGCATGCCGTTCAAGGCGTCGTCGTCTTCCGTGGTCGGGGTCACCGCCGCATCGTGTCCGCCGCCCCGCAGCGATCGCAAGTTGCTGTGCCGAATCGGCAAATCCGCACGGCCGCGGGTCCTGCTGCGCCGCCAGTCGCGTTCACCGATCAGCCGACCCCGCACACGGTGCGGGTGGACCTGCGCGGCGGCGGGCACGTGCCGATGTCCGACGTCCCCGACGACGTGGTCGCGGCCATCCTGGCGACGACGGCCCGAGCCGTCGGCTCAGGCGGGCCGATCGGCGCCGGAGCGAACCAGATCGCGGTGCCGTGCGTCCAAATGACCATGCGTGGACGATCTCGGACCGGCCGGCGGGCGCTGGCCGTTGTCGTCACCACCGTCGTCGCCGTCGTCGCCTCGGGCTGCGGCGGCGACGTCGACGTGGCCCGCTCGGAGGCGCCGCGGCAGGACGCCACCGCCGACGACGCACGGGCGGCCGGTGAGGTGGTCAACACCCTGGCCGCGAGCCTGTACGCGCCGCTGGCCGCGGGCGGCGAGGCCAACCTCGTCTACTCGCCGGCGAGCATAGGGATCGCCCTGAGCATGCTGCGCACGGGGGCGAGCGGCGCGTCGGCCGAGCAGCTCGACACTCTCCTCGGTACCGACGATCCGGATCAACTGCAGCAGGCGTTCAACTCGCTCGACCAGGCCTTGGACGAACGCTCGGGCGAACGCGAGAACGCCGACGGTGAATCCGCCGAGGTGGCGCTCTCGTCGGCCAACTCGCTGTGGGCGCAGGACGGCGCGGAGTGGGAGGAGCCGTTCCTCGACGCCCTGGCCCGCTACTACGACGCCGGCGTGCGCCAGGTCGACTTCGCCGACGCGCCGGCCGCGCGGGACGCCATCAACGGCTGGGTGGCCGACAACACCGAGGACAAGATCAGCGAACTGATCCCCGCCGACGCCCTCAGCGCCGCCACGAAGCTCGTCCTCGTCAACGCCCTGTACGCGAAGGCGCCCTGGGACACCGCCTTCGACGACGTGGGGGAGCGCGACTTCACCACCGCCGACGGCCAGGTCCAGCAGGCGCCCGCGATGACCGCCCAGACGACGATGCCTTACCAGGCAGGCGACGGCTGGCAGGCGGTGGCCATTCCGTACGCGGGCGGCGAGCTGGCGATGACGCTGCTGGTGCCGGACGCGGGTGCGTTCGACGCCGTCGAAGGGAGCCTCGACGGTGCGCTCCTCGGCACGATCCTCGCCAACGAGCAGACCGCGATGGTCGACCTCCAGCTGCCGAAGTTCGACCTGCGAACCACGACGACCCTCTCCGAGACCCTGGCCGGACTCGGTGTCACCGCGCCGTTCGATCCGCGGACCACCGACTTCGCGCCCATGAGCTCCGACCCGGACGTCGTGCCGCTGGTCGTCAGCGAGGTCCGGCACGAGGCCACCATCACCGTCGACGAGGAAGGCACCGAGGCGGCCGCCGCCACCTCGGTCGAGATGGACACCGGCGCCGCACCGCCGGACGACAACGTCGAGCTCATCGTCGACCGCCCCTTCGTCTTCGTGCTGCACGACGTCGCTACCGCAACGCCGCTGTTCGTCGGCCGCGTCACCGACCCGCTCGCCTGATCCGCGCAGGACGGTAACCATGCCCAAGGCAGCCGAGCCGCCGCCACCGGTCGTCGACTGGCGGACGATCGTCGCCTTCGAGATCACCACGAAGGAGCGGACGACGGGACGGTTCGTCAAGAAGCTCGTCGCGGGGAGACTCGCGGTGCGAACCCCGCTCGGCGACGCCGCCGACGCCCCGCTCGCTCCGTGCGCGTTCTTCAAGCCCAGCATCCACGGCATCGGCGTGGCGAGGCGCTTGTTTCTCGACGAGGACGCCACCAGCACCCTGGTGAGCGTGGACGATCGGGAGACCGTCGGCGACGAGCACCACTTCCGGGTGCGCGACGGCGACGGCGCACAGATCGGACTCGTGCGGCGCATCCCGCCGTCGGCCCGGCCGCTGAAACACACGTGGCGGGTCGACCAGCCCGGCCGGCCGGAGATCGTCGGCCGCAACGAGTGGACCGGCGTGGGGTCCGCGCTCACCGGTGGGGCAGCCGGGACGGTGCTCGCCCGCGCGCGGATGGGGGTGACCTGCGTGGAATCGTTGCCGGCGGGTATTCCTCTCCGGGTGCTGACGAAGCACGGGGGACAGGGCCGATGGCCGGTCGGCTCGCCTGGCTCGAAAGGATGTGAATCCCGATGGACGTCACCGAATCCTGGAACGACGCGCTCAACGCCGTGATCACGTTCCTGCCGAAGCTCGCGGCGTTCCTGGTGATCCTGTTCGTCGGCTGGCTGGTCGCGAAGGCACTGCGCAAGCTGGTCGATGTCGTCCTGGAGCGAGTGGGCTTCGACCGCGCGGTTGAGCGCGGCGGCGTCAAACGAGCACTGGAACGGTCGAAGTACGACGCCAGCGGGCT
Source organism: Jiangella asiatica (assembly GCF_004349065.1). Taxonomy (GTDB): domain Bacteria; phylum Actinomycetota; class Actinomycetes; order Jiangellales; family Jiangellaceae; genus Jiangella; species Jiangella asiatica. The sequence continues at coordinate 66,848 of NZ_SMKZ01000008.1, forward strand.
GATCGCGACCCTGGTCTACTACGCCGTGCTGCTGATCGCCCTTCAGATGGCCTTCGGCGTCTTCGGGCCCAACCCCGTCAGCGACCTGCTGTCCGACATCGTCGCCTGGCTGCCGCAGGCGATCGTCGCGGTGGTGATCGTGGTCGTCGCGACGGCGGTCGCGACGGCGCTCGCCGACATCATCGGGAGTGCGCTCGGCGGCCTGAGCTACGGGCGCCTGGTCGCTCGCATCGTGCAGATCTTCGTCATCGCGCTCGGCGTGATCGCCGCGCTGAACCAGATCGGCGTCGCGACCGCGGTGACCACCCCGGTGCTGATCGCCGTCCTGGCGACGGTCGCCGGCGTCGTCATCATCGGTGTCGGCGGCGGCCTGCTCCGTCCCATGGAACAGCGCTGGGAGCGCTGGCTGCGGCGTGCCGAGCAGGAGATCCCGCAGGCGCGGGCCAGCAGTGAGGCCTACCAGCGCGGTCGAGAGGACGCGCTGAGGGCTGAGGAGGCTCCGACCGAGATGCCCCCGGCCGGCGCGACCACCCCGCCCGCCGGCGCGGTCCCGCCGTCCGGCACGTCCCAGCCTTCGGACACCACGCCGCCGGCTGGCACGGTCCCACCGGCCGGGACGTCCCCCTGGGGGTCCGATGACGCCGGCCGGCGGCCTTAGTCGCCGTGCGGGTGAATCCGTCCGCCTGAACGACTAGGAGGACGCCAGCGGGTCGACGTCGCCGCCCGCGATGCTGGCCATGGCCGGATCGGCCATGGCCAGGATGCTGACGCCGGCGAGTCGCAGCGACACCCAGTCCGGGGCGTCCCAGTTCGGCGTGCCCGGTGCCCGGCCGCGTTCCTGGGCGACGTCCTCGATGCCGCGGGCGTAGTTGGCCAGCTCCGCCGGGCCGGTGTCTTCACCGCTGAGCAGCAGGATGTCGCGGACAGCGGCGGCGTGCTGGTCGACGGCGGCGAGCCGGCCCGCGGGCCATTCGGACAGGTCGGCCATCCCGAGTCGGTCGGCGAGCGAGGCGAGCTCGCGCTGGGCTGCGGTCCTTCTGCGGCGGGGGGCCAACCAGTTCATGGCTGCCCAGGGTAATGGTGCCCGTGGGTGGCCCTCGGCCGGGGTGTCGGGTCGTGCGCACAGCCGCCGGCCGATCAGGGCTGGTCGGCCGTCGTGGCGCGGCGCGTCGGTCCGAGGACCACGCCGAGCAGCACCATGGCGGCGGCGAGGCCGAGATGCAGCCAGTCGTCGGCGGCGTTGAGAGGCACGAAGTTCGCGGAGCTGTCCTTGTCGACCAGCAGCCCGTACAGCCACAGGATCGCGTAGACGAGCCCGCCCCAGATGAGGTACGCCCGTGCGCCGGTGGCCGTCCTGGCCAGTGCCAGCCCGGCGACGCCGAACAGCAGGTGGACGATGTTGTGCAGGATCGAGACCTGGAAGATCCCCAGTAGCTCGGCTTCGGAGTCGTGGCCGGCGAACTCCATGGTGTCGAAGTCGGTGGTGATGCCCGGTATGAAGCCGAGCACACCGACCGCCAGGAAGACGACTCCGACGATGGTGGCGGCGGTCTGCACCGGTGTCGCGGTCATGCCGCTCCTGCCCACGCCCTGTGTCATGGTTCTGCTCCCCCTTCGTGAGCCGGCCGCCGACGACGATGTGCCGTCGAGCACGGTCGGGCGGCGAGCACCGCCGGGGCGCGATGCCTCCGACGTCGCCGTGCCGGGCATGTACCCACCGGCGCGGTCACGCATGCCGGCCCGGCGCGCACGCCGACCGCGGCACGATGCAGTGAAGCGTCCGCCTTGGCTTGGCCCCCCGGCCTCGCTTCGGCCCTCCCGCCACCAACGGGTGGGGTGGCCGCCATCGCGCCGACGGTTGACCGGACGGGGGAGCGGCCGGTAGCTTCGACCCCCCGTAGCGACGCCTGTGGAGCTGCTGGGAGGGGAGTTGTCCCTCTCCAGCTTCCAGGAGGTCCACACCGTGTCCGGTGGTTCGCTGCTCGCTCATCGCGATTTCCGTCTCCTTCTCCTCGGCCAGACCACGAGCCAGTTCGGTGCCCAGGTCAGCGGCATCGCGGTCCCGTTGCTGGCCGTGCTTACACTCGATGCCTCGCCGTTCGAGGTTGGCTTGATCGCGGCCGCGTCGACCGTCGCGTTCGCCGTGATCGGGCTGCCGGCCGGGGCCTGGCTGGACCGGTGGCCGCGCCGGCCGGTGCTTGTCGCGAGCGACGTCGTCCGCGCCGTGTCGCTCGCCACCATCCCGCTGGCCGCGTGGTTCGGTGTGCTCACGATCGCGCAGCTGGTCGTGATCGCGCTGCTGACCGGGGTGGCCCGGGTGTTCTTCGACGTCGGCTACCAGGCCTACGTCCCATCGATCGTCGGGCGCGACCGGGTGCTCGCCGGGAACTCCGCCATGGAGACGATGCGCGCGTCGGGCCAGTTCGTGGGGCCTGGGCTGGGCGGGTGGCTGGTCGCCGTCGCCGGCGCGGCGAACGTCGTGTTCGTGCAGGCGGTGACGTTCGCGGTCTCAGCGGCGTCCATCGCGGCCATCCGGCACCAGGAGGCGGGCGGATCGCGCCCGCCGGCGGCCGGCACGTCGCTGCGGGCCGACATCGGCGAGGGTCTGCGGTTCGTCCTACGCCATCGGGTGCTGCGAGCGATCGCGGTGGCCAGCGCACTGTCGAACCTCGCGTTCGCGCTGGCGTCGGCGGTCACGTTCGTCTTCCTGGCTCGCACGCTGCAGCTGTCGCCGACGGTGATCGGGCTGGTGGTGGCCGGCGGCTCGGCGACGGTGATGGCGGGCGCCGTGCTGACGCCATGGCTGGCGCGCAGGATCGGCAGCGCGCGCATCGTCTGGCTGTCGCTGGCGGTGACCGGGCCGCTCACCCTGCTGATCCCGCTCGCGCGGCCCGGATGGACGGCCGTGACGTTCACCGTCATCGGGATGGCTGCCGGCGAGCTGGGGCAGATCGTCTACGCAGTCAGCAGCCTCAGCCTGCGCCAGCGGCTGTGCCCGGACCGGTTGCTCGCCCGGGTGAGTGCCACCATGCGGTTCCTGGTGATGGCGGCGTTCCCGCTGGGAGCGCTGCTCGGCGGCGTCCTCGGCGAGACGGCGGGGCTGCGTCCCGCGCTGTGGGTCTGCGGTGTCCTGCTGGTGCTCGCGCCGGCGCCCCTCGTGCTCGCGCTGCGCCGGTGGCCCCATGATCATCAACCGGTGGCGACGTCATAGCGTCGCCACCGGTTGATGATCATGGGACAGCCCGCGCGCGCGAACGCGGCGAAGACCGCCCGCTCCGGGTCGCCGGGGACCAGACGCCTGTCCGGACGGCTTAGCCGGGCGGTGAGGTGCGGGTCCCGGGTCAGCCGCCCGGTGCCCGGCGGCTCCGTTGGTCGTGCGCGAACTCGCTGCGAGCGCGGACGCCGAGCAGCATCTTCCGGGTCATGATCAGCACGACTGGGTCCACCAGCTCGCCACCGACCCGGGGCAGGCGGGCGGCCAGCCTGGCCGCCGACGTGGCACGGCCGCGCACCAGCAGCCGGCAGGCGCCGGGTGCGTCCTCGACCATCACGAAGGCCCAGGTGGCATGCCATGGGTGCTGCGGCGGATGCTGGCTGAGCACCAGCGCCTTGCCCGGGTCGACGCGGGCTACCTGGAAGGCATAGTCGTCGCGCGGACCCTGCGCCCCCGGTGGCGCGGCCCGGACCGGGGTGCCGACGGCGAGGTGGTGCCAAGTGCCGCCGGTGACGTCGCCGCGCAGGTCCAGGCCGAACGGGTTCTCCAGCCAGTCGTAGCTGTACCGCCCGCCGTGCTCGCGGCCGATCTGCACGAGCCAGCGCCAGACCTCGTCTCGCGGTGCGTGGATGGTGACCGCGCGAGTGCTGGTGGAGGCGGCCTCCGTGACCAGGTCGTCCCCGGGGAGCGGGCGGGTGACCTCGTCGGGCGTCGCGCCCCGGTTCCGCAGCCGGGCGCGGGCGGCGAGCGCGGCGTTCGTCGACGCCGTCAGGGCGACCGTGGCGACGACGGCGCGACGGCGATCCCGGGCGTGACGATGCGCGGCCCACGGGCCACCGTGCCGGTCACGGATCGTGTGCATACCGTCGAGGACAACACGTCCTCGGGACGGGGAAAAGGGACCAACGTCCTGACCGCGGCGGGCCGTCCGCACCGTCTGCTGAGGCCCCGATGTCCGAGGTCATGGCCCCTGCCGCTGCCGGCGGGCATCCTCGACACTGCTCCGTGCGGGTGTAACACTGGTGCGGGGCTCGGAGGGGGACGCATGGGGAGCGCATCCGAACAGATCCTGCCGAAGCTGCCTTTGGAGGAGCTGCTCGGCGAAGTACAGGCACGTTTGCAGGCGGTGGTGGCCGCCCAGAACGGCGTGCACGCGTTGCTCGAGGCGGTCGTCTCCATCGGTCGCGACCTCGAGCTGGAGACAGTGCTGCGACGCATCGTGGAGGCGGCGATCCGGCTGGTCGACTGCCGGTTCGGTGCGCTGGGGGTGGTCGGCGGCGACGGCCAGCTCGCGCAGTTCATCCCGATCGGGGTGACGGAGGGCGAGATCGCCCGGATCGCGGAGTGGCCGCACGGCCGCGGACTCCTCGGGCTGCTGATCAAGGAGCCGGAGGCGCTGCGACTGGAGGAGATCTCCGAGCACCCCGAGTCGTACGGGTTCCCTGACGGCCACCCGCCGATGAGTACGTTCCTCGGGGTCCCGATCCGGGTCCGCGACGAGGTGTTCGGCAACCTCTACCTGACCGAGAAGAACGGCGGCCGGCACTTCGACGCGCAGGACGAGACCATCGTGACGGCGCTGGCCACGGCCGCGGGCATCGCCATCGACAACGCCCGCCAGTACGACGCCACCCGCCGGCGCGAGACCTGGCTGGACGCTTCGGGCGAGGTAACCCACGTGCTGCTGTCCGGCCGGGACGTGGGCGAGGCGCTACGCCTCATCGTGACCCACGCGCGGGCGATGACGTCGTCGGACACCGCCGTGGTCGCCGTTCCGGACATGGACGGCCGCACGATGCGGATCGCGGCGGCCGATGGCGCCGGCGCGGACGAGCTGAACGGGCTGGAGTTCACCGCCGAAGGCACGCTGTCCGCCGCGGTCGTGGCCTCCGGCGAGCCCCGCTCGGTGAACGAAATCCGCCGCCGGCCGGAGCCGTCGCCACTGCTCGACCGGCTGCCCAACGGGCCGGCCCTGCTGGTGCCGCTGGGCGCGAAGCCCCAGGTGCGCGGGGTGCTGGTGCTGGTGAAGCACCGGGGCGGCGCGCCGTTCTTCGGGCCGGCCAGCCGCATGGTGCACGCCTTCGCCAACCAGGCCGCCATCGGGCTCGAGCTGGCCGACGCCCGCCGCGAGACCGAACGGCACGGTCTGGTCGACGACCGCGAGCGCATCGCCCGCGACCTGCACGACGTAGTGGTGCAGCGGCTGTTCGCCAGCGCGATGAGCCTGACCGCCGCGGCCCGGCTGATCGACCGCCCGGACGTGGCGGCGCGGGTCGAGCGGGCCGTCGACGACCTCGACGCGACCATCCGGCAGATCCGGTCGACGATCTTCGCGCTGCAGTCGTCGTCGAAGGACGACGCCGCGCCGACGCTGCGCGGCCGGCTCGTCGGCGTGATGGAGTCGGCCGGGGAGCAGCTCGGGTTCGCCCCCGGCCTGCAGCTGATCGGCGCGCTGGACAACGCCGTGCCAGACGAGGTCGGCGAGCACCTGGTGCCCGTGCTGCAGGAGGCGCTGTCCAACGTGGTGCGCCACGCGCGGGCGTCGCGCGTCGACGTCATCGTGGCGGCGGCGGGCGGCCGAGTGCGGCTGGTGGTGTCCGACGACGGCATCGGGTTGCCGGCGCAGCGGCGCAACAGCGGTCTGGCCAACCTCGCCGAACGGGCCGACGCCCTGGGCGGGACGTTTGACGTGCGGCCGGGCGAGGCCGGCGGGACGGCGTTGACCTGGGAGGTGCCGCTGCGGTGAGCCTCACGCCTCGCGCGGCGGCTTGGCCTCGGACTTGAGCTGCGCCGCCAGCACCGCGGCCTGGGTGCGGCGGTTCAGGTCGAGTTTGGCGAGCAGGCTGGACACGTAGTTCTTGATGGTCTTCTCGGCCAGGAACATGCGCTCGCCGATCTGCCGGTTGGTGAGCCCTTCGCCGATCAGCTCGAGGATGCGCCGTTCCTGGTCGGTGAGCGCGGCCAGCGGGTCGGCCCGGGTGGCACGGTCGCGCAGCCCAGCCAGCATCCGGGCGGTGCTCTCCGGGTCGAGCAGCGACTTGCCCTCCGCCAGTGCCCGCACCGCGCCGATCAGGTCGGTCCCGTGGATCTGCTTGAGCACGTAGCCCGAGGCACCGGCCATGACGGCGTCGAAGAGAGCGTCGTCGTCGGCGAAGGAGGTCAGCATCAGGCACTGCAGCTGCGGCAGCCGGGAACGCATCTCGCGGCAGACGGTGACGCCGTCGCCGTCGGGCAGGCGGACGTCCAGGACGGCGACGTCGGGGCGCAACGCCGGGATGCGAGCCGTCGCCTGCGCGGCCGTGGCGGCCTCACCGACGACGTCGATGTCGGGCTCGGTCTCGAGCATGGCGGCGACGCCGCGCCGGACCACCTCGTGGTCGTCGAGCAGGAATACCCTGATCACGCGGTCGGTGCTCACATCGTCGACGGTACGGGGCGAATGGCTGCGGGGCGAGGACCAAGGTCCCGCGGCGGACGGGCCGGTCGACTCGAGCTGCCCGGACCCGGTGGGTCGGGACCTTCGGCCCTGGCCCGCGACGCCTTGCGCACGCAGCCTGGTGGAGTGAACGCGTTGATCCACGCCGACTCCGCCGGGCTCGAAAAACTCGACCGGACGACCTGTTATGCACTGTTGGCGACGGTGCCGATCGGCCGGATCGTGTTCACCGAGGCGGCGCTACCGGCGATCCAGCCGGTGAACTTCGTCCTGGACGGCGACGACGTCATCATCCGCACGGGTGTGGGGTCCAAGCTCGCCCAGGCGGCGCGGTCGGCCGTCGTGGCGTTCGAGGGCGACCAGTACGACGAAGCCGCCCTGACCGGATGGTCGGTCGTCCTGGTCGGCCGGGCCGAGCCGGTTGGTGACGAGGCCGAGCGGCACCGGTTGTCCACGCTCGGGCTGACGCCCTGGGCGCCGGGGGATCGACCCCACTTCATCCGCATCCGGCCGGAGATCGTGCGCGGGCGGCGCATCGTGTCCCGCCCCGATGCGCTCTGACCGGCGGCCGACCGTCCTCCTGCGCCGGGGACCAAGGTCCCGCCGCCCGGCGACGTTCGGCAGCAGCGGCACCGCCGGTCCCGGCGATGGACTGGGCGCAGAGCCGGTGCGGCCGGCGCCAACAGAAAGGGCCGGGACGATGACAACGTCCAGCAGCCACGACGTGCCTCTCCGGGGTGTTAGACCGCAGACCACCGTGGCCGTCAACGGGGCCGCCGTCCGCACGCACGCGCCCTCGCGCGCGCTTCGGTACACGCTCGCGGCGCTGCGGCTGGCGCTGGGCTGGACGTTCCTGTGGACGTTCCTGGACAAGACGTTCGGGCTGGGCTATGCGACGCCGGCGGAGAACGCCTGGATCGACGGCGGCAGCCCCACGACCGGGTACCTGTCCGGGGCGGACGGGCTGTTCGGAGACGCCTTCAACGACTTGGCCGGTCAGGGCTGGGCGGACTGGCTGTTCATGCTGGGCCTGCTCGGCATCGGGGTGGCGCTGATCCTGGGCATCGGCATGCGCGTCGCCGCCGTCGCCGGGGTGGTCATGCTGGGCCTGATGTACCTGGCCTCGCTGCCGCTGGACACCAACCCGTTCGTGGACGAGCACCTCGTCGAGGCCATTGCGCTCGTCGTCGTGGCGCTGACCAGTGCCGGCCGCTACTTCGGCTTCGGCCGGGTCTGGGAGTGGCTGCCGCTCGTCCGCCGGTACCGCTGGCTGGTGTGACCCGCCGGACCCCAAGACGCGTCGTGCGCCGGAACACCACGGGGGAGGGGTCCGGCGCGCGACGTCTGTCCAGGGTCTAGGCCGGGGCGCCGGTGATGTTCACCATCCAGCTCACACCGAAGGAGTCCACGCACATGCCGAAGGTGTCGCCCCACGGGGCCTGCTCAAGCGGCACGGTGACGGCGCCGCCGTCGGAGAGCTTCTCCCAGTAGCCGCGCAGCCGGGCCTCGTCGTCGCCGCTGAGCGAGACCGAGTGGCTGGAACCCGGCGTGTAGGGCATGGCGTTCGGTGTGTCCGCGGCCATGATGACAAGACCGTCGTCCGTGACCAGCATCGAGTGCATGATCTTGTTCGCTTCGCGCGGGTCCTCACTGGCCCCCAGCTCGGCGAAGGTGTTCATGGTCAGCTCGCCGCCGAAGACCGACCGATAGAACTCGATGGCCTGTCTGGCGGTGTCACGGAAGCCCAGGTACGGGTTCAAGCGAACGCTCACGGTCCGACCTCCTCGTCGTCGCGCGGTCGGGCTCTCGGCCCACGTCGACATTAGACCCGCCGGATGACCCCTGGGTGAATGGCAGCGGCGGACCTCGCGATGATTTCCGGGCGCGGCCGCGGTCGGACCAGTACCGGGCACCGGAGTCATGAGGAGATGGACATGGGCATCGTGCTGTCGAGCTTCTCGACCTCGCTGGACGGCTTCATCGCCGACCCCAGCGGTGATGTCGGGCCGCTCTTCGAGTGGTACTCCAACGGCGACGTCGAGGTGAAGCCGGCCGGCTACGACATCACCTTCCGGATGACCGAGGCCAGCGCACGGTACTGGCACGAGACGGTGACGGACCGGGAGGGCGCGTTCGTCTGCGGGCGAGGCATCTTCGACTACACCAGGGGCTGGGGCGGCGTGCCGCCGGGCGGCGTGCCGACGTTCGTCGTCACCCACCGGCCGCCGCCGGCTGACTGGCCGCCGATCCCGGAGGCGCCGTTCACCTTCGTCGGCGACCTGCCGACGGCGATGGAGCTGGCCCGCGCCGCCGCCGGAGACCGCGACATCGGCGTCGCCGGGCCGGACCTCGTCCAGCAGTGCCTCAACGCCGGGTACATCGACGAGGTCAGGATCGACCTCGTGCCGGTGCTCCTGCGCGAGGGCATCCGGTATTTCGACAACCTCGAGGACCGGGTGTTCCTGGAGGACCCGCGGATCGTGGAGGGGAAGCGGGTGACGCACCTGCGATACCGGGTGCGCCGCTGAGCCCTCGGGTCGCACGTCGGCCGGACGGTTGACCGCGACGGGGTCCGCGCCGGCCGGATGGCCGATGCGGACCCCGTCGTCGATCGGGTTCCGGAGGCGTCAGTGCAGGACGATGGGCGGCGCCTGGGAGGCGTCACCGTCGCCGTGGGCCTCGCCGTCATCGGTGCGCGGGTCGGTACGCAGCTCCTGCTTGGTCCGCGGCAGGAACAGCGCCGGGATCAGGCAAAGCACCACCAGCACGACTGCGACGGTGAACGTCGAGCCGAACGCCTCGGCCAGCGCGGACCGGCCGGCGGTCAGCACCTCCGGTGGCACCTGGTCGGCCTCGACCACACCCTGGACGACGCCGTTGTAAGCGGTCGCGGCCTGGTCGTTCAGGATCTGGTTGGTCAGGATGACCGACATGACCGCGGTGCCGATGGACCCGCCGGTCTGCTGGACGATGTTCATCAGCGTGGAGCCGCGGGCCACCTCGCCGTGGGTCAGGCTGGCCAGCGCCGCCGTCATGATCGGCATCATCGTCATCCCCATGCCCAGGCCCATGACGAACAACGAGCCCAGCAGCAGCGGGTACGACGTGTCGGCGGTGAGCTGGGTGAACGTGGTCATGCCCGCCGCGATGAGCACGATGCCGCCGAGCACCAGCTTGCCCGGCCCGGTCTTGTCGGTCAGCCGCCCGGCGATCGGCATGGTGATCATGGCGCCGAGGCCCTGTGGTGCCATCAATAGGCCGGCCATCAGCGTGGTCTCGTCGCGCACCTGCAGGTAGTAGCTCGGGAACAGGATGGCGGCACCCATGAACGCCACGATGAACAGCGACATGGTCACGACGGCGATGGTGAGGTGCCGGTTCAGGAACAGGTGCAGGTCGATCAGCGGATGGTCCTTGCGCAGCGCGTGGAACACGAACGCGACCACCAGAGCCAGACCGATGATGGCCGGGACCAGCACCTCGCCGGCCCGGACGGTGCCGTGCTCCGGGATGGACGACACGCCGTAGAGGAACGCGGCGAGGCCGGGGGAGAGCAGCGCCATGCCGACGAAGTCGAACGTCTCCGACGGCTGCGGCTGGTCCTTCGGCAGCACCCGGAACGCCGCGATGAAGGCGAAGATGCCGATGGGCAGGTTGATCAGGAAGATCCAGTGCCAGGTGGCGGCCTCGATCAGCCAGCCCCCGAGGATGGGGCCGCCGATCGGGCCGAGCAGCATGGGGATGCCCAGCACGGCCATGACCCGGCCGACGCGGTCCGGACCGGCCGCGCGGGTCATGATGGTCATGCCCAGCGGCATCAGCATGCCGCCGCCGAGGCCCTGCAGGATGCGCGCGCCGATCAGCGGGCCGATGTCCCAGGCCATGCTGCACAGCACCGAGCCGAGGACGAACAGCACCAGCGACGTCAGGTAGAGGCGCTTGGTGCCGAAGCGGTCGGCGGCCCAGCCGGTGATCGGGATGACCGCCGCGAGGGCCAGGGTGTAGGCCGTCATCGTCCACGCGACGGTGGCGTAGGTGGCGTTGAACTCGCTCTGGAACGTCGGCAGGGCGACACTGACGACCGTCACGTCGAGGATCGACATGATGGCGCCGAGCACCACGACGCCAGCGACCTTGAGTACCCCGCGGTCGAGCTTGTCGTCGTCGGACCCGACGTCAGGGGGTCCGGCAGGTGTGCTCATGAGTGGTGATCCTCCAGCTGTGACGGTGTTGCGTTGACGATCGGAGCGAGGGCGGCCTGCAGCCGCTCCCGGTCCACGGGGTGCAGCGACCTCGCATACGCCCGCAGCGCGCTCTGCCGGGCGGCGTCGATGTCGACGATGACGTCACGGCCCGCCTCCGACAAAGAGACGCGGCGGACGCGGCGGTCGTGCGGATCCTCGCGCCGGACGACCAGGCCGTGCGCGACGAGCCGGTCGACGTTGCGACCGGCGGTGGCCAGAGTGAGGTCGAGCTCGTCGGCGAGCTCGTTGATGGGGATGGGTTCGGTGTGCCGTGAGAGCGCCATGAGGCAGCGGAGCTGGGAGATCGACAGGTCCAGCGCGACCATCGAGTTCAGGTCCGACTCGGCCCGGGCGCAGCCGATCTGCCGGAGGAATGCCTCCAGCGAGGCGGCGAACTCGCCCTCGGCAGACTCGGACACCCGAGCATGATCCCGCGAATACTAACGGCCCTGCAACCATTGCGGACGTGATACCGATCACGTCGTCCCCGAATGAGGCCCTTCCGCCGCTCCCGTGGCGCGCGCGTAGCCTCGAATGATCACGTTCAGCACGAGATCTCGTGTCACACCATGCTCGCAATCATGATGATGCTCGGGGGATCCTGCTGAACGGCGACGCACTTCACGGAAACGTCTAGCGCTCTACCGTGAATGCAGGCCTGGTAGAGCACCAGAAGTCCTGGTGTTGTCGCCGATCGTTGATGATCACGAAGGTCACCGGTGCGCTCAGCGCCGCAGATCTTCCGGCGCGCTTGCTCGAGCAGTGCGTCGACCGCGCAGTGGTGGCGTCCGCGCCCCCGTCGTCGGCCGGGCCCGTGCCACGTCGTCGACCCGCGCGCCGACGCCGTCGTCGACAGCGTGGGGCACTGGGAAGATCACGGTCGGGTGGGCTCGGGGCGGGATGCTCGGCTAAGGTCGCAGCAGGCGCTCGGCGATGTCGGGCACGTGTCTGTACGGGGCGGCACGGGGGAGGTGTCGGGCCGTGGAGGTCCAGGAGACGGCGGTCCAGACCGACCGGGTGTTCACTGTCCCCAACCTGCTGTCGTTCCTGCGGCTGCTCGGCGTTCCGGTGTTCCTCTGGCTGGTGCTGGTCGAGGAGGCCGACACCCTGGCCATCGTGCTGCTGGCGGTGTCGGGCTTCACCGACTACCTCGACGGCTGGCTGGCCCGGCGACTGAACCAGATCAGCCGCGTCGGGCAGCTGCTCGACCCGCTGGCCGACCGGCTCTACATCCTGACCACCATCGTCGCGCTGACGCTGCGTGACATCATCCCGCTGTGGTTCGCGGTGCTCCTGGTCGCGCGGGACGTATACATGGCGGTGGTCGTCGCGGTCCTCAAAGCGCGGCGGGGCATCACCGGCCTGCCCGTCCACTTCCTCGGCAAGTCCGCCACGGCCTGCCTGCTCTACGCGTTCCCGCTGCTGCTGTGGGGTGACGCCGACGGCACGCTGGCGATGCTGGCGCGGGTGTTCGGCTGGGCCTTCGTGCTGTGGGGCGTCGCCCTGTACTGGTGGGCCGCGGTGCTCTACACCTTCCAGGCCGGGCGGGTGCTGAGCGCTCCGGCGCCGAAATCCGCCTGACGCCGTGATGTCGGCGCGGTGCCGGGACCGGCCCGTGCGAGCATAGGGACGTGGTGACAGGGCACACTCCTCGAGTTCGACCGCTGCGGCGGCCGGACGAGTCGATGTCGCTGCTCAACGATCTTTTCGCCAAGCCGCTGGAGCCGGGATACGAGGAGGCCGCGGCGCGCGACCGGGCCGCTGGCAAGCACCCCGGGGGCAACGGTCCCGGCGGCACGTCGTCGGGAGTCCGGCCCCGGCCACCGGTGCGGTTCTCGCCGGCGCTGGCCCTCGGCATGGTCGCGCTGGGGCTGCTTGTCACGGCCGCTGTCCTGCAGGTTCGCGACACCGCTAATGTTGTCTCCTCGGAGCGGCAGGGGCTGATCGAGCAGATCTACGCTGAGGACGAGCGTGTCAGCCAACTCCAGGGCGACATCAACGCGCTGGAGTCGGAGATCAACAGTCTCGAGGAGACACTCCTGCAGGACTCCACGACCGGGCAGCAGGTGCGTGAGGAAGTCGAGGGTTTGCAGGCCAGTGCGGGGGCGATCGCGGTGACGGGGCCAGGGGTAGTGGTCACGGTGGACGACGCGGACGAGGCGGAGAGCGCCGACGAGCCCGGTCTGGCGCGCGTCCTCGACGTCGACCTGCGTCAGGTGGTCAACGGCCTGTGGGCGGCCGGCGCCGAGGCCGTCAGCATCAACGGCGAGCGGATCACCGGTCTCACCGCCATCCGTTCGGCCGAGGGAATCGTACAGATCAACTACCGGCCCATGGCGGCGCCCTACGAGATCCAGGCCATCGGCGATCCCGAGGCGCTGCCCGGCCGGTTCGGCGACGGTTCCGGCGGCCAGTGGCTGCGCAGTGCCGCCAGCCAGAACGGCCTGCAGTTCAGCGTGCGCCGCGAGGACTCGCTGACACTGTCGGCCGGCAACACGCCGCTGACCTACGCAACCCCGGGAGGAGCATCGTGATCCCGGCCATCGGTCTGCTCGTCGGAATCCTCGCCGGCGTCTTCTTCGACGTGTCCGTGCCGTTGGAGCTGCAGCCGTATCTGCCGATCGCCATCGTCGCCGCGCTGGACGCGGTGTTCGGCGGCGTCCGGGCGGTCATGGAGGGCATCTTCAACGACAAGGTCTTCGTGGTGTCCTTCATCGCCAACGTTCTCATCGCGGCGTTCATCGTGTTCCTCGGTGACCAGCTCGGCGTGGGCTCGCAGCTGTCGACGGCGGTGATCGTCGTCCTGGGCATCCGCATCTTCACCAACGTCGCGACGATCAGGCGGCATCTGTTCCATGCCTGACCGTCACGACAGCCTCGACGACGCCCGCGGCGCGCCGGACCTCGACGACGTCCGCGAGGTCGACTCCGTCCGCGAGCCCGAGGACGTCCGTGACGACGACGCCGCGCCGGACGCCGTCGACGACGAGGTGACCGACGCGCGCGGTCCCGCGGCCGAGGGCGACGACCACGGCGACGAGGTCGGCTCGCCGGACACGGACGACGACGACACGGACGACGACGACACGGACGACGACGACACGGACGAGAGGGCCGGCGCGCCGGAGGCCGACAGGGCCGGCTCGCCCGACGCGGACGGCGGCACGGACACGAGCGCCGGACCGGTCGCACCCGATGGCGTCGCCGCACCGGAGGACGCGGTCACTCCTCCCACGTCGGCGCGTTTCGTCCCGAGCCGGCCGACCGGCGGCGACCGCCCGCGGTCGGCGGGCAGCCACGCCCGGGTGCACACCGAGCCGGAGAAGGACGCCTTGCCGTCCGGCCCGCCGCCGCGCTTCACCCCGGCGGCGCCCTCGGGCACCCGCCGGCTCTGGAAGGCCATCACCCAGCGGCCCGACCTCGGCCACGTCGGGGTGGGCCTGCTGGTCGCCCTGCTGGGCTTCGGCGCCGTCGTGCAGGTGCGCGCGGACGACGACGACACGCTGGCCAACGCCCGGCGCGACGATCTCGTCCAGATCCTCGACGGGCTGCGCCGCCAGGCCGACCGTCTCGACGACCACGTCGCCGAGCTCGAGGTCGACCGTCGCGACCTCGTCAGCGGCGCCGACACCGAGGCGGAGGCGCTGGAGCTGGCACAGGAGCGGGCCCGCTCAGTCGGCGTCCTGGCCGGCACCGTGCCGGCGACGGGCTCCGGCATCATCATGACCATCACCGACCCCGACCACCAGGTCCACGCCGTCCTGATGCTCCAGGCGATCAACGAGCTGCGGGTGGCCGGCGCCGAAGCGATCCAGATCCGCGGGCGTGGCAACGACACTGCGGTGCGGGTCATCGCCGACACCGCGTTCGAGAACCCCGAGCCCGGCGTGCTGCGCGTCGGTGGGGTCGACATGGAGCCGCCGTACGAGATCGTCGCGATCGGCGATCCGCGCGAGCTGTCCGGTGCCATGACGTTCGCCGAAGGCATCGTCCAGCGCATCGAGGACGAGGACGCCGACGCCACCGTCACCGAGTATGACGAGCTGACCGTCGACGTGTTGCACGAGCCGCGATCGCCTAAGTACGCTCACCCGGCGCCGGATGACGAGGACGACGAATGAGCCCATGCCGGCCGTCCCCACCACCGAGCCCCACCGACACCCCGTCAACCGGCAGCGCGTGCCGGAAAGGAGGCAGTTTTCGTTGTATCCCGACGACCTGAGGTACACACCGGAGCACGAGTGGGTGCGCACCCCCGGCGAGGCCGAGGGCAGTGTGCGCGTCGGCATCACCCACTTCGCCCAGGAGCAGCTCGGCGACATCGTCTACGTCCAGCTGCCGGCCGTCGGCGACGAGATCACCGCCGGTGAGGTGTGCGGGGAACTGGAGTCCACGAAGAGCGTGAGCGAACTCTTCGCGCCGGTCACGGGCAGCGTCGTGGCCCGCAACGACGACCTGGACGCCGCACCGGAGCAGGTGAACGCCGACCCCTACGGCGCGGGGTGGATGCTGGAGATCGTGCCGGCCGACCCCGTCGCCGTCGAGCAGTTGCTGACTGCCGAGGACTACCGCACCCAGGTGGAGGGATGACACTCGTGTGAGAACCACGACGCCGCCAGGGGCCGATGGCCAGTTGACCCCTGGCGGGGGGCGGTTCTAGGTTGCCAGAATCCGAAAACCCTCAGGCGCTGGTCGAGGGTCGTGAGACACTCGTAGCGCCGCCGACTCGAGTCGCGGGGAGACCCGTGGCGGGAGGCCATGCCGATGCCGTTCTGCACCCAGTGCGGTCACCAAAACCCGTCCGACGCGAAGTTCTGCTCCCAGTGTGGAACCCCGCTGGTCCGGCCGATGCAGCCGGCCGAGACGGGGGGTGACGCCACGAGCACCATGGCGATGGTCCGCGAGGAGACGGCGCAGGTCCAGCCGGACGATGGTGGTGACCTCGCCGCCGCCGACCAGGCCGCCGTCGACGCCCTGCCCGAGGGCAGCGCGCTGCTCGTCGTCCTGCGCGGCCCCAACGCCGGGAGCCGGTTCCTGCTCGACACCGACGTGGTGAGCGCCGGCCGGCACCCGGACTCCGACATCTTCCTCGACGACGTCACCGTCTCACGCCGGCACGCGGAGTTCCGGCGGATGCCCGGCGGCTTCGTCGTCTCCGACGTCGGTAGCCTCAACGGCACCTACGTCAACCGCGACCGTATCGACGAGGTGGCCCTCAACAACGGCGACGAGGTGCAGATCGGCAAGTACCGGCTCGTCTACTACTCCAGCCAGCACGGGTTCGGAGGCGGGCCCAGGTGAGTCCGGCGCAGGCTCGTGCGGGCGGCGGGGCCCGCCGCGACGCTGCGCCGGCCGACCAGACCATGAGCATCGGCGAGGTGCTGGCGCAACTGCGGCCGGACTTCGCCGATGTCACCATTTCCAAGATCAGGTTCCTGGAGACCGAGGGCCTGGTCGAGCCGCAGCGGTCGCCGTCGGGGTATCGGCGCTTCACCCCGGACGACGTCGCGCGGCTGCGCTACGTCCTCACCGTGCAGCGCGACCACTACCTCCCGCTGCGAGTGATCAAGGAGCAGCTCGCGCAGCTCGATCGCGGCATGGAGCTGGTCACCGACGGCGGCAGCACGGTCACGCCCTACACATCGGCGGCCGGCCCGAACGACGAGGTCGTGCTCACGCGCTCGTCGCTGCTGGAGGCCGCGGCCATCAACGAGGAACTGCTGGCCGAGCTGGAGTCCTTCGGGCTGATCACCCCGCGGCGCGGCGGCCGCTACGACGCCGACGCCCTGCTGATCGCCCGCACCGTCGGCGAATTGTCCGACTACGGCCTGCAGCCGCGCCACCTGCGCGCCGTGCGCAGCGCCGCCGAGCGTGAGGTAGACCTGGTCGAGCAGGTGGTGGCGACGCTGTTCCGACAACGCGGCGCCGACTCCCGCGGCCGCGCCGAGGAGACCGCCGCCGACGTCGCCCGGCTCACCCTGCGCCTGCACGCCGCGCTCGTCGACGCCGGCATCCGCCGCCTCTCGCGATGACTCCCCGCCCGCCGAGGGCCCGCACCGTGCCCCGTCGCTCGACGTGTCCCGTAGGCCCTCACCGACACCGCCCCGCCGTGGCCGCGTGATCATCAACGATCCGCGACATCACCAGGCGTTCCCGCGCTTCACCAGGCTCACAACCATGGTGGAGCACACAGCATCCTGGTGACGTACCGGATCGTCGATGATCACGAGGCACAGCGGGCCCGGGAACCGTGCCCACACCCCTGCCGTCCCCCTGATGGTTTCCGCCGTACGCCGGCGCCGGGCGGGTCGAGAGCGGCCCAAACCACAACCGGCAGCGACCAGCGGTTGTGCTCTGACCCGCCCGGTGGCGGGCGGACAATCGGGCAGCATGGGGACTGCGAACCCTCGATCGCGCGCAACGGCGGCCGTGATCAACGGCACCACGGGATGGTGAGGGCCGCTGGTCCGTCACCCCCCGCTAAACACCGCCCATACCGGGGCGCCGGGGACGTCGCCCCAGATCGGCCGGCCTTGCGCCGTTCGACCGGTGCCCGGTCGCCCCTGCGCCGTCGGCCCTGGGCCCGGCGCGACACGAATGGCCGGCGCCGCTCCGGCCCATGTGGCCAGGGTCAGCGGATACCGGCGAACCGAGCACAAGGCCGGGCAGCATTCGTCGGATGCTCCGGTCTCCGCCGCTGGGGCAGCTATGGCGACCGTCGCCGCGGTTCGGGGTCCGCCGGGCTCGGCGTCGGACGGTCGTGGACAATGGTCGCGCTGCCGCCCGCCGAACATTTCCGAGATCAACCAGGACGGGGCGCAGGTCGGCGGGTGGTGCCGGGGTCGTGACCACATCGGCATCGTCGTCCCCGTGAGTCGACCGCCGGGCGGGGGTACTGTTGAAGAGTGCGTGAGCTAGACGTCGTGGGCGTCCGTGTCGAGATGCCGTCGAACCAGCCGATCGTTCTCTTGCGTGAGGTAGGAGGCGATCGGTTCCTGCCGATCTGGATCGGGGCGGTCGAGGCGACGGCCATCGCGTTCGCCCAGCAGGGCATCGTTCCACCGCGGCCGATGACGCACGACTTGTTCAAGGACGTGCTCGACGCGGTGGGGGTCACGCTCGAGCAGGTGCGCATCACCGAGGTGCGCGACAACACCTACTATGCCGAGCTGGTGCTGTCCGGCGGCGTCGAGATCAGCTCGCGCCCGTCGGACTCCATCGCGCTTGCGCTGCGTACCGGCACGCCCATCTACGCCGCCGAGCCGCTGTTGGACGAGGTCGGCGTGCTCATGGCCGACCCGGACTCCGACGAGCAGCAGGAGGACGAGGTGGCCCGCTTCCGGGCGTTCCTCGAGGAAGTGACCCCGGAGGACTTCAGCGGCTGAGCGGTGACATGATCGGTGTGACGCGTGTTACGAGTGTGACTGCTGTGTCTTCGGCTCTCGAGCTGAAGTTGAGCTTGAGACTTGCCGCGTGTTGCATTGACCCCTGTCGGGACCGGGCCTAACGTCACTCGTGTAACACGCGGGCCACGTCGGTCGGGGGAGCGGCGGCGGGCGCACTGGGTTTGGACGATGAAGGGGTCGGCGTGAGCGCAGACAGCACATCCGGTACCGGTACGGCAGGCGACGCCGGCCGGTCCGCGGCCGCGGCCGGCCGCGCCGCGTCCAAGCAGGGGCTTCTCTTCGAGGGCATGGTCGGTCCGGTCCCTGAGGACGTCGGTTACCGCGGTCCCACCGCCTGCAGCGCCGCCGGCATCACCTACCGGCAGCTGGACTACTGGGCGCGCACCGGACTGGTCGAGCCGTCCATCCGCGGTGCCGCGGGGTCGGGCAGCCAGCGGCTGTACTCCTTCCGCGACATCCTGGTGCTCAAGATCGTGAAGCGGTTGCTGGACACCGGCGTGTCCCTGCAGCAGATCCGCCAGGCCGTCCAGCACCTGCGCGACCGCGGTGTCGAGGACCTCGCCGGCATCACCCTGATGAGCGACGGCGCCAGCGTCTACGAGTGCACCTCCGCCGACGAGGTGGTCGACCTCGTCCAGGGCGGGCAGGGGGTGTTCGGCATCGCCGTGGGCCGGGTGTGGCGCGAGATCGAGGCCACGCTGGTCGAGCTCCCCGCCGAGCGGCCGGGCGAGCCGCCCGCGGAGCACCCCGGCGACCAGCTCGCCGCCCGCCGTCGCGCCCGCGCCGCCGGCGCCTGACGCGCACCGCATCGCACCACGACCCACCCGCACCCGGCTCTCGTCGGGTTCGGAATGATCACGTTCACCACGAAATTCCGTGTCGCACCATGCTTGCGAGCATGGTGCGACACGCAGAATCCTTGTGACGGCCGACCGCAACAGCGCAACGAAGGCAACAGCCGCAACGAAGGCAACAGCCGCGCCGGGCCGAACGCCGTCTACGCGTTGGCAGCACCCCGGGTGACGCCGGGCCGAACGCCGTCGACGTCGTCAGGGGAGAGCAGAGACGTCCGGCGGCGGAGTGCCGTCGCCGAACGGGGTGCCGCCCAGCGCCTCTCGGCCGTGCGGCTCGGTCCAGCCGGACAGGTCCGGCCCGGCCGGCACGATGCGCGACGGGTTCAGCTGGTGCAGCACCTGGTAGTAGTGCCGCTTGATGTGGTCGAAGTTCACCGTGCCGGCGAACCCGGGCGTTTGGTAGAGGTCTCGGGCGTACGCCCACAGCACCGGGTTCTCCGCCAGCTTCTCGCGGTTGCACTTGAAGTGCCCGTGGTAGACGGGGTCGAAGCGCACCAGCGTCGTGAACAGGCGAATGTCGGCCTCGGTGATGTGGTCGCCGACGAGGTAGCGACGGGCGGCCAGCCGAGACGTCAGCCAGTCCAGGCGCTCGAACAGCTCGCGGTAGGCCCGCTCGTAGGCCTCCTGTGACGAGGCGAAGCCGGCTCGGTACACGCCGTTGTTGACGTCGCGGAAGACCAGCTCGTTGACCTCGTCGATCTCGTCGCGCCAGGCCTCGGGGTACAGGTCGGGCGCGCCCGACCGGTGGTGGGCGCGCCACTCGGTGCTGAAGTCCAGCGTGATGCGCGGGTAGTCGTTGGTGACGACCTGTCCGGTCGGCACGTCGACGACGGCGGGGACGCTGACGCCGCCGTCGTAGCCGGGGTCGGCGGCGGCATACGCCTCGGCCAGGAACTCGATGCCGAGGATCGGGTCGCGGCCCTCGGAGTCGAGGGTGAACCGCCAGCTGCGCTCGTCCTGGATCGGGTCGGCGACGGCGAGGGAGATGGCGTCCTCCAAGCCGAGCAGCCGGCGGACGAGGACGGCGCGGCTGGCCCAGGGGCAGGCAAGGCTCACGACCAGCCGGTACCGCCCGGGCTCCGCCGGCCACGTCGAGCTGCCGTCGGCGGTGATGCGGGCGTCGAAGCGGTTGCCGCCGCGGACGAACTCGCCGGCGTCGTTCGTCGTCAGCTTCGTCATACTTCGACGCTACCCGGGCGCGGTCAACCCACGCGCCGCCTCAAGCCATTGGAACGTCGGGGAGCCCGCACCAGGCTTGCTCGCGCCTCACCAGGCTTACGAGCATGGTGCGACACGAAATTTCGTGCTGAACGTGATCATTCAGGGCGCGTCGGAGGCGAGAGTGCGCTCGCTGAAGCGTTCGGCGTCGGGGATGAGGCCGGCGGCGATCAGGGTGTCGTACTCGTGGATGACGGTGTCGGCGGTCGCGTAGGTGAAGCCTTCGCCCGGCCGTTTCACCGCCACGATCGTGACACCGTACTTCTGCCGGAGGCCGGAGTCGCCGAGCCGCCGCCCGACCGCTTCGGGTGGCGGTGACGTCTTCACCATGGCGAAGCCGTCGTCGAACTCGATGTAGTCCATCATGCGGCCGCGGACCAGATGGGCGACGCGTTCGCCCATGTCATGCTCGGGCCGGACCACGTGGTGCACCCCGAGCTGGCGCAGGATGCGCGCGTGCGCCTCGCTGACGGCCTTGGCCCAGATGTTCGGGACGTTCAGGTCGATCAGGACCGAGGCGGTGAGGATGCTCGCCTCGACGTCGTTGCCGATGCCGATGACCACCCGCGCGGACTCGTGCACCGACAGCTGCCGCAGCGCCTCCTCCTTCGTGGAGTCTGCGACGACGGCGTGCGTGAGCTGCTCGGCGACCGACTGGACGGTCCCGGGGTCGCGGTCGATGCCCAGCACCTCGGTGTGGCCGTCGCGCATGAGCTCCTGAGCGAGCGCGGTGCCGAACCGTCCCAGGCCGATGACCACGACGACGGGGTCCGGCCTACGGCCACGGGAGGCTGGGGACCTAGCCAATGATCGGCCTCGCTTCCGGCAGCTCGTATAGCCGGCCCCGCTGGCGCAGCGCCAGGGCGCTGGCGAACGTGATGGGCCCGAGCCGTCCGATGAACATCAGGACAATCATGGCAGCCTGTGCCCCCGTGGGCAGGTCGGCGGTGATTCCCGTCGACAACCCCACGGTCGCGAACGCGGAGACCGTCTCGAACAGCACGGCGTCCAGGGCGAAGTCGGTGGCCTCGAGGATGAACAGCGCCGGGATGACGACGGCGGCCACCGCCAGCAGCGCGACGCTCAGTGCCTGCCGCTGGACCCGCGCGCCCACCCGGCGGTCGAACACATGGACGGTGGGCTCGCCGCGGACCTCCGCGTAGATGACGAAGAACAGCAGCGCGAACGTCGTGACCTTGATGCCCCCGGCGGTGCCCGCGCTGCCGCCACCGATGAACATCAGCACGTCGCTGCCCAGCCACGTCCCCTCGGTCAGCTCGGCGATGTCGAGGGTGTTGAAGCCGGCCGTGCGGGTGTTGACCGAATGGAAGAACGCGGCCAGCAGCCGTCCCGGCACGTCGAGCGGACGGAGGGTCCCGGGGTTGTTCCACTCGCTGGCGGCCACGAACACGGTCCCGCCGACGAGCAGCAGCACGGTCATCCAGATCGTGATCTTCGTGTGCAGGCTCCACCGCCGCGGCTGGCGCAGCTGCCGGCGCAGCTCCAGCATCACCGGGAAGCCGATCCCACCGATCACGATCGCCGCGCAGATCGGCAGGCACACCCACGGGTCGCCGACGAACCGCATGAGGCTGTCGCTGTACAGCGAGAACCCGGCGTTGTTGAAGGCCGAGACGGCGTGGAACACCCCGAGGTAGACGGCACGGCCGAGCGGCTCGTCGTACCCCGTCGCCAGCCGTGCCGTCAGGATCGCCGCGACCACCAGCTCGACCGTGACGCTGACCTTCGCGACGCCCAGGAGCACGGTGCGCACGTCGCCGATGCCCAGCGTCTTCGTCTCCGCCGCCGCGGTGAGCCGGGACCGCAGGCCCATGCGCCTGGACACCAGCAGCACCAGGAGTGAGGCCATCGTCATGATCCCGAAGCCGCCGACCTGGATCAGCCCCAGGATCACGAGTTCGCCGAACGTCGACCAGTACTCGGGCGTGTCGACGACGATCAGCCCGGTGACGCACACAGCGGACGTGGACGTGAACGCCGCCTCGAGCAGCGGCGCGGACTCCGGGCCGTTGCGGGCCGGGGGCAGCATCAGCAGGACGGTGCCCACGGCGATCGCGGTGGCGAACCCGGCCACCACGACCTGCGCGGGATGCCGCGGCTGGGGAACCCAGCGCCGGTGCGCCGGACCGGCACCGACGCCCCGAGCACTACGGAAACCATCCGGCCCGGGGTCGGGCTCGGGTCGGGAGCGCTCGGCTGGCACGAGCCACCACGCTACCCGCGGCGCCGGCTCGTCCGCCGCAGGTCCGTGGACGTGTCCGCGTCGTGCCGGCGCCGTCGGCGAGCTATGCTGGCCAGCGAGCTGTCGACACTGGCCGGGAGAGTCCTTCCGCACCCGCGCGGGAGGCGCCGAAGGGGCAACATCCCCGTCAACCTCTCAGGCATCAAGGACCGGTCAGGCGAGGCCACTCTGAAGTCACCGCACACCGCGGTGGTGACAGAGGGGGAGCACACTCGTCGTACCCGTGTCCGAGGAGCTCCGCCAGATGTCCCACCCGCTGTCGCAGATCGCGAGCCAAGCACCGTTCGTCGCCCGGCACGTCGGCCCGCGCGACGACGAGATCGCCAAGATGCTCGACGCGGTCGGCTACGAGTCGCTGGACGCGCTCGTCGCCGCCGCCGTCCCCGACGCCATCCGCAGCATCGGCGCGCTGGACCTCCCGCCGGCCAGCACCGAGATCGAGGCCCTGCACGAGCTGCGCGCGCTGTCGCGGCGCAACCAGCGGCACACTCAGATGATCGGGCTGGGCTACTACGACACGGTCACTCCGCCGGTCGTCGTGCGCCGGGTGCTGGAGAGCCCGGCCTGGTACACCGCGTACACGCCGTACCAGCCGGAGATCTCCCAGGGCCGGCTGGAGGCGCTGCTGAACTTCCAGACCATGGTGTCCGACCTGGTCGGGCTGCCGACGGCCAACGCGAGCCTGCTGGACGAGGCGACCGCGGCCGCCGAGGCGATGACCCTCATGCGCCGCTCGGTCCGCGGCACGACGGCGAACACCGTCGTCGTCGACGCCGACTGCCTGCCGCAGACCATCGCCGTCATCCAGACCCGCGCCGAGCCGCTGGGCATCGACGTCGTGGTGGCGGACCTGGACGGCGGACTGCCCGACGGCGACCTGTTCGGCGTCGTGGTCCAGTATCCCGGCGCGTCCGGGCGGGTGCGCGACGTGCGACCCGTCATCGAGGCCGCCCACGAGCGCGGTGCGCTGGTCGCCGTCGCCGCCGACCTGTTGGCGCTCACGCTGCTGACCCCGCCCGGCGAGCAAGGCGCGGACGTCGTCGTCGGCTCGTCCCAGCGGTTCGGGGTGCCGCTGGGGTACGGCGGCCCGCACGCCGGGTACATGGCGGTCCGTGCCGGCCTGGAGCGCGGGCTGCCCGGCCGCCTGGTCGGCGTGTCGAAGGACGCGTCCGGCGCGCAGGCGTATCGGTTGGCCTTGCAGACCCGTGAGCAGCACATCCGCCGCGAGAAGGCGACGTCGAACATCTGCACGGCGCAGGTGCTGCTGGCCGTCGTGGCCTCGATGTACGCGGTCTGGCACGGTCCGGACGGGCTGCGCGAGATCGCCCAACGCGTGCACCGGCACGCCACCGGGCTGGCCGCCGCGCTGCGTCACGGCGGTGTCGAGGTCGTGCACGACGCGTTCTTCGACACCGTCCTCGCCCGGGTGCCCGGGCGCGCTGAGGCCGTCGTCGCCGACGCGGCCGACCTGGGCGTCAACCTCGGCCTGGCCGGCACCGACCTGGTGCGCGTGGCCTGTGACGAGGTCACCACCGACGGCGACGTCGCCAGGGTGCTGCGCGCCTTCGGTGTGACCGTCGACCCGGCTCCGGCCGACGACGGCGACCACGACGCCGTCCCTGCCGGGCTGCGTCGCAGCAGCGGCTACCTGCGGCACCCGGTGTTCAACACGCACCGGTCCGAGACGTCCATGCTGCGCTACCTGCGCCGGCTGGCCGACAAGGACTACGCGCTCGACCGGGGCATGATCCCGCTCGGCTCGTGCACCATGAAACTCAACGCGGCCACCGAGATGGAGCCGATCACCTGGCCCGGGTTCGCCGGCATCCACCCGTTCGCCCCGGTGGAGCAGGCCGAGGGCTACCTGGCGCTGATTCGTCAGCTCGAGGGCTGGCTGGCCACGATCACCGGGTATGACGCGGTCTCCATCCAGCCCAACGCCGGGTCGCAGGGCGAGCTGGCCGGGCTGTTGGCGATCCGCGCGTATCACCGGGCGGGCGGCGACGACCAGCGCGACGTGTGCCTCATCCCGTCCAGCGCCCACGGCACCAACGCGGCGTCGGCGGTCATGGCCGGCATGCGGGTCGTGGTGGTCGCGGCCGCCGACGACGGCACCGTCGACCTCGACGACCTGCGGGCGAAGCTCGACGAGCACCGAGACCGGCTCGCCGCCATCATGATCACCTACCCGTCCACGCACGGGGTGTACGAGGAGGGCGTCACCGAGATCGCCCGGCTGGTGCACACGGCAGGCGGCCAGGTGTACGTCGACGGCGCCAACCTCAATGCCCTGGTCGGCTTGGCCAAGCCGGGGGAGTTCGGCGCCGACGTCAGCCACCTCAACCTGCACAAGACGTTCTGCATCCCGCACGGCGGCGGCGGTCCGGGCGTCGGGCCGATCGGCGTGCGGGCGCACCTGACGCCGTTCCTGCCCAACCACCCGCTGCTGCCCGAGGCCGGGCCGGCGACGGGTGTGGGGCCGATCGCCGCGGCGCCGTTCGGGTCCGCGTCGATCCTGCCGATCCCGTGGGCCTACATCCGCATGATGGGCCCGGGCGGGCTGAAGCTCGCCACCCAGACCGCGGTGCTCAACGCCAACTACGTCGCCGCCCGGCTGCGAGACCACTTCCCGGTGCTCTACACCGGCCGCGGCGGGCTGGTGGCGCACGAGTGCATCGTCGACCTGCGCCCGCTCACGAAGGCCAGCGGTATCACGGTCGACGACGTCGCCAAGCGGCTCATCGACTATGGCTTCCACGCGCCGACGATGTCGTTCCCGGTCGCCGGGACGCTCATGATCGAGCCGACGGAGTCCGAGGACAAGGGCGAGCTCGACAGGTTCTGCGACGCGATGATCGCGATCCGTGCCGAGGCTGACCGCGTCGCCTCCGGCGAGTGGCCGGCCGACGACAACCCGCTGGTCAACGCGCCGCACCCAGCGACGACGCTGGTGGCCGAGTGGGCGCACCCGTACAGCCGCGAGGAGGCCGTGTTCGCGTCGCGGTCCGCGCGCGAGGACAAGTACTGGCCGCCGGTCGGGCGCATCGACGGGGCCTACGGCGACCGTCACCTCGTGTGCGCCTGCCCGCCGCCGGAGGCGTTCGAGCACTGAGGTCGGGGTGGACCCCGACCAAAGTCCAGGGGCGGACTCCGACCCAGGTCGCATGTGGCGGCCGCTCTGGGCCGCGTAGGGTCGTGGGTGACGATTCGGCGGCCGAGCGGAGAACACGGGGACCATGAACGACGCGATCATCGAAGCAGCCCGCGACGTGATGGGGTCGCCCTGGGTCTACGCGATCATGTTCGCCATCGCGGCCCTCGACGCGTTCTTCCCGGCCGTTCCGAGCGAGAGCCTCATCATCACCGGTGGTGTCTTCGCCGCCAGCGACGGTGAGCCCACCCTGCTGTTCGTCATCCTCGCCGGTGCCGCGGGCGCGTTCCTCGGCGACCACATCTCGTATTTCATCGGGCGCACCGCGGGCACCAGGGTGCGCAACCGGCTGCTGGGCGGGAAGAGGGCCACGGCCACGTTCAGCTGGGCCGAACGCATGCTGGCTGAGCGGGGCGGGCTGATCCTCATCGTCGCGCGGTACATCCCCGGCGGGCGGACGGCCGTCACCCTGACCGCCGGCACGGTCGCCTACCCGCTGCGCAAGTTCACGTTCTTCGACGCCATTGCGGCGCTGTCGTGGGGCACCTACTCCGGCATGATCGGCTACCTCGGGGGCCACGCATTCGAGGACAACCCGCTGCTCGGCCTCGGCGTCGGCCTCGGTATCGCGCTGGCCGTGACCGGCACGGTCGAGCTCATCCGGCACCGCGTCGCCGCACGCAACAAGCGCCGCGCCGCCGAGCAGGCCGCCGCTGCAGAGGCGCCGGAGGGGTCACCGGACGGGTCGGCCGGCCGGTCGCGGGACGGGTCGTCGGACGAGAAGCCGCAGGAGCTGGTCTGACGACCATCGCAGGGCCTGCCGCGGTGGTACCACGGCTCCGGTGGAGCGTCGTCGCCCGGCGCACGGCGGGGCTCGCCTCGGGTGCTGCCACCGCACTCGTCGAGCTGTGGGTCCTGGCCGTGATCGGCCTGGCGCTGCTGCCGGTCCCGGCCTGGGGCCGGCAGCGTCGCGCCGTGTTGCGCCCGGCCGGCCGGGTCGCGGTGCGGCTGACGACGATCGAACGGCGTCGGCTGCGCCGGTGGCTCGACGTCGACGCGGCACCGCCGGCCACGTCGCGCGCGGCGCTGGCTTTCCTGACCGCCCGGTGCGCCGTCGGGCTGCTGGCCGGTGCCATCTTCGCCCTGCTGGCCGGCGGCCTGGCCACCGCTGTCATCATGCTCGGCGCGTGGCTGCTCGACGAGCCCGCCGCTGACGGCGGCGACACCGGCCTGACCGTCCTGTCGCTGATCATCCCCGGTGTCGTGCTGCTGTACCTCGCGCTGCAGGGACTGGTCGGGGTCGTCGGCCTGGAGCGGTGGGTGGCGGCCCGGTTCCTCGGCCCCAACCGCACCGAGGCCCTGGAACGGCGCATCGAGCAGCTGGCCGAGAGCCGGGCGGGCGTCGTCGCCGCCGTCGACGCCGAGCGCCGGCGCATCGAGCGCGACCTGCACGACGGGGTACAGCAGCAGCTCGTCGCCCTCGGGCTGCTGCTCGGCCGGGCCCGGCGGGCCAGCGACCCCGCCCGCGGCCAGGAGCTCCTGCGCGCCGCGCACGAGGAGTCGCAGCGGGTCCTGGCCGACCTGCGGGCGGTCGCCTGGCGGGTCTACCCGACGGCGCTGGACACGCTCGGCCTGGAGGAGGCGCTGACGGCGGTGGCCGAGGGTGTCGGCGCCTCCCTGGAGTTCGCCGTCGACGAGCCGCCACCGGACGCCGTCGCCACCGCCGTCTACTTCGTGGTCGCCGAGGCCGCCACCAACGCCGTCAAGCACGCCGGCACCGGCCGTGTCCGCATCGAGGTGCGCCGCGACGGCGACCGCCTGCGGGTCCGCGTCGACGACGACGGTGCCGGCGGCGCCGACCCCGATGGCGGCGGGTTGTCCGGGCTGCGCCGGCGGGTCGCGGCGCTGGACGGCCGGTTCGCCGTCACCAGCCCGGCCGGCGGGCCCACCGTCGTCGTCGCGGAGCTGCCGTGCGGGTGATGCTGGCCGAGGACTCCGTGCTGTTGCGCGAGGGTCTGGTCAAGCTGCTGGGCGACGAGGGCCATCAGGTCGTCGCCGCCGTCGGTGACGCGTCGGCGCTGCTGGCGCAGGTCGAGCGGGAGCGGCCGGACGTCGTCGTCGCCGACGTGCGGATGCCGCCCACCCACACCGACGAGGGCCTGCGCGCGGCGCTGCGCATCCGGGCGTCGTGGCCGGAGGTCGGCATCCTCGTGCTGTCGCAGTACGTCGAGAAGCGCTACGCCGTCGAGCTGTTCACCGAGCACACCGACGGCGTCGGCTACCTGCTCAAGGACCGGGTGGCGCACGTCGGTGACTTCCTCGATGCGCTGGAACGCGTCGCCGGCGGGGGAGCGGCGTTCGACGCCGAGGTGGTGCGCCAGCTCATCGCCCGCACCAGCCACACCGACCCGCTGCAGCGGCTGACCCCACGCGAGCGCGACGTCATGGAACTGATGGCGCAGGGGCACACCAACGCCGGCATCGGCCGCGCCCTGCACGTCTCGCAGAGCGCGGTCGAGAAGCACGCCAACGCGATCTTCGACAAGCTGGAGCTGAGCGCCGCCGAGGGGTACAGCCGGCGGGTCCTGGCGGTGCTGCGCTACCTGGGGTCGTGATCGCGGGGGCGGCCGGCCCGATGCCGGGCCCGCTCGCGGCCGCTCTCGCGGCGCTCCTGCCGATCGCGCCGGTTCGCCCGGATACGCAGCACCACGAAGACGACGGCGGCGATGACGACGGCGGCGATCACGGCGTACTGGAACAGCTCGGTGTACTGCTCGACGGTGTCCCAGCGCTCACCCAGCTGGTAGCCGAGCATGATGAACACCGTGTTCCAGATCAGGCTGCCGAGCCCGGTGAACGCCAGGAAGACCGGCAGCGACATCCGCTCGACGCCGGCCGGGATCGAGATGAAGCTCCGGAAGATCGGGATCATCCGACCGAAGAAGATCGTCTTGGTCCCGTGCTTGGCGAACCACGCTTCCGCCTTGTCGACGTCGCCCATCTTGACCAGCGGCAGCTTGGCCAGGATCGCCCGAGTGCGCTCACGCCCGACCGCGGCCCCGACGGCGTACCAGATCAGCGCCCCGACCAGCGAGCCGACCGTCGTCCAGACGATGGCAGCGGCCAGGTTCATGTCGCCGCGGCTGGCGGTGAACCCGGCCAGCGGCAGGATGACCTCGCTGGGCAACGGCGGGAACAGGTTCTCGGCGGCGATGGCCAGACCGGCGCCGATGGCACCCATGGACTCCATGAGGTCGACGGCCCAGCCCGCGATGCCGGACAGCTCGGTCGGGGGAGTATCGGACAGGCGGATGTTCACGCCCCGACGTTACGGGATGCGCCGCCCGCCGCACGATGAAGGACGCCGCCGACCCACCCTGCGGACAACCACATCCCCGTTCCCACGCCGCCCCAGCCGCGTTGATCACGGCCGAAGTGCCCCTTCCGGTGGCCCATGATCATCAACGATCGCTGACATCACGAGGATGCTGTGTGCTTCACCATGCTTGTGACCCTGGTGAGGCGCGGGAACGCCTGGTGATGTCGCGGATCGTTGATGATCAAGCGGCGACGATGGCCGTGCCTGCTGGGCGCTGGTCACGTTGTGGGCGTGACTACCGCCCAGCGCCGTGGAACGGGCCGGTCGACGGCACTGACGCCCACGACGTCACCCGCACCTCCAGGGGTGCTTGCCGGCCCTGGTTCTCCGACGACCCCCGGAACCACCCCCTGGGTTGATCAAGGAGTAGAGCAGCTTCCGAGACCGCGGGAAGGAGACCTACTCCATGATCAACGGGGATGGCCACGGCGTGGCTGATCGGTTCGTCGAGCCTTCGTCGGTAGCGTCTGGTCTGCCTGGTTCCAACGGGTTCGTCCAGTCGTGAGGCGGGGGTGGTGCCGGTGTCCCGAGAGGTCCGGGCTGCCCTGATCCTGTGCCTGGTGGCGGGCGTCGTCGTCGGAGCGGCGCGTTCTGAGCCCTCGGGGACGGCGGTCGCGACGGCGCCGGAGCCGAAGTCGTCGGCGCGGTTGCTCTCGGCGGTGCCGGCCGGCGACAGCACCGCGGCGCCGGTGGCGGAGGTCGACAGCGTCGGCACCCGGCACCTGACCGGCCGCGAGGGGCGCACGGTCGCGCTGACCTTCGACGACGGCCCGCATCCGGACTTCACGCCGCAGGTGCTGCGCATTCTGCGCGACAACGAGGTCACCGCGACGTTCTGCGTCGTCGGCGAGATGGCCAGGAACCAGCCGGACCTGGTGCGCGAGATCGTCGAGCAGGGTCACACGCTGTGCGACCACACGGTCAGCCACGACGCGAAGCTGCCGTCACGGGACGAGAGCGTGATCGAGGACGAGATCGTCGGTGCGCTCGCAGCCATCCACGACGCCGTGCCCGATGTCGAGGTGCCGTTCTACCGTGCACCCGGCGGCAACTTCGCCGAGAACGTCAACGCCGTCGCCGGTGAGCTCGGTCAGACGCCGCTGGGCTGGAGCATCGACCCCGGCGACTGGCGCAAGCCGGGACCTCGCACGATCCACGACTACGTGGCCGAGGCGATCCACCCTGGGGCGGTGGTCCTGCTGCACGACGGCGGCGGCGACCGGTCCGGCACGGTGGCGGCGCTGCCCGACCTCATCCAGACGTTGCGCGTGGCCGGCTACGAGTTCGTCGTCCCCCGGACGTGACAGCGGCATATGGCAGGCTGACCCTGTGCGACGGCAGAACGTGACGGCGAACCAGTCCACCGGCTCGCGCCTCGCCCGGGTGATCGTGCAGGGCCTCTGGATGCTGCTTCCGGTGCTCAGCCTGAGTTTCCTGGCGTTCGTGCCGGCCGTCCAGGTGTGGTGGCGCGCCCGGACCACCGGCTGGCTGATCACGGCGCTGGTGCTCACCCTGTGCACAGCCGGGGTGGTCACTGGGATGGCTCTGGACGGCGACGGCGCGGGGTTCGGCGCGCTGCTCATCGGCACCGGCCTCGGCGGCCTGGTCGCCGCGGTAGCTGGGCGCGAGATCGTGTTCGACTACGAGGCCCACGTCGATCCCGCGGTTCGGGCGGTGCTCGACAGCCGTGAGCGGCGCCGGCACGCCCGCGAGATCGTGGCGCACGACGTTCAGATGGCGGTCGAGCTGGGCATCGGGCGGCCCGACCTCGCCGGCGAGTTCGACGACGGCGGCATGATCGACGTCAACAACGTGCGGGCGGCCGACCTCGTGCGGCACCTCGGCTGGCGGCAGGCCGTGGCGGACAGCTTCGTCCGAGATCGCGACCGCCGCCACGGCTACGCGTCGTTCACCGAGCTCATGGCCATGTCGGGCGTGGACGTGAACCTGCTGGAGCGCGACGCCGAACGTCTGGTCCTGCTGCCCCATCAGGACCGGGACCGGGAACTGGAGTGAGCGAGCCGGAGGGCCGGTTCGACCGCTGGCGACGCGCCGCGGAGTCCGCGGGCGCGTCGGCGGGGGAGGCCCGGACCCGGCTGATCAAGGAGCTGGCGGTCGGGTTGGCCGCGCTGGTCGGCCGCGCCAAGCTGCCGCTGCTGGCGGTTGGCGTCGCGCCGCTGCCCTTCGCGCTGGTGCTGGTGTTGGAGGGCCTGGCGCTGGGCGGCACGGCCGGCCAGGTCGTCGTCGTGCTCGGGCTGATCGGCGCCGTGCCGGGGCTGTGGGTGCTGTGGCGGCGCCGCCGGTTGGTGGGAGCGGTGCAGCCGGTCGAGGAGCTGGCCGCCGAACTGGCCCAGGCCTACGACATCGCCGGCGCCTGGGCGAAGGCCGGCGACGCCCTGCAGCGGGTGCGCACGGCCGGACCCGGGCTGCGCGGGGCCGGCCGTGCGGCGCGCGGCATCTGGGCGGGGGTACGGCTGACCCGGGAGCTGTTCGACCGGTTCTCCGACCTGCCGCGAGTGGCGCCGTTCGTGCCGGTGCGGCTGCAGTTCACCGGCTACCTGTGCGTAGCGTCGCTGGCCAGCGTGATCATCCTGGCGGCTCTCTGCGTCGTCGGGGTGCTGGCCCTGGCCGCCGACGCCGTCATCTGACGTCCGGCGCCGAAGCGGGCGCGGGCATCGTCCCTCCCGACTGCTGGGCCTGTCGAGGTCGGGGCGGAGCGGCACGCTCCCTGTGCTTCGCTGAGGTCCTTCTCACCGCGCCCACACGGGTGGGGTCGCGGCGGGCCGCGGGGTCAACCGCCCCAGGCTCGCACCCCGCACCGCTCGGCCCACTCGTCGTACGTGCCGGCCATGGCCTTGACGCGGGGCACGCTCCGGCTGGACAGGTCGTCCAGCTCGGTGCGGTCCTCGGCCAGGTCGTACAGTTCCCAGTCGTCCCCGAACGCGCTGACCAGCTTCCACTGTCCGAGCCGCACGGCTCGGTTCCCCTCGTGCTCGAAGAACAGCGGCCGCTCCCGCGACCAGTCCTCCCCGTCGAGGAGCGGCAGGAGGCTCTCGCCCTCCAGCGGCGTGATCGGATGCCCGTCGAACTCCGCGGGGTACGGTGCGCCGGCCGCGTCGAGGCAGGTGGCGAGCACGTCGATGAAGTGCGCGGGCTGGTGCACGATGCGCGGGCCGCCGAAGCGGGCCGGCCAGTTCACGATGAACGGCGTCGAGATGCCGCCCTCGTGGACCCACCGCTTGAACCGCCGGAACGGGCTGTTGCTGGCATTGGCCCAGCCCTGCCCGTAGCTCATGAACGTGTCGGCCGGCCCGCAGCGCAGCCCGGGAACGTTGCCCACGCGCATCGTGCGTCCGTCGAGCGGGTCGGTTCGGTACCGGAACCGCTCGCCGGGGTGCGCCTCCTCGGCCATGAGCTCGGCGCAGCCGCCGTTGTCGGAGGCGAACATGACGATGGTGTCGTCGGCCAGGTCCAGTCGTCGCAGGCAGTTGAGAATCCGCCCGATGCCTCGGTCCATGCACTCGATCTGGGCCGCGTACGTGGCCATCCGCAGGTCTTCCCAGCCTGGCTCGGGGGAGACGTCCCAGGGACGGACGGACTCGTCCCGCGGTGAGATGTCCCAGCGCGGATCGACCAGGCCCAATGCCTTCAGCTCCTCGTGGCGTCCGGTCCGGACGGTGTCCCAGCCGGCCCGGTACGTGCCCTCGTACCGGGCGATGTCCTCCTCGGGAGCGTGCAGCGGCCAGTGCGGCGCCGTGTAGGTGACGTGGAGGAAGAACGGCGCGTCCCCGCCCGCCACCTGTTCCACCATCCGCACGGCGTTGTCGGTGATGGCGTCGGTCAGGTAGTAGTCGTCGGATGTCTCCAGTGGGATCAGCTCGTCGTCGCGCATCAGCGTGCGGGGGTAGAAGTAGCTGGCCGCGCCGGACACGATGCCGTAGAACCGGTCGAATCCGCGCTGGGTGGGGATGGGATGGGTCGCGTCACCGGGGCGCCAGCTGTCGGCGTCGAGGATGTCGTAGCCGCCGCCCACGTGCCATTTGCCGGACAGCATGGTCGAGTAGCCGTGTGCCCTCAGCGCCTCGGCGATGGTGACGCTGCTGCGGTTGAGGTAGCCCTGGTACGACGGGGACCCCAGGTTCTCCATCATGTGCCCGATGCCGGCCTGGTGCGCGTAGAGACCGGTCAGCAGCGAGGCGCGCGACGGGCAGCACCGCGCGGAGTTGTACATCTGCGCGAAGCGGACACCCGAGGCCGCCAGCCCGTCCAGGTTCGGCGTCCTGATCTCCGAGCCGTAGCACCCGAGGTCGGAATACCCCAGGTCGTCGGCGAGGATCAGGACGATGTTCGGTCGCTGGCCCGACGGGTCGGTCACCGCGCGATCTCCAGCGGCAGGTGGCAGACCGGACCCCCGGAGGGCTGGGTGTTCGACTCGGCCAGGTCACGGATCTGGGCTGCGCTGAGCGCCCGGTCGAACAGGTACACCTCGTCGACGGCGCCGACGAACGGATGGTTGATGCCGTCCATCCGCGCACCGACCCTGATGCCGGCCAGGAAGTTCGTGGACAGCGAGCCCGCGTCGGCCGGCTCGCTGGCTACGGCCTCGCCGTCGAGGTAGAGGGTCCACTCGTGCTGGGCGCCCCGGCGCACCGCGACGTGGTGCCAGACGCCGTCGGCGACGTCCGCGACCACCTGGGCCGTGGTGTCGCCGCCCGCGGTCCGCATCCGCGCACGAAGCACGCCGCTACCCGGCACGTACTCGATGAACCACTGCGGGAAGTCGCCGTTGTTGTACGCGTGCATGATGCGTTGCTGGCGCGCCTGCGCGGTACGGAACCACAGCGCGGCGGTGAAGGGGCGGTTGCCCACGTCGATCGAGGGGTCGTAGGGGAGCTCGACGTAGTCGCCGGCCAGCTCCAGGGCGCGGCCGAAGACGCCGTCGACCCGCGCCGGGCTGCCGCTGACGACGGCGTCGTTGCCGTTCCCGGACATGTCCGGCGTGGTCCGCCGGCGGGGGATGGGGCGATCCAGCGCCGACATCGGCACCCTGGCCAGGCTGATGCGCTGGTGGTAAGTGAGCGGTGTTGCCTCGGACAGTCGAGGGCCGTTCTCGTACAGCACGCCGATGGTGTCGTCGTCGATGCTGGCCAGGTCGGAGTAGCCGGCCGGCCCGTCGTACAGGAGGAGGCTCTCGTGCCACGAGGCGCCGGCGTCCAGGCTGGACCACAGGGTGAGCCGCTCTCGCGACGACGGGTGCCAGGGCGCGGAGAAGATGATCCGCTCGCCGCGGTCGGTGCTGCGGTTCTGCGTGAGCAGTGACCCGGAGATCATCGGGGTCACCAGGTCCGGCACGATCTCGAACGGTCTTTCGATGGTCTCGCCGCCGTCCCTGCTGATGGCATGCGCGCGGTTGCCCGGTGCCGTGCCCAGGTGGTCGCGGGTGTTGAGGTAGACGGTGCCGTCCTCGAGCTCGACGATCGCCGTCTCGTTGGGGATGACGTCGGCGTCGTCGTAGGCGCCGAGTGCACCACCGAGTCGCCAGGTCTCTCCGTGGTCGTCGCTGATGATGGTGTGGATGCCGACGACAGCGGGGGTGTCGGCCGTGGCGGGGAGGTAGTTGTGGTTGCCCGGCATGACGAGGCGGCCGGCGTGCGGGCCGTGGGCCAGCTGGATACCGTGCGTCGGCCCGCCCACGTAGTGCCGCATCTCCGGCCGCTTGAGGACGTCGGTGAGCTCGCGCCGTGGCGCCCAGGTGACGCCGTGGTCGTCGCTGTAGGTCACGAACGGCCGCGGTGCGTCCTCGGGGCTGACGGTGTCGTTGACGATCTCCTCGCCGGTGACGTGTCCGCCGGTGCGAACGAAGAACAGGTGGATGCGGCCGGTCGACCGGTCGACGACGACGGACTGGTTGGCGATGCGTTCCGGCGGCTCGGCCTGGACCACGGTCAGCGGACCCCAGGTCCGGCCGTCGTCGGTGGAGCGCTTGGACACCAGCTGGATGTGGCCGAAGTCCTCGGCGTTCTCGACGCGCCCCTGCGCGAGCGCCAGCAGCGAGCCGTCGGTGGCGCGGACGATGAGTGGGATGCGGAACGTGTGGTAGTCGTCGGTCTCGCCGCGCTCGAACACGGTGATCTGTTCCAGCTGACGCCTCGGCGCCGCGCTGGCCGTCGTCGACCACCCGCCGATCGTGAGCAGCGACGTGCCGCCGACCAGGCCGGCTGCCTTCAAGAGATCGCGTCGTCGTAGCTCGTCCACGGTGCTCTCCTCTCGTAGCTGTAGCTCTGCGATCCGCCGGACGGTCTCGGCTCCGGCGGACTGTTCGTGCTGCCTCGCCGGGTCAGGCTGATCCGCGCCGGACCAGCTCCCACTGCCGCAGCCGCGTGCGGCCTTCGGCCGGTGCCTCGCCAGCCAGCCGGCTCAGGAGCAGCTCGGCGATGTCGGCCGAGCCGACGGAGGTCGGGCCGACGCTGGTCAGCTGCGGATTCATGACCAGGTCCTCGGCGATGTTCCCGACGCCGATCACCGCGACGTCGTGCGGCACGCGCAGGCCTTCGTCGCGTGCCGCCCAGATGGTGCTCACAGCCGCGAGGTCCGACGCCGCGAAGACCGCGGACGGGGGATCGGGCTGCAGGAGCAGCCGCTGGGCGCTGCGATAGGCGTCGGCCCGCGACGCCGCGCCGCCGACCACGAGCCGGGGGTCCAGGTGGAGGTCGTTGGCACGCAGCCCGGCGCGGTAGTCCTCGTAGCGGCCGTAGCGCGCGGCGTTCGGTGGGAAGTGACCGATGAACCCGATGCGCCGGTGCCCGGACGAGACGAGGTACTGCACGGCGCCGCGGCAGGCCTCGGACGCGTTGCTCTGGACCACGTCGACGCCGTCGCCGGCCGGCTCGTCGGCTACGAGTACGACCGCGACGTTCAGTGGAACGAGCGCTTCGACGTCCGCCCTGGCCACTTGGGCGCCAGGGACGATCACCACGCCGTCGGCCAGGCGGCGACGCAGCTGCTCTATGACGGCCGGCCGCTCGGCATCCGCGTCGCTCACGGCGATGACCAGCGTGTAGCCGTGCGGCGCCACGGCCTCCTGGAGCTCGCGAGCCAACGCGTCGAAGTACGGGACGCCCAGGCGCGGCAGCACCAGGCAGATCCGCTCCGTCTTGCGCCGGCGCAGCGCCCGCGCCGACTGGTTCGGCACGTAGTCGAGGGAGCGGACCGCTTCGAGCACCCGCTGCCGCGTCTCGTCGCGGACCCGCGCGCTCCCGGAGCGCCGCCCGCTCAGGACGTACGACACCGTCGCCTTCGAGACACCCGCCAAGCGGGCGACGTCCGCGGCCGTGGGCGCATCCACCCGCTCAACCATCGGCGTTGGTTACTCGATTAACCATGGCGAGCAAGGTAGCGGCCGGCATGCCCCCGGTCAACCCCTCGCTCACCGCGGGTGGCCGCGGATCCGGCTCGCCGAAAAAGTGGTGCCGACGGCTCTTGACGGCCGTCGCGAAACGTGCTTAAACGTATAACCATGAATGCGGCGAAGCGGTCGACCTCCCGTGACGTGGCCGCGTTGGCGGGCGTCTCGGTGGCGACCGTCTCGTACGTCATGAACGGGCGCACCGACCGCCGGATCCCGGCAGAGACCCGGGACCGCGTGCTCGAGGCGGCGAACCAGCTCTCGTACGCGCCCAACCGCTCCGCCCGCAGCCTGCGCCGTCGTCGTACTGAGCAGGTGTGCCTCGTCGTCGGGTCCATCGGCGTCCCGGCCTAC
The DNA here is from genome assembly GCF_004349065.1 of Jiangella asiatica. Classification (GTDB taxonomy): domain Bacteria; phylum Actinomycetota; class Actinomycetes; order Jiangellales; family Jiangellaceae; genus Jiangella; species Jiangella asiatica. The sequence continues at coordinate 103,772 of NZ_SMKZ01000008.1, forward strand.
GACCAGATCGCTCGTGACCTGCACGTCCGCGCCGACGAGGCGGGCTACGGCGTCGTCACCGTCGTCGTCGACTCGCGGGCCCGGGCGGAGAAGACCATCGGCCTGCTGCATCAGCGGATCGCCGACGGCGCCGTCATCGCGCCCGACATCTGGCACCTGGTCGAGCCGGAGCTGGCCGGCCTGGCGCGCGGTGGGCTGCCACTGGTCGTCATGAGCAACACCGTGCGGCCGGACGGCTTCGACGTCGTCCGTGCGCCGGAGACCCCGGCGTGTGACGCGGCGTTCGACCACCTCTTCGGCACCGGCCGGCGCCGGGTGGCCTTCCTCGGCCACCAGCACGAGGTCGACGACGCCCAGCCGCGCCCGTCCGAGCGGCTGGCCGCCTACCTGTGCGCCGTCGACCGGTACGGCGCCGAACCCGACGAGAGCCTGATCGTGTCCGGCGCGCACGACCGCGTGGCCGCCTATCACGCGGTCACCGGCCTGCTCGAGCGGCCGGACCCGCCCGACGCCATCTTCGTGGCCTCCGTCCGGGCAGCCGTGAGCGCCATCTGGGCCGCCCGGGACGCTGGAACCGTGGTTCCCGACGACCTCGCCGTCGTCGGCGCCGGCAACCTGCCGGAGAGCCTGATCACCCGCCCGACGCTCAGCACGGTCGGGCCGTCCACCGAGGACGACTTCACCGAGGTCGCCCGTCTCCTGTTCGAACGTATCGACGCCGGCGTGCCGGCGGAGGGTCGCGAGCTCAGCGACCCCTGGTCCTTCCATCCTCGCGGTTCCAGCTGAATCGGCTGGACCGCCACTGAGAGGAGCACTGTCAATGGCGACACCACGACCCACTCGACGTCAACTTCTGCACTGGACCGGTGCCGGCGCGGTCGCCGGCCTGGCCGCGCCCTGGCTGAGCGGCTGTGCCGGAGCGCCGGAGTCCGAGACATCCGACGACGCCACCGGAGGCGGCGGTGGCGGCGGTGAGTTCACCGTCTACTGGAACGCCGGCCACGCCTACGCGGCCTACGACGAGGTCATCGCCGCCTTCGAGGAGGAGCACGACGTCACGGTCAACATGCAGAAGTACCAGTGGCCCGACCTGCGCACGCGGCTGCTGTCGGACTTCGCCTCGGGCTCCGCGCCCGACGTCGTCGAGGAGCCCGGCGGTTGGGTGCAGGAGTTCGCCATCTCCGGCGACGCGCTGTCGCTGCAGGAGTACATCGACGCCGACGGTGCGGACATGGGCTTCCCGGACGACTGGCAGCCGCGCACCATCTCGCGCAACTCCTTCGAGGACCAGGTCTACGGCATCCAGCTGCACCTCACCTGCACGATGCTGCTGTACAACCGCGCGATGCTGGACGCCGCCGGCGTCGAGGTCCCCGCCACCTGGGACGACTTCCTCGACGCCGCGATCCGCCTCACCGGCGACGGCGTGCACGGCGCGGCGCTCAACCAGGACGCCGGCTACGCCTGGCCGTGGCTGCTGCAGAACGGCGTGAAGTACTACGACACCGACAGCGGCGAGCTGCTCGTCCCCAACGACAAGGCCATCGAGGCGCTGCAGTTCCAGGCCGACCTCGTGCACAAGCACGGCGCGGCGCCGGTCCCGACACCGGGCACCGACTACTCCGGGCCGCAGAAGCTGCTGTCGGCCGGCCGGGCGGCGATGATCCTCACCGGCCCTTGGGACCTCGGCCCGATCCAGGAGACCAGCCCCGACCTCGACCTCGGCATCGCACCGGCTCTCACCCACGAAACCCAGGCCACCGTGCAGGCCGGCACCAGCGTGTTCATCCCGGCCAACGCCAAGAACCCCGACCTGTCCTGGGACTTCATCAAGCGCATCACCACCCTCGACGTCGAGCGGGCGGCCACCGAGGAGGTGGGCATGCTGATGCCGCGGCTGTCCTGGGTCGAGGAGCCGGTGGTCCAGCAGGACGAGCGGCTGGCCGCGTTCGCGCAGGGCTTCGACTACGCCATCGACACCACCGAGGAGCTGCGGCTCACCGGCAAGAGCGGCGAGGTCACCGAGCTGTTCAAGGTCCTCTACCAGGACGTGGTCATGAGCAACACCCCGGCGGAGCAGGCCGTCGAGACGTTCCTCTCCGAGGCGGGGAGGGTCCTGGAAGGATGAGTGCCCCGACGACGACGGCGACCGCGCCGCCCGGTGCCGCGCGGCCGGTGCGGCGTCGCCGCGGACCGTTCGCGAAGTCGCTGAACCGCCGGTACGTCATCACCGCGTACCTGTTCCTGCTGCCGGCGTTCGCGTTCTTCGGGCTGATGTTCTACCTCCCGATCGCCAACATGGTCTCCAGCTCGTTCCGCACCGGAGCGCAGGCCGACGTCTACGCCGGGATGGACAACTACACGCGGGCCTTCGAGGACGCCGCGGTGCGCAACTCGTTCACCGTCACCGTGATCTTCGGGGTAGCGACCACCATCGGGGCGATCGTCATCGGGCTGACGCTGGCGCTCTTGCTCAACCAGAAGCTGCGCGGGCGCGTCGTGTTCCGGGCGGCCCTGCTGGTGCCGTACCTGACCTCGGTGGCGATCGTCGGCCTGCTGTGGCGCAACATCCTCGACCCACAACTGGGCATCCTCAACCGCCTGCTGTCCGACCTGGGTCTGCCCACCCAGACGTGGCTGAACACCCACCCACTGGCCACCGTCATCGGCGTCACGCTCTGGATGACGGTCGGCTACACGATGGTGCTGTTCCTGGCCGGGCTGCAGGGCATCCCGGAGGAGTACTACGAGGCGGCCACCGTCGACGGCGCTGGCCCGTGGCAGCGGTTCTGGCGGATCACCCTACCGCTGCTGGCGCCGACGACGCTGTTCGTGTCGGTGATGGCCGTGATCAACGGGCTACAAGCGTTCGGTCAGGCGTACATCATCACCGGCGGCGGCCCGGCCGGGCGCACGGACCTGTACATCTTCCACGTCTTCAACGTCGCGTTCACGTCGCGCGACTTCGGCTACGCCTCGGCGCTGTCGTTCCTGCTGTTCCTGGTCATCGTCATCTTCACCGTGGTGCAGCTGCGGGTCGGCCGCAGGGGAGAGGTGCAGTACTGATGAGGTCCGCTCCCAACCCGCTGGCCCGGACGGCCAGCTACACCTTCCTGATCCTGGTCTGCGCGGTCACGGTCGTGCCGCTGCTGTACATGGGCGCTCTGTCGTTGCAGACCGAGGCCGAGACCCTTGCCGCGAACCCCGTGCTGTGGCCGGAGTCGCCGCAGTGGGGCAACTACGCCGAGCTGTTCGAGCGGGCGCCGTTCGGCAACTTCATCGTGAACAGCCTCATCGTGGCCGGCGGGATCACCCTGGCGCACCTGGTGTTCGACCCGCTGGTCGGGTACGTGTTCGCCAAGTTCCGCTTCCCGCTGCGCAACACCCTGTTCATCGCGCTGCTGGCGACGATGATGATCCCGCTGTTCGTGCGGATGATCCCGCTCTACGTGATGATGTCGAACCTGGGGTGGCTCGACACCCATCAGGCGCTGATCGTGCCCTTCCTCATGGACGCGTTCGGCATCTTCCTAATGCGCCAGTTCATCCAGCCGATCCCGGACGACCTCATCCACGCCGCCCGCATCGACGGCGCCTCCGAGCTGCGCATCTACGCCCGCGTGATCCTTCCCCAGGTCAAGCCGGCGCTGGCGGTGCTCGGCCTGTTCACGTTCGTCCACCAGTGGAACGAGTTCCTCTGGCCGCTGGTGGCGACGTCGTCGGAGGAGATGCGGACCATCCCGGTCGGGCTCGCCCTGTTCAAGCAGGAATACTTCACCCTCTGGCACCTGACGGCGGCGGGATCGGTCATCCTGTTCGTGCCGACTGTCCTGATCTTCCTGTTCAGCCAGCGCTACTTCGTCCGCGGCATCACGCTCAGCGGCCTGAAGTGACCCCGTCGTCCCATCGAAGGAGCTCCCCCCGTATGGCCGAGCACAGTCCCGGGTCCCCGAACGTCATCGTCGTCTTCACCGACCAGCAGCGCTGGGACTCCACCGGCGTGCACGGGAACCCGCTGGACCTGACCCCGGTGTTCGACCGGATGGCCACGCACGGCACCCACCTGGAGCAGGCGTTCACCGCCAACCCGGTGTGCGCGCCGGCGCGGGCGACCATCCAGACCGGCCGGTACGGCACGTCGACCGGCACCTTCCGCAACCAGATGCCGCTGCCCGCCGGGGCGCGCACGCTGGCGCACCACTTCGGCGACGCCGGCTACCGCACCGGCTACATCGGCAAATGGCACCTGGCCGACGAGGACCCCGTCCCGCCGGAGCAGCGCGGCGGCTACCAGCACTGGCTCGGCGCCAACCTGCTGGAGTTCAGCTCCGACGACTACCGCACGGTGGTGTTCGACGACGACAGCGAGCCGGTCCTGCTGCCGGGCTATCGCTCCGACGCGCTGGTCGACGCCGCGATCCGGTTCGTCGGCGACGCGGTCGGCGTGCCGGCGGCGATCGGCTCGGGCTCGGGCGACGACCCGGCTCCGGGGCGCGCGCCGTTCTTCCTGTTCCTGTCCCTGATCGAACCGCACCACCAGAACGAGGTCGACTCCTATCCCGCGCCGGAGGGCTACGCCGAGCGCTACCACGGGCGGTGGCTGCCGCCGGACCTGGCGGCACTGTCGGCGGAGGGCGGCACCGCCCACCAGCACATCGGCGGCTACTGGGGCCAGGTGCGCCGGGTGGACGAGGGCCTGGGCCGGCTGCTGGAGGCGCTGCGCAGCCTCGAGGTGCTCGACGACACGATCGTCGCGTTCACCTCCGACCACGGCTGCCACTTCAAGACCCGCAACAGCGAGTACAAGCGGTCCTGCCACGACGCCTCGATCAGGGTCCCGATGGCCGTGCGCGGCCCGGGGTTCGACGGCGGCGGGCGGGTGTCGCGCCCGGTCAGCGGCGTCGACCTGGCGCCGACCCTGCTCGACGCCGCCGGGCTGCCGGTGCCGGAGCAGATGCAGGGACGGTCCTTCCTGCCGCTGGTTCGCGATCCCGGCGCCGAGTGGCCCGACGACGTGTTCGTGCAGGTGAGCGAGTCGGAAGTGGGCCGCGTGCTGCGGACGTCGCGGTGGAAGTACTACGTCGCCGCGCCGGACGCCGACCCGTGGCACGACGCCTGCGCCGACCGCTACGTCGAGACCGCCCTCTACGACCTGGTGCATGACCCGTACGAGCTGGTCAACCTCGCCGGCGTCGAGGCGCACCGCGAGGTCGCCGACGCGCTGCGGCAGCGGCTGGCCGAGCGGATGGTCGAGGCGGGGGAGGGCAAGCCGGTCATCGAGCCGGCCCCGCCCGCGGACGCGAACAGCCAGCGCCGAGTGGACCCGGCGGTGCGGACGCTGTCAGTGCGGCCGGCGCGCCTGGGCCACCAGTAGGCCCTCTCCCCATGATCATCAACGGTTGGCGACGTCATGGCGTCGCCAACCGTTGATGATCATGGGGAGAGAGTTTTCCGCCGTTGTGTGCGGGTTGGTCACCTGCCGTTGGTGTGCCTCCTCCAGGGTGTGACACGCGACACTCCGTGCCCCCTCAGAACCGGAGGATCCCGTGCCCAGACTGCGCAGGCTGCTGGTCGGAGCAGGTGTCACCATGACGGTCGCCGGGCTGGTCGGCACCAACTTCGGGCCGGCCGGCGCCGATACCGCGGTCACCGAGACCGCGACCGGCGTGGTCTTCGAGGACCTGGACCGTGACGGCGTCCGCGACGCCACCGAGCCCGGCGTGCCCGACGTGCCGGTGTCGAACGGCCGCGACGTCGTGCTCACCGACGGGCACGGCCGCTACAGCCTCGCCGTCGACGACCAGACGATCGTATTCGTGAGCAAGCCCGCCGGCTGGATGGTGCCGGTGAACGACGTCCAGCTGCCGCAGTTCTACTACACGCACTACCCGAACGGCAGCCCGTACGAGCTGCGCTACGGCGGCATCGAGCCCACCGGAGCGCTGCCGGCGTCGGTGGACTTCCCGCTGCATCGCGACGACTCCCTGGACGAGACGTTCACCGCGCTCGCCTTCGCCGACCCGCAGACCCGGACCCCCGGTGAGATCGAGGACCTCGCCGTCGACGTCATCGCCGGCATCGTCGGGCACACCGACGCGAGCTTCGGGCTCACCGTCGGCGACATCGTCAACGACCCACTGGACCTGTTCGCCCTGCACAACGAGGCGGTGTCGCAGATCGGCATCCCGTGGTGGAACACGCCGGGCAACCACGACCAGGACTACGACGCGCCGACCGACGAGAACGCCACCGACACCTACAAGGCGACGTTCGGGCCGACCGACTACTCCTTCGACTACGGCGAGGTCCACTTCGTCCTCATGGACAACGTGGAGCATGCCGGGCCCGACCACGGCTACCGCGGCTACCTCAGCGACGAGCAGCTGGAGTGGCTGGAGAACGACCTGCGGCACGTGCCCGAGGACAAGCTCGTCGTGATCGGCACGCACATCCCGCTGGCCACCGACGCCACCACGTCCACCGGCGTCAACACCGTCAACATCGCCGACCTGTTCGAGCTGCTGGAGACCCGCGACCACGTCTACACGATCTCCGGGCACGACACCAGCAACAGCTGGCAGATGTACATGGGCCCCGAGCGCGGCTGGTTCGGCCCGGGCGCGTTCCACCACCAGGTCCTCGCCGAGGTGCGCGGCGGCGGCTGGACCACCGGCCCGACCGACGCCCGCGGCGTCCAGGCCGCCGACATGGCCGACGGCAACCCCAACGGCCACTACGAGATCGACTTCGACGGCACGTCCTACACGCCGACCTACAAGCCGGCCAGCCTGCCCGAGGACTACCAGATCCGCCTCACCTTCGACGGCGGCTGGGGCGACGAGGTTCGCGTACCCGGCGGCCCGAGCGGCTCGGCCGGCTTCGCCCCCGGTGACGTGACCTTCCACGCCCGCGACTGGATCGGCGGCAGCGTGCCCCGCCCGGCCGTGACGGCCAACGTCTTCGACGGCGGCGAGCGGCACACCGTCGAGGCCAGCGTCGACGGCGGCGCGTTCGTGCCGATGACGCACCTGGAGCCGTCGAACGACCCGTACATCTCCGTGCTCCACTCGACCCTGACCGGGTCCGAGCGGCCCGCCGCGCCGGAGCCGTCGTCGCACCTGTGGTCGTTGCAGCTGCCGCGCGGCCTGCGAACCGGCGAGCACACCGTCACCGTCCGCAGCACCGACCCCTACGGCCAGGTCTCCGAGACGTCGTCGACCTTCGAGGTGATCCCCGGCCGCCCGTGACCTCTCTGACGGGACCGGCCGGCGTCAGCCCGTAGGTGCGGCGCGGGCGCGCCGGCCCGCCCGGGCAGCGAAGTCGTCGAGCGCGGTGAGAACCTCGCGGGCCTGCCAGAACCGTCCTCGTCGGCGCCCGGAGAACTCGGTGATGATGCCCGCGGTCTCGAGCTGCCGAATGGCCCGGTGGGCGTTCGCCGACGTCGTCCCCAGGACGGCCTGCGCGGTGGCCGCGTCGATGACCGGTTGGCGCAGCAAAAGGTCGATCAGGCGCCAGACGGCGGAGTCGCGCCGCGCGGTGACCTGTTCCCCCCAGCGGGCACGGACGGTCTCGAGGTCGCCCACCAGCTGTCGGCCGTTGGCGACGGCGATGAGTGCCGCCTCCGACATCGCGACGACAATCGGCGCCGGGTCGCCTTGTCGGTAGCTGGTCAGAGCCGCGAAATAGCCGTCGGTGTCGGTGAGAAGGCCGGCCGACACCGGCACGGTGACATGCTGGCTGAGACCTTTGGCCCGCAGCAGCGCGTGGATCAGGGCACGGCCGGTGCGGCCGTTGCCGTCGGTGAACGGGTGAATGGTCTCGAACTGGGCATGCACAAGCGCCGCGTGCGTGAGGGCGGGGATGTCGTCGCGTCTGGCGAACGCGATGAGGTCGTCGATCGTGGCGCGGACGTGTGCGTGATGTGGCGGAACGAAGGCTGCCTCGTGCGGCCCCACGCTCGTGCCGCCGATCCACACCTGTTCCTCGCGCCATCGGCCGGGTGCGTGTTGCGGTTGATGCGCCATCAGGGCGGCGTGCATCGCGAGGATGGCGTCGGCGTCGAGCCGATCGGCAAGCTGGACCGCGGCCTCCATGGCTCGGACGTTGGCGACGATCTGCGCCGCGTTGGTCCGGGCGCCGTCGTCGAGCTCGGCCAACGCGATGGCACGGGCGCCGGAGGTGAGGTTCTCGATCTGCGAGGACGACGCGGACTCCGAACGGAGCAGCAGCGCGCCGAACGGGGCCACCTTGGAGCCCACCTCGCCGTCGTACCGGGCGATCTCGACGGATGCTTCGTCCGCCAGCGCCAGGACGGCGGAGGGGAGTGTGACCTGGATGCCGGCGACAGACGGGACGACAGCGGCGCGGTACGGCCCGGAGTGACGCTCCCGGAGGCGACGCGAGACAAGATCGCGCGGCAGCGAGGAACGCCAGGGGTGCTCCTCCCAGCCAAGAGGCGGCCACGGCGTATCCGATGCCATACCGCCAGCTTAGCATCGGATACGCGAATATCCGATGCTAAGCTGATTGGGGACGTATCAGGCCGCCTGGGAGACCGACGACATGTTGAAGTCGGGCACCCGCAGCGCGGGCATCGCGGTGCGCGGGAAGTAGTCGCCCCACTCGCGGCTGAAGGTGGGCACCGTCGCGCCGGCGTGGGAGAAGCGGTCGAGCAGGGCGATCGGGCTCTCGTTGAACCTGAAGTTGTTCACCGCGCCGGTGACCTCGCCGTTCTCGACCAGGTAGACGCCGTCGCGGGACAGGCCGGTCAGCAGCAGCGTCTGCGGGTCGACGGCGCGGATGTACCAGAGGCAGGTGAGCATCAGGCCGCGCTCGACCCCGGCCGCGAGGTCCTCGACGCCGCCGGCGGATCCGTCGACGGTGAGGGCGAGGTTGTCGACGGCCGGGGTGCACGGAAGTCCAGTCAGGCCGGCCGAATGGCGCGTCTGGATCAGCGCCCGCAGCGTGCCGTCGTCGATCCACGACGTGCGCCCGATCGGCAGGCCGTTGTCGAAGACGCTGGACTCCGACGACGACGCGTGCGCGAGCACCGTCGGCGCGCACTCCAGACCCGGCGCGGACGGGTCGGACCACAGCGACACAGGGTGCTTCGAGAGTCGTTCGCCGACCCGGGTACGTCCGCCCGGCGCGGAGTAGACGGACTGGCCGTCCACGGCGTCGCGGGCGCTCATGGTCCAGTAGGCGTAGATCATCAGATCGGCGACGGCCGTCGGCGGCAGCACGGTGTCGTAACGGCCGGCCGGCAGGTCGACGGAGCGTTGCGCCCAGCCCAGCCGCTTGGTCAGCTCCGCGTCCAGCGCGGCGACGTCGACGTCGGCCAGGTCGCGGGAGGACTGCCCGACCCACGCCGAGCGGGACTTGTCCGCGGACTTCCCGGTGATGCCGATGTGCCCGGTCGGCTGCTCGTGCCGCACTCGCAGCCCGGTGGAGACGCCCAGGTAGGTGGTGCGCACGCCGTGCTCGAGGTAGCCGTAGAGCAGGCGCTGCTCGTCGTCGGCGCGGCCGAACGCGTCACCGAGCCCGGGTGCGATGTGCGCGAACACGTCCGGCGAGGTCTTGCCGGCCGGGTCGGACCAGTCCGGCGACCCGTCGCCGTCGACCATCGGCTGGGCGTCCTCGGCCGGGCCGTTGTCGCGGGCGGCCTGCTCAGCGGCGCGGACCAGCGGCTCCAGCCCTTCCGGCGTGACGGCGCTGCGCGCGACCACCCCCGACGCGACACCCTGGGCACCGTCGACGGTGGCGACGACGGTGACCTGGCGGGCGCGCATGACCCCGTTGGTGGTGAGCGCGTTCGTGGCCCAGCGCAGGTTCGCCGTCGAGCTCTCGTCGACGAGCACGACGCTGCCGCTGGCCTTGGACAGCTCCAGGCAGCGCTCGACGATGTCCTGAGGCGTCATGATGCCACTCACTGGCCACCCTCCTCGGCGGTGTTGAGGATGCGGATGTCGCGGAACAGGGCCGACGGGCTGCCGTGCGACACCGGCGCGATCTGCCCGGGCTGGGCCTTGCCGCAGTTGAAGGCGCCACCCAGCACGTAGGTCTGCGGACCGCCGACCGCGGCCATGGAGCCCCAGAAGTCGGTCGTGGTGGCCTGGTAGGCGACGTCGCGCAGCTGGCCGTCCAGCTCGCCGCCGCGGATGCGGTAGAACCGCTGGCCGGTGAACTGGAAGTTGTAACGCTGCATGTCGATGGACCACGACTTGTCGCCGACGACGTAGATGCCGTCGTCGACCTGGGCGATGAGCTCCTCGGTGGACGGCCCGCCGTCGGCCGGCTGCAGTGACACGTTCGCCATCCGCTGCACCGGTACGTGACCGGGTGAGTCGGCGAACGCGCACCCGTTGGAGCGGCTCGTGCCCAGCGCGCTGGCGTTGGCCGCGGCCATGGCGCGGTCGAGCTGGTAGCCGACCAGCGTGCCGCCGCTGACGATGTCCCACCGCTGGGTCTGCACGCCCTCGTCGTCGTACCCGATGGTGGACAGGCCGTGCGGGACGGTGCGGTCGCCGGTGACATGCATGACCGGTGAGCCGTAGCGCAGCGTCCACAGCTGGTCGAGCGTGGCGAACGAGGTGCCGGCGTAGTTGGCCTCGTAGCCCAGCGCGCGGTCGAGCTCGGTGGCGTGCCCGATGGACTCGTGGATGGTGAGCCACAGGTTCGTCGGATCGATGACGAGGTCGTAGCGGCCGGCATGGACGCTCGGCGCGGCGAACTTCTCCGCCAGCAGTGGGCCGAGCTCGTCCAGCGCCGCGCCCCAGTCGACGACGCCGTCGGCGCCGGTGGCGTACTCCCAGCCGCGCCCGGCCGGCGCCGGGAGCGTCCGCATGGTCTCGAACCGCCCGGTGGCCGGGTCGACCTTGACCGCCTCGAACACCGGGTGCAGCCGGACCCGCTGCTGCGTGGTGACGGTGCCGTGGCTGTCGGCGTAGAACTTGTTCTCCTGCACCTGCTGCAGCTGCGCGGTGACGTGGTCGACGTCGGACTGGGCGAGGACGCGCACGGAGTTGCCGACCATCCGGTCGATCTTCTCGGTGTCCGGGACGTCGAACGGGTTCACCTCGTACGCCGACACCCACGTGACGTCCGGGTACACCGGCTCGTCGGCCAGCTCGACCTTCGTCGGGCTGAGCCCGCGGGAGACGCTGGCGAGGTCGACCGCCTGCTCGGCGGCCTTGGCGGCGTCGTCGACGGTGAGGTCGACGGCGGCGGCGAAGCCCCAGGTGCCCTGGTGCAGCACCCGGACGGCGAAGCCGACGTCCTCGCCGTCGCGGCCGCCCTCGAGCTTGCCGTCGCGGAAGGACAGGTCTTGGGACCGGATGCGCTCGAGCCGGAAGTCGGCGTGCTCGGCGCCCAGCTCACGGGCTCGTTGCAGAGCGGCGTCAGCCAGCGAACGCATCGGGAGGGCCAGGAAGGCGGGATCGATCTCGTGCGGCACGAAGCCGAGCCTAGACCAGCGGTCCGACGCCAGTCACCTCCATGATCAACTCTTGCCCGGTCGTCGAAGCGCGGGTGCGACGACGCGCTCGCTCAACGGGGGCCCTGACGGACAGCGGTCCGGTGGGCGTCGTGGGCGTGGGAGAATTGCCATCATGCTCAGATGGCTGACAGCGGGGGAGTCGCACGGCCCTGCCCTGGTCGCGGTCCTCGAGGGACTTCCGGCCGGTGTCGAGGTGACCACCGCCGACATCGATGCCGCGCTCGCGCGACGACGGCTGGGGTACGGCCGCGGTGCCCGGATGAAGTTCGAGGCCGACGCGGTCACCGTCGTCGGCGGGCTGCGGCACGGCCGTACGCTGGGCAGCCCCGTCGCCATCCAGGTCGGCAACACCGAGTGGCCCAAGTGGCGGCAGGTGATGGCCGCCGACCCGGTCGACGAAGCGGACCTGGCGCACCTTGCTCGCAATGCTCCGCTGACCAGGCCGCGCCCCGGGCACGCCGACCTCGCCGGCATGCAGAAGTACGGGTTCGACGAGGCCCGCCCGGTGCTGGAGCGGGCCAGCGCGCGTGAGACGGCGGCCCGGGTGGCGCTGGGTGCGCTCGCGTCGGCGTTCCTCGCGCAGGCCTACGGCATCCGGCTGGTCAGCCACACCGTCGAGCTGGGGACGGTGGCGGTGCCGGCCGGCGCGGCGCTGCCCACGCCCGACGACGTCGACGCGCTCGACGCCGACCCGCTGCGCTGCTTCGACGCCGACACCAGCAAGCTCATGGTCGCCGAGGTCGACGCAGCGCACGACGAAGGCGACACCCTCGGCGGCGTCGTCGAGGTCGTCGTCACCGGCATGCCGCCGGGCGTCGGCAGCTACGTCCACGGCGACCGCAAGCTCGACGCCCGGCTGGCCGGCGCTCTCATGGGCATCCAGGCCATCAAGGGCGTGGAGGTCGGCGACGGTTTCGAGCTGGCCCGCACCCGCGGCTCGAAGGCGCAGGACGAGATCGTGCCCGTCGACGGTGGCGGCGTCCGGCGCACCTCGGGTCGCTCCGGCGGCATCGAGGGTGGCATGTCCACCGGCGGGACCCTGCGGGTCCGGGCGGCCATGAAGCCCATCTCCACCGTGCCGCGGGCGCTGCGCACCATCGACATCGCCACCGGCGACGTCGCCAAAGCCCACCACCAGCGATCCGACGTGTGCGCGGTGCCGGCGGCCGGTGTCGTCGCCGAGGCCATGGTCGCGCTGGTCGTCGCGGAGCTGGCGCTGGAGAAGTTCGGCGGCGACTCCGTGGCCGAGACCTCCCGCAACCTCGAGGCGTACCTCGACGCCATCCCGCCGACGCTGGTGGTGCGCTGATGGCGCCGCGCGTGGTCATCGTCGGCCCGCCCGGCGCCGGGAAGACCACGGTCGGCGGGCTGGTGGCGCGGCGCCTCGGCGTCGGGTTCCGCGACACCGACGTCGACATCGAGCGCACGGCGGGCAAGCCCATCGGCGACATCTTCATCGAGGACGGCGAGCCGGCGTTCCGCGCGCTGGAACGCGACGCCGTCGCCGCCGGGCTGGCCGAGCACGACGGCGTCCTGGCACTGGGCGGCGGGGCGGTCGGCTCGGAGGACAACCGCAAGCTGCTCGCCGGCCACCTGGTCGTCTTCCTCGACGTGGGACTGGCCGACGCCGTCGCCCGCGTCGGCCTCAACCGCGACCGGCCGCTGCTGCTGGAGAGCCCGCGGGCCCAGCTCAAGCGGCTGCTCGACGAGCGGCGCCCGCTCTACCTCGACGTCGCCGTCGTGACGGTCGACACCGGCGGCCGCACGCCCGATGAGATCGCCGACGAGGTCGCGCGCCATGCCTGAGGCCGGCGGCCCGACGCGCATCCGAGTCGGCGGCGAGCAGCCGTACGACGTCGTCGTCGGCACCGGACTGCTCGGCGAGCTTCCCGGGCTGCTCGGCGCGGGCGTGCAGCGGGTCGCCGTCATCCACCCCGGTGCGCTGCGCACCACCGCCGACGCCGTCCGCGACGACCTGCTGGCGCAGGGGTACGAGGCGCACGCCGTCGAGGTCCCCGACGCCGAGGACGCCAAGACCGCCGAGGTCGCCGCCTACTCCTGGTCGGTGCTGGGCCGCATCGGCATGACCCGCTCCGACGCCGTCGTCGGCATCGGCGGGGGAGCCACCACCGACCTCGCGGGCTTCGTCGCTGCCTCCTGGCTGCGCGGCGTGCGGTGGGTCCCGATCCCGACGACGGTGCTCGGCATGGTCGACGCGGCCGTCGGCGGCAAGACCGGCATCAACACCGCGGAGGGCAAGAACCTCGTGGGCGCGTTCCACCCGCCCGCCGGTGTCCTGTGCGACCTGGCGGCGCTGGAGTCGCTGCCCGTCAACGAGTACGTCGCCGGCCTCGCCGAGGTGGTCAAGGCCGGGTTCATCGCCGATCCCACCATCCTCGACATCGTCGAGGCCGACCCGGTGGCCGCGGCCGCCGCCGACGGGCCGCACGTGCGCGAGCTGGTCGAGCGGTCGATCCGGGTCAAGGCCGAGGTCGTGGGCGCGGACCTGCGCGAGTCGGGGCTGCGCGAGATCCTCAACTACGGGCACACGCTCGGCCACGCCATCGAGAAGCTCGAGCGGTACCGGTGGCGCCACGGCGCCGCGGTCTCGGTCGGCATGGTCTTCGCCGCCGAGCTCGGCCGCCTGGCCGGTCGGCTCGACGACGACACCGCCGACCGTCACCGGGCCGTGCTGGAGCTGCTCGGCCTGCCGACGACGTACGACGCCGGCGCCTGGCCGCGGCTGCTCGAGACCATGCGCATCGACAAGAAGAGCCGCGGCGACCGGCTGCGGTTCGTCGTCCTCGACGCGCTCGGCAAGCCGGGCATCCTCGAGGCACCGGACCCGCAGCTGCTCGCGGCGGCGTACGCGGAGGTCGCGCGCCCGTCCTAGCGCCGGCTCAGGGCTGGAACCGCCAGCGGGTCGGGTCGTACGGCGCCCCCTCCGCCGAGCCGTAGCCGAAGGCGACCGTCGGGACGAGCGCGTGGACGTCGAACGGCCCCGGGCCGGCGGTCGGCGCGCCCTCGGCATGGAACGTGCCGTCGCGGACCTCGACCTCCCAGCCGTACTCGGACAGGTATCGCTCGGCGACCAGGCGCAGGGTGGCGTCGTCGCGGACGATCCCGGCCAAGCCCTCGACGGCCAGGTCGATGCCTTCGGCGTTGACGGCGACGACGCAGCGCGGGTCGGTGGCCAGGTTGCGGCCCGCCCGGCTGCCGGGCCAGACGGAGAAGTGGAGCGTGCCTTCCAGCACGACAGCCAGGATCGGCACCACGTGCGGTCGGCCGTCCGGACGCGCCGTCGACAGCCAGTAGGTGTCGGCCCGGTCCAGCGCGTCCAGCGCCCGCGGCCACGGCGTCGTCGCCGCCGCGTCGTCGATCATCGAGGTGGTGTGCGGTTCGGTGCTGCTCATCGTGCCGCCTCCTTCGCTCCCTCATCTTGGCACGCGACGTCACGGCTCTGGCGACCGAAATGTCCGGTTCGCAGCGCCGGAACGACGTGCCAAGGCGCTCACGGCAGCAGTAGTGGCACGCCGTACATCCCGTGCGCCCGGATCGAGCGGTTCGCCAGCGGGCGATGACGGCGTCCGGGCGGCGATGGAGTTCGGCGCCGGTCCAGCGGGGTGACGACGAAGCCCATGTCTTCGAGCCGCTCCGGTGGCAGCTTCTCCGTCCAGAGGGAGGGCTCTGCTGGGCTCCATGGGCCGTCGTACTTCACCCGGCCGTCCGCCTCGCCGATGAGGCGGTACCGCCGCCACGCGAAGTCGGCGCGGGCGCCCCCCGGCGCTGGGCGGTGATCCATGCGTTGCACTCCGGCAGCGCCAGGCCGTGTCGCAGGAACAGTGCGAAGGATGCCGACTCGAGGGGAGACTCGCGTAGCCCGGAGGCGTGCTCGGCCACCAGGCGCGCCGTAGCTACTCCTGGCCAGCCGGCCAGGTCCTGGGTCGTGGCTGCCAGCACATCCGGTGTCGTGATGCCGCTGCGAAATGCCGCGTCAGCGACGATGGGGCCGGCCTCGAGCCCTTCGGTCCGGGCGAGGTCGCCGTCGGTGCGTTCCCACACCTCAGGTGAGCAGAAGACGCCGTGCCGCACGACGACGAGCCGTCCGGAGCGCACGCGGTGCCGGATGGCGCTCTCGGTCAGCCCGGCGTCGCGGTGTCGGCCAGTACTCCGCGAACCGTGGGCCACAGGCTGTGGGGTTGGTACGCAAAATCATCGCTGGCGCGGTCGATAGGTCCGATTCACCGTGGTGAGATGGCGTGCCAAGGTGATCGGGATAGGGTCGGGGCGTGACGACGCGGGTGCTGGTGCTGAACGGTCCCAACCTCGGCCGGCTGGGGTCCAGGGAGCCGGACGTGTACGGCGACACCTCCTACGCCGGACTGGTGGAACGCTGCGGCAAGGTCGGCGCCTCGCTCGACCTCGAGGTCGAGGTCCGGCAGACCGACGACGAAGCCGAGCTGGTCCACTGGCTCCACACGGCCGCCGACGACGCGACGCCGGTCGTCCTCAACCCGGCCGCGTTCACGCACTACTCCTACGCGCTGCGCGACGCGTGCGCCCAGCTGCGGGCGCCACTGATCGAGGTGCACATCTCCAACCCGGCCGCCCGCGAGGAGTTCCGGCACACCAGCGTCGTCGCGGGCGTCGCGACCGGGACGATCGCCGGCTTCGGGCTCGCCTCCTACGACCTCGCGCTGCGCGCCGTCGCCACTCTCGTCGCCTGACCTCTGGGTCCGAGAAGCGACGGCGCAGCCGGCAGAGGCGCGGCTAGAAACCGTCGACGAGATCCTTGGCCTCCTTGAGGCTGAGGCTGGTGTGCTGGCGCAGCTCCTTGATCGCGTGGATCTTGCGGCCCTGGGCGGCGAGCTGCCGCACCCGGGCCATCACCTCGTCCGGCGCGGGCGCTGCAGGCTCCGGCACAGCGGGTGCCGCCGGCGGGCTGACCGCGGCGAGCGCCGCGGACTGCGTCATCCGGTCGACGAGGTCCTTGGCCTCCCTGAGGCCGAGGCCGGTGTGCTGGCGCAGTTCCTTGACGGCGGGGATGATCTTGCCCTGGGCGGCGAGTGCCTGGACCCGCGCCATCGCGTCGGCGGAGATTCGATCCTCGGGCGCGCTGGGCGGCGACTGCGCCGGCGAGGCACCGTCGGCGATGCGGTCGACGTAGCTCTTGGCGCGCGCCAGGTCGAGGCGGGTGCGTTCGCGCACCACCTTGATGGCCTGTATGCGGTGCCCCTGGCCGACGAGCCGCCGCACAGAGGCGTCGAGGTCGGCCTCGTCGGAGTCCCCGTGCTCGACGGCGGCGGCCGGCGACGTCGCCGTCGTCTGGACGGCCGGCCCGGCGACGGCCTCGGCGCGGCCGCGCACGATGACGACGACGAATCCCAGCACCAGACTCGCGGCCAGCGCCACGACCACGATCAGCCACAGGTCCATGGCGGCACCGTACCGGTCTGGTCAGGGGGAGTGGTCGACGAAGCCGAGGTCGGCGGCCGCGGCCAGCTGGTCCGGGTCGTACGTGGCGAAGCCGATCTCGTCGCCCTGACCGGCCAGCGGGCGGGCGGTGAGGTGGGCGATGGCCAGGTGCAGTGCGTCGAGCGCGCGGATGCCGAACCGGCGGACCAGCACGCGCGCGGTGTTCTCGGTGTCGAGCGTGTTGGCGCGGATCAGCACGATGGGTCCGGCCGGCGAGACCTCCTCGTAGAGCTTTGCCAGCAGGGTGTCGACGTCGCCGATGCGCCGGCTGCGGGCCGCCCGGACCAGCGCCGACGACACCTCCAGCAGCGCCAGAGTCGAGGTCGTCAGCACGGAGCGGCTCTCCACCAGGCCGCGGGCGACGGCGTGCTTCGGCTCGTCGGCGAGGTAGGAGCGGACCAGCACCGACGAGTCGACGTACGTGAGCACTGTCACCGTCGGTCCGACCAGAGCTCGTCGACGACCGGACCGACGCCCTCGGTGGCGCGCAACGCTGTCGTGAACCGTTGCGGTGACACCTGAGGCGCCGGGTTCTCGACCAGGATGCCGAGCTCGCGGGCCTTCTCGCGGAGGTCGTGGCGGCGGGTGTCGACGTCGTCGGCCGACGGGGGTGGTGGCGGCGCGGCGGCGGAGAGCACCTTGTTGGCCAGCGCGTTGATGGAGACGCCTTCGCGTTTGGCGCGCGCGGTCAACCGGCGGTGGAGGTCGTCGGGGATTCGCAGCAGGAGCTGGCGCATGACGGCGATGATATCAGCCTGACACGCTGTGATAGCAAGGCTGCGCGTGCTCAGAGCGCGTCGAGGAACCGCCGCGCGTCCCGGGTGTTCATGCCGGTGCGGTCCTTGAGCAGCCGGATGGCCGCGGTGCGGCGCAGGCGGTCCTGGTTGACCAGGCTGCGCAGCGTCGACAGCAGTTCGGCGTCGACGGGGCCCCGTCGACGCGCGTGGGAGGGCGCCGCGGTGCTGGCCGGCTCCGGCTCGGGGAAGACCTGGCCCGCCTGGAGCGCGTACACGATGGCGGTAGCCTGCGGTATGGGCAGGCTGGCCCGCTTCTGCAGATGCTTCACGGCCTGGTCGGTATTGCCCCTCGTGGCGATGTCGCGCACCTGCTCCTGCAGTTCGCGGCCGAGGCGCACACCGGGAGGGGGTGTCAGGGGGGAGGAGAACGTGGGTGCGGTTCTGGTCTGCGGCCCCTGCCGAATGACCAAATAGCTCATGACGAGGGCCAATATGACGATGACGATCAGGCCTAGAATGAGCATGATCAACAGAGTAGTCGAGCCGTGATCAACTGCGAAGCACCTATCTCAATTATTGAAATGGCCCCGCATCCGCGCTGGACACGGGGTTGGAAAGGGCTGGTGAGATGTCGGAGAACCACGCACGGCGACGTGCCGCGCTGGCAAAGCACATGGTCGATGACAAGATTGATGTGGCGCTAGTCACGCACTTGGTCAACGTCCGTTACCTAACAGGTCTCGACAGCAGTAACGCGGCTTTGCTCCTTGCGGCGGACGGGTCGGCGGTGCTGGCGACTGATAGTCGTTATGCTACGGCGGCTGCGGCCGTAGCTCCAGACGTGGAGCTCGTCGTCGAGCGGGGTGTCGCGGCGGCGCTGGCGGCCCGGGCAGCACGCACCGCGACGCCGGCCGGCAGCGTCCGGTTGGCGGTCGAGGAGCACGCCATCACGCTGGAGCTGTGGAGCTCCATCGAGGCGGCCCTGGACGGCGCCGGCGGCACGGTCGAGGTGTCCCACCTGGATCGCGCGGTGGAGAAGCTGCGCGCGGTCAAGGACGACGGGGAGCTGTCCCTGCTGGCCGAGGCGTGCGCCATCTCGTGCCGGGCTCTGGACGACCTCTACGCCGCCGGCCGGTTCCTCGGTCGCACCGAGAAGGAGATCGCCCGCGACCTGGAATGGCGGATGTTCGGGCACGGCGCCGACGGCATCGCCTTCGAGACCATCGTGGCCACCGGGCCCAACAGTGCCATCCCGCACCACCGTCCCACCGAGCGGGTCGTGGGGCGCGGCGACCTGCTAAAAATCGACTTCGGCGCCGCCTACCGCGGCTACCACGCCGACTGCACCCGGACCTCCGTCGTCGGCGCGCAGCCGCGGGACTGGCAGCGCGAGATCTACGACCTCGTCGCCCGGGCGCAGCGGGCCGGCACCGAGGCCATCCAGGTCGGCGACGATTGCATCGCCGTCGACCGAGCCAGCCGCGAGATCATCGACGCCGCCGGCTACAAGGAGAACTTCGGGCACGGCACCGGCCACGGCGTCGGGCTCGAGGTCCACGAGGCGCCGACGCTCGGATACTCCGCGACGGGTACACTGGCCGATCGCATGGCGGTGACCGTCGAGCCCGGGATCTACCTCCCGGAGCGCGGCGGGGTCCGGATCGAGGACACGCTGGTGGTTCGGGCTGCCGGTGGTTCCGAGCTGCTCACACCGACCACCAAGGACCTGCTGGTCCTGGACGCGTGACGCGCCGGCGCGGCCGGGAGGCGGGGCGCGGTCCAGACGGCATCGACGACGAAGAAGGCAACGAACGACGTGGCGACGACGAACGACCTGAAGAACGGCCTGGTACTCAACCTCGACGGCCAACTGTGGAGCGTGGTGGAGTTCCAGCACGTCAAGCCCGGCAAGGGCGGCGCCTTCGTGCGCACCAAGCTGAAGAACGTGCTGTCGGGCAAGGTGGTCGACAAAACGTTCAACGCCGGCGTGAAGGTCGAGACCGCCAACGTCGACCGGCGCGAGATGACCTACCTGTACCGCGACGCCGACGACTTCGTGTTCATGGACACGCAGACGTACGACCAGACCCACGTCTCGGCCGCCACCGTCGGCGGCGCGGAGAACTTCATGCTGGAGAACCAAGACGCGACCGTCGGTTTGCACGACGGCACGCCCTTGTTCGTGGAGCTCCCCGCGTCCGTCGTGCTGACCATCGAGTACACCGAGCCGGGGCTGCAGGGCGACCGCTCCACCGGCGGCAACAAGCCGGCCCGGCTGGAGACCGGCTACGAGATCCAGGTGCCGCTGTTCATCACGACCGGCGAGAAGGTCAAGGTCGACACTCGCGACGGTTCGTACCTCGGCCGCGCCACCTGACGGGCCGACTGGATGCCCGCGAGGAGCCGTGCCCGCAAGCGCGCGCTCGACATCCTGTACGAGTCGGAGATGCGCGGCCTCAGCCTCGGCGCCACCCTGTCGCACCGGATGGCCATGGCCGAGCAGCCGCTCAACGAGTACACCGTCGCCCTGGTCGAGGGCGTCATCGCGCACCATGACCGCATCGACGAGCTGATCTCGACGTATTCGCAGGGCTGGACGCTGGAACGCATGCCCGCGGTCGACCGCAACGTGCTGCGCATCGGCGTCTACGAGGTCATGTACCGCGACGACGTCCCCGACCCGGTCGCGCTGGACGAGGCGGTCTCGCTGGCGCGCGAGCTGTCGACCGAGCAGTCCCCGACCTTCGTCAACGGCCTCCTCGGCCGCCTGGTTGCGGTCAAGCCGAGCCTCACCCTCTGACCCGACCCACAGCCCCCGACCCCCAACCGCCATCCGCCCGGCGGCGGTCGGCACCGCGCCTTCGCCCGCCGAAATGATCACGTTCAGCACGTAATCTCGTGTCACACCATGCTTGCAATCATGGTGAGGCTCGGGGGATCCTGCTGAACGTGATCATTTGAGGCGCTGCGACCCCGACCCGCCGAGCGACTGATCGGCGCCGGCCGCACAGCCACGCTCACCGCTGCCGCCGAAACCCGGTCGTGGACCGGCCACCCCACCGGCTCGGCCAACATCGGGAACGGGCCCGACGACGGTGACGCGTCACCTGGTGTGTCTCGACGCCGCGGCATGACCCAGACAGCGCCACCCGACCTCGATGACCAAGCCCACGCCCCAGGACCCGGAACCGGAGCCAGTGCGCGTCCGCCGCCATCACGGTCGACGCCGGCCATCGACCTCACTCCGATGCGAACGGCCCACGGAAGCACCAGGAGAGCGGAATGATCACGTTCAGCAGGATCCCCCGCGCCTCACCATGATTGCGAGCATGGTCTGACACGAGATCTCGTGCTGAACGTGATCATCTCGGCGCAGGAGCGAGGGGTGGCCACGCCGGAGCAGCGGCCAAGCGGCGAGCCGGCCAAGCGGCGAGCCGGCCAAGCGGCGTCGCGTGGCGTCATGCCGCCGGGTGTCCCGCGCCCGTCGGCATGCTCCCGTCAGTCGGAGCCGCGGCGCATCCGGCTGGAGAGGTTGTCGAACAGCTTTCCGCCGGCGTCGCCGACGCTGTTGACGACGTCGCGGAGCACGCCGATGAGCGGGTCGGCCGACCGGTTCCACGACTCCTGGTACGACTTCGCGGCGTTGCGGACCTCCTGGCTGGTGGAGGTGCTGGTGTCGTCGGAGCGGCGGGCGTAGTCGCCGGCCAGGATGCGGCTGTACTCACCGGACGCGGCCCAGTGATCCAGCTCGGCCAGCCGGACGACGGCGTGCGGGTGGGTGCGGCCCATCAGGCTCAGCAGCTTGATGAGCCCGTCGCGGGCGTCCTCGGCGGCGTCGTACTCGCGGGCCTGCTGCAGGAACGCGTCGACGCTCATCTCGCCGAGCCGGGAGCCGCCGGCCAACTTCATGAGGGCGCGCTTGGCGGCATCCGGGTCCTGCGAAGTCAGCAGCCCGGCCCGGTCACAGGACAGCTCGGACTTGCGGTGCCACTCCTCGAGGGCGAGGACAATGGCGCGCAGGCCCATGTAACCCAGCGGGATCCACGCGACCCGCAGCGCCAGGTTGGTCAGCGCCAGCAGCAGCGTCCGGTAGACGGCGTGCCCGGACAGGATGTGCCCGACCTCGTGCCCGATGACGAACCGCCGCTCCTCCGCGTCCAGCAGGTCGAACAGGCCGGTGCTGACGACGACGAACGGGCGGTCCACGCCGATGGCCATGGCCCGCGGATTGGGGTCGGAGATGATGTACAGCTCCGGCCGCTCCGGCAGGTCGAGGATGTGCACGGCGTCCACGACGTCTTGGTACACATCGCGGAACTGGGTCTCGCCGACGCGGACGGAACCGGCGAGGAAGTGCAGGCGCAGGCTGCGCTCGCTGAACAGCCCGGACATCTTCTTGAGGACGGTGTCGAAGCCGCGCAGCGTCCGCAGCGCGACCAGGGCGCCGCGATCGGCCGGGTGCTCGTACGCGCGGGAGCTGATGTCGGGGAAGCGGACTCGGCTGCGATCGGGCTCAGTGGTCATGCGGCCCATCGTAGAACCGATGCCCGGGCAAACGCTGTCGTCGACGGCGTCGGCCCGGGCATCGGCTCACGTCACCAGGACTTTGCGTGCCCCACGAGGCTTACAAGCATGGTGTGACACGCAATTTCGTGCTGAACGTGATCATTTCGACCGGGGGCATGGGTGGGTCACTCGATGGAGACGACGGTGATGCTCTCGGTGCCGGCGTAGCCGACGGTGCCGAGGTACGGAACGCCCTCGTCCAGGCCGGACCAGCTGACCGTCACCTCCGACGGACGCCCGAGCCGGCCGGTGACCGGGTCCGGGGTGACCGTGGCGTTGCCGGCGGCGTCGGAGCCGACGGCGAACGTGCGAAGGCTGAAGTCGACCGGGGAACCGTCCGGGCTGGAGAACATGTGCACCAGCACGTGGTACGTCCCTGCCTCCGCCGCGGACAGGTCGACCAGTTCGTTGGCCGCTCCCGTGGCTCCGTTGACGTCCAGCTCGGATCCGTCGGGACCGAAGACGTACATGTCGTAGTCGGCCGAGGAGTCCGCGGAGTGCAGGTCGATGCGGGCCAGCGAGGTGCCCTCGGGCACCGTGAACTCCA
This sequence comes from Jiangella asiatica, assembly GCF_004349065.1. GTDB lineage: Bacteria > Actinomycetota > Actinomycetes > Jiangellales > Jiangellaceae > Jiangella > Jiangella asiatica. The sequence continues at coordinate 126,591 of NZ_SMKZ01000008.1, forward strand.
CCAGCTGCGACGATGCGTTGCCCTCGGTGTCGGGCGACTCGCCCGGGGTGAGGGTGCCGTCGGTGACCACGGCCGGAACCAGGCCACGCAGGGTGAGGTCGACGGCGTCGTCGGAGGCCGGCGTGATGTCGTACGAGACCTCGCCGCTGCTGCCGCTGCCGGTGACCTCGGGCGGCGCGGCCACCGCCACCGGGCGGGCCACGATCGGGCTGCGCACGGTGGTGCCGCCGCCGCTCCAGGTCAGCGCGCCGTGGGCGTACTCGTCGAACGGCGCGGTGGTGCGGGTCAGCGTGACCTCGAACGTCTTGGTCTGGCCGGGCCGGCCGAAGTAGAGGACCGACGGGGTCACCTTGGCGGTGAAGCCGGGCACCGAGACCGACGCGCGATACAGGCCGGGCGTGACCGCCGTGACGCTGCGGGTGATGGTCTGCTGTCCGGGCAGCGCGCCCACCGCGATGGACGGCTGGTTGAGGTCGGACGGGTCGATCGGCTCGACGCCGGGGATGCCGGTCTCGGTGCCGGTGCCCTCGATGAACGACAGCCAGTCGTCGACCCCGGACTCGTACACCAGGCCGGGGGAGAGGAACCGGGTCGGGTCGACCTGCCCCGCGCCGGCGTGGAACAGGTCGCCGTCGTCGCTTCCGTCGGCATTCTTCAGATCGTCGGCAGTGGTCATCATGGCCGACTTGACCGCCATGGCCGACCACTCCGGCTCGGCGGCGCGGATGAGCGCGGCCAGGCCGGCGATGTGTGGCGAGGCCATCGACGTGCCGGAGATGAAGTTGAAGTCGTTGCCGCCGTTCGGGGCGGGTGCCACCGCGGCGAGGACGTCGACGCCGGGCGCGGCGATGTCCGGCTTGAGCAGGTCGCCGCCGTTGGCGTCGGCCGGACCGCGCGAGGAGAACCCGGCCAGCACCGGCGCCGGTGTCGGCGGCAGGTCGGTCTGGTCGCCGACGAGCAGCGCGGCGGTGGCGCCGTCGGTGGCGGCGTACGTGCGCACCTCGGCGGCGTCGGCCGCACCCAGGTGGGTGGTCGGGATGACGTGGAAGTCGGCGTTGAGGGTCTCGGCCTCGTCGAGGTTGCCGAGGATCGTGCCGACACCGCCGGCCCGCTGGACCTCGGCGGACTTGGCCACTCGGTCGTAGACGCCACGGTCGCAGATGACGATGGCGCCGGCCGCCTGGGCCGCGTCGACGGAGTCCGGGGCGCACAGGGCCGCCTCGTCCGGGTCGACGCCGTCGGCGCCGATGTCGCGGGCGTAGACCAACGGGGTCTGCTCCGGCACGCCGACGTCGCTGATCATCGCGCCGCGGAAGAGCTGGCCGTCGCCGAGCTCGACGGTGCCTTCGTAGACCACATGGGTGCTGGCGGCGACGGTGGTCAGCCACGGGCTGTTGTGCGCGACGGTGGAGGTGCTGGGCCCGCTGTTGCCGGCCGACGCCGCGACGAAGACGTTGGCCGAGGCCGCGGAGAGGAACGCCAGCTCGACCGGGTCGACCACGGTGTCGGTGGCGCCGGAGATCGAGTAGTTGATGACGTCGACGCCGTCGAGGATGGCCTGGTCGATGGCGGCGACGGAGTCCGACGGGTAGCAGCCGCCCGTGGCGGGGTCGTCGTCCTCCCAGCAGACCTTGTAGGCGGCGATCGCCGCGCCCGGCGCCATGCCGGAGCCCTCGCCGAAGTCGCGCTCGTTGACCGACATCGGAACACCGTGGTTGCCGGCGGCCGTGCTGGCGGTGTGGCTGCCGTGGCCGTCGCCGTCGCGGGTGGAGATGCGCTCGTCGGGGTCGTGGTGCTCCGGCGGTACGTTGCTGACGAAGCCGTCCTCGAAGTACCGGGCGGAGACGAGCTTGGAGTTGCACAGGTCGGCGGTCCAGTCCTCGCCCGGCTCGCACTCGCCGGTGAAGACGTCGCCGTTGGCCTTGAGCATGGCCGTCTCGGTCTCCGACGTGCGGTACGGCACGCCGACCTCGTCGGTGGGCTCGTCAGCCAGCTCGTCGCCGGCGAAGGAGGCGCTCTCGGGCCAGATGCCGCTGTCGATGACGCCGACGACGACGCCCGCGCCGGCCTCCGCCGGGCCGCCCAGCCCCGCCCACACGCCGTCGTTGCCAGTCAGGCCCAGGAACTCCGGCGAGTGGACGGTGTCGACCTCGCGCGGGGTGTCGGGAACGACCGCGAGCACACCGGGGTCGGCGGCCAGCTCCGCGGCCTGCTCACCCGAGAGCTCGGCGGCGAACCCGTTGACCGCGACCGTGTACTGGTAGAGCGGGTCGGCGCCGACGGCGTCGGCGACGGAGTCCTGCCGCTCGCGCAGGTGGCCGCGGTAGTCGCGGACCTCGCGGGAGTCCGCCCGCAGCTTCTCGCCCTCGCCGGGTTTGGTGGCGCGCAGCCCGGCCACGCCGCCGTCGTACGTGGCCGCGGGCGGCTCGGTGAGCACCACGACGTACGAGCCGTCGGCGAACCTGGCCGGCTGGGGTGTGCCGGCGACGTCGCCGTCGGGGGCGGCCAGCGCGAGGCCGCCGGCGGCCAGTGCCGTGGCGGCGATCACGCCGACGACGGAGGTGGTGGCGAGCCGTGCGCGGCGGCGCGGTCGCCGGGTGGTCGGGGTCGACACAGGCGTCCTCCCGGGAGGGGTGTGGGTCGTCCGCGCCCGCGCGGGGGCGGACGCTCCGAGCAGCATGCTCGGCGCCAAGGTGTCGGTCAAGGCGAGCCGCCCGTTTTGCACCGTTCGGACGATGCCGCAATGGCAGGACATGACAGATGTCATTTCAGCCGATGACATCCCTCATGGGCCCTGGCCCGCCGCGGGCGGCAGGCTGGTCGACATGCCGACAGGACACGGATATCCACGACGCCAACGGAGGGGAGAGGACCAGCATGGGTGCCGTCATCGAGGTCACTGACCTGCGACGACAATACGCCGGCGGGTTCGAGGCGGTCCGCGGCGCGACGTTCTCGGTCGTGCGCGGCGAGCTGTTCGCGCTGCTGGGCACCAACGGCGCCGGCAAGACGTCCACGCTCGAGGTGGTCGAAGGCCTGGCCCGCCCCAGCGGCGGGCGGGTACGGGTGCTGGGCCGCGACCCGCACACCGACCGTGCCGCCGTGCGCCCGCGCATCGGGGTCATGCTGCAGCAGGGCGGGTTCCCCGCGGACCTCACGGTCGCCGAGACCGCCGCCATGTGGGCCGGCACGCTGACCTCGCCGCGGCCCGTCGGCGAGGTGCTGGAGCTGGTCGGGCTGAACCACCGGGTCGGCGTCACCATCAAGCAGTTGTCCGGCGGCGAGCGCCGGCGGCTCGATCTCGCGCTGGCCGTGCTGGGCCGGCCTGAGGTGCTGTTCCTCGACGAGCCCACCACCGGGCTGGACCCGGAGAGCCGCCGCGACACCTGGGCGTTGGTGCGCTCGCTGCTCGACGACGGCGTCACGGTGCTGCTCACCACCCACTACCTGGACGAGGCGGAGGAGCTGGCCGATCGGCTGGCCATCATGCACCGCGGCCGCATCGTGCGCGAGGGCACCGTCGCCGAGGTCGTGGCGACCCAGCCGGCGACGGTGACGTTCGAGCTCGCGCCGGGCGGCGGACCGCCGCGGCTGCCGGACCTGGCCGGTGCGCTGGTGGTCGACGACGGCGGCAAGGTCGTCGTGCACACCGACACGCTCCAGCCGACGCTGACGACGCTGCTGGTGTGGGCCGCCGAGCGGGGCGTCCTGCTCGAGCAGCTCGCGGCCCGGCCGGCGTCGCTGGAGCAGGCATTCCTGGCCGTCGCCGACGAGGCGGACGCGCCGAACCAGACGGAGGTCCTCGCATGAGCGCGATGGTCGGAACACCCCGGCGGGCCGCGAGCACGCTCGGCTCGCTGCGGCGGGTACGGTCGCTGGCCCGGGCCGAGCTGCGGCTGCTGGTGCGCAACCGCACTGCGATGTTCACGGCGCTGGCGCTGCCGCTGCTGACCGTGGCGGGGGTCAACGCCATAGGCGTCGGCGAGGACACCGAGATCCCGATAACGGCCCTGACGGTCACCATGCTGATCGGGTTCGCCCTGTTGTACGTGGTCTACTACAACCTGGTGACCGCCTATGTGGCGCGCCGCGAGGAGCTGGTGCTCAAGCGGCTGCGGGTGGGCGAGCTGACCGACGCCGAGATCCTCGGCGCCACCGCGCTGCCATCGGTCGTGGTCGCGATGGTCCAGATCGCCCTGGCCTGGGCAGTGGCTTCGGTGGCGTTCGGGCTGGCCGCCCCGGTCAACGCCATCCTGGTCGTGGTCGGCGTGGCCATCGGGGTGGTGATCTTCGTGCTGCTGGCCGCCGCGTCGACGGCGATCACCCGAAACGTCGAGATGGCGCAGGTCAGCACGCTGCCGCTGCTCTTCGCTTGCATGATCTTCTCCGGCATGGTCGTGCCCGCGGAAACCATGCCGGACACGATGCGCGACGTCGTCCAGTTCCTCCCGCTGAGCCCTGTGATCGATCTGGTCCGGCTCGGCCTGACCGGCCAGACGCCGGCCGGCGACACCGTCGACTTCGGTGCCAGCTTCTCCGAGGCGGGGTTCCCGCTGGTCATCGCCTCGCTGTGGATCGGCAACGGCGTGGCGGCGGTGCGGCGCTGGTTCCGCTGGGAGCCCCGCGCCTGACGCCGTCGACGTGAAAGGCTGATGATGTGTCGATGGTCACCCGCTGGTGGGAGGAGCGCAGCGCCCCGCAACGCTTCGACCTCTACACGCGCAGTTCGCTGTACGCGATGGCGGCTGTCGAGCCGCTCATCGCGGCGCTGGTCGCCGCGTCGGCCACCGAGGGCGACGCGGCCGGCGGTGCGGTCTACATCGCGGCGTCGGTCCTGCACGCCGCGGTGGCGCTGGTCGTCCTGCGCGGCGCGATGGCGTGGTACCTGGGCCGGCGCGACTGGCCGGGCCGTGAGACGCTGCTGCTCGTCGTCGTGACGCCGGTCGCCCCGATCGCCGCGGCCGCGGCCTTCGGCGTCGAGCCTCCGGGTGCGGGCGAGCCCGGTGCACGCAGTGCCGCCGGGCTGGCCATGGTGCTCGCGGTCGGGTTCACCGTGGCCGCGACCAGCCCGCGGCTGCCCACCCGCCGGCTGCTCGTGCTCGCGGTCGTTGCGGCGGCCGCCATCGGGGCCATGGCGTTGGCCGTCGGCTGGCCGGCGCGAAACTCGCTGGCGCTGGTCGTCTCGGCGCTGCTGGCGTTCGTCAGCGGGTGGTCGGCGTTCCGGGTGTCGGTGTGGACGCTGGGCGTCATCTGGGAGCTCGAGCGGTCGCGGCGGGTGCAGGCCGAGCTCGCCGTCGCCGAGGAACGGCTGCGGTTCTCCCGCGACCTGCACGACATCCTGGGCCGCAACCTCTCCGTCATCGCGGTCAAGAGCGAGCTTGCCGCCGCGCTGACCAGGCACGGCCGCGACGAGGCCGGCACGGAGATGATGGCCGTCCGCGACATCGCGCAGGAGTCGCTGCGCGAGGTTCGTGATGTGGTGCGGGGCTACCGCGAGGTCGATCTCACCACCGAACTGGCCGGCGCTCGCTCGGTGCTACGCTCCGCCGGCGTGTCCACCCGCGTGGTCGGCGACGGTGACGAGCTTCCGGCCGAGGTCCAGTCCGTGCTGGGCTGGGTGGCGCGCGAGGGCACCACCAACGTGCTGCGCCACAGCCAGGCACACGAGTGCCTCATCACGGTCACTCGGTCGGCCGGCGCGGCAACCCTGACCATGGAGAACGACGGGGTTCTCACCGGCGGCGCCCCCGTGGGTGACGGCGTCGGCCGCCGCGACGGCAGCGGGCTGACCGGCCTGGACGAGCGGTTGCACGGCATGGGCGGTGAGCTGAGCGCCGGCCCGGCCGGTGCGGGACGGTTCCGGTTGACCGCTCGGGTGCCGGTGCCGTCGCCAGGCCCGCCGTCGCTGGCCGGGCCGTCGCCGGCCGGCGAGGCGCGCGGAGCGACGCCGTGACGGCGACCGGTGCCGGGCCCATCCGCGTGATGCTGGCCGACGACGAGAACCTCATCCGCTCCGCCCTGCGCGCGCTGCTGTCCCTGGAGGACTCCGTCGAGGTGGTGGCCGAGGCCGCCAGCGGCGACGAGGCCATGGCGATGGCCCGCGCGCACCGGCCCGACGTCGCCGTCCTCGACCTGCAGCTGCCCGACCTCGACGGCATCAGCGTCGCCGCGGCGATCCACGCCGAGGTGCCGGGCTGCCGCACCATGATCGTCACCAGCCACGGCCGGCCCGGCTACCTCAAGCGGGCCCTCGCCGTCGGTGTCGGCGGCTTCCTGCCCAAGACGGTGTCGGCGTCGGTGCTCGCCGAGGTCGTGCGGACGGTGCACGACGGCGGGCGCTACGTCGATCCCGAGCTGGCGGCCGAGGCGATCAGCGCCGGCGACAGCCCGTTGACCGCGCGCGAGTCAGACGTGCTGGAGCTGGCCGCCGAGGGTGCACCGATCGACGAGATCGCCCGCCGGGCCGCGCTCACCGCGGGGACGGTGCGCAACTACCTCTCCTCGGCCGCCTCGAAGCTGGGCGCGGCCAACCGGCACGAGGCCGTCCACGTCGCCCGCCGCCACGGCTGGATCTGACGGGAATCGTTGGCACTGCGGTGGCGGGATGCAGGCTGTTGCACGATCGTCGGCACACATCACCAGGGCTTCTGGTGCGTCATCAGGGATGCGAGCATGGTGAAGCGCCAGAAGTCCTGGTGATGTCGCCGATCGTTGATGATCACGTCGAAGCCGACCTGCTGCCGGGGCGACAGCTGAGCAGCCTGTACGCCCTGCATGTCGCCGTCGCCATCCGGGTCGAGGCCGACGAGGTCGTCGCCTACGACGCCCGTCAGGCCGAGGCCGCGCGGGCGGCAGGGCTCCGGGTGGTCGCGCCCACGCCCTAGTCACCTGGGAACCGGCGCGACGGCGGGTCAGGCCGGTAGCGGGCGTTCTGGGACGACCTGCTTCATGACCAGCGTCGACGTGAGCTGCTGCACGCCGGGCAGGGCGGCTAGCGCATCGTCCTCGAGCGCGGCGTATCGATTCAGGTCGGTGGTGACCACCCGCAGCAGGTAGTCGGGGTTGCCGAACAGCCGCTGGGCCTCGATGACCTGGGGGATGCGCGCGACGGCGGCTTCGAACGCCAGCAGGGTCTCCCGGTCCTCCTGGCCCATGGTGACGAACACGAGGGCCTGGAAGCCGAGCCCGACTGCGTCACGGTCGACCACGGCGCGGTAGCCGGTGATGACTCCGGAGCGTTCCAGCGCTCGAACCCGTCGGTGGCACGGAGACACGCTGAGCCCGACCGCGGCGGCCAGTTCGGTGACGGTTCGCCGGCCGTCGACCTGGAGCGCGGCAAGGATCTTCCGATCGATGGCATCCATTGGAAGATCCTTTCACGAATGCCTCTGAGCAGGCAGATCTTCGACAACACTTCCTGCAGGAACAGCCATAGCCTTGCTGGCACACCGCCAGTGATCGAGAGGTATCTCATGAGCGACCCAGCCGGACCAGTACGAGCGTGGATCGCCGATCGAGCCGACGAGATGGCCGATCTGCTAATCCGGCTGGTCGCGTGCGAGACCGAGAACCCGCCCGGCCGCGGGCTCGCCGACTGCGCCGCGGTGCTGGCCGAGCAGATGCGGCGGCTGGGGTTGTCGCCGGAGGTCCTCGAGATCGAACCGACCGGCACGCTGGAGCACCCTCGCGTCGTGCGGGGCACCGCCGGCGCGGGGGAGAGGCTGGTGTACTTCCACGGCCACTTCGACGTCGTCCCTGCGCAGGACCGCGGCCAGTTCACCGCTCAGCGCCGCGACGGGTCGATCGTCGGCCGCGGCACGGCCGACATGAAGGGCGGCATCGTGAGCATGCTCTACGGTGCCGCGGCGGCGGCGGACCTGGGACTGCTGGGCGACGGGCGCATCGTGATCCACCTGGTCTGTGACGAGGAGACGGGCAGCACCGTCGGCTCCGGGTTCCTGCGCGAACGCGGCCTGATCGACCCCGCGGCGCTGGCGATGATGACCGCGGAGCAGAGCGGTGAGGTCGTGTGGAACGCCGCCAAGGGTGCTCTGTCTCTCCGAGTCGACGTGCACGGGCGCGCGGTCCACGTCGGGCACGCCTTCAAGGGGGTCAACTCCTTCCTCCACATGCTGAGGGTGGCCGCGCCGCTGGAGGACTACGCCCGGCGGATGAGCCAGCGGCACACCGGGTTTCCGGTGGGTACCGGCGAAGCCCGCGGCACCATGGTCGTCGTCGGCGGGCGATCCGAGGGCGGCTCGAACTTCAACGTCGTTCCCGCGACGACCTCGTTCACGGTCGACGGCAGGTTCAACCCGGAGGAGGACATCCACGCCGAGCTGGACCGGATCACCGCCGTCGTCGAGGACGCGGCGGCCGAGGCCGGTGCGCGGGTCTCACTGGAGGTGACGCAGCTGGCGCCGCCCGCGGCGACCGCGCTGGACCACCCCGCGGCCCAGGTGCTCGGCGACTGCGTCGCCCGGGTCAGTGGAGCCGAGCCTCGCTTCGAGCTGTGCGCGGGGTGCCTCGACACCCGCTGGTACGCGCAGCTCGGCATCCCCGCCTTCGGCTACGGTCCCGGGCTGTTCGAGGTCTCCCACGGTCCGGACGAGTACGTGGAGGAGGCCGCGCTGCACCGGGTCGCGGCCGTCTACGGGCTCTTCGCCGCGGAGTTGTTCGCGCGTCCCTGAGCGCGCCACTGCGGGCACGATCGCCGACGACGCCCACTGTGACAGCCCTGACACGGCGCGCCGCCCGGCCCCACCCGACCTCGCTGATAGTCTCGTAGAGACCGACGTCCTTTAAGTCCCGTCCCGTGAGGCGGGGAAGGAGGTCCAGCGAACCATGTCTCGCGACCTGAACGGCTCGCGGGAGGTGCTCGACGGCGACGACGTCGCCCGGGCGCTGACCCGCATGGCCCACGAGGTGGTGGAGCGCAACAAGGGCGCCGCCGACCTCGTCATCCTCGGCATCCCCAAGCGCGGCGTCCCGCTCGCGCAACGGCTGGGCGCGCGCATCTCCGCGGCCGAAGGCGTCGACGTCCCGGTGGGAGCGCTCGACGTCACCATGTACCGCGACGACCTGCGGCTGCGACCGGCGCGGGCGCTGGAGCGCACCGACATCCCGCCGGGCGGCGTCGACGACAAGATCGTCGTGCTGGTCGACGACGTCCTGTTCTCCGGGCGGACCATCCGGGCGGCGCTGACCGCGCTGGACGACGTCGGGCGGCCGCGCGCCGTGCGGCTCGTCGTCCTCGTCGACCGGGGGCACCGGCAGCTGCCCATCCGCGCCGACCACGTCGGCAAGAACATCCCCACGTCGCTGGCCGAGAGCGTGCACGCACTGGTGTCGGAGGTCGACGGCCGCGACGGCGTCGTCCTCGCCCAGGCCGCCGACCAGCCCCGATCCGATGCGGAGGCGCTGCCGTGATCCGACACCTGCTCTCCGCCGGCGACCTCTCGCTCGACGACGCCACGCTGGTTCTGGACACCGCGGAGGAGATGGCCCGGCTCACCGAGGGCCGCTCGGTGAAGAAGCTGCCCACCCTGCGCGGGCGCACCGTCGTCAACCTGTTCTTCGAGGACTCCACCCGCACCCGCACGTCGTTCGAGCTGGCGGCGAAGCGGCTGTCCGCCGACGTCGTCAACTTCTCCGCGAAGGGCTCCAGCCTGTCCAAGGGCGAGAGCCTCAAGGACACCGCGCTTACGCTGGAGGCCATGGGCGCCGACGGCGTCGTCGTACGGCACTCCGCCAGCGGCGCGCCGTACCGCCTGGCCACGTCGGGCTGGATCAACGCCTGCGTTCTCAACGCCGGCGACGGCACCCACGAGCACCCCACCCAGGCGCTGCTCGACGCATTCACCATGCGCCGGCACCTGGGCGAGCTCAGCGGCAAGCGCATCGTCATCGTCGGCGACGTCCTGCACAGCCGGGTCGCGCGCAGCAACGTCGCGCTGCTGGCGACGCTCGGCGCGAAGGTCACGCTGGTGGCGCCGCCGACTTTGCTGCCGACGGGCGTCGAGCGCTGGCCCTGCGACGTCAGCTACGACCTCGACGCCGCGCTGAGCGGCGCCGACGCGGTCATGATGCTGCGCGTGCAGCGCGAGCGCATGAACGCCGCGTTCTTCCCGTCCGCCCGCGAGTACAGCCGCCGCTACGGCCTCGACTCGCGCCGGCAGGCGCTGATGCCCGCGGAGGCGCTGGTCCTGCATCCCGGCCCGATGAACCGCGGCATGGAGATCACCGCCGAGGTGGCCGACAGCGACCGCTCGGTCATCGTCGAACAGGTCACCAACGGCGTGTACGTGCGCATGGCGGTGCTCTACCTGATGCTGGCCGGCACCACCGAGGAGGCGGCGTGACCCCCAACGCGACGATCCTGATCCGCGCCGCCCGCGTCCTCGGCGGCGAGCCGCGTGACCTGCTGATCGACGACGGCGTGATCGTCGCGCTCGGTGCCGGGGCGCGCGCCGCCGACGCCGCGCGGACGGCCACCGTCGTCGACGCCGACGGGCTCATCGCGCTGCCCGGCCTGGTCGACCTGCACACGCACCTGCGCGAGCCGGGGCGCGAGGACGCCGAGACCGTCGAGACCGGCACGCTCGCCGCGGCGAGGGGCGGCTTCACCGCCGTCCATGCGATGGCCAACACCGACCCCGTCGCCGACACCGCCGGCGTCGTCGAGCAGGTCTGGCGGCTGGGCCGCGAGGCCGGGCACGCCGACGTCCGCCCGGTCGGCGCCGTCACCGTCGGGCTGAGGGGCGAGCGGCTGGCCGAGCTGGGCGCGATGGCCGACTCCGCGGCTGGCGTGCGGGTGTTCTCCGACGACGGCGTCTGCGTCTCCGACGCGATGTTGATGCGCCGGGCCCTGGAGTACGTGAAGGCGTTCGACGGGGTCATCGCCCAGCACGCGCAGGAGCCGCGGCTGACCGAGGGGGCCCAGATGAACGAGGGGGAGCTGTCCGGCCGCCTCGGGCTGCAAGGCTGGCCGAACGTCGCCGAGGAGGCCATCGTCGCGCGCGACGTGCTGCTGGCCGAGCACGTCGGGTCGCAGGTGCACATCTGCCACCTGTCCACCCGGGGCTCGGTCGAGATCGTCCGGCTGGCCAAGCAGCGCGGACTGCCGGTCACCGCCGAGGTGACGCCGCACCACCTGCTGCTGACCGACGAGCTGGTGGCCACCTACGACCCGCGCTACAAGGTCAACCCCCCGCTGCGCTCCGCCGCCGACGTCGCCGCGCTGCGCGAGGCACTGGCCGACGGCACCATCGACATCGTCGCCACCGACCACGCGCCGCACCCGGTCGAGGCCAAGGACTGCGAGTGGGACGTCGCCGCGTTCGGCATGCTCGGCCTGGAGACCGCGCTGTCGGTCGTCCAGCACACCATGGTCGACACCGGGCTGCTGGACTGGTCCGGGGTGGCCGAGCGGATGTCGTACGCGCCGGCCCGTATCGGCCGCTGCGACACCGGTGAGCTCGCGCACGGCCGCCCGCTGGCCGAGGGGGAACCGGCCAACATCGTGCTGGTCGACCCGTCGGTGTCGGCGACGGTGGACCCGTCGGCGTCGGCGTCGCTGTCGCGGAACACGCCGTACGAGGGCATGAAGCTGCCGGGCGCCGTCGTCGCCACGTTCCTGCGCGGCCGCCCGACCCATGTGACAGGGGGACTGCTGTGACCACCCGCCCACCCGCTCTGCTGGTGCTCGAGGACGGCCGGGCGTTCCGCGGCCGCTCGTACGGTGCCGCGGGCGAGACCTTCGGCGAGGCCGTCTTCGCCACCGGCATGACCGGCTACCAGGAGACGCTGACCGATCCGTCCTACCACCGCCAGGTGGTGGTGCAGACGGCGCCACACATCGGCAACACCGGGGTCAACGACGACGACCCCGAGTCCGGCCGCATCTGGGTGGCCGGCTACGTCGTACGCGACCCCGCCCGCCGGCCGTCGTCGTGGCGGTCCCGGCGCGGTCTGGACGAGGAGCTGACCGCACAGGGCGTCGTCGGCATCAGCGACATCGACACCCGGGCGCTCACCCGGCACCTGCGCGAGCGCGGCGCCATGCGGGTCGGCATCTCCACCGTCGAGACCGACGCCGAGGCGCTGCGCCGGAAGGTGCTGGACAGCCCCGAGATGCTCGGCGCCGACCTAGCCGCCGAGGTCTCCACGCCGTCGCCCTATGTGGTGCCGGCCGAGGGTGAGCGCCGGTTCACCGTCGTCGCCCTCGACCTGGGCATCAAGACCATGACGCCGCGGCGGATGGCCGAGCGCGGCATCGAGGTGCACGTCCTGCCCGCCACGGCCACCGTCGACGACGTACTGGGCCTGCGGCCGGACGGGCTGTTCCTGTCCAACGGCCCCGGCGACCCGGCGACGGCGGACGGCCCGGTCGGCGTGGTCCAGGCGGCGCTGGAGCGCGCGCTGCCGTTCTTCGGCATCTGCTTCGGCAACCAGGTGTTCGGCCGGGCCCTGGGCTTCGGTACGTACAAGCTGGGCTACGGCCACCGCGGCATCAACCAGCCGGTCCAGGACCGCTCGACCGGAAAGGTCGAGGTGACGGCGCACAACCACGGCTTCGCAGTCGAGGCGCCGCTGGACCGCGCCACGGACACGCCGTACGGGACCGCCGAGGTCAGTCACGTCTGCCTCAACGACGACGTGGTGGAGGGCCTCGCCCTCCGCGACCGGACCGGGCGGCTCAGCGGCTTCTCCGTCCAGTACCACCCGGAGGCGGCGGCCGGGCCGCACGACGCCGCCTACCTGTTCGACCGGTTCGCCGACGTGATGTCGGCCGCGAAGGAGTCCTGATGCCCCGGCGCACCGACATCGACAGCGTCCTGGTCATCGGCTCCGGGCCGATCGTGATCGGGCAGGCGTGCGAGTTCGACTACTCCGGTACGCAGGCGTGCCGGGTGCTGCGGGCCGAGGGCCTGCGGGTGATCCTGGTGAACAGCAACCCGGCGACCATCATGACCGACCCGGACATCGCCGACGCCACGTACGTCGAGCCGATCACGCCGGAGTTCGTCGAGAAGGTCATCGCGCTGGAGCGGCCGGACGCGCTGCTGGCCACCCTGGGCGGGCAGACCGCGCTGAACACGGCCGTGGCGCTGCACGACCGGGGCGTGCTGGAGCGGTTCGGGGTCGAGCTGATCGGTGCGTCCATCGACGCCATCGAGCGGGGCGAGAACCGCGAGTCGTTCAAGAAGATCGTGGAGGAGATCGGCGGCGAGACCGCCCGGTCGGCCATCTGCCACTCCATGGACGACTGCCTGGCCGCGGTGCAGGACCTCGGCTACCCGGTGGTCGTGCGCCCGTCGTTCACGATGGGTGGCGCGGGGTCGGGCATGGCGTTCGACGAGGAGGACCTGCGCCGCATCGCCGGCGCCGGCCTGGACGCCTCGCCGACCACCGAGGTGCTCCTGGAGGAGTCGATCCTGGGCTGGAAGGAGTACGAGCTCGAGGTCATGCGCGACCGCGCCGACAACGTCGTGATCGTCTGCTCGATCGAGAACATCGACCCGATGGGCGTGCACACGGGCGACTCCGTGACGGTGGCCCCGGCCATGACCCTGACCGACCGCGAGTACCAGGTGATGCGCGACCAGGCCATCGCGGTGATTCGCGCGGTCGGCGTCGACACCGGCGGCTGCAACATCCAGTTCGCGGTGAACCCCGACGACGGCCGGTTGATCATCATCGAGATGAACCCGCGGGTGTCGCGGTCCAGCGCGCTGGCGTCCAAGGCCACCGGGTTCCCGATCGCGAAGATCGCGGCGAAGGTGGCGCTGGGCTACACGCTGGACGAGATCCCCAACGACATCACCGGCGAGACCCCGGCCTCGTTCGAGCCGACGCTGGACTACGTCGTCGTCAAGGCGCCGCGGTTCGCGTTCGAGAAGTTCCCGGCCGCCGACTCCACCCTGACCACGCACATGAAGAGCGTGGGCGAGGCGATGGCGATCGGCCGCAACTTCGCCGAGGCGCTGCAGAAGGCGCTGCGGTCGCTGGAGAAGTCCGACGGCGCGTTGGACTTCGTGTCGTCGCCCGGTGACGCCGACGACCTGGTCGAGAAGGTGCGCCGGCCCTACGACGGGCGGCTGCGCGACGTCGTGGCCGCACTGCGGGCCGGCGCGAGCGTGGACGAGCTGTACGAGGCGACCCGGATCGACCCGTGGTTCCTCGACCAGCTCCTGCTGTTGACCGAGGTGGCCGACGAGGTCGCCGCGGTGCCGCAACTGACCCCGGAGGTGCTGCGCGAGGCGAAGCGGCACGGATTCTCCGACGCCCAGCTGGCGGCGTTGCGCGGCACCTCTGCCGAGGTGATCCGCGGGGTCCGGCACGCGCTGGGCATCCGGCCGGTCTACAAGACCGTCGACACCTGCGCCGCGGAGTTCGCCGCCCGCACTCCGTACCACTACTCGTCCTACGACGAGGAGACCGAGGTCCGGCCGCGAGAGCGCGAGGCTGTGATCATCCTCGGCAGTGGGCCGAACCGGATCGGGCAGGGAATCGAGTTCGACTACTCGTGCGTGCACGCCGCGATGGCGCTGCACGAGGCCGGCTACGAGACCGTCATGGTCAACTGCAACCCCGAGACGGTCTCGACCGACTACGACACCTCCGACCGGCTGTACTTCGAGCCGCTGACCCTGGAGGACGTCCTCGAGGTCGTCGACGCCGAGCGGCAGGCCGGCCCCGTCGCGGGCGTCATCGTCCAACTGGGCGGCCAGACCCCGCTCGGGCTGGCCGAGGCGCTGGCCGAGGCCGGCGTACCCATCGTCGGCACCTCGCCGGCCGCCATCGACCTGGCCGAAGACCGCGGCTCGTTCGGCCAGGTGCTCGCCGACGCCGGGCTGCCCGCGCCCAAACACGGCACCGCACGCTCGTTCGAGCAGGCCCGCGAGATCGCCGCCGACATCGGGTACCCGGTGCTGGTGCGGCCGTCCTACGTGCTGGGCGGACGCGGCATGGAGATCGTGTACGACGACGCCACGCTGGCCGACTACATCGGCCGGGCCACGCAGGCCTCGCCAGAGCACCCCGTCCTGGTCGACCGGTTCCTCGACGACGCAGTGGAGATCGATGTCGACGCGCTGTTCGACGGCGACGAGCTGTACCTGGGCGGCGTCATGGAGCACATCGAGGAGGCCGGCATCCACTCCGGCGACTCCGCGTGCGCGCTGCCGCCCACCACGCTGGGCCACGACGAGCTGGGCCGGATCCGCACCTCCACCGAGGCGATCGCGCGCGGGGTGGGGGTGCGCGGCCTGCTCAACGTGCAGTACGCGCTGGCCGGGGATGTTCTGTACGTCCTGGAAGCCAACCCCCGCGCCTCGCGGACGGTGCCGTTCGTGTCCAAGGCCACCGGCGTGCCGCTGGCCAAGGCCGCGGCCCGGGTCATGCTCGGCACGACGATCGCGTCGCTGCGCGACGAGGGCCTGCTGCCGGCCACCGGCGATGCGGTCGACCTTCCCGCCGACTCTCCGGTCGCGGTCAAGGAAGCCGTCATGCCGTTCAACCGGTTCCGCACCCCCGACGGGCGCACCGTCGACACGCTGCTGGGCCCGGAGATGCGCTCCACCGGCGAGGTCATGGGCATCGACGAGCTGTTCGGGACCGCGTTCGCCAAGTCCCAGGCCGCCGCGTTCGGCGAGCTGCCCACGTCCGGCACGGTCTTCGTGTCCCTGGCCAACCGCGACAAACGCCACATGATCTTCCCGGTCAAGCGGCTGGCCGACCTCGGCTTCACCATCCTCGCCACGTCCGGCACGGCCGAGGTGCTGCGCCGCAACGGCGTCGAGGCCGAGGTGGTGCGCAAGCGCTGGGTGGGCCACGAGCCCGACGGGACGCCTACCATCATCGGGCGCATCCTCGCCGGCGACGTCGACCTCATCATCAACACCCCCAGCGGCACCACCACCGGCGGCAGCCCGCGCGCCGATGGCTACGAGATCCGTCGCGCCGCCATCCAAGGCGGCATCCCCTGCATCACCACCACCCAGGGCCTGGCGGCGGCGGTGCAGGGCATCGAGGCGCTGCGCGCGGAGTCCGTCGGCGTCCGCTCCCTGCAGTCCTGGGCGCGCCGCTGATGTCCGGTGCCCTGGAACCACCCCCGCTCACCGCGTTGATCGTGGAGGTCCCGCGGAATCCAGGGGACATTCCGGGCGGAGTTCCCGCGGTCACTCCAAGATCAACGGGGGAGGGGGCGGTGTGACGGCCTACGACGTCCTGTTCCGCACCGTCCTCGCGCGGATGGACGCGGAGACGGCGCACCGCGGCGCGTTCGCGGCGATGCGGCTGGCCGCGCGGGTGCCCGGGCTGGCCGGGTACGGACGGCGCCGGTTCGCCCCGTCGGGACCGGGCGTGGAGGCCTTCGGGCTGCACTTCCCGGGTCCGCTCGGGCTGGCCGCCGGGTTCGACAAGAACGCCGTCGGCATCGACGCACTGGCCGGACTGGGATTCGGGTTCGTCGAGGTCGGGACGGTGACCGCGCGCCCGCAGGCGGGCAACCCGCGGCCGCGGCTGCACCGACTGGTCGCCGACCGCGCCGTCGTCAACCGGATGGGCTTCAACAACGACGGCGCCGCCGCGGTGGCCGCCCGGCTGGCCCGCCGGCGACGACGACGCGGCGCGCTGCCCGTCGTGGTCGGCGTCAACATCGGCAAGTCCAAGGCGGTGCCGGAGGCCGAGGCCGTCGCCGACTACGAGGCCAGCACCAGGCTGCTGGCGCCGTACGCCGACTTCCTCGTCGTCAACGTCAGCTCGCCCAACACGCCGGGCCTGCGCGACCTGCAGGCCGTCGACCGGCTCCGGCCGCTGCTCACGGCCGTGCGCGAGCAGGCCGACGCCGTCACGTCGCGCCGGGTGCCGCTGACGGTGAAGATCGCCCCCGACCTCAGTGACGACGACGTCGTCGCGGTCGCGAAGCTGGCCCTGGAGCTCGAGCTGGACGGGATCATCGCCACCAACACGACCGTGTCGCGGGACGGCCTGGAGTCCGCCGCGGACACGGTGGCCGCGGCCGGCGCCGGCGGGCTGTCCGGCGCGCCGCTGGCGCAGCGGTCGCTGGAGGTCCTGCGGCTGTTGCGCTCGACGGTGGGCGAGCAGCTCACGCTGGTCTCCGTCGGCGGCATCTCGACCGCGCGGGAGGCACACGAGCGGGTGCGCGCGGGGGCGACCCTCGTCCAGGCGTACACCGCCTTCATCTACGGCGGCCCGTTCTGGCCCGCACGCGTGCAGCGCGAGCTGGCCCGGCTGCTCGAGGAGGACTGACACATGGACACCTTCGGGCAGCGGCTGCACGCGGCCCTCGAGCGGCGCGGCCGGCTGTGTGTCGGCATCGACCCGCACCCCGGCCTGCTGGCGGCCTGGGGCCTCGACGACGACGCCGTGGGACTGGAACGCTTCGCCCGCACCGTGGTCGACGCGCTCGGGGAGTCGATCGCGCTGCTCAAGCCGCAGTCGGCGTTCTTCGAGCGGCACGGCTCGCGCGGCGTCGCGGTGCTGGAGACCGTCATCGCCGACGCCCGGGCGGCCGGCGCCCTGGTGCTGCTGGACGTCAAGCGCGGCGACATCGGCTCGACCATGCAGGCCTACGCCGACGCCTACGCGGACCCGTCCTCGCCGCTGTGCGCCGACGCCGTCACCGTGTCGCCGTACCTCGGCTACGGGTCGCTGGCACCGCTCGTCGACACCGCGCTGGCCCACGGGAACGGCCTCTTCGTCCTGGCAAGGACGTCCAACCCGGAGGGCCCCGAGGTCCAACTGGCCCGGGGCGAGGACGGCCGGACGGTGGCCGGCACCATCCTCGACCACGTCCGGGCCGCCAACGCCGGCGCAGAGCCGCTGGGCAGCATCGGTGTCGTCGTGGGTGCCACCATTCGATACACGGCCTCGCCGGAGGCGAGTGGCTCGGCCGGTCTATCCACGGCCTCGCCGGAGGCGAGTGGCTCGGCCGGTCTATCCACCGGTGAGGACCTGGCCGTCGGCGGGCCGCTGCTGGCGCCCGGAATCGGCGCCCAGGGCGCCACCGTCGCGGACCTCCTGACGGTCTTCGGAGACGCGTTGCCGCAGGTCGTGCCGGCGGTGTCGCGTGAGATCCTGACCACCGGCCCCGAGCCCGCCAGGTTGCGCCGGGCGGCCGCCGAGACCGTAGATGCGGTACATGACCTGCTGGTTCAACGGTTCCAGAATGGCTGAACGGGGTTAATCTGTCGACACGCGGCGCGACACGCGGGTGCCGTTGCACCAGGGATTCGTGCGGACAGGTACCGTGGATCGCGTTGCTGACCTGGCGGTTCAGTCGCTAGGTTCCTAACAAGGCTCCCGCGAACGCGGGGGACCGTCCGACATCCACACAACGACACACAGAGGTGACCCGCTCGTGGCGCTCCCTAACCTGACTCCCGAACAGCGCGCGGCCGCACTCGAGAAGGCCGCTGAGGCTCGCCGGGAGCGTGCGGAGGTCAAGAACCGCCTGAAGAACGCCGGAGCCCGTCTTGGCGACGTGCTCAAGGAAGGCGAGAAGAATGAGGTCATCGGCAAGATGAAGGTCTCGGCCCTCCTCGAGTCGATGCCCGGCGTCGGCAAGGTCCGCGCCAAGCAGATCATGGAGGAGATCGGCATCGCCGAGACCCGCCGCGTCCGTGGCCTGGGCGCCAACCAGTCGGCGGCCCTGATCGAGCGTTTCGGCGGTTGATCCTGCACACGTCCCATCCGCGGTCGGCCCCGCGGGTCATCGTCCTGTCGGGGCCGACGGCGGTCGGAAAGACGACCGTCGTCAAGAGGCTGCGCGCGACCCACCCGGAGTTGTGGATCTCCGTGTCCACGACCACCAGGCCATCGCGGCCTCGAGAGATCGACGGTGAGCACTATCACTTCGTCGACGACTCCACTTTCGACAAGATGATCGAGCACGGCGAGTTCCTGGAGTGGGCCGTCGTCCACAAGCGGGCGAAGTACGGCACACCCAGGGCGCCGGTCGAGCGCGCCCTGGCGGCCGGCCACTCCGTCCTGCTCGAGATCGACCTGCAGGGTGCCCGCCAGGTACGCCAGGTCATCCCGGACGCGTTGTTCGTGTTCCTCGCCCCGCCCAGCTGGGACGAGATGGTGCGCCGGCTGGTCGGCCGGGGCACCGAGAGCGCGGAAGAACGAGAGCGCCGGCTCACCACGGCACGCGAGGAACTGGCCTCCGAAGCCGAGTTCGACGTGACCCTCATCAACACCGAGGTCGATGAGGTGTGCGAACAGTTGGTAACCTTGATGCGTACACCCCACTTAACCAGCCCGGAGGCATGAGCGTGTCCGGAACCCAAGGCGTTGCCGAGGGCATCACGTACCCACCGATCGACGACCTGCTCGCCAAGACCGACTCCAAGTACGGTCTGGTCATCTACGCGGCCAAGCGGGCGCGTCAGATCAACGCCTACTACTCGCAGCTCGGTGAAGGGCTCCTGGAGTACGTCGGACCCCTGGTCGAGACGCACGTACAGGAGAAGCCGCTGTCCATCGCCCTGCGCGAAATCGACGCCGGCCTACTGACGGCGGAGCAGATCGACCCGGCCGAGGCCGAGGCCGAGGCTGCCGCACCCGCGGCCGCCGCCGCTCCGGTGTTCGACGCGGCCGGTGACGCCGAGTCCGGCGAGAAGAGCTGACGCCGTCGCCGGGCACCGTCCCGGCCGGCCGGGCCACGAGTCCGGCCACCGCGTTCTCGATGGTCCGGCAGGGGGAAGCCCTCCGCCGGCGGTAGAAGGTGACTGGTGAGCGTCGCATGACCGCGCCGTCGGGTGCTGCCGAGATCGTGCTCGGCGTGGGCGGCGGCATCGCCGCGTACAAGGTCGCGGAGCTGCTACGGCGGCTCACCGAGGCCGGCCACGGCGTCACCGTCGTCCCCACCGACGCCGCGCTGCGCTTCGTCGGCGCGCCCACCTGGGCGGCACTGTCTGGGCGACCGGTCGCCACCGATGTCTTCGACGACGTCCACGAGGTCCCGCACGTGCGCATCGGGCGCCGGGCCGACCTCGTCGTCGTCGCGCCCGCCACCGCCGACCTGATGGCGCGGGCCGCGTCGGGCCGCGCCGACGACCTGCTGACCTCGACGCTGCTCACCGCTCGCGGCCCGGTGGTCTTCGTGCCGGCCATGCACACCGAGATGTGGGAGCACCCGGCAACCGTCGTCAACGTCGAGACCCTGCGCAAACGCGGCGCCCTCGTCCTCGAGCCCGCGGTCGGGCGGCTTACCGGTGCCGACACCGGCAAGGGCCGGCTGCCAGAGCCCGCCGAGATCTACGACGTCATCACCGACGTGCTCGCACGTGGCGGCGGCGAACCCGACCTCGTCGACCGGCATGTCGTCGTCTCCGCCGGCGGCACCCGCGAGTACCTCGACCCGGTGCGGTTCCTCGGGAACCGCTCGTCCGGCCGGCAGGGCTACGCGCTGGCCCGGGCCGCTGCCGCACGAGGCGGCCGGGTGACGCTGCTGGCGGCCAACGTGGCGCTGCCCGACCCCGCCGGCGTCGGCATCGTCCGCGTGGGCTCGGCCGCGCAGCTGTACGAGGCCGCCGTCGCCGCCGCCGCCGATGCCGACGCGGTGGTCATGGCCGCCGCCGTCGCCGACTTCCGGCCCGCGGACTACACCGACACGAAGATCAAGAAGAGCTCGGACGGCTCGTCGCCGGTCATCGAGCTGGAACGCACCGCCGACATCCTGGCGCACCTGGCGGCACACCGGCCGCACCCGGGCCAGGTGGTGGTCGGGTTCGCCGCCGAGACCGGCGACGAGCACGGTTCCGTCCTCGACCACGGCCGGGCGAAACTCGCCTCCAAGGGCTGCGATCTGCTGGTGGTCAACGAGGTCGGCGCGGACCGTGGCTTCGAGTCCGAGCAGAACGAGGCCGTCGTGCTGGGCGCGGACGGCAGCTGCGTCGCCGTCGAGACCGGGCCGAAGTCTGCGCTAGCCCATGTCGTGTGGGACCTGGTGGTCGCCCGGCTCTGACCACTCCGCACCGGTTGGCGTGTCTCATTTTGTGGACGGTCTGCGTCCACTATGCGGACCCTCCGCGCCGGCGCTGGTCAGCGTCCCTTACAGTGGGCTTCCCGGACTGCATGTCCGCTTTCTCGAGGGGGCTTTGCGTTGTCTCTGCGCTTGTTCACATCCGAATCCGTCACCGAGGGTCATCCGGACAAGATCTGCGACCAAATCAGTGACGGGGTGCTCGACGCACTGCTGAAGGACGACCCGTCCAGCCGCGTGGCCATCGAGTCGATGGTGACCACCGGCCTGGTCCACGTCGCCGGTGAGGTCACCACGCAGGGGTACGCCGACATCCCGGGCATCGTGCGCGAGACGATCCTCGGCATCGGGTACGACTCCTCGACCAAGGGTTTCGACGGCTACTCGTGCGGCGTCTCGGTGTCGATCGGATCGCAGTCGCGCGACATCGCCCAGGGCGTCGACGCGGCCTACGAGCATCGGGTCGAGGGCGACCAGGACCCGCTCGACCTGCAGGGCGCGGGCGACCAGGGGCTCATGTTCGGGTACGCCTCCGACGAGACGTCGGTGCTCATGCCGCTGCCCATCATCCTGGCGCACCGGCTGGCACAGCAGCTGTCGCAGGCCCGCCGCTCCGGCGCGGTGCCGTACCTGCGGCCCGACGGCAAGACGCAGGTCACCATCGAGTACGACGGCGACCGCCCGATCCGGCTGGACACCGTCGTCATCTCCACCCAGCATGCGTCCAACATCGACCTGGCCGAGCTGCTCACCCCCGACATCACCACCCAGGTCGTGAAGCCGGTGCTGGAGAGCTTCGAGCTGGACCACCACGACTACCGGCTGCTGGTGAACCCGACGGGACGCTTCGAGATCGGCGGCCCGATGGGCGACGCCGGCCTCACCGGCCGCAAGATCATCATCGACACGTACGGCGGCATGGCCCGGCACGGCGGGGGAGCGTTCAGCGGCAAGGACCCGTCGAAGGTCGACCGCTCCGCGGCGTACGCGATGCGCTGGGTGGCCAAGAACGTCGTCGCCGCCGGGCTGGCCCGCCGCTGTGAGGTCCAGGTGGCCTATGCCATCGGCAAGGCCGAGCCGGTCGGGCTGTTCCTCGAGTGCTTCGGCACCGAGCGGGTACCCGTCGACCGGATCGCGCGGGCCGTCACCGAGGTGTTCGATTTGCGCCCGGCGGCCATCATCCGCGACCTCGACCTGCTGCGGCCCATCTACCAGCAGACCGCCGCGTTCGGTCACTTCGGCCGCGAGCTGCCGGACTTCACCTGGGAGCGCACCGACCGCGTCGAGGCGCTGCAGACCGCGGCCGGCTGATCATCCGTCCGGCGGAGCCGGGCTCGTCCCGGAGTCCAACGCGGGCGGGCCGCGGTTCGTCCTGCAGTGCCATCCCGGCCGGCCGAACGCTCCGTAGCCTGGGGGCATGCGTCGCCAGCTGTTGATCTTCCTCACCGTCGTCGCCAGCCTCCTGCCAGCCGCCCTGGTGGCCGTACCCGCCGTCAGCGCCGCCCGTGCCCCCGACACCGCCGATCTTGACACCGCGCTGCTCGAGCGTGCCCTCGACGCCGTCGACGCCGCGGGGATGCCCGGCGTCGTCGTCGAAGTCCGCGACGGCGACGAGCGCTGGACCTCAGCCCGCGGCGAGCGCGACCCGTCCGCGTCGTCGCCGGAGGCTGTCGAGACCACCGACCTGTTCCGCGTCGGCAGCGTCACCAAGAGCATGGTGACCACGGTGCTGCTGCAGCTGGTCGACGAAGGCCGGCTCGGCCTGGACGACCCCGTCGCAGGCCACCTGCCCGGCGTGCTGCCCTACAAGGAGCCGATCACCGTGCGGCAGCTGCTCGGCCACACCTCCGGGGTCCCCGACTACTTCGTCGACGTGTACCCGTCACTGGCCCGGCGCTCGGCTGACGACGTCGAGCGCAACCTGCTGCGCTACTACCGCCCCGAGCAGTTGGTCGGCATCGCCACTCAGCGCCCGCTCGACTTCGCGCCGGACCAGTACTACTCGTACTCCAACACCGGCTACTACGTGATCGGCCTGCTGATCGAGGAGATCACCGGCAATGCCATCGAGGACGAGCTCGCCCGGCGTGTGTTCGAGCCGGCCGGTCTCACCGACACCTCGTTCCCTCGGTTCAGCCCGGTCATCGACGGCGAGCACGCGAACGCCTACTACGCCACCGAGCATCCCGGGGAGCCGCACATCGACACCACCCGGTTGTCGCCGACCCAGCTGTGGGCAGCCGGCGCGGTCGTCTCCACGTCCACCGACATCAACACGTTCTTCCGGGCCATGTTCGACGGCACCCTGGTCCCGGCGGAGCTGCTGGCCGAGGCCTTCGAGCTCACCACGCAGTCCCGCGGCACGTACGGACTGGGCATCCAGGCCGCCCCGGCCGAGTGTCCGGAGATCGCCGGCGGGATCGCCTACGGGCACACCGGTGGCACCCTCGGCCACACCACGTACTCCTTCGGCTCGCCGGACGGTTCGCGGCACCTGACGGTCACCCTCACGCTCGACGACCAGCTCGCTCCCAGCGAGGAGCTGGGTGCGGCGCTGAACGGGATGCTGGTCGCCGGCCTGTGCGGCATCGATGTCACCGAAACGCGGGTGACGGGGCGGATGGACCTGCTCGGACGTATCGAGACCGTCCTGGGCTGACCCGGGCTGGGAGTCGCTCGCGGGCTGGCGGCGGGTGCCGCGGGCTGGCGGCGGGTGCCGCGGGCTAACGGTGGGTGTCGCGGGCAACGGTTGCCGTCCGTGCCGGCAACCGCCGCGCGGACGTGTCCGGGCCCGGTGTGCGGTAGAAACGGATCGTGAGCGCAACCGACCCGGCCGATCCCGACCAGCTGGCACTGGTGGCCGCACCGGGCCGGCGGCGGTTCCGCACCCGCGAGCCGGAGCCGGTCGCGGAGTCCCTGCCGATAGCGCGGGTGCTCGTCGACGTCGGCCTGCCGCATCTTGACCGCCCGTTCGATTACCTCGTGCCGGCGTCCATGAGCGACGACGCGGTGGCCGGCGCCCGGGTGTCAGTGCGCTTCGCCGGCACCGACCACGACGGCTTCATCGTCGCGCGCGCCCACGAGTCCGACCATCAGGGCCGGCTGGCCAGGCTGCGCCGGGTCGTCTCTCCGGAGCCGGTCTTGGCGCCCGAGATCGCCCAGTTGGCCCGCTCGGTCGCCGACCGGTACGCGGGCACCGTCGCCGACGTGCTGCGGCTGGCTGTGCCGCCACGGCACGCGACGGCCGAGAAGGCGGCGCCGACGGATGCGTCGGACACGTCCCCGCCGCGGCCGGAGCCGGGTGGCTGGGCGGCCCACCAGGACGGCGTCGCCCTCCTGGACGCGCTGGCCGCCGGCAGCGCGCCCCGGGCGGTGTGGAACCCCGGACCCGTCGCCGACTGGCCCGACCTCATCGCCCGGCTGGTGGCGGCCACGCTGTCCGGTGGCCGCGGCGCGCTCGTCGTGGTGCCCGACGGGCGCGACCTCGCGCGGGTGTCGTCGGCACTGGAGGCCGTGTTGGGCGAGGGACGGCACGTCGCGCTCGAGGCCGACGCGGGGCCGTCGGTGCGGTACAAGCGGTGGCTCGCGGTCCGCCGCGGTGCGGTGCGGGCCGTCGTCGGCACCCGCTCGGCCGCGTTCGCGCCCGTCCACGACCTCGGGCTGGTCTGCCTCTGGGACGACGGCGACGACCTGCACGCCGAACCGCGCGCTCCCTACCCGCACGCCCGCGAGGTGCTGCTGCTGCGGGCGCACCAGGCCGGCGCCGCCGCCGTCGTCGGCGGATTCGCGCGAACCGCGGAGGCCGAGCTGCTGCTCTCCACCGGGTGGGCCCGGCCGGTGACGCCGGACCGCGGGTCCGTGCGGTCCACGTCGCCGCGGGTGCGCAGCAGCGGCGACGACCACGAGCAGGCTCGCGACGAAGCCGCCCGCAGCGCCCGGCTGCCGTCGCTGGCGTGGCGAACCGCGCGGACCGGGCTGCGCACAGGTCCGGTGCTGGTGCAGGTGCCACGGTCGGGGTACCTGCCCGGCGTGGCGTGCGCGCGGTGCCGGACGGCGGCGCGGTGCGCGGCCTGCTCCGGGCCGCTGGTCGTCGGCCAGCCGGGGCAGCCGCCGCGCTGCGGTTGGTGCGCGACGGCGTACCCGTCGTGGCGCTGCCCCGAGTGCGGGCACGGGTACCTGCGTGCCACCTCGGTGGGCGTCGGGCGGACGGCGGAGGAGCTGGGCCGGGCGTTCCCCGGCGTGCCGGTGCTGATGTCGCGCGGCGACACCGTCCGCGACACCGTGGGTGCGGAACCGGCGCTGGTCGTGGCCACCCCCGGGGCCGAGCCGGTCGCCGACGACGGCTACACCGCGGCGCTGCTCCTCGACGGCACCGGCCTGCTGAACCGGCCGAGCCTGCGCGCCGCCGAGGAGGCGCTGCGGCGCTGGCTGGGAGCCGCTGCGTTGGTGCGGTCGGGCCCGGACGGCGGTGAGATCGTCGTGGTCGCCGATACCTCCGCGCCGGCCGTGCAGGCGCTGGTGCGCTGGGATCCGGCCGGGTTCGCCGCCCGAGAGCTGGCCGAGCGGGGCGCGCTGCGGCTGCCGCCGGCGGCCCGGGTCGCCGAGCTGACCGGTGCTCCAGCCGACGTCGACGACCTGCTGACGCTCACCGACCTCCCCACCGACGCCGAGGTCATCGGGCCGGCGCCGCTGGACGACGACAAGAGCCGGGCCATGGTGCGGGCGCCCCGGTCGGCGGGGACCGCCCTGGCCGCCGCCCTGCGCGCCGCCGCCGGAGTCCGCTCCGCCCGCCGCTCCGGCGGCCCCGTCCGCATTCGCGTCGACCCCGTCGACTTCGGCTGACCCCCGGTCCCGGCCGCCTGCCCCCGTTGCCCACCCA
>NZ_SMKZ01000090.1 GCF_004349065.1 Jiangella asiatica
GGGCAACGGGTGCGGGGCGGGGGGCTAGAGGGCGACGTCGAGGCGGGCCAGGAGGGCCGCGGTGCGAGGTCCGAGGCCGAGGCGGTCGGCGTCCCACAGGTCCACGGCGGTGTCGATATCGCGGCGGACACTCGGGACACCGTCGAGGTCAAGCTCGACGGCCCCGGCCAGCCGGTGCGCCGCGCGGGACCGTCCGCCGAATCGCGGGTCGAACGCCGTGCCGGACCCGGCGGCGTACAGCGTGGTGCCGATGCCGGCCGCGTCGGCGACGAACGACGCATGCTCCAGGGCGGCGGCGGTCAGCACGCGCTCCAGCTCCGCGGAGCGCAGCGCGGCCAGGTCGGCGGACAGGGCCGCCACCGGAGCGTCCGCGCGCCGCGAGCGGACCGTCTCCGCGCCGTGGCGCAGCGCGGCGTTGAGACCAGCGTCGGGTGCGTCGGCGACGACGTCGGCGCCCAGCCCGCGGGCCTCGGCGGCCGCGGTGTCGTCGTCGGTGACGACGATCACGCCGGCGACCGACGCGCACGCCAGCGCGGCGGCTACGGTGTCGGCGGCGAACGCGCGGGCGAACTCCGGGCGCAGCTCGCCGACGGCGTCGGCCAGGCGGGTCTTGGCCAGCTCGGGTCGCTTGACCGGAACCACGATCGACCAGCGCAACGATGTCGTCATCGCCGGACAGTCTTCCGCATCGAGGTGACCGACACCGCGTCGGCCCGGCTCGACGGCCCGGCGGCATCCGGGCCAGACTGGCCCGGCCCAGTGCTCGTACCGTAGTCGCAGATGAAGGAGGTGCCCGTGGTGGGACGACGTTCAGACGTGGGCGTGGCGTTCAGGTTCATCGCGTTCGTGCTCCGTCCGTTCCTCATGGCGGTCACCCGGCGTAACTGGCGCGGCGGCGAGCACATTCCGCCACCCGGCACGGGTGTCGTCATCGCGGGCAACCACATCTCACACTTCGACCCGCTGACCTTCGCCCACTTCATGTGGGACAACGGCCGAGCCACGCGGTACCTGGCGAAGGAGAGCGTGTTTCGCATCCCGATCGCCGGCCGCATCATCTCCGCGGCCCGGCAGATCCCGGTCTACCGCGAGTCCAGCGACGCCTCGCAGGCGTACCGGGCGGCGGTCGCGGCCGTGCGCTCCGGTGAGCTGGTCGCCATCTACCCCGAGGGCACCATCTCCCGCGACCCCGGCCTGTGGCCCATGGTCGGCAAGACGGGGGCGGCCCGGGTGGCGCTGGAGACCGGCTGCGACGTGGTGCCCGTCGCCCAGTGGGGTGCCAACCACGTGCTGGCGCCGTACTCCAAGCGGCTGCGGCTGCTGCCGCCCAAGACCGTCCACGTCATCGCCGGCCCGCCGGTCGACCTCGACGACCTGCGCGGCCGCCCGGTCACCTCCGAGAGCCTGCGCGTGGCGACCGACCGCATCATGAGCGCCATCACGCAACAGCTGGCCGAGATCCGCGGTGAGGTGCCGCCCGAGGTCCGCTTCGACCACCGCGCCGCGGGCCTGCCGCCCACCGGCGACCCCGCGACCGCTCCGGACGCCGAGGACGAGCGGTGACCCGGGCAGCGGTCTTCGGCGCCGGCTCGTGGGGGACGGCGTTCGCGCTCGTGCTCGCCGATGCCGGCGCCGACGTCGTCATGTGGGGCCGCCGGCCGGAGCTGTGCGACACCATCAACAGCACGCACACCAACCCCGACTATCTGCCCGACGTTGCGCTGCCGCCGGTCATCCGGGCGACCCACGACCCAGGCGAAGCGGCCGACCGCGCCGACCTCGTGGTGCTCGCGGTGCCGTCGCAGGCGCTGCGGGTCAACCTGGCCGAGTGGTCGCCGGCGCTGCCGTCCACGTCGGTGCTGGTGAGCCTGATGAAAGGGGTCGAGCTCGGCACCGCCAAGCGGATGAGCGAGGTCATCGACGACGTCACCGGCGCCGGGCCGGGACGCATCGCCGTCGTCTCCGGACCCAACCTGGCCGGCGAGATCGCCCAGCGCCAGCCCGCCGCGAGCGTCGTCGCCGCCGCCGACGAGGACCTCGCCCGGCGCATCCAGCGGACCTGCCACTCGCCGCACTTCCGGCCCTACACCAACCACGACCTCGTCGGCGCGGAGCTGGGCGGCGCGGTCAAGAACGTCATCGCGCTGGCCGTGGGCATCGCCGCCGGGCTCGGGTTCGGCGACAACGCTCGGGCCAGCGTCATCACCCGCGGGCTGGCCGAGACCGCGCGGCTGGGCGCGGCCCTGGGCGCCGACGCGTACACGTTCTCCGGGCTGGCCGGGCTCGGCGACCTCGTCGCCACCTGCATGTCGCCGCTGTCGCGCAACCGCACGTTCGGCGAGAAGCTGGGCCAGGGACACAGCGTCGCGGAGATCGCTGCCGGCTCGCGGCAGGTGGCCGAAGGCGTCAAGTCGTGCGTGTCCATCCTCGACCTGGCCGGCCGGCAGGGCGTTGACATGCCGATCGTCGAGCACGTCACCGGGGTGGTGCGCGGCGAGCTCACCCCGGCGGAGATGCTCGGGTCGCTGCTGTCCCGTTCGGCCAAGCCCGAACGGCACGGACATTGACGGAGGTAGGGTCGGCGCGATGAACGCCTCGCAGGACCGCATCCGGGTCGCCGTCGTCTTCGGCGGCCGCAGCTCCGAGCACGAGATCTCGTGCGTCACGGCAGGGGGAGTGCTCGCCGCGCTCGACCCGCGCCGCTACGACGTCGTGCCCATCGGCATCACGACGACCGGCCGGTGGGTGCTGGCCAGTGGCGATCCGCGGCAGCTCGCCATCACCGGGGGCGCGATGCCGCACGTCAGCGACGAGGGCGGCACGGTCGTGCTGCCCAGCGGCCGCGGCGAGCTGGTCGTGCAATCGCCCGGCGAGGTGCCGCACGAGCTCGGCGAGGTCGACGTCGTCTTCCCGCTGTTGCACGGACCGTTCGGCGAGGACGGCACCATCCAAGGGCTGCTGGAGCTGGCCGACGTCCGCTACGTCGGCTCCGGCGTGCTGGGCTCCGCGGTCGGCATGGACAAGCACGTCATGAAGCTCCTGCTGGCCGGCGCCGGCCTGCCGGTGGCCCGGCACGTGCTGGTGCGCCCGTCGGCCTGGGAGCCCCAGCGCGACCGGGTGCTGGCGGAGGTCGAGGCGCTGGGCATGCCGGTGTTCGTCAAGCCGGCCCGGGCCGGGTCCAGCATGGGTGTCAGCAAGGCGCGCACCCTCGACGAGGTCGAGGCCGCCGTCCTGGCCGCCCGCGAGCACGACCCGAAGGTGCTCGTCGAGGAGGCCGTCGTCGGTCGCGAGGTCGAGTGCGGCGTGCTCGAGGGCATCGGCGACGGCGAGCCGGAGGCCAGCGTCGTCGGCGAGATCCGCCTCGACGACAGCCACGAGATGTACGACTTCGAGGCCAAGTACCTGCCCGGCGACGACGTCGGTCTCGACATTCCCGCCGACCTGCCCGCCGAGACCGCCGAGCAGGTGCGGCGGATGGCCGTCGAGGCGTTCCAGGCATTGAGCTGCGAGAGCCTCGCCCGGGTCGACTTCTTCCTCCGCGCGGACGGCTCGCTGCTGGTCAACGAGCTCAACACGATGCCGGGGTTCACGCCGACGTCGATGTTCCCGCAGCTGTGGGAGAAGTCCGGTCTGGCCTACCCGTCGCTGGTCGACCGGCTGGTCGAGACGGCGCTGCGCCGGCCGACGGGCCTGCGCTGAGGGTCGCCCGGCTCGATCGGGCGCAGCAGCAGGCGATCGGTGGCGAGGGTCGTCAGGTCGGCCGGCACCGTCCGACGCTACCCGGTCAGGGCAGCGGGCGTTCGGGGACGGTGGCCAGGATGGCGGGGGCCAGCTCGGAGAGGACGCCGGCCTCGGGCGCGTAGTCGTCGGGAACGGACACCTCGACCAGCACCTCGCGGTCCGCGGCGGTGAAGAACGTCCCGCCGTCGCCCTCCTCGGCCAGCCACCCCACGCCGTCGACGTCGTACAGCTGGGCGTCCGGGCGGTAGGCCGCGGGCATCGGCACGCCACAGCGCAGCACGATGGCCGGCTGGCCCCAGGCCGCCGCGGTGTCGGACTCGGGCGAGACGTCGCGCCGGATCGCGTCGTCGACGGTCTCCGGCAGCTCGTCCAGGAGGGCGGCGCAGACATCGGCGCTACCGGGCTCGGGCTCGTACGGTGTGACGTCGACCGCACCGAACCCGCAGCCGGCCAGCAGGGTCGCGCCGGTGAGGACCAGGGTCAGATGTGAACGACGGGACACGTGAGCGTGCGGGTGATGCCGTCGACCGTCTGCACCCTCGCGACCACCAGCTTGCCCAGGTCGTCGACGTTGCCGGCCTCGGCGCGGACGATGACGTCGTACGGGCCGGTGACGTCCTCGGCGAGAGTGACACCGTCGATCTCGGCGATCTTCCGGGCGACCTCGGCGGCCTTGCCGACCTCGGTCTGGATCAGGATGTAAGCCTGTACGACCACGGTTTGCCCTCCCACGCAATGCTGAACGGTGTGCGAAACGGCCAACCTACCTGGTCCGGGGGAACATGGGGGATACGAGGGTGACAAGGAGAGCGGAATGCCCGACAGTGTGAGCGACCTGGGAGAGTTCGGCCTGATCGGCGCCATGACCGAGCGGCTGCCGCAAGGGCCGGGCGTCCTCCTGGGCCCCGGCGACGACTCCGCCGTCGTCGCCGCACCGGACAGCCGGGTCGTCGTGACGACCGACCTGCTGGTCGAGAACCGGCATTTCCGCAGGGACTGGTCCGCCGCTGCCGACGTCGGGCACAAGGCCGCCGCCCAGAACCTCGCCGACATCGAGGCGATGGGTGCCCGGCCGACGGCGCTCACCGTCGGCCTCGGCACGCCGTTGGACCTGCCGGCGTCGTGGGCGCTGGAGCTGGCCGAGGGGCTGCGCGAGGAGTGTGCGCCGCTCGGGGTGTCCGTCGTCGGCGGCGACGTCGTCCGTTCGGACCTGGTCATCGTGGCGGTGACCGCGCTGGGCGACCTCGGTGGCGCCGAGCCCGTGACGCGTGCCGGTGCCCAGCCCGGCGACGTGGTGGCCGTGTGCGGACGGCTCGGCTGGGCCGAAGCCGGCCACCAAGTGCTCAGCCGCGGGTTCCGCACCCCGCGCGTCGTGGTCGAGGCGCACCGGCGGCCGCAGATCCCGTACGGCGCGGGTGTCGAGGCCTCGCGGCTCGGCGCCACCTCGATGTGCGACGTCAGCGACGGGCTCCTGGGCGACCTGGGGCATATCGCCGCCGCCAGCGGTGTCCGCATCGACATCGACCCGGCCGCGCTCGACGTGGCCGGGCCGCTGCGGGAGGTCGCCAGCGCGCTCGGCGCCGACCCGCTGGCGTGGGTGCTCACCGGCGGCGACGACAACGCGCTCGCGGCCACCTTCCCGCCTGACGTCGAGCTGCCGGAGCGGTGGAACGTGATCGGCTCCGTGGCGGCGAAGGGCGACGGCGACGGCGACGGGGTCACCGTCGCCGGTGAGCCGTACGACGGCAACGCCGGCCACGACCACTTCGCCGGCTGACGCGGGCGCAAGGGGTGTGGGCCGGGTCCCGGTGGCCGGTCCAGTGTGGGTTCGCGGTTTTGTTCGGCGGTGCCGCTGTGGCGATCGGTGTTGTCGCTGCGGGTGGGCAGGGGGCCCTGGTCGACTCTGCACCTGATCATCAACGATCCGCGACATCACTGGGCGTTCATGTGCCCCACCAGGGTTACAACCATGGTGATGCACACACAATCCTGGTGATGTCAGCGATCGTTGATGATTACGGGGCAAGCATGGCCGTACTGGAAGGGCGACGGGGACGACAAAAACGATCATGAGACGCCGGGTAGCGCCTCATGATCGTCAGAAAAGTGTTGCGGGAGAGCTGAGGTCAGCGGCGAGCGACCTTGCCGGCCTTGAGGCACGAGGTGCAGACGTTCAGCCGCTTCGGCGTGCCCCCGACGACCGTCCTCACGGTCTGGATGTTCGGGTTCCAGCGACGCGGGGTCCGGCGGTGCGAGTGCGAGATCGAGTTGCCGAAGCCCGGGCCCTTGCCGCAGACATCGCAGGTGGCAGCCACGGAGACTCCTACTGACGAATGGTGGATGAGTACTTCGCGCCGATGATGGCGCAAACAACCGCACCAGAGTACCGGGTCTGCGGCGCACATCCCAAACCGACGGGGATAGTCTCCAGACCGTGCACCAGGTTCCCGACGCCGAGATCGTCCTGCGCTGGTGCCGCGCCGGCTTGGACGCGCTCGCGGCGGCGCGGGAAGAGGTCGACGCGCTCAACGTGTATCCGGTGCCGGACGCCGACACGGGCACCAACCTCTACCTCACGATGGAGGCGGCGGTCGCGGCCGCGCAGGCGTACACCGACGAGAACGACGACGACGGCGCACGGCTCGCCGGGGTGGTCGGTGCGGTGGCCGCCGGGGCGCTGCGCGGGGCGCGGGGCAACTCCGGCATCATCCTCGCGCAGATGCTGCGCGGTGTGGCCGACGTGCTGAGCCGGCCGGGCGTGACTCTGGCCGATGGGACGGCGCTGGCCGACGGGCTGGCGCTGGCCGCCGACGAGGCCTACCGCGCGGTCGCCGTGCCTACCGAGGGCACCATGCTCACGGTCGCACGGGCCGCCGCCGTCGCTGCTCACGCCGCGGCCGACACGCCGGCACCCACGCTTGCGCAGGTGGCGCTGGCCGCCGCCGAGGCCGCGCGCCGGGCGGTGGCGCGGACGCCGGACCAGCTCGAGGTGCTGCGCCGGGCCGGGGTGGTCGACGCCGGCGGGCGCGGGCTGTCCGCGCTGCTCGACGCGTTCGACACGGTCCTCACCGGACGCCGGCCGCTGCCGGAGCCGCGCACCGTCGGTGCGCACACCGTCCCCTCGCCGGCGCTGTCCACGCCGTGGCCGCCGTCCATCGGCTACGGCACGCCGGGCTACGAGGTGATGTACCTGCTCGATGCGCTGGAGCCGGCGGTCGACCTGCTCAAGGAGCGCCTGGCCGGTATCGGCGACTCGCTCGTGGTCAGCGGCGGCGGCCGGGAGTGGAGCGTGCACGTGCACGCCGACGACGCCGGCGCTGCCATTGAGGCGGCGCTGGACGCCGGGCGGCCGCACCGCATCCGCGTCACCCACCTGGACACCGACCGGCACCGGGCCGTCCACCGCGACGACCACAGCCGCGTCGTGGTCGCCTTCGCCGCCGGCGCCGGTCTGGCCGAGCTGTTCGCCGCGGCCGGCGCCGTCGTCGTCGCCACCGCGCTCGGTCACCGTCCGTCGACGGCGGAGATGCTGGCCGCGGTCCAAGGCAGCACCGCCGGCGACACCGCGAATGTCGTCATCCTGCCCAACGAGCGCGACGCGGTCCCGGTCGCGGAGGCGGCCGCGGCGGAGCTGCGCGCGGCCGGCCGGCGCGCCGCCGTCATCCCGACCGTCGCGCAGGTGCAGGGCCTGGCCGCGCTCGCGGTGCACGAGCCGAACCGCGCGTTCGAAGCCGACGTCGTCGCCATGACGACCGCCGCCGGACACACCCGGCACGGGGCGGTCACGGTCGCGGCGACGGAGGCTGTCACGATGGCGGGGGTGTGCCAGCCCGGCGACGTGCTCGGCGTGGTCGAGGGCGACTTCGCGGTCATCGGCGCCGACCTGCTCGGTGTCGCGACCGACGTCGTCGGCCGCATGCTGTCCGCCGGCGGCGAGCTGGTCACCGTCGTCACCGGCGACGGCGCCACACTCGGCCTCGCCGACGGGGTCGCCCTGGCGGTGCGGCGCGCCCACCCGGAGGCCGACACCGTCGTCTACCACGGCGGACAGGCCCGCTACCCGCTACTGCTCGGAGTCGAGTGATGGTGCGATTCGACTGGGACCTCGGCAAGGTCGTCGGCGACAAGACCGCGAAGGTGCTGGCCAACACGCTGGACTTGCACACCGTCGGCGACCTGCTGCGGCACTACCCGCGCCGGTACGTTCAGCGCGGTGAGCTGACCGAGCTGAGCTCGTTGCACGACGACGAGCTCGTCACCGTCGTCGCCATGGTGAAGGGCGTGTCGAAGCGGAGCATGAAGAACCGCCGCGGCTCGATCCTGGAGGCAGTGGTCACCGACGGCACCGGCGAGCTCACCTTGACGTTCTTCAACCAGGCATGGCGCGAGCGGGACCTGCGGCCGGGGCAGATCGGGCTGTTCGCCGGCAAGGTCGGCAGCTACCGGCACCAGCGCCAGCTCGCCCATCCCGACTACGAGATGTTCCCCGACGACGTCACCGACTTCCGGGAGGCGGCGGAGAAGTACGCCGACCAGATCATCCCGGTCTACCCGGCCAGTGTGAAGCTGCCGTCGTGGCGGGTGGCCAAATGCGTCGAGGTGGTCCTGGACTCCGTCGGCGACCTGCCCGACCCGATCCCTGACGACGTCCGCCGCGCCCGCGGCCTGCCCGGGCTGGCCGAGGCGCTGGAGGCGGTGCACCGGCCGAAGGCCATCGAGAAGGCCTGGCAGGCCCAGCGCAGGCTCCGGTACGAGGAAGCGTTCGTCCTGCAGACGGAGCTGGCCCGGCGCCGACTGTCGACCGCCGCCCTACCGGCGACGCCGCGCGCGGCCACGCCGGGTGGCCTGGTCGACGCGCTGGACGAGCGGCTGCCCTTCGAGCTCACCGAGGGCCAGCGCCGACTGGGTGCGGAGATCGCTGCCGAGCTGGACACCCCGCACCCGATGCACCGGCTGTTGCAGGGCGAGGTCGGCGCGGGCAAGACGGTGGTCGCGCTGCGCGCCATGCTCGCC
The DNA here is from genome assembly GCF_004349065.1 of Jiangella asiatica. Classification (GTDB taxonomy): domain Bacteria; phylum Actinomycetota; class Actinomycetes; order Jiangellales; family Jiangellaceae; genus Jiangella; species Jiangella asiatica. The sequence continues at coordinate 8,755 of NZ_SMKZ01000090.1, forward strand.
GTCGTCGACGCCGGGGGACAGGCCGCGCTGCTGGCTCCCACGGAGGTGCTGGCGCAGCAGCACCACCGGTCGCTGACCAAGATGCTCGGGCCGCTGGCACAGCGCGGCATGCTGCGCGATCCGGAGATCGGCAGCGATGTCGGTACAAGAGTGGCCCTGGTCACTGGCTCCATGTCGGCGGCGGCGCGGCGCGAGGCGCTGCTGGACATCGGCCTTGGCGACGCCGGCATCGTCGTGGGCACCCATGCGCTGCTGGAGGAGCGAGTGCAGTTCTTCGACGTCGGCCTGGTCGTGGTCGACGAGCAGCACCGGTTCGGCGTCGAGCAGCGGTCGGCGCTTGCCGCAAAAAGCCGCGACGGCACCCGGCCGCACGTCCTGGTCATGACCGCCACGCCGATCCCGCGGACCGTCGCCATGACCGTCTTCGGCGACCTGGAGATCTCCACGCTCGCCGACCTGCCCAGTGGGCGTGCCGACGTCGCCACGCACGTCGTCCCGGTGGACGAGAAGCCGCACTTCCTCGAGCGGGCCTGGCAGCGGGTCCGCGAGGAGGCCGCGGCCGGCCACCGCGTGTACATCGTCTGCCCCCGCATAGGTGATGGCGACGGCGACGGCGAGGAGGACGCCGCCTCGCCAGCCGCCGACGACGACCGACGGCGGCCGGTCGCGGTGCTCGAACTGGCGGAGATGCTGCGCTCAGGGCCGCTCGCCGGCGTGGACCTCGAGGTGCTGCACGGCCGGCTGCCCGCCGACGTCAAGGACGCGGCGATGGCGCGCTTCGCGTCCGGGGAGGCTCCGGTGCTGGTTGCGACGACGGTCATCGAGGTCGGCATCGACGTGCCCACGGCGTCCATGATGGTGATCATGGACGCGGACCGGTTCGGTGTCTCGCAGCTGCACCAGCTGCGCGGTCGCATCGGCCGCGGCAGCATCCCAGGGGTGTGCCTGCTCGTCACCGACGCCCCGGCCGACACGTCGTCGCGGGAGCGCCTCGACGCCGTCGCCGGTACCCGCGACGGGTTCGCACTGTCCCAGGTCGACCTCGAACAGCGGCGGGAGGGCGACGTGCTCGGCGCGGCCCAGTCCGGGCGCCGGTCCAGCCTCAAGATGCTCAAGGTCATCCGCGACGTGGAGATCATCCAGGACGCGCGCGAGGCGGCCACAGCCGTCGTCGCCGCCGATCCGGAGCTGGCCGAGCACCCCGCCCTGGACGAGGCCGTCCGGGACGTGCTGGCCGAGCAGGAGGCCGACTACTTGGACAAGGCATGACGCGCATCGTCGCCGGCCTGGCCGGTGGCCGGCGCCTGGCCGTGCCGCCCGGCAACCGCACCCGGCCCACGTCGGACCGGGTGCGCGAGGCGCTGTTCTCCGCGCTGGAGGCCGGCTACGGCGGCAGCCTACGCGGGCTGCGGGTGCTGGACCTGTACGCCGGCAGCGGCGCGCTCGGGCTGGAGGCGCTGTCCCGCGGCGCCGAGCATTGCCTGCTGGTGGAATCGGACCCCCGGGTCGCGGCCGTGATCAGAACCAATGTCCGCGAGGTCGGGCTGCCCGGCGCGGTCGTCGCGGCGGCCCCGGTGGAGAAGGTGCTGTCCGAGCCTCCGGACACCCCGTACGAGCTGGTCATGGTTGATCCGCCGTACGCGATGGTTGGAACCGAGCTGTTCGGGGTGCTGCAAGCGCTGACCCGTGGCTGGCTCGCGCCGGACGCGACCGTCGTCGTCGAGCGTGACCGGCGCAGTCCCCCGGTGACCTGGCCGGACGGCATCGACGCCGGACGCGATCGCAGGTACGGGGAGACCATGCTCTGGTACGGTCTCGCCCGGTCGATCTAGTGCGGGAGGTTGCGTGCGCCGCTGTCTCTGCCCGGGTTCGTTCGATCCGGTGACCAACGGTCATCTGGACGTCATCGAGCGGGCCTCGAGATTGTTCGACGAGGTCGTCGTCGCCGTGCTCGTGAACGTTTCCAAAAAGAGCCTCTTCGACGTCAACGAGCGCATCGAGATGCTCGAGGAGACCTGTGCGCACCTGCCGGCGGTCCGCATCGAGAGCTTCGCGGGGCTCTTGGTCGATTTCGCCCGTCAGCACGACATTCCGGCTGTCGTGAAAGGGCTGCGCGCCGTCACGGATTTCGACTATGAACTACAGATGGCACAGATGAACCATCGCCTGACGGGTTTGGAGACGCTCTTCGTGGCGACGAATCCGGACTACTCGTTCCTTTCGTCCTCTCTCGTCAAAGAGGTAGCGTCCTATGGCGGGGATGTCGCCGGACTGGTTCCCGGGCCGGTTCTGCGGCGACTGCGCGACAAGCTCGGATCCCGGTGATACGAGCTGGCACACAAGGGGGCAAGGTCATGGAGATTCATGACAAGATCGCCGAGATAGTCAAACTGGTCGACTCGGCGCGGACGATGCCGATGTCATCGACGGCGATGATGAACAAGCAGCAGCTGCTCTCCCTGCTCGACGAGGTCCGGGAGCACCTGCCGGAGAACCTGCAGGCCGCGGAGGCCGTCCTCGGCCAGCGTGAGGCCCTGCTGATCGAGGCGCGCGGCAACGCACAGCGCATCATCGCCAACGCCCGGTCCGAGCAGGCCCGGCTGGTGGCCGACCACGCCGTCACCCAGGTCGCCCGCATGGAGGCCGAGGACATCGTGCGGCAGGCTCGCGAACAGGCCGAAGCCATCCGCAGCGACGCCGACGACTACGTCGACGCCAAGCTGGCGCGGCTGGAGATCTCCGCCGCGCGCATCGTCGAGACCGTCCGCGACGGTCGCGAGCAGCTGCGCCACCCGACCGCGTACGAGGACCTCGCGCATCACCGCAACGGCCACGAGCCGGCCGAGCGGCCGGTGCCGGTCGAGCTGGCCGCCGCGGACGACGATCCGCTGGGGCTGGGCCACCAGGACCGGCCGGGCGAGGCGCGCGGGCTGGGGGAGTCCCGCGGCTCGAGCGAGACCCGCGAATTCCGAGAGCCGACCGGGCTCCGCGAGTCCACCGGGTTCGGCGAGTCGACCGGTTTCGGGGTCGGTGACCGCGGCGGAGACGACGAGCCGGACGACGCGGGTGACGGCGATCACCGCGGTGGCGGCGACGACGGTGGCGACCGTGCTGCTGGTCGTGGTGCCGGTCACCGTGCCGGCCGCGGGGGCGGCACCGAGGACTCGTCCGCCGAGCCCACGGCGCCGCAGCGCGCCACCGTCGGCGACTGACCAGCGGTCCAGCGCTGGGCTGAGGGCCGCGCCGGCCTCAGGGCGCGTCGCGCCTCACCCCGTCGCGTCCGCGTGCCCTGCGGTGGGAGATGCGGCCCATCGGGTGACGGAGCTCGAAATGCGGCCCGAAATGATCACGTTCAGCACGATCACACGAGCCTCACCATGATTGCGAGCATGGTGTGACACGAGATTTCGTGCTGAACGTGATCATTTCGGGGCCTGGGCTTGATTCGTCGGCGAGCGGGGTCGCTGGGATGCGGGGTGGTGCGGGGT
>NZ_SMKZ01000091.1 GCF_004349065.1 Jiangella asiatica
CCAGACCTGACCGATCGTGCCCGCCTCCAGCTGCGCCCAGACGGTGCCGACCTCCGCCTTGGGCGCTGTGACGGCGACGGCGTCGATGCTGGCGAGCTCGCGTACGGCCCGGGTGCCCGCCGGAGCGGCGAGCAGTGCCGCGTCGCCGTCGTCGTCGGGAGTGATCAGCAGCGGCAGCTCGGCGGTGACGCCGTCGTGGTACCCCTCCTGGACCAGGTAGGTGACGTCGAACAGTCGCTCGTCCACCCGGTCCGAGCGCAGGAACGGCTCGGCAGCGGCCGGGACGACGTGCACGTGGCCGTCCTGCTCGTAGATGCGCGGCTGGACGGTCGCTGCCGACGACTCCACCCAGGCGCTCTGCCGGCCGTCCGGCAGCATGCTCACCCCGACGACGTCCCCGGTGACCAGCGTGACCAGGTACGTCTGGCCCGCGGGGTCGACGGTCGGGATCGCCGGCACGGCGGCACCGCTCGACGCCGCGGCGCTCGCCGGCGCCCCGGCACCGCCGGCGGGCACCGCCAGCAGACCGGCGGCCAGTGACGCGGCCGCAAGCAGCGGCAGCAGCCTGGCTCGTGAGCGGTGCGGGATACGCGGCGGGTGCGGCATGGGTCCTCGTCTCCACGTGCGATGTGAAGGCTCGCCGCCGTCCGCGTCGATGCGGGCGCCGGGTCGCGCCGGGCAGGAAGCCCCGTGTGCTCACACGCTCCCGCAACGCCCCGATTGGTTGCGATTGTGCGGATCACCCATTTTTCTCCGGCCGTTCGCCGTCAGGTCGGCCGGTGGTCACCCACGGCGACCGCTCGCCTACAGCGGCTCCCAGTGCTCCCCGGCCGTCTCCTCGCCCGGCTCGGCCGGACCCGGCGGGTCGCCGTTCTCCTCGGGCTCGGACTCGGCACCGGGCGTGTGCTGCTCTCGCATGCGGCCACGATCGGCCAGGAGCGAGAGTGCTTGCGAGTGGGCGAATCACCCAATCTTCGGCTCATCGGCCGTGATGGCGACCGCCAGCGCCGTGCGCGAGGTGACCGCCAGCTTGCGCATCGCAGCGCTCAGGTGCCGATCGACGGTGCGCGGCGAGAGGAAGAGCGTCTCCGCGACCTGGCGGTTGGTGAGGCCCTGCGCCACCAACCGGGCCACCTCGAGCTCCCGGGGCGAGAGCTGGTCGCCGTAGCCGCGCCGGCCGCCGCGCCAGGCCCGGGCGACGTCGACGCCGCGGTCGCGCATGAGCCGGGCCACCCGGTCGGCGTCCCATCGCGCCTCCAGCTCACGCAGCCGCCCCTGCACCGTCGCGAGCACCTCCAGCGCCGGGTCATCGGCGCCGCCCGCGGCCAGCAGGGCATGCGCCTGCCGCTCCCGCGCGAGCAGCTCCGCGTACGGGCGGGGCAGCTCCGCCCAGGCCGCGGCGGCCGCACCGAAGAGCTCGGCGGCCGCGGTGGCGTCCTGCGCGACCAGGCCACGGCAGACGAGGAGCGCGGCCCGCGGTGCGGGGGCGTCACGGCCGTCGAGTCCGGCAGCGAACCGCTCGACCAGCGCGGCCGCCTCCTGCGCCCGGCCGGCCCGGACGAGGGCGTCGACGTGCACCGGCGCGAGGTCGGCGGCCCACACCCAGGTCTGCTTGCCGGCGATGGTCGCCATGCCCGGCCCGGTGACCCGCAGGGCGTCGTCGACGGCGTCGTCGGCCAGGTAGAGCCGGCCCAACGCACCGGTCGGCGCGGTCTGCACGTCGACGAGGCCGCGCCGGGCCGCCTCGGCGACGACTGTGCGCAGTTTCAGCTCCGCGTCGGCCCGGCGCCCCGCGGCCAGGTCGAGCAGACCCAAGAGCATCCGCGCCTCCAGGAGCGCCTCGGGCAGGGTGTCATCGTTGTCGGCCAGCTCCTGGACCCGGCCGGCCAGCCCGCCCCAGATGCCGGCATGCCAGTCGACGTGCGCGCGGGTGAGCAACGCGGAGTTCATGAGCCGCTGGTAGCCGGTGGACGCGAGCAGCTCGATCGCGCGGTCGAGCTGCCGCCGGGCCTCGTCGTCGCGGCCCCAGCCGATGGCGGAGTGTCCGATGTTCATGAAGCCGCGGGCGAGCTGGCGCTGCTCGTACAGCGTCGCCGCGTCCGGGTCCAGCTGGGCGGCGGCCTCGGCCCAGCCGGACGGCTCACCCATCATGAGCAGCGCGCTGGCGCGATCGACGGCGAACCAGACCCGCTCGTCCTCGGCGACGTGCGGCATCAGCCGGCTGGCGCGGTCCAGCCACTCCAGGTGCCGGCTCACCGGCCAGTCCTGCCCGCGCGGATACGCCAGCGAGATCATCGCCCGGACCGCGAGCTCCGGCCGGTCCACCAGCTCGTCGGCGGCGGCCTCGACCTGCTCGATGCCGACGTCGAAGTCGCCGAGCTGCAGCCAGAGCCGGCCCAGCAACAGCCGGATCTCGCCGCGCTGCCCCGCCGGCAAGTCGTAGCGCTCCAACGCCGCGCTCAGCACGGCGGCGACCTCCAGGGCCAGGTCCCCCAGGGCGGCGACACCCCAGGTGGCGGCCTCGGCGAGACGCCGGACCAGCCGGGCGTGCCGCTCCGGCGGGTGCTCGGCCGCGGTGAGCAGCTCGTGCAGCACCACGACGGCGGCGCGATCCTCGCCGGACTCCAGCGCCAGGTCCGCCGCCGCCTCGGCGTACCGGCTCCACGCGGCGACGTCGCCGGCCTCGCGGAAGTGCCGGCTGAGCCGGGTGACCGGTGCGGTGCCGAGCTGCTGCACCGCCTCGGCTGCCTGGCGATGCAGATGACGACGTTCCGACGCTGGGGTTGCCTCCTCGATGGCCCGCGACGCCAGCGCGTGCCGGCACACGAACCGGCCCGGCCGTGCCTCGCGCAACAGGCCCGACGACAGCGCCTCGGCCAACCCGAACCGGGCGCTCTCCGCATCCAGCCCGGCCACCCTGGCCAACATCGCCTCGTCCGCCGGGTCGGTGAGCACCGCTGCCGCGGCCAGCACCCGCCGTGCCTCCGGCGCCAGCCGGGCGACCCGCTCCAGGACGGAGTCGCGCACGGTCGGCGGCACCTGCAGCTCGTCCAGCGCCCGGCGCGACCACTCGCCGCCGCGGCGGACGATGTCGCCGCGGTCGCGCAGCAGCGACACACTCTCCTCGACGGCCAGCGGCACGCCGCCGGTCCGCCGGTGCAGGAACGACACGAACTCGGCGGACACGTCGTCGGTGGCGAAGATCGACGCGACCAGCGCGGTGGTCTCGTCGACGCCGAGCGGTTCCAGTGTCAGGCTCAGCCGCCGCAACCCCGTCGGCGGCCGCGAGCTCAGCCGCAGCAGCGGCGACCCGTCCGGCACGTCGGTGGCGCGGTAGGTGACCACGAGGCTGATGTCGCGGTCGCTCGACGCGCAGAGCATCGGCAGGAACTCCAGGGTGGCCGCGTCCGCCCAGTGCGCGTCCTCCAGGATCAGCACGTCCACGCCGGACCGCTCGACCAGCTCGACCAGCGCGCGGAACAGCCGGTGCCGGGTGGAGCTGGGGTCCTCCAGCGGCTCCAGCGCGGGCGGCAGGTGCTCGACCCACTCGGGGAACAGCGGCCGCAGCGCGCCGGCCAGCGGGCTGAGCTGCACGCCGTCGACGGAGCGACGGTGCAGCGCGTCGACGATGGGGCCGAGCGGGAACGGCTCGGCCATGGGCGGGCAGGCCGCGGCCAGCACCGTCAGCTCGTCGAGGTCCTGCAGGCTCTCCTGCACCAGGCGGGTCTTGCCGATGCCGGCCTCACCCTCGAGCAGGACCAACGCCGGCCCGTCGCGCAGTGCGCCGGCGACGGCGGCGAGCTCGTGCTCGCGGCCGACGAACGCGGTGCCGGATGAATGGGGCGAGCCGGCGGCGCCGGTGACCTGACGTTCCACCGAGCCTCCCGTCGCGCCGCACCAGCGTTTGTCGGTCGTCCGGTCCGCCTCGCCAGGTCAACCGTCCCGCCAGCCTAGAACAGCCCTCTTGCCGACGCAGTCGCCAGTCCGCATCCGCCGCGAGGCTCAGGTTGTCGCGGCCTGACGACCTGGCCGTCTCCCGACGGAGGTAGTTTCGTGCAGAACAGGGGAGTCCGGCGGAGGGGTGTCGGGTGGCCGATCACACACATGCCAGTGGTGCGCTGGGCCGCACCGTGACCACGGTCGGCGATCAGCCGCGGGAGTTCGCCGACGCCCTGATGGCGTTCCTGTCCACCGCGCGGCGCACCCGCGGGCGGCTGCAGCCCCTGTTCGACGACATCACCGTCCCCCAGCTGGTCCTGCTGGACGCCATCGAGGAGTGCGGCCGCGACGGTGTCGGCGTCGTCGCCAACCTGACCGGCCTGACCCAGCCCACGGTGACCCGCAGCGCGGCCTTCCTGATCCGCGACGGTCTGGTGCGCTACGGCGACAACGGCGGCGACGGCCGACGGCGCGCCCTGGAGCTCACCGAACGCGGCTCCGAGGTACTCGCCGCCAAGCGCGACGTCGTGGCCGGTCACCTCGCCGGAGCCTGGGACGACCTGTCGCCGGCCGAGCGCGCGCTGGTCGTGCCGCTGCTGCGGCACCTCTCCGAGCTGGTCGAACGCCTGTTCTGAGCAGAAGGCTGGCGCCGCGCCCTGTTCCTGCTATATAAATCGGCGTAGTCTCGAAGTGACGAACTGTTCACCGTGGGTATGTGAACAGCGTGTCGCCTGCAGCCGCAACGAAGCGGAGGTGAGCAGCGTGAGCTACTGGTCCGCGCACCTCATGCATGCAATGTTCGACGGCCTGCGCTACTTCATGTGGATGACCATCAGCGGCCTGGCCGTGGTGGGGGCGGCGTTCTACGGAGGTGCGGGCGTCCACGCCTTCTGGCAGAAGTCCGGACCACCAGCCCGCCGTCGCCGCGACGCCGTCGCCCGGGAGGCCGAGGCCGGCATCGCCGAGATCGAGGCGTATCTGGCGGCCCGATCGCCTGGTTCCGAGCCCAGCCCCGAGCCCGAAGCCCCGCCCGTCGAGCGCGGAAAGCGTCCGCCGGGCTCCGGCGAGACCGCATGATGCGACCATGTCCGCATGGCCGAGCCGACCGCTGCCCACCGGTTCTACAATGACCTGGCGTCCTGGTGGCCCCTCGTCTCGCCACCGGACGAGTACACCGAGGAAGCCGCCTTCGCCGCGACGGTCCTGAACTCCGCCCAGCGCGACGTGCGCGAGGTGCTGGAGCTCGGCAGCGGCGGCGGCCACAACGCCGTCCACCTCAAGAAGCACTTCACGCTGACGCTGGTGGACCTGTCGCCGCACATGCTCGACGTATCGCGGGCGCTGAACCCCGAGCTCGAGCACGTCCAGGGCGACATGCGCACCGTCCGGCTCGACCGCGACTACGACGCGGTCTTCGTCCACGACGCCGTCGACTACATGCTCACCGAGGACGATCTCGCCCAGGCCATCGCGACGACCTTCGTCCACTGCCGCCCTGGCGGTGTTGCCGTCTTCGTCCCCGACCACACCGTCGAGACGTTCGCCGAGAGCACCGAGCACGGCGGCGAAGACGGCGGTGACGGTCGCGGCGCCCGGTTCCTCGGCTGGACCTGGGACCCTGACCCCGCCGACACCTGGGTCCGCACGGACTACGTCTTCCTGCTGCGCTCACCGGACGGCTCCACCGAGTCCGTCCACGAGTCGCACGACACCGGCCTGTTCGGTCGCGACGTGTGGTTCCGGCTGCTCAGCGACGCCGGCTTCGAGCCCATGATCCTCACCGAGCAGGTCGCCGACGACGACCACGCTCCGCGCGACATCTTTCTCGGCCACCGCCCCACCGCCTGACCCCGCCCACGCCCACTACCGCGGTGGGGGTGCGGCGTCACGCGGCGGGGGTGATGTTCTGGTTGAGGTGGAAGGCATTGTCAGGGTCGTAGGCGGTCTTGAGCGCCTGCAGCCGGGCCAGCTTCTCCGGCCGGTACGCGCGCCGCACGCCGGCCGAGCCCTCGTCGCTGAGCGCGTTGACGTAGGCGCCGCTGGCGTAGGGCTCCAGGGCGGCGGCGCTGCGGCGGGCGATGGCCATCCGCTCGGCGTCCTCGGCCGGGTCGGCCCACTTGGCGGCGGCGACGTACTCGAAGGCGGCGTCGCGTTGGCTGAAAGCGGAGTCCTCGTCCGGCACCTCGGCGATCGCCCCGCCGTAGGCCTGTAGGCCGACGCCGATCCCGTCCGCGGCGTGCTCGACCAGCGCGTCGACGGCGGCGTCGGGCAGGGCGCGCACGTAGTGGCCCTTCCAGTACCGGCGCATCGAGTAGCCCTCCGGGCTGTCCTCGCGCCGTTGCAGGTCGACGTAGGACATGTCGCCGACGTTCTCCGCCACCGGGTTGCCCAGCGCACGCAGCTCCGTCAGCAGCGCCTCCTCCCCCGCCGGCGCGCCGACCCAGACGAAGCCGACCGTGGCCAGACCGCCGCCGAGCGACACGGCGAAGGTGGCCTGCCGGGGCGCGTCCGCGCTGAGGTCGCGCCAGCCGCGCAGCACGGCGGCGGCCCGCTCGAGCGGATATGACAGCTCGGCGACGTAGGCCCGGGTGCCGACGGGGTGGAGCTGGAACTCGAACTCGGTCACGATGCCGAAGTTGCCACCGCCGCCGCGCAGGCCCCAGTACAGGTCGGGGTTCTCGGTCCGACTGGCCCGTACGGTCTCGCCGGCGGCCGTCACCACCTGATACGAGGTGACGTTGTCGCAGCTCAGGCCGTACTGGCGGGCCAGCCAGCCCATGCCGCCGCCCAGCGTGAGACCGCCGACGCCGGTGTGCGAGACGTTGCCGGCGGTGGTGGCCAGGCCGTGTCGCTGCGCCGCGATGTCCAGCTCACCCAGGAGGGCACCGCCCTCGACCCGGGCCCGCCGCCGCTCGACGTCGATCGTCACCGCGCCCATCGGGGTCAGGTCGATCATCAGGCCGTCGGCCGGCACAGCCAGGCCCAGCACGCTGTGGCCGCCGCAGCGGACCCCGATCTCGAGGTCCAGCTCGCGGGCCGTACGCACCGCGGTCACGACGTCGTCGACGCCGGCACAGCGGACGATCATGCGCGGCCGGCGGTCGACCATCGCGTTCCAGACCGTGCGGGCGCGGTCGTAGTGTGCGTCGCCCGGCAGGACCAGCTGTCCGTCTAGCTGCTCTCGGATGCGGGGGTGCGTCGTCATGGCAACGAGCATCGCAGTGATCGGTACCCGCGCTAAGGTCCAATGCCATGGCGGAATCCAGGACCGGTTCTCCTCCAGGCGGGCTGCTGGTCCAGCTCGACCGAAGCGCGGCCCTACCGCTGCACCGTCAGCTCGCGGTGGCCGTGCGCGACGGCGTCCGCTCCGGCCGGCTGCGGCTGGGCACCACGCTGCCGCCGACCCGCAGGCTCGCCGCCGACCTCGGCGTCTCCCGCGGCGTCGTGGTCGAGGCGTACCAGCAACTCGTCGCCGAGGGCTACCTGACCAGCCGGCCCGGCGGCTACACCGAGGTTGCCATCGGGCCGGTGCGGCCCCGGACGATCGCGGCGCCCGCGCCTCGTCCCGCACCGCGCGTGGACTTCGGGTACGGCCGCTACGACGTCGCCAACTTCCCGCGTACGGCCTGGATGCGCTCGATCCGCCGCGCGTTCGCGCGCGCGCCGAACGAGCGGTTCGCCTACCTGACCGGGCGGGGCGTCCCCGAGTTGCACGACGCGCTCACCGACTACCTCAACCGTGTCCGCGGCACCGCCGCCACGCCGGACACCGTCGTCGTCTGCACCGGCTACGCACAGGGGGTGGCGCTGCTCGTCCAGGTGCTGGCCGCCCGCGGCGCCCGCCGGCTGGTGGTCGAGGACCCCTCCGCCGACGACGACGCCCGCCCGCTCGCCGAGGCGGCCGGGCTCGAGGTCGTCGGCATCCCGGTCGACGACGACGGCATCCGCACCGATGTCCTCGACGCGACACCCGCGGACGCCGTCGTGCTGACTCCGTCGCACCAGTGGCCGACCGGCGGGGTGCTGCCCGCACAGCGGCGAGCGGCGGTGCTGAGCTGGGCCGAGCGCCACGGCGCGCTGGTGATCGAGGACGACTACGACGCGGAGTACCGCTACGACCGTGCACCGGTCGGGGCCATGCAGGGCCTCGCGCCGGACCGCGTCGTCTACGCCGGCTCGGCCAGCAAGACACTCGCGCCCGGCCTGCGGCTGGGGTGGATGGTGCTGCCGCGCGGACTGGTCGGCGAGGTCGCCGCGGCGAAGATCGCGATGGACCGGGGCTCCCCCGTCCTCGACCAGCTGGCGTTCGCCGACTTTGTCGCGCACGGCGAGTTCGACCGGCACCTACGCCGGATGCGGCCGGTGTACCGGCGCCGGCGCGACACGTTGCTGGCCGCGCTGGCCGAGCGGCTGCCGTCACTGGAGCCCGCCGGCATCTCGGCGGGACTGCACCTGGTGGCCTGGCTGCCACCGAACATCGACGAGGCGGGGCTCGTAGCCGCGGCCGAGCGACGCGGGGTTCTCGTGCACGGCGTCGCGCCGTACCGGCTGAGCGCGACCGGCCCGGGCGGCATCATCTTCGGCTACTCTGCCCTGCGCGAGCACGCGGTGGCGGACGGGGTGGACCTGCTTGCCGAAGCGATCGACGATCTCCGCGCGGGTCGCTGACGGCGCGATCGCCCCGCTGGCGAGCCCTTCACCAGGCGATATGACAATTCTCGACCGCCGGTGTGAAGCATCTCACCACTTCTGGGTGTGCGATGGCGCCACCGTGGGCTAGGCTTGCTTCAAGTGGCCGCCCTGCCGTTTTGCCCCCCAAATTGGCAGGGCGGCCCTTTCGTGCCCGAAGAGTCTAAGCCGGGCGGGCGCCTGATGATCATCACCGGCGCGTAACAGCAAGATCACGATCGGCCGCGTACCGGCCCGGGCATCAGCGTCGGCTATAATCAGTGAAGTAGCCACACAATGAAGGTGCATCACTATTATGGCGGACCAGACGCGACAGACCCAGGCCCTCGGCCGCATCCTCGAGCTCGTGGTGGTCCTCAGCGAGGACATGACCCGCGGGCTGGAGCGCCTCGGCCTCACCGACTCCCGGGCCCACCTGCTGTGGGAGCTGCACCACCGGGGCCCCAGCACCCAGCGGACGCTCGCCGACGCCCTGCACGTCAGCGCCCGCAACATCACCGGTCTGGTGGACGCACTCGTGGCCACCGGCTTCGTGACCCGGGAGCCGCACCCCACCGACCGCCGGGCAACGCTCGTCTCGTTCACCGAACACGGCGCGGCGACGGCGGCCGCGCTGGAACGCGGCCAGCATGAGTTCGCCCGAATCCTGTTCGAGGAGATGCCCGATCACCGGCTCGACGGCCTGGTCGAGGGTCTCAACGAGGTCCTCGACCGGCTGCGGAAGCACGGGGTCTCGATCGAGAGCGGAGCCGACCAGTGACCGACGCCAGCCGCCCTGCCGGCTCGTCGACCGATCCAGCCACCGGCCGGCCCACCGCGGCCTTCCTGCTGCGCACAGCCGTCACCATGGAGCTGGACGGGTGGCGAAGCCTGTATCGCTGGATCGCGCGGCGACCGCGGGTCACCGAGCCGGGCGCCGAGGCGTTCGGTTACCTCGAGCCGGTGTCCGTCATCATCTGGGCGTTCATCGGCGTCTCGGCCGTCGAGGTGCCGGTGGTCCACTTCATCCTCCCGTGGCACACCGTGCGGATCATCGCTCTGGTCATCGGCATCTGGGGACTGATCTGGATGTTCGGGTACCTGGCCAGTCTCAAGGTCCACCCGCACGTGGTCGGCCGGTCCGGGCTGCGGGTACGCAACGGTGCCGGCATCGACATCATGCTGCCGTGGGACGAGGTCGACGCCATCCGCATCAACAAGCGCGCGCTGCCAACCTCGAAGACGGTCCAGCTGGAGGAGACGCCGGACGGCACCGTCCTCCAGCTGGGCATCTCGAGCCAGACCAACGTGCACCTGGCCCTGTTCGACCCGACCACTGTCATGCTGCCGAGGGGTCCGGTCGCGGTCACCGAACTGCGCTTCTTCGCCGACGACCCCAAGGCACTGGTCATCAGCGCCCGCCGGCACCTGGCCGCGTCCGCGCAGACCTGAGACTAGGATGCGGGGTCACCGACCGCGCGCACGTGGGGGGCCACATGAAGGCGATCGTGCAGGACCGGTACGGCTCGCCGGACGTCCTGGAACTGCGTGACGTCGACGCGCCGGTGCCCAGCGACATCGAGGTGCTCGTCCGCGTCCACGCCGCCAGCGTCAACGCGCGCGACTGGCACGTCATGCGCGGCGACCCCTACCTCGCCCGTGCCTCGATCGGCCTGCGCGCACCCCAGGCCCGCATCCGCGGCACCGACTTCGCCGGCCGGATCGAGTCCGTGGGCGGCGAGGTGACCGACCTCAGTCCCGGCGACGCCGTGTTCGGCGAGGCCGACGGCGCCTTCGCCGAGTACGTCAACGCACCCGCCTCCGCCGTGGCCCGCAAGCCGGACGCGGTCACGTTCGCGCAGGCGGCGGCGCTGCCCACGGCCGGCAACACCGCACTGATGGGGCTGCGCGACGTCGCCCAGCTCGAGCGGGGTCAGCACGTGCTCGTCAACGGCGCCTCCGGCGGCGTCGGCACGTTCGCCGTGCAGCTCGCCGCGCATTTCGGCGCCGAGGTCACCGCGGTGTGCAGCACGCGCAACACCGACCTGGTCAGTTCGCTCGGCGCCGACCACGTCGTCGACTACAGCCGCACCGACTTTGCCGCGGCCGGGCAGCGGTACGACGTGGTGCTCGACCTGGTCGGCAACCGTTCACTACGCGACCTGCGCCGGGTGCTGCGGCCCGGCGGGGTCCTCGTGCTGTCCGGCGGTGGGGTGTCCACCGGCGGCAGCGTCTTCGGCCCGCTTGGCCTGATGGTCCGAGCCCGGCTGCTGTCGCCGCTGGTCAAGCAGGCGGTACTACAGTTCCTCGCGACGCCCCGGCGCGAGAACCTCACGACGCTGGGTGCTCTGGTGAAGTCCGGCGCCGTGCACCCGGTGATCGACCGCACCTATCCACTGAGCGAGGCGCCGGCCGCGATCCGGTACCTGGAGAACGAGCACGCTCGGGCGAAGGTCGTCATCGCGGTCTGATGCCGGCCGTTGGTCACGGACCACCGGGCCGGACGACGCCGTGCTCGTAGGCGTAGATCACGACCTGCACGCGGTCGCGGACACCGAGCTTGGCGGTGGTGGACTTGCCCGCCCCGTTGGGTCCGAGGAAGCCGGTGACGTGCCCCGGCCGGACAGTGAATGTCAGGTCGTCGACGGCGACCTTCGCGCCGTAGCGCTTGGTAAGCCCGGAGATCTCGATCATGCCGCCGACGCTACGAACGCCGGACCCGGCGGTGCGTTGTCCGCGCGGCTAGATCTGCCGCCGGCAGGTACGCCTCAGGTCGTACTCCTACTGGCCGCCGGCTGGCGCCGGGGTCTGGTGCGGACACGTCGGCGACGGTGGTCGAGCGCTGGACGAGTCCGCGTCGGTGGGCCCAACGCGGCGGCTCACCAGTCGAGGCGTCAGACCGTGGTGGCGCTGGGTCGGGTTCGGCGTGCGCGGCAGCCGCCGGGGCTCGGAGGGTCGGTGAGTTCTGTGGTTCGTCGGTCAGTGCGGTGGCGGGT
>NZ_SMKZ01000092.1 GCF_004349065.1 Jiangella asiatica
GGGTGGTGGGTGGGGTCGTGACGGTTGCCATCGCTGCGCATCTCCTCGGTGTCCACGCGCGCCTCAGGAGCCGGCCGATTCGGGGTAGTAGAGCGTGCCGTCGGGTCCGAAGGCGTAGCCGGCGTCGGCCAGCGTCTCCATCGCCGCGGCGGGGTCGTACTCGAACGGCCCGACATCGGGGTCGTGCCACTGATCCAGGCTTGGCGCGATCACCGACCCACCCGGCTCGGCGGCGCCTTCCATCACGATGTCGACTAGGTCCTCGTACGGGATCAGCGACCGCAGCGCCTCCCGGAAGGCGCGGTCGTCGAACGGCGCCCGCGACGTGTTGAAGTGCAGGCCCCGCCAACCATGGCTCTGCGTCTCGACCACCGTGACGCCATCGACGTCCTTCAACGACTCGTACTGTGTAGCCGGCTGGACGTCGTCGTACAGGTCGATCTCACCCGACGTGAGCGCGCTGACTCCTGCGTCGAAACTGCCGAGAATGGTCAGCTCGAGCCCGGCGACGGCCGGGGCGTCGTAGTGAGCGGGGTTGGCCGCGAACGTCAGCGACTCGCCGATGCGATGCTGCTGCAGGACGAACGGCCCGGATCCGACGGGAGTCTCGTTCGTGAAGGTGGTCGGGTCGGTGACCGAGGCCCAGACGTGGCGCGGGAGGATCGGCAACTGCGTGAGCGTGACGTCGGCGAAGTGCGCGGCCGGCGCCGCCAGCGCGATCGTCACCGCTCGGCCCGACACCCGGACCTCCGTCACACCCGCCAGCCCTGCCGCGTACAAGGGTGCGGCGTTGTCGCGCAGGTACTCGACTGAGAACGCGAGATCCTCGGCCGTGACCGGTGTCCCGTCGCTGAACGTCATGCCGTCGCGCAGGGTCAGCGTGACCTCGGCACCGGAGACCTCGACGCTCTCGGCGGCGCGCTCCACGGTCTCGCCGTCGGGGCCGATGGCCAGCGGAGTGTCATAGATCAGAGACAACGGGATCTGACTCTCCAGCGTCTCGACCAGCACCGGGTTGAGTGTGGGCGGCTCGAACACGGTGCCGACGACCAGTGTGTCCCGGTCGTCCAGCGGGGTGGCGGCGGTCGCGTTCCAGATGTTGAAGACGGGGTAGCCGACCGCCGGCTCGATGCCTTCCCAGCGGTCGGACCGGTAGGCGGCGCCGACGACGGGGTAGATCAGCGGGACCACGGGCACCTCGTCATGGAGGATTCGCTGAGCCTGCGCCACCGCGGCCCGCCGGGTGTCCTCGTCAGCCGCCTGGTTCTGGGCGAGATACGCCTCGTCGTATTCCGGGTCGACGAACATCGAGACATTGGTGCCCGAGTCCGTCGCGTTGGCGGACTGGAACCGGCTCAGGAGGTTGTCGGGGTCCAGGCGTTCCGGCGTCGGGCCGTACGACACGACGAAGGCGTCGTAGTCCTTCCCGGCGAAGGTCCGGCTGTTCAACTGGGCGTCGTCGACGGGAAGCAGCTCGGCGTCGATGCCGGCCTCCTGCCATGCCTCGACGATCATCCGGGAGAGCTCGAATCGCGACGGATCGTTGGCCGCTGTCTTGGTCAGCAGCGCGATGGTGGGGACGGGTTCCCGGCCCGACGGGTCGTCGATCGTCGGCGCGTCCTGCGGGGACCGGTCCTCCACGGGCACGCTCGTACAAGCGGCCACCAGCAACGATGCGGCGACGGCGAGCGGAGCGGTACTGCGGCTGTGCTTTCGACCACGCATGATGGTCTCCCTAGGAACGAACGTTCTCTCCAACTGGTTGGTGAGCCCGGCAACCGCCCCGTTACGCGCAAGCTCTTGTCTCAGGACCTCCGGTCCAGCGGACCGAAGATCCAGCCCTCCAGAGACCGGAGGATCTCCGCGGTGGCATCCGCGCGGAGCGAGTACTTCATCCCCGTTCGATCACGTTCTTGACGCAGCAGCCCAGCAGCTCGCAGCTGATGGACGTGGTGGTGCACCGTCGGCTGCCCCAAACGCAGCTGAGCGGCCAGTTCGGCGGCGTACATCGGCCTTTCGGCGAGCATGCGAAGCAGCGCCAGCCGGTTCGGGTCGGACATCGCCTTGAGCGCGGCGACCAGGTCGTGCCGCATCGGCACCGGGTCGTAGCCGTCGAAGAAGTCGCTGTCGACGCCGTAGACGACCAGCGCCTCCCGCGTGTCCTCGTCGATCCGGGCGACCACATAGGGGTGGATGAACACCGACGGTGCCAGCGTCACCGCGGCGAGATCCAGGTCCTCCCCCAGTGTGTAACCGCCGGTCAGTCGCTCGATCCCGGCTGCTGCGGGCAACACGTCGAGCAGCGACCGCGCCGCGGTGTCCGCGTCGGCGACCAGCTTGGTGACGTCGCCGACGTGCGCCGCGAAGACCTGCGTCAGGTAGGCCTCCAGCACGGTCACGAACTCCTCCTGCACCGCCGCCGGCTCACGCAGAACCCGCCGGCACCGCGTCGCCCACCCGGACGCCAGCCCGTCGACGGCGCCGTCGACGACCGCCTTCGCCTTCTTTCCCATCGCGGCCTGGAAGCGCTCCAGTCGCGATGCGTCGGCGTCGCCGCTGTCGAGCATCAGCAGCGCGAGCTCGGCCGCCGGCATCCGCCGCATCGCCGCGACGAGGTCCTCCGGTCCCGCCCCTGCCGGCAACTGCCTGATAAGCCGCACGGCGCCATAGCCGAGCGCGGTGTCCAGGCCCTGGAACAGGAACCGGCCCTGGACGACGACGTCCTCCCCCAGCCGGTCCAGTTGCTCCGACGCCCACCGCCGCGACCGCGTGAAGGTGCGCGGGTTGAACAGGGCGCGCAGGCTGACCACGAAGTCGTAACAGACCGAGGTGTCCAGGCGTACCTCGCCGTGGAACCCTCGACCCACCGACTGGGCGTCGGCGTTTTTGATCAGCTTCATGATCGCCAACCCATCGAAAATCGACCGTGGTCGAAAAACTATCCCTGTCGCATTGGTGCGTCAAGGGGCAATCGCGGACGGATCAGACAATGAGCTCGGCGACGCGGCTTCAGCGCACGTGTCACATCTGGTTGGCCAGCTCGCCGGCGGCTTCGACGGCGATACTGACGGCTCGGGTCGCGAGTGGCGATCGGGTGCGTTCGGCCGGCCAGTGCAAGAACAGCTCACGGGCGGGTGATGGTCGCAGTTGGTGGATGCTGAGCAGGTCGTCGGACCAGGCATCGGATCCGTAGAGGGCGAGCCATGGCAGCACAGCCGAGCCGATGCCCGCCCGCACCATGGACACGATCGTCTCGTGGCCGGCGGTTCGAAACACGATCCGTGGCCGCGCGCCGGCGCTGGCGAGCGCCCGCTCCAACCATCTCTGGTGATAGGTGAGAGGCCAGGCGACCATCGGAGCATCGTCGAGCAGCTTCACCCGCACAGGACCATCGGGGAATGCGCCGGCACCGGCCACCAGGAGGTACTGCTCGTCGAACAGCTTGACGTGCTCGACGTCACCGTCGATGCGGCCGTCGTAGAACAACAGGTCGAGATCTCCGATCTGCGGATCCTCCGGCTCCACGTCGGACAGCCTGATGTCGCACCCGGGGTGCTCGTCGAGTAGCCGGCGCACGACGGCCGGCAGGATCAGGTTGGATACGCCCTGGAAGGTGCCGATGTCGATCCGGCCGTTACCCGCCCTGAAACGATCGACGGAGTCGGCCAGCGCCTCCGCCTTCGTGAGCAGATCGCGCCCGTGGGTCAAGACCACCTCGCCAAGGGGAGTGATCCGTACCGGCCTAGGACCGCCGGGCCGATCGAAGACAGGACCACCGACGGCCCGCTCCAGCGCCGCGATCTGCTGGCTCACCGATGACTGGGTGTAGCCAAGCCGGGCCGCCGCTCGGCCGAACGTTCCTTCCTCGGCGATAGCAGCCATCGTCCTCAGATGGCGCAGCTCGACGTCAGCCACAGGCCAAAGCATAGCTCATAGCGATCAACTCGATCGAAAACAATCGCTTTTCATAATGCGCCGACGCATCTAGCGTCGCTGCCATGACGCGTACGAACAAGAGAAGAGCGACACCCTGAGGAGCACGACATGAGCACCTTCGCACTGATCCACGGCGCCGGGGACGCAGGCTGGTACTGGCACCTGGTCGCTGCCGAGCTCCGGAGCCGCGGCCACGACGTCATCGCCCCCGACCTCCCGGCCGGCGACGAATCGGCGACTCTCGCCGACTACGCCGACGCGGTCTTCGAGGCGGTCGGCAGCCGGAAGGACCTTGTCGTTGCGGGCCAGTCGTTCGGAGCCTTTACCGCTCCCCTGGTCGCCGATCGGCTCGCCGCCGATGCTTTGGTCCTGGTGGCCGGCATGATCCCGGCGCCGGGCGAGCCACCGGACGACTGGTGGTCCAACACCGGATACAGCAGCGCGGTGCGAGAGCAAGCCGCGCGGGACGGCGGCCTGACCGGCAACCCGGACCCGTACGTCAGCTTCTACCACGACGTGCCGCGCGAGCTGGCCAAGGAGGCGATGAGCAAGGAGCGGGCACACCCGTCGCAGGCCTCGATGGCCGCTCCGTGGCCGCTGGACGCGTGGCCGGATGTGCCGACCAGGTTCGTGCTGTGCAGCGAGGATCGCTTCTTCCCGCGGGACTTCCTCCGGCGGCTGGTGGCCGAACGCCTCGGCATCGTGCCCGACGAGATCGTCAGCGGCCACTGTGTCGCCCTCAGCCGGCCCCAAGGGTTGGCGGACCTACTCGAAGGCCGCACCTCGACGCCCGCCGGCACGACGGCATCACCGACCGCCTCCCTTGCCGCGTACCGCCGTTGACCCTGCAACCCGAACTCATCGCGCCCGAAAGGAAACACCCGTGACAACAATGACCGACAACGAATGGCGGTCCTTCGTCGCAGCGGGAACAAAGCTTGCCCACCTAGCTCTCACCCGCCCCGACGGGCGACCCCACGTCACACCCGTCTGCTTCATCCTCGACGGCGACGAACTCGCCTTCGCCTTGTCGCCCGGGAGCGTCAAAGGCAAGAGCCTGGCTCATGATCGCCACATCGCAATCTGCATCAGCGACGAGAGCCAGCCCTACAGCTTCGTGACCATCGAAGGAGAAGCGCGAATCTCCGCCGAACCAGACCAGATCAAACACGTCGGCGCACGCATCGCCAACCGCTACTACCCCACCCATCCCGCAGACGCGTTAGCTGAATCATTCGTACACGAAGGCTTCACCGCGGTGCGGATCACCATCACCAACGTCATCGCCCGAGCCGGCCTCGGCTGACACGTCCTGAACCGCCCTTCGAAGAAACTGGAGCTCAACCGTGACCATGCGTGCGGCGTTGTTCATGCCGATCTTCGACGATCTTGCCGATCCACGCGTCCTCGTCCAGTTGGCTGTGGAGGCCGAAGACGCCGGTTGGGACGGAGTGTTCTTGTGGGATCACGTCCGTCTGAGCGGACCCGTGCGCGCCGCGGCCGACCCATGGATCGCGTTGGCGGCGATAGCCGCAGCGACCTCGCGCATCCTGATCGGGCCGATGGTGACGCCGTTGGCACGCCGGCGGCCTGTCAAGGTGGCGCGGGAGACGGCATCGCTCGACGTTTTGAGCGGAGGACGATTGACGCTCGGCGTCGGCACTGGCAGTGACGAATTCGGGCACGAGTACTCGATCACGGGTGAGGATGTCGACGACAGGACACGGGCGGAGAAGCTCGACGAGTCGCTCGAGATCCTTGAAGCGGCCTGGTCGGGCGACGAGGTGCGGCATCGCGGCCGCTATTTCACCGTGGACGGGATGCGATTCCTGCCCCGGCCGGCACAGCGCCCCGGAGTTCCCGTGTGGGTCGGGGGCTACCGCGGCAAGGTCAAGCCGCTACGTCGCGCGGCCCGGTATCAGGGCTATTTCCCAATCGGTGTCGACAGCCCAGATCACATCGCCGAAGCTGCCGCTCAGCTCACCGAACTGCGCCGGCAGGCCGGGGTCGGCGACGCCAGGTTCGACCTCGTGGCTTCGTTGCCGGCCGACGAAGATCCGGCGGCATACGCCGCTGCCGGCGCCACCTGGCGCTTCACCAGGTTTCCAGCGTCTGTGACCGTTGATCAGGTACGCGGCGTTCTTCGCGTTGGTCCGTAGAGTCACTCCCGCAACGAAGAGACGAGCGACCAAACACCGGGTAAACCCTGGCCCGGTACTCCTCGATCAGACCCGACTCGGCCACTTCGGCGGCGAGGGTTGCGCCGCCGGTCGCGATGTTGCCCTCCCCGGCTCGGCTCGCAATCGCTGGTCCCGAGGTGACGCACCATGAGCTGCGGACCGGCGAGGCCGCAATGGAGTGCGCTACCGCCGCTCCTCGGTGCGAGCGGGCGCGGTGCTCTCGCGCACGATCAGCCGCACCGGGAGCTCGCGCACGACCGAATGCGGCTGCACCGAGCCGTTGAGGATCTCGATGAGGAGGACCATGGCCGCCCGGCCCAACTCGTTCTTGGGCATCGCGACGGTGGTGAGCGGCGTGTGCGCCATGGCCGACATGGCGATGTCGTCGCATCCGACGACACTCACGTCGCCCGGCACGGCCACGCCGCGAGCCACGAAGCGGCTCATCAGGCCGAACGCGACGATGTCGTTGTGGACGATCGCAGCCGTCACGCCGGACGCGATCACGATGTCGGCGGCCGCGACGCCTCCTTCGAACAAAGGAGGGAAGTTCCCCATGGGACGAAGCTCGACGCCGAGGTCGGGCGCGGCCGTCTCCAAGCCCGCCAGGCGCTCTGCATTCGACGAGGACGTCCGGGGCCCTCCGACGTAGCCGACGGCACGATGGCCCAGAGCCGCCAGGTGTGCGAGGGCCTGGCGCATGCCGTCGCCGTTGTCTGCGACCACACACGGACTCACGCGGCGGTTCATGACGACGATCGGTGTGCCGGTGTCGACGGCGGCGAGTTCCTCCGTCGAGGTTCTCGGCGAGCACAGCAGCAGCCCGTCTACCTGTTTCGAGAGCGCGAGCATGAGATCGGGCTCGACGCCCGCCTCTTCGTCGGTGTCGGCGACGAACACGGCGTAGTCGCTCTCCCGGGCCCGCGCCTGCGCCCCCTTCACGACACTCGCGAAGTAGGGGTTCGCCAGATCGGGCACGATGAGCCCGACATTGCCGGTTCGCCCGGTGATAAGGCCCCGCGCCGCCCGGTTCGGCCGGTAACCCACCCGCTGCGCGGCGGCGAGGACGCGCTCCCGGGTAGCGGCGTTCACCCGATCAGGTGCCGACAGGGCTCGCGACACCGTGGACGGCGAGACACCCGCCGTCAACGCCACGTCGCGAATCGTCACTGCCACGCTGTGTTCCTCCCCCGGGTCTTGCTCGCCCTGTCGCGGCGTCTGGACGGTCGGCATGAAAGCGGTTGCCTATGCATGACACCAGGCGCCGACGCTATCAATCATGGCCCGTTGTGGTTGCGCTGAGAGTATCGGCCACGGCCGTTGACCACGATATCCGTCCGACGTCAACGGGCAGGATCGCGCCGTGGACGTGGTCCCAGGCGTCGCGCCGGGACGGCCGCACCAGCGATGTCCCCCGCGCGTCCCAGCCGGGCGGTAGCGGATTTCCATCACGAGCCCTTTCGGTCCGATGCACCGGCCACGATGCCGGCGACCCGTCGCGTCACGTCGTCTGCGTACGCCCCGAGCCGCTCGGCGTTGACCAGATGGGCGGCCGGAAACCAGTCGAGACTCGGATCTGCCCGGATGCCGCGCAGGTAGGCTCCCAGCTCGTCCAGGGCGTGCCGGAGTCGCTGGACGATCTCCGGCTCGGCGGCATCGCCGTACCGCAGCACGTGGCGCGCACAGATGGCGGTCACCAGCACGTGGACGAAGCCCTCGACGTAGGTCCCGAAAACCCGATACCGCCGCACGAGGTCCTGGTACCGGTCGGCACGCAGCCCTGGGTTCCCCGCCGACATTCGGTCGTAGGTGGTGCGCCATAGCTCGAGCGCCTCCTCCTTCTCGGCGATCAGGTACCACACCCGCTCCGGAGCCGGATCGAGGGCGTCCCACCGGGTCCGGTCCCAGTCGCGCAACGAGTTCTTCTCTTCGGCCAGCCAGAACAGGTGATCGAGGCCCACCGGGAACGAGCTGGAGTCGCTGATGACACAGTCGTCTGCGTAGAGCGTGCCGCGCACGATCGGCCAGGACGCCTCGAACGTCGCGGCCGCCCATCCGACACACGCCCGCATCGTCTCCTCGCCCACCTCGGGGTCGACGTGACCCTCGCCGGTCAGCCACTGGCGGTACAGATCGGCCGACGCCGTGTCCGGCGCCACGGCCAACGTCGCCATGGAGCGCAGGTTGAGCACATTGGGTGTGTCGAACGCGCTGTGACCGTCGAGCGACTCCCAGTCCACGCGGACTAGCACGCCCGTGGCCCCGCGGTCCGCCGCGTACCGGTACCGCCGCCGGGTCTCCTCGATGAGGATCGCCGGCGCAACGCCCCACCCGAAGTACTGACCCATCGCATCGAACTCGACCCATTGCCGGCGTCCGGCCACCGCGCCGATCCGCGCGTTGTCCGGAAAGGTCGGATAGTAGTCGTGCGGCGTGTTCTTCAGGCAGATCACGATGTCGGCAGGAAGGTCCGCCCACGCCGTCGCGAGCGCGTCCTGCTCGGCCCGCCCGAAAACGAAATCCCGCAGCACGAGCGTTTTGCCGGCAGCCGCCGTCGGCTCGTGGATCGCGCGGATGACGGCCGAGTACCACTCCGACGCGGTGGTGGCGGCACACCGGTCGCACGGGCACCTGTTCCCGGAGATCGCGAGTCTGCTCTCGCCCGTTCCCGGCGCGGTGATCGTGCCGGCCAGGCCGGGCAGGTCCTCGTACAGCTCGCGGTACTTTGTGGTGAGGAACTCCAGCCAGAACGGGTCGGTGGGACACAGAACCCCGTTCTCGAGCACCTGGGGGTGCAGTTCCACGACGATGTCCGGGAAGAACAACTCCTTGTTGTTCAGATAAACCTCGATGCCGAGCTCCTCGGCTCGCCGCAGCAGCCATCGGATGGTCTCCATGAACAGGTACGGCTTGGACCGTCGCCCTGGGGTGTAGCGATACAGCGTCCGGTACGCCGACCGGTACCGTTCGGAGATGTTCGCGTCCGACTCCGCCGCTCCGAAGTACCTGCCGGGATAAACCAGGCGCTCGAGGATCCCGACTTCGTGCAGCGAAAGCGTGTCAAGCGCGTTGTCCGCCATGAAGCGCAAGACCCGGCTCAGCGTCTTCGGGCTCCAGATGTGCGCGCTGGCATGCAGCTCCAGGGCCCTGGTCTGGAATGTCGCAGTGTCGCTCACCAGTCGTGCACCGTGCCGTCGGTCGTGAGCTTCAGCGGGACGAAGTTCCGACCGGGGCTGGTGACGATCACGGCGGCGTCAGCGATACGCATCGGCACCTACCCCGAGCGAGGAGACGGCGTGTTCGGACCGCCGCGCGTAGGCCTCGAGCGGCAGCCGATAGGCGAGGTCGATCGCGGTCTCAACCGCTTCGTCCAGCGTCAGCTGGCCCTCGCCGACCAACCGGGCGAGGTAGCCGGCGTCGATCCGGCGGGAGAGATCGTGCCGCGCCGGAATCGACGCGAACGCGCGGGCGTCGTCGACGAAGCCACTCGTGTTGTAGAAGCCCGCGGTCTCTGTGACGAGCTCACGGAACCGGCGCATGCCGTGCGGGCTGTCGAGGAACCACCACGGGGCGCCGAGCCTCATCGCCGGGTACACGCCGGCCAGCGGCGCCAGCTCGCGCGAGTAGACGGTCTCGTCCACGGTGAAGACGACCAGGCGCATGCCGGGTTCCCGGCCGAAGGCCTCGAGCAGTGGCCGCAAGTTCCGGGTGAACTCAGCACCGACCGGGATGTCGAAACCCCGGTCGGGCCCGAACCGCCGGCGTACCTCGGCGTTGTGGTCGCGGAGCACGCCAGCATGGATCTGCATGACCAGCCCATCATCGACCGACATGCGGGCCATTTCGAAAAGCATGTGGCTGCTGAAGGCGTCGGCGTCCCGCTCGCTGACCTCACCGCGCAGCGCGGTGGCGAAGATCCGCGCCGCGTCGGTGTGATCGAGCGGGGTCGTGTCGGCATGCAGGTGGCCGTGATCGGTCGCCCGCGCTCCCATCGCGATGAAGGTGCGCCGCCGCTCCCCCAGGGCGTCGAGGAAGTCGTCGTAGCCGGCGATGTCGATCCCGGACCGCTCGGCGAGTCTACGGACACTCTGCGGCCAGGAGGCCGCGGTCGGGTGCAGGAGGCCGTCAGGCCGGAAGGTCGGCACGATGCGCTCGCCGTAGCCCTCCCGCGCGAGCGCGGCGTGCCCGCCCAGCGTGCTGGTAGCCGAGTCGGTGGTGGCCAGGATCTCGATGTCGAACCGGTCGAGCAGCGCGCGCGGAAGGTACTCGTCGCGTTCGAGCATCGCCACCAGGTGGTCGTAGATGGCGTCCGCGGTCTCGGCGGACGGGCGGTGCGGCACGCCGAAGACGTCCACGAGCTCATGCTCGAGCCAGTACCGGCTGGGCGTGCCCCTGAACAGATGCCAGTTGGCGCAGAACGTGCGCCAGATCGCTCGTGGGTCGGTCTCGACGGCTACCGCCTCGTGCGCCGCGGGCATTCCGATCTGTTCGAGCGGGACGCCCTGGGAGACCAGCATCCTCACCACATAGTGGTCGGAGGTGACGAAGAGCTCGGCCGGGTCGGTGAACGGGCGGTTCTCGGCGAGCAGCCGGGCATCGACGTGGCCGTGCATCGAGACCACCGGAAGCCTCGCCGTCTGCTGGTGGATCTCCCGGGCGATCCCGCGCAGTGCCGGCTCCGTCGGCAGCATCCGGTCGGGGGCCAGCATCCAGTAGTCGGATTCAAGCAAGGTGACCTCGTCTCTGAAGCGGCTGCTATCGATACCAGGCGGTGCTGTCGGTTGCCTCGCACTCGCTTGTCGCCCTACGTGGGTACCAGCGCGGTACGTGTGCGCCCCATCTTGCCTTGGATGAGACTAGTTGCACAACCGTTTGCAGTTCAATTCGATCGGTCGCGCCAGAACTCGGCCTGGGCGCGCTTCACCGGTCGCACCAGCCGTGTTCGCTCATGG
>NZ_SMKZ01000093.1 GCF_004349065.1 Jiangella asiatica
CTCGTCCTGGACCCCACACGCATCTACCAGCCCACCGGCCGCCCACCCGGACCAACCCGGAAATGACGAACGGCCCGAACCCACAATCCGCAGGTTCGAGCCATTCCGATGTCCCGAGACATCACATTGGTAGCGGGGGCAGGATTTGAACCTGCGACCTCTGGGTTATGAGCCCAGCGAGCTACCGAGCTGCTCCACCCCGCGTCGCGGTTACTAGGTTACCTGGCGCGCGAGTTGGCGCCAAATCGGGGGACGCCACAATGGCGTGCATGACGGACTTCCAGGTGCAGACCGCCCAACCGGCCGACTTCGACGACATCGGGCGCATCACGGTCGAGGCGTACGACGTCGACGGCTTCCTCGAGGGCGATCACGACTACGCCGAGGAGCTGGCCGACTCGGTCAGCCGGGCAGAGAAGGCAACCCTGCTGGTCGCGGCCGAGACCGACGGCACGGTCCTCGGCAGCGTCACGTTCTGCCGGCCCGGCAGCACTTACACCGAGATCTCACGTCCCGGCGAATCGGAGTTCCGGATGCTCGCCGTGGCACCAGCCGCCCGCGGCCGCGGTGTCGGGGCCGCGCTGGTGCACAGCTGCGTCGAGCTGGCCCGCCGGCACGGGGACAGGGCGCTCGTCCTCTCCTCGCTCCCGCGGATGCGCACGGCACACCGGCTCTACGAGCGGCTCGGCTTCGTCCGGCTGCCCGAGCGGGACCACGAGCCCGTACCCGGGATCCGGCTCATCGCCTACCGCCTATCTCTCCCGTGATCGCGCGCTACGGGGTCGGGGCTGGCGTCGGGGTTTCGGGCGACTCGCCGGAAAGCTCCTCGGCACGCGTCATGGCCGCTTCCATCCGCTCCAGGGCGGCGGCGTAGTCGTCCCAGCGACCCTCGGCCTGAGCTTGTCGCGCCTCCTCCCAGGCGGTCCGGAGCTCGGCGATCGCCGCCTCCAGGTCACCGCTCGCGGGTGGCGTGGTCGGCTCCTCGGTGGGCGACTGCTCGTCGGTGGGCGGAGTGGTCTCCTCGCCTGGTGGTGGTTCGTCGACGATGCCGCCCTCCTCCTCGGTCTCGGCGCCGGACTCGCCCTGGAAGATCTGGTCGAGCGCGCCCTGGAGGGTGTCGTCGAAGCCGATGCTGTCGCCGAACTGGACGAGCACGCGACGCAACAGCGGGTAGGCGGCCTCGCCAGAGGCACGGACCACGTACACCGGCTGGACGTACAGCAGGCCGCCGCCGACCGGCAGGGTCAGCAGGTTGCCCAGCTCGGTGACCGCGTCCCCGGATCTCAGCAGCGTCAGCTCCTGCGCGACGTCGGCGTTGCTCTCGAAGTCGTTGGCGACTTGTCCGGGCCCGTCGATCTGGGTGTTCCCGGGTAGTCGGAGGATCTGTAGTTGCCCGTAGTCCTCACTTCGTGCATCGGCGTTGACCGCCATGAACGCTGCCAAGTTCTGTCTACCGCGCGGGGTGTACGTCGTCGTGAGCGAGTACACCGGTGCCTCGGCACCGGGCATCTGGATGCTCTGGTAGTACGGCGGCTGGTCGACGTCGACCTCGGCGGCGGGGTCGGCCGGGACCAGCCAGCGGTCCTGGCCGCCGTAGAACGTCGACGGGTCGGTGACGTGGTACTCCTCGAGCATGCTGCGCTGCAGCTTGAAGAGGTCCTCGGGGTAGCGCAGGTGGTCGAGCAGCGGCTCGGGGATCTCCGAGCGGGGCTCGACGGTGTCCGGGAAGGCGCGCATCCATGCCTGTAGGACCGGGTCGTCCTCGTCCCACGCGTAGAGCGTGACGGTGCCGTCGTAGGCGTCGACGGTGGCCTTCACCGAGTTGCGCACGTAGTTGATGAAGTCGTCCGGCTGCGCCGCGAGCGCCGGTCGGGCGGTGCGCGAGTCGCTGGTGGCCTCGCTGAGCGACACCCGCTCGCCGTACGGGAACGAGTTCAGCGTCGTGTAGCCGTCGAGGATCCACACCACCCGGCCGTCGACGACGGCAGGGAACGGGTTGGCGTCGACGGTCAGCCACGGTGCGACCTTCTCCACGCGCTCGCGCGGGTCGCGGTCGTAGAGCAGCCGCGATTCGGCGTTGATGCGGTCGGACAGCAGGAAGTTGGCCTCCTGGAACCGGGTGGCGTAGAGCAGCCGGTTCCAGAACGAGCCGATCGGCACGCCGCCCTCGCCCTCGTAGGTGTTGCGGCGCTCCTCGCCGGTCTCCGGGTCCTCCGGGATGTCGTACTCGACGGGATCGCTGCCGTCGGGCGCACCGACGACGGAGTAGCTGGGCGAGTTCTCGCCGAAGTAGACGCGCGGTTCGTACTCACCCAGGACACCCTGGGTGGGGATGTCCTCCTCGGCGAACTGCGGCGCACCGTCACTCTCGCGGGTGTTGCCGTAGGCCGCGACGACGCCGAAGCCGTGGGTGTAGACGGTGTGCTCGTTGATCCAGTTGCGCTGCTCGTCCGGGATGCCGTTGGAGTCGACTTCGCGGACCGCCACGACCATGTCGCTCTCGCTGACCTCGCCGGTGTCGGGGTCCTGGACCTCGTACCGGTCGACATCGAGCGGGTCGCTGAACGCGTAGAACCCACGGACCTGCTGCAGTTGCTGGAACGCCGGCGGGATGACGCTGGGGTCCATGAGCCGGATACCGGGGATGGTGGCGGAGTCCTCGGCCAGCTGCCCCTCGGAGACCTGCGTGGTGGCGTCGTACTCCTCGGTCTGGACGTCATCGATGCCGTAGGCGTCGCGGGTCGCCTCGATGTTCCGCTCGATGTACGGGCGCTCACGGCTGGCCTCGCTCGGACGCACCTGGAACTGCTGGACGAGGAACGGCCACAGCCCGCCGAGCAGCACCGCCGACAGCACCAGCAAACCCAGCCCGATGCCCGGGAGCATCCAGTTGCGCCGCCAGACATTGACGAAGAACAGCACGGCGCAGATGGCGGCGACGAAGACCAGGATGGTCTTGGCCGGGAGCACCGCGTTGATGTCGGTGTAGCCGGCACCGGTGAACCGATCCTGCGGGTCGCCCTCGATGACCAGCGCGTACCGGTCCAGCCAATAGGCCACCGCCTTGAGCAGCACGAACAGCCCGATCAGGACGGACAGATGGGCCTGAGTGGCCGGGCTGACCTTCTGGCCGGCCGTCTGCAGCCGGATGCCGCCGTAGACGTAGTGCGTGACGGCGGCGACCACCAGACCGAGGACGACGACGGCGAACCCGTAGCTGACGATGTAGCGCCACCACGGGTAGTCGAAGGCGAAGAACCCGATGTCGATGCCGAACTGGGCGTCGGTCTGTCCGAACTCGCCGCCGTTGCGCCAGATGAGGAACGTCTCCCACTGCCCGCCCGCGCTGGCGCCGGCCATGATGCCCAGCAGCGCGGCGACGGCACCGAGCACCCAACGGCGCATCGGGTCGATCGCGTCGCGGTAGCGGTCGAGGCTCTGCTGCTCCACGCTCATCGGCCGGTAGCGCGGACGCAGGCGGTACGCCACGATGCCGTTCACGACCACGGACGCGGCCATGAGCAGGCCGAAGACGATGAACAGCCCACCCCGGGTGACCAGCTGAGTGGTGAACACGTCGGTGAAGTCGACGGACTGGTACCAGAGCCGGTCGGTCCAGAACGACACGATCAGGATGTACGCGGCGATAAGCACGCCCAGCACGACCAACGTGGGCAGCAGTGCCCGGGAGCGTCGCGGCGAACTGGGCCCGCGGAACGGGTTGGCGGGTCTGGGCATGTCCTGGCTCACCCCTGGAAAACTATCTCACCGCCCTTCGCGGTTCCGACCCGCCGTCGAATCGTGACCTTCGACCCGCCCGTGACGTGACCTTTCCGGCCCGTCCGGAGCGGCGGCCAGCGACGCCGGAGGGGATTCGTGCCCCGGTCGCCGGGCGTGCGACGATGACGGCCATGAGCGCGGACGACCAACCCTCGGCCCTCCAGCAGGCGCTGGCCGAGATCGACCGACACGTGCGGGACGACGGCTGGGACCAGCCGGCCCGGCTGTACGCACTCGCGCCGACCGGCGACCTCATCGCGCGTGAGCCGGCGTTGGCCGCCAGTTTCGGCATCGATGCCGAAAAGCTGACCGACGACGCGCTCACGCCGATCGAGCAGGACGTCCCGAACCGGCCCATCGAGGACCTGCTGCCCAGCATCACCTGGCCGGAGACCGTCACCGGCTGCGCGCTGGTGCTCGAGCGGATCGTGCTGCCACCCGGCGCCGAGGAGCAGATGCCCGCCGGCGACGCGGAGGCCGCCAGCTGGGCGCAGCGGCACCCGGCCCGGTCCGACGTCCGGGTGGTCGTGGGCGTCATGCGTGACGGCAGCCGGGCGTCGGTGATGCGGGTGCGTGGCCACGAGGCCGACGACGAGCTCATCCACGGCGCAGAGCTCTCCCCCGAGCTCGGCGACGCGCTGGCCGAGACCTTCCTCTAGACGCCGCGAGACCCGGCGCGAAATCCCCGCGACAGCAGCGCCGCCGCCGTGGCAGGGTCGGTCCATGCCAGCCGAACCCGGCCGCGTGGCCGAGGGCTACGCCGATGCGCGTTTCGCCGAGCTGTACGACGCGGAGAACCCGTGGAGCCGCTCCGACGACTTCTACCAGGCGCTGGACCTGCGGGCCGGGTCCGTGCTCGATGTCGGGTGCGGCACCGGGCGGCGGCTGATCTCGACTCGTGAGCGCGGCCACGACGGTGAGCTCACCGGCGTCGACCCCGCGCCTGGCATGCTGTCCGTCGCCCGGCGCGGGTCCGACCGTGTGCGGTGGGTGCTCGCCGACGCCGTCACGATGCGCCTGGACAGCCGGGTCGAGCTGGTCACCATGACCGGCCACGCGTTCCAAGAGCTGCTCGACGACGACGCCGTGCGGGCGGCGCTGGCCACCTTCCGCCGGCACCTCGAACCCGGCGGGCTGCTGGCGTTCGAGACGCGCAACCCGGCCGCACGCGACTGGGAGGGGTGGCGGGCGCAGCGCACCCGGCAGGTGGTCGCCAACCCGGCCGGCGAGCGGTTCGAGACGTGGGTCGACGCCCCGGAACCGCACGGTGACCTCGTGACATTCCAGTCGTGCATCCTCGACCTGGGCAGCGGCGACCTGCACGCGGAGTCCAGCACGCTGCGGTTCGTCGATCCCGGCCGGCTGCGCGAGCTGGTCGAGGCTGCCGGCTTCGTCGTCGAGGGATGGTTCGGCGACTGGGACCGCGGACCGGTGACGCCCACCAGCGCCGAGGTGATCGTGCTGGCGCGTCAGGACTGACAGGTCGGCAGGTCTTCGGTGTCGCCGGCGACGAACGACTCGATGGTGCCGATGGCGTCGTCGAGCGTCTCGACCGGCACCACGAGCATGTCTCCGTTGTTGCCGCCGGCGGCCTCGTCACAGTTGTCCACCGGCGCCAGGAACAACTCGGCACCGTCGTGGTTGGCCGCGGCGATCTTCTGCTGGATGCCGCCGATGGGGCCGACCTCGCCGTCCGGGCTGATCTCACCGGTGCCGGCGAAATGGCGGCCGTCGAGCAGCGCCCCTTCGGTGAGGGTGTCGTAGATGGCCACGGCGAAGATCATGCCGGCGCTCGGGCCGCCGATGCGCTCGTCGATGCCGATCTCTATGTCGATCGGGATGTCGAAGCCGGACACCGGCTGGAAACCGACCAGCGCCCGGCCGTCGTCCTCGGCCGCCGTCGTCTCGATGCGCTGGGTGAGCTCCTGGCCCTCCCGCTCGACGACGAACACGACGGTCTCGCCGGGCTCGTGCGCGGTGACGGCGTCGACGACGTCCTGCGGCGTCGCGATCGGGGCGCCGTCGACAGAGACGACCACATCGCCGGGCTCCAGCACGCCGTCGGCGGGCGCGTCCTCGACGACCGCGTCGACGAGGACCCGCTCGGGGATGTCGTAGCCCAGCTCCCGCAGCGCGGCGACCTTCGCGTTCTGCTGCGAGTCGGCGAGCATGGCCGCGTTCTGCTGGCGCGACTGCTCCGCCGTCGTGCCCTGCGGGTAGACCAGCTCGCGCGGGATGACCGCCCGGTCCGGGTCGGCCCACGCCCGCAGCGCCGTCAGCAGGTCGAGCTCGGCGTCGGCGGAGGTGACGCCCACCGTCGTCAGGTCCAGCACGCCGTCGGTCGGGAAGGTGTCGGCGCCGTCGATCTGGACCACCGCCTCGCCGTTCCACTCCCCCAGGGTGTCCTCCACCGGGCCGGGCGAGTAGACGACGTAGGGCAGGTTGAGCATCGACGCCACCGCGACGAGCGCGACGATCAGGGCACCGGCGACGGCCAGCGTCGCGGAACGGCGGGTCATCGGTGTCGGGGGTCCTCACGGTGAACGGCAGGGTCACCTAAGGGTACGCGTGCCGCCACCGGATCACGGCGCGCCGACCCACTCCTCGCCGCCGTCGTCGAAACGCTGGTGCTTCCAGATGGGCACCTCGCGCTTGAGGTCGTCGATGAGCCGGCGGCACGCCTCGAACGCCTCCTGACGGTGCGCGGCGGCCGCCGCGACCACGACGGCGATGTCGCCGATCTCCAGGTGACCGACGCGGTGGGTCGCCGCGAGCGCGCGGACGGGCACGTCGGCGGCGACCTTCTCCGCGACGGTCCGCAGTGTGTCGGTGACCGTGGGGTGTGCCTCATAGTCGAGGCTGGTGACGTCGCGGCCACCGTCGACCTCGCGGACGGTGCCGACGAAGACGCAGGTGCCACCGGCGCCACGGTCGGACACGGCCGCCAGCGCCTCGTCGACGGACAGTGGCTGGTCGCGCACGTCCAGCAGCCTGATGACGTCCATCTTGCCTACCCCCGCTTCCTTCGCCGAGCCTTGCGGACCACCACCGCGGTGCCGAGGATGGCGACGGTGGCACCCGCGGCGCCGATGGTGGCCGCCGTCGCCGTCTCGCGACGCCCGATGCGCCGCGACGCCAACGCGTGCCGGCCGCTCACCTCGTCCATGAGAGAACGTAGCGCCGCGGCGTTGTCGTATCCGGGCTTCCAGCCGGCCTCGCGCAGCCGGGCGCCGGTCACCACCCACGGCCTGGTGACGAAGTGCAGCTCGCTGGCCGGTGCCGGCGTGACGCCGAGGCGGTGCAGCCGCTGCGCCGTGCCGAACGCGAACGATGCCGGCAGCTCGATACGGCTGCGACCGGACAGCTCCTCCACCGTCTGCTGGTCGAGGTGGCCGTCGCTGGCGACGGTGACCGGTCCCTCCACACTGTTGAGCACGACGAACTCCAGCGCCGAGGCGAGGTCGTCGACGTGGCAGAACTGCCAGGCCGGCTCGCTGCCCCGCACCACCAGCAGCCGAGGCGCCTCGAAATGCCTGGTCAGGACGGTGTCGACGCCAGGACCGACCACCGCGGCCGGACGGACCACCGTCACCGCCGTGCCCGGATGCGAGCGCGGCGCCCGCGCGCAGAGGTCCTCGACCTCGAGCAGGTCGCTGATGACCGACCCGTCCGGTTCCGCGCGTAGCGGCGCGTCCTCGTCCAACGGGACAGGGTTGTCCGGCTCGGCGCCGTAGACCATGGCGCTGCTGACGACGGCGACGTGGCGCACGCCGGCGGCCGCGGCCGCGGTCAGCACCGCCTGAGCGCCGCGGACGTTGCGGTGCGAGCGGACCGCCGGGTCGTCGGTGATGCCGGTGTCGACCGCGGTGTGCACGACGGCGTCGACCCCGGCCAGCCTGGTGACTATGGCCGGATCGGTGAGGTCGATCACGCGCCAGGTGACGCCGTCGACGTCGCCGCGGACGTCGTCGAGCCCCACCACCTCGGCCACGTCGCCGCTGGCCACCAGGCGCGACGCCAGCAGGCGGCCGACGCCGGACGACGCGCCCGTGACCGCGACCACCAGGCCGCCGCCGTTGCGCCCAGCGCGAACCCGCCGCGACTGTCTGCTCACGACTACCCTTTCTACGACTACCGTGGAACGCATGAGGCGCTCCGCGAACGCTTCCATCCTGCCTGAGGCGCTGCCATGAGTGATGTCCCGTTCGGCTTCCGTTCCGCCGACGACCCCAACGAGCCCGGCGAGAACCGGCCCGACAAGCGCGAGGGTGCTGAGGGCGGCGCTGGAGGTGGCGCTGGTCAGGGCGCCGGTGGCGGCAACCCCAACGACCCGCTGAGCGGCCTGTTCGGGATGTTCGGCGCCGCCGGAGCCGGCGGCCCTGGCGGCTCACCCGACCTCGGCGCGCTGTTCCAGCAGCTGGGCCGCATGTTCTCGTGGTCGGGCGGCCCGGTCAACTGGGACCTCGCCGGCCAGGCCGCCCGCGAGGTCGTCGCCGCGGCCGGTGACCGCTCGGTCAGCGGCACCGACCGCCGCGACGTCGACGAGGCGTTCCGGCTCGCCGACACCTGGCTCGACGGCGCCACCTCGTTCCCGTCCACCGGCGGCGCACCGCGCACCTGGAGCCGCGCGGAGTGGGTCGAGGGCACCCAGGCCGCCTGGCGCGACCTCGTCGAGCCGCTGGCCGGCCGGGTCTCGGAGGCGATGAGCTCGTCGCTCCCGCCGGAGATGGCGCAAGCCGCCGGCCCGCTGGTGGGCATGCTGCAGCAGGTGGGCGTGTCCATGTGGGGCGCCCAGGTGGGCCAGAGCATCGGCAAGCTGGCCGGCGAGGTGTGCGGCTCGGCCGACATCGGCATCCCGCTGGCCGCCGGGCACCCGGCGCTGCTGCCGGCCAACGTCCGCGCCTTCGGCGAGGGCCTCGGCGTCGACGCGCGCGACGTCACGCTCTACCTGGCGCTGCGCGAGGCCGCCTACGTCCGCCTCTACGGCCATGCGCCCTGGCTGCGCTCGCACATCATCTCGCTGGTCGAGGAGTACGCCCGGCACGTCAGCGTCGACACCAGCGCCATCGAGTCGAAGATGCGCGAGATCGACCCGCAGCGGCCCGAGGCACTGCAGGAGGCGCTCGAGGGCGGACTGTTCGACGTGCCCACCACGCCGGCCCAGCAGGCCGCGCTCGACCGGCTCGAGCTCGCGCTCGCCCTGGTCGAGGGATGGGTCGACGACGTCGTCACCCAGGCCACCGCCGATCGGCTGCCCTCAGCCGGAGCGCTGCGCGAGACCGTGCGACGTCGCCGGGCCACCGGCGGGCCGGCCGAGCAGACCTTCGCCACTCTGGTCGGGCTGCAGTTGCGGCCGCGCCGGCTGCGCGAGGCCTCGCTGTTCTGGGCCGCGGTCCGCGAGGCCCGGGGCGCCGACGGCCGCGACGCCCTGTGGGCGCACCCCGACCTCATCCCGACCGCCGAGGACATCGCGGACCCCAAGGCGTTCCTCTCCCGCGACGAGCTCGACATGTCCGGCCTCGACGACACCCCCGCCCCGCCGGAGGACCCTCAAGACCCCTCGGACCCCGACGCCACATGAGGCACTTCTGCGTGCATCCATGGATGCGTGGGACCCCGAAATGATCACGTTCAGCACGAGATCTCGTGTCACACCATGCTCGCAATCATGGTGAGGCTCGGGTGATCCTGCTGAACGTGATCATTTCGAGCGCACGGTGCAAGAGTGCTGCGGTTGACCAGGCGGCGGGGTACAGCGATGCCACCCCCGGTGCCGCAGCGATCCCGCGCCGGTCCAGCCATCTGCGGCGACCCCCTACGGGCCGACTTTCCTGCACCGCTTGGTCGTCGGGTCCCCGGGCCAACGCCTCCCGGGGCAGCAACCGGGTCGTCGCGGCACCTGTCTCCACCGGCGTCGCGATCCGAACGGCACCGACCCACACGTTGAGCATGGGCGCGCCCGCTTCACCAGGAATGCACGTCTGGTGACGGCGCGCCGCGACCGGGCCGACCCGCACGCCGACGCCGTCGTCACGCTGTCCGACTGGGTCGCGCCGTCCGAGCACCAGGAGCGGTTGCGCCGGCGCTACCTCGACGTCCTGGCCGCAAACCCGGACGGGCTCTGGCGCTCCTGCGCTCCGGCCCACCTCACCGGCAGCGCGCTGATCGTCGACCCGTCCGCCGAACGGGTCCTGCTCCTCCTGCACGCGAAGGCCGGCCGGTGGCTGCAGGCCGGCGGCCACTGCGAGCCCGGCGACGCGTCCCTGGCCGCCACCGCGCTGCGTGAGGCCGCCGAGGAGAGCGGCATCGACGGGCTGACCCTCGGGGCCGGCGCCCGGCCGGTCAAGCTCGACGCGCATCCCGCGCTCTGCCGGCCCGGCGTGGTCGAGGAGCACCTGGACGTGCAGTTCCTCGTGCTGGCCGCCGCGGAAGCGGTGCCGGTCGTCAGCGACGAGTCCGACGATCTCGGCTGGTTCCCCTACGACGACCTCCCCACTCCCCTCGGCGACGGCGTCATCGAGCTCATCGCCGCCGCCCGCCCGTTCCTCCCGACCCCGACGACGCCGGCGACCTGATCAACCTCGTTACCCCGTGTGACGGG
>NZ_SMKZ01000094.1 GCF_004349065.1 Jiangella asiatica
GTGCCCGCCCCGCCCGATTGCCAGTCGGCCCGTCGGGCCCAAATGATCACGTTCGGCACGAGATCTCGTGTCGCACCACCCTCGCAAGCCTGGTGACGCGCGCGACATCCTGGTGATGAGTCGGTCGCTCAGCCGGCGGGTAGCTGGTACCGGTCGCCGTCGAGCGGCTCGACCAGGCCGTCGGCCACCAGCGCGTCGAGCGCACGCTCCCGCTGCGCCGCCGTCGGCCAGGCGGCATCGAGCCGGGCCTTCGGCACCGCGCCGGGCGCATCGCGGAGTACCGACATCAGCCGGCCGCGGGCCTGCCGGTCGGTGCCGTGCCAGGCCTGGCCGCGCCGAGGCGGTCCGTCGTCGGGCCGGGACCCGCCCAGCCGCCACGCGCACCGCGCCGCCACCGGGCAGTCGTCGCATCGCGGCGAACGAGCCGTGCAGATCAGGGCGCCCAGCTCCATGACGGCTACCGCCCAGGTGGAAGCGTCGTCGTCGGGCGGGAGCAGGCTCTGCGCCAGGCGCCGCTCGGCCGCCGTCGTCGACGGGGGCGGGTACTGGGTGCCGGCGACGGCACGGGCGAGCACCCGGCGGACGTTCGTGTCGAGGACCGCGTGCCGGCCGCCGAACGCGAACGACGCCACCGCGGCGGCGGTGTAGTCGCCCACCCCGGGCAGGGCCAGCAACTCGTCGTACGTCGGCGGGACCCGGCCGCCATGCCGCTCGACGATGGCTCGCGCAGCCGCGTGCAGGCGGAGCGCGCGGCGTGGGTAGCCCAGGCGCCCCCAGGCGCGGATGGCCTCGCCCGGCTCCTCGGCCGCGAGCCCGGCCGGCGACGGCCACCGCACCATCCAGTCTCGCCACACCGGCAGCACCCGCACGACCGGTGTCTGCTGCAGCATGACCTCGCTCACCAGTACGCCCCACGGCGTGCGGTCCGCGGCGCGCCAGGGGAGCTCGCGCGCGTTCGCGGTGTACCAGGACATGACGGCGGCGTGCATCGGGCGCGATTCTACGAGCCGCGGGCTGGTGCCGGGGCGTCGGGCTACGCCTTTCCGGGAGAAGTTTCCACGAAATGCTCACGGTCGACCATGCCGCATATGACGGCTAAATGGGATAGTCCTGCGTAATAGCGCCGGTCCGTGAATCGATCGCGGAAAATACCTGGTGACGGACTTCGTGGTGTCCGTTGACTCACAGCTCGTCTGGTAGTTAGCGTCTTTGCCGTGTGATCTTCACACGCATCCGAATGGGCCGGCCAGTCCACGTCGGCCGGTTGCCAAAGTACCGAAAAAGGAGCAAGCATGACTTTCGGAACGGCTGACAGGCGGCGCTCGCGCCGAACTGCGGTCAAGGCGGTCGCGGGTGTCGCCGGCGCTGCGCTGGCGGTCACCACCGCCGGGTTCCAGGCACAGGCCGCGGAGGCGGACCAGGAGGTGCGCCAGAACGGCGACTTCAGGATCGCCGCAGACGGCTACTACGCCACGGCCCAGGTCACCACCGGGGTCCAGACGCCGCTGCTGCCGATCGAGGTGCCGGCGGTGGACGCGCATGTCACTGTCGGGCAGATCGAGTCCGAGGCCAACTCGGCCGGCATCGAGGGCGAGGACGAAGGCGTCCACTCGCGGGCGTTCGGCACCATCGCCAGCATCGGCGGCGCCGGCGCCGAGTTCGATGTGCCCTACATGGTCGAGCAGGTCGCGCTCCCGGAGGAGGCCGAGACGGCCAGCTACGGGTTGCACGGCCTCGAGGTGCCGATCGTCGGCAACCTCGACGCGATCTCCGGCGAGGTCAAGGCGAACTGGAACAACGACCTCATCACCGAGGGCGCCGCCGGCGGCGTGCTCACCTCGCTGTACTCCGGCGTCGGTGAGATCGACCTGCTGGACGTCTCGGACCTGGGTCCGGTGTCCGAGCTGCTGCCGATCGAGCTGCCGGTCGGGAGCCCGCTGGTGACCGTCGGTGCTGGCCAGCTGCTGCAGGAGACCGGCACGTTTTCCAAGGACGACGGCACGCTGGGCGCCTACGCCGAGGTCAGCGGCCGGTTCGGTGACCTGAGCATCCTGGGCGGTGCGGCCAGCGGCGGCATCTCTCTCGGCCTCGCCGGCTCCGACGACGGCGAGACCCCGAACTCGTGGGGCCGCCTGGAGGCCACCGGTGAGCCGGGCGGCGCGACGTTCGACTACGACCTGCCGGCGCTCGAGCTGCACGTCGCCGACGACGAGGTCATCGACGTCGAGCCCGGCTTCGACGAGACCTTCGAACTGGGTGGCGTGTCGGTGAACCTCAACTTCGCCGACTACCGCGACGACGACACCGTGCTCGCCGAGGACGGCACCGTCGCCTCGGCTTCCGGTGGCGGCCTGGCGCTGCGCGTCACGCTCAGCGTCCCGCTCCCCGTCGTCGGTGAGGTGGAGGTCGGCAGCGCCGAGATCGGGCTGCTGAGCTTCCCCGAGCTGAGCGTCGAGGTCCCGCAGGGCGGCATCGCGGAGCAGGTCATCCTCGAGAACTGAAAATGATCACGTTCACCACGTGATTGCATGCCCCACCAGGCCTACACGCCTGGTGGGGCATGCGCATTCCTGGTGGTGTTCGCGCTGGCGATCAAGAAGGAAAGGCGCGGCTGGGTCAGACGTAGCGCTCGAGGATGCTGGATTCGGCCAGCCGCGAAAGACCCTCACGAACGCTGCGGGCGCGGCTCTCACCGACGCCCTCGACGGCCTGGAGGTCGTCGACGCTGGCGGCGAGGAGCTTCTGCAGGCCACCGAAGTGCTCGACCAGGCGGTCGATGACGCTGTCGGGAAGCCGCGGCACGCGGGCCAGCAGCCGGAACCCGCGCGGGCTGACTGCGGCGTCGAGCTGTTCGCCGCCGCCGGGGAACCCGAGCGATCGGGCGACGGCGCCGAGGTCGAGCAGATCGGCACCGGACAACGTGTCGAGCGCGCTGATGGCCTCGCCGAGGCTGCGCTTGCGCCGCCCGGACGGTGCCGGCAGGTAGTCGCGGATGACCAGCTCGCGGTCGGCGTCGACGCCGGCGACGAGCTCGTCGAGCTGGAGGCTCAGCAGCCGGCCGTCGGTGCCCAGCTCGACGACGTAGCCGTCGATCTCGACCGAGATGCGCCGGACCATCTCCAGCCGCTGTGCGACGGCGACGACGTCGCGCACCGTCACCAGGTCCTCGATCTCGAGTGCCGACAGCGTGCCGGACACC
The DNA here is from genome assembly GCF_004349065.1 of Jiangella asiatica. GTDB lineage: Bacteria > Actinomycetota > Actinomycetes > Jiangellales > Jiangellaceae > Jiangella > Jiangella asiatica. Next base: position 3,200 of record NZ_SMKZ01000094.1, read on the forward strand.
TCGTCGAGCCGGAGCTTGTACCGCTCCAGCGTGGCCAGCGCCTGGTTGGCCCGGGACAAGATCTGGCCGGCGTCCTCCAGGACGTAGCGAATGTCGTCGACGTAGATGGCGACGATGCGCATCGACTGGCTGACCGAGATGACGGGGCAGCCGGTCTGCTTGGCCACTCGCTCGGCGGTGCGGTGCCGCGTGCCGGACTCGGTGGTGGGAATGGACGGGTCGGGCACCAGCTGAGTGGCCGCCTTGAGGATCTTGGTGCAGTCGCGGTCGACGACGATGGCGCCGTCCATCTTGGCCAGCTCGCGCAGCCGGGTGGCGCTGAACTCGACGTCGAGGGAGAAGCCGCCCGTGCTCATCGCTTCGATGGTCTTGTCGTAGCCGAGCACGACGAGGGCGCCGGTGCGCCCGCGCAGGATGCGTTCCAGGCCTTCGCGCAGGGCTGTGCCAGGTGCCACAGCTGCCAGAGCCAGGCGCAGCTTCGCGTCGGCGCCGGCTCGATCGTTGCCTTGCACGTGACCCCTGTCGTGACCTGACGGCTATCGTGGTGATTCAGTGTACGGGCGCTCAGCGCCGAGGCTCACCGGTACGGCCGACGACGCTGGGTAGAACAGTCTAGGGCGTTTCGTGCCCTTCTGTGGCGACGAACGCGTCAATACAACACAACGATTCAGGTGCGCGCGGCGAAAGCCTGGGCGAATCAGCTGGGGCGTCCGTCGGCTGCCGCCAGTGCCTGGCCGACATCGGCCACCTCGATGATCTTGATGCCCGCAGGCACCGGGCCGGGGTCGGCCGGGACGAGCGCCGTCGTGAAACCCATGCGCTCGGCCTCGGCGAGCCGGCGCTGCAGCCCGGTGACCCGGCGGATCTCGCCGGCCAGTCCGACCTCGCCGAGCGCGGTGAGCGCGGGCGGCAGGGGCCGGCCCGACGCGGCGCTGGCCACGGCGAGCATCATGGCCAGATCGGCAGCCGGCTCGCTGAGCTTGGCACCGCCGACGGTGGACGTGTAGACGTCGCTGCTGCTCAGCCGCACGTTGCCGCGCCGCTCGAGCACCGCGAGCACCATGGCCACCCGTGAGGAGTCGAGCCCGCTGTTCGCGCGTCGGGGTGTGGCCAGCGCGGACGTGGCGACCAGCGCCTGGATCTCGCCCAGCAGCGGGCGCCGGCCCTCCAGCGTCACGGTGATGCAGGTGCCCGGGACCGGGGTGGCGTGGCGGGAGAGGAACAGTCCGGTGGGATCGGCCAATGAGCTGATGCCGGAGTCGGTGAGGTCGAAGCAGCCGACCTCGTCGGCCGGGCCGTATCGGTTCTTGACCGTGCGCACCAGACGCAGCCGGGAGTGGCGGTCGCCCTCGAAGTGCAGCACGACGTCGACCAGGTGCTCCAGCACCCGCGGGCCGGCGATGCTCCCGTCCTTCGTCACGTGGCCGACGAGGATGGTGGCGATGCCGCGCTCCTTGGCCACCCGGATCATCGCCGCGGCCACCTCGCGGACCTGCGTGACCCCGCCGGCGGCGCCGTCGGCGGCCGGGTTGGACACCGTCTGCACGGAGTCGAGCACGATGAGCGACGGCTGCACGGCGTCGACGTGGCCCAGCACGGCGGACAGGTCGGTCTCGGCGGTCAGGAAGAGGTGATCGGCCAGGGCGCCGGTGCGTTCGGCCCGCAACCGGACCTGCGCGGCGGACTCCTCGCCGGTGACGTAAAGAGCGCGGCCGGCCTCGTGCGCCCAGCGCGCGCTGACGTCGAGCAGCAGGGTCGACTTGCCCACGCCCGGCTCGCCGGCCAGCAGGATGACCGCACCCTGGACCAGCCCGCCGCCGAGCGCCCGGTCGAACTCGCCGACGCCGGTGGGCCGGGACCGCGCGACCTCGAGGCCGACCGCCGCGATGGGCCGCGCCGCCTCGGCCACCGGGCCAGCGGCGACGGTGTCGACCCGCGGTGCGCCGGCGGCCTCGACCGTGCCCCAGGCCTGGCACTCGCCGCAGCGGCCCACCCACTTCGGCGTCGTCCAGCCGCATTCGCCGCACCGGAAGATCTGCGCTGCCTTCGCCATGGCATGAACGGTAGACGGCCGGTCCGACAACGCCGGCCGCGGAACGCGGTGTGTGCTCAGAACCGGCGCCAGAACAGGTTGACGGCGTAGTCGACCGAGGCTCCGGCATGCTCGGCGAGGATGGCGTCAGCGACGTCCGGCGCGAACTCGATGCGGACGACCGACTCGAACGTGCGGCGGTCAGGCATGGCCCACCGCATCTCCAGTGGCTCGCGGTGCCAGCCCTCGCGCGCCCAGAACCGTTCGACGGCGACGGCGTCGTACTCCGGCAGGCCGGTGCGGAACCAGCGGCCGAACGTCGAGCGGGTGGCGTCATTGTCGATGACGAACGCGGTGCCGCCGTGGCGCATCACCCGCGACAGCTCGCGGAGCCCGGGCTCGCAACCGGGCCCGAAGAAATAGGCCCACCGCGCGTGCGCTACGTCGACCGTCACCGGCGGGATCGGCAGCGCCTGGGCGGTTCCGCGCAGCAGTGAGATCCGGGGGCGGGTGTCGGCGGGCAGCTCGCCGAGGCGGCGCTCTGCCCGCCGCAGCAGGGGCCGGTGCGGCTCGACGCCGGTGACGTGGCGCGCGTCGGCCGCGAACCGCGGCAGATGGAACCCGGCGCCGCAGCCGATGTCGAGAACGTCCAGCCCGTGCCAGTCGTGGATGCGACGCATCGCGGCCTCGATGACACCGTCGGGGTCGACGCTCCGGTTCTCCTGCTCGTACACGTCCGGGTACGTCCAGATGTTCGGGCTGGGGATCACGTCGCGGCGCACGAGCCAAGGATCGCAGAGCGAACCCGGCCGGGAAGTCGCGGGGCGAGAACCATCAATTGATGGCGGGTCGGGGGAATTCGGGCACATAGTGCTATGTGCTGTCCCGGTGGGCAAAGAATGCATTGCGAAGACTTTGCCGACGGGCGGCCTGTCAGCTATGCGAATGACCTTTTGTAGAGTACCTTGACACGTCTGGTCAGGGGGTCGAATGTACTCCCTGGCGGGCACCCAGAAAACAGGTTGCCTGGGGTAACACTTATCCATGATTTGAGGAGAATTGTGTTGAAGACAGTGCTGCGTGGCGCCGTTGTTGCCGGCGCTGCGCTCGCCGCCTGTTTCGCGCTCAGCGTCCCGGCGGCTTCCGCGGAGGAGCGGGAGGGGGTTGAGCTCCCCACTGAAATCACGAACGTGGAGGAGGCGAACGGCGTTCTCGACGAGCTGGGTCTCGGCGAGATCAACGTCGGCAACAGCCTCTGCGCGCTACCGTGGCTGTGGCAGGGCCCGTTCAACATCTTCGTCGGCGGCCAGGAGGCCTACTACGAAGCCTGCAACGGCAACACGGGCATCGCCATCGGCGATGGAATCAACGTCCTGAACAACGGTGCCGACTCCTACGGTGACGGCATCAACGTCCTCAACAACACGTGCGCGGCCCCCTGGCTGTGGCAGGGCCCAGCGAACGGCGCCACCGAGGACCAGGCCGCCTACTACGTGGTCTGCAACACCGAGGACACCACGTACGGCGACGGCATCAACGTCCTCAATGGTGCGTGCGCGCTGCCGTGGCTGTGGCAGGGCCCGGCGAACGTGTTCGTCGAGGATCAGGAGGCCACCTACGTCGCCTGCAACAGCGACGGCACGACGTACGGCGACGGCATCAACGTGGGCAACAACGCCTGCGCGCTGCCGTGGCTGTGGCAGGGCCCGGTCAACGGGTTCGCCGACGGTCAGTCGGCGCACTACGCCGCCTGCAACAACGACGGCACGCTGACCGGCGACGGCGCGAACCTGCTGAACAACGCCTGCGCCGCGCCGTGGTTGTGGCAGGGCCCGGTGAACGGGTTGCTCGGCGAGCAGTCCGCGCACTACACGGCCTGCAGTGGCACCAGCGCCCCCACAGTGGACGGCGTCCTCGCCGGTCTGCTCTCCGGCGAAGGCGGCAGCCTGGACGTCCTCAACGACGCCTGCGCGCTGCCGTGGCTGTGGCAGGGCCCGATCAACGCGGTGATCAGCAGCCAGGAGGCGTACTACACCGCGTGTGACGGCCGCGCCGAGGCCGAGACCGAGACCGAGGTCGACGGGACCGAGGTCGACGGCACTGAGGTCGACGGGACCGAGGTCGACGGCACTGAGGTCGACGGGACCGAGGTCGACGGGACCGAGGTCGACGGGACCGAGGTCGACGGCACTGAGGTCGACGGGACCGAGGTCGACGGCACTGAGGTCGACGGGACCGAGGTCGACGGCACTGAGGTCGACGGCACTGAGGTCGACGGCACTGAGGTCGACGGGACCGAGGTCGACGGCACTGAGGTCGACGGGACCGAGGTCGACGGCACTGAGGTCGACGGCACTGAGGTCGACGGCACTGAGGTCGACGGCACTGAGGTCGACGGCACTGAGGTCGACGGCACTGAGGTCGACGGCACTGAGGTCGACGGCACTGAGGTCGGCACTGCGGACGGCGCCGAGGACGGCTCCGGCGACGGTGAGACCCTGCCGGACACCGGCTTCGGGTCGAGCCAGGTGCTGTTCATGGGCATCGGCCTGATGCTCGCCGGCGGCGCGGCGGCCTTCGCCGTCAGTCGGCGCAGCGCTCAGTTCTGACGCTCGTCACGCCGTAGTTCCCCTGTAGAGGCCGCCGGCCCGACCACCCAGGTCGGGACCGGCGGCCTTTCGCATGCGCCGGCGCCAACGGGTTCACGCGCACACCACGAGGGTTCTTCGCGCGTCACGATTCACCCTGTGTCGTCGGGTCCGGGCAGGTCCCGACGACGGTCACCCTCGTCTGCGTCACGCACTGGCGATGAGGGGGAGGCCGCGGGCCCTCGTCGCATCACCAGGCCTGCCCTACCCTCCTGAGCCCTACAAGCATGGTGCGACACGGGATCTCGTGCTGAACGTGATCATTTCGGGCTCTTCTGACGCGTCCGTGGGTGGTTGAGCGTGTCGATATGGGCGCACGCCGTGCTCGTGCCTAGGTTCCCGGCTTGTCGAAGGTCAGGGTCCAGGGATGGAGCGACGGCGTGCGTGGTGTCACCGTATGGGCTGGGGTGGTGGTGGCGGTGCCGTGGGCGTTGCACGGCGCGGGCCACACGTACTACTTCGACCACACCATCGCGTGGTTGGCGGTGGCGTGTTCGAAGAGCACGGTGGGGCTGTTGAGGCGGATCGCTTGGCGCAGCGTGGGTGCGATCGTGAAGCGGGTCTGCGCCGATGTCGACGCCGTGGTCGACCGGTTCGCCGGGCTGGCTCGCATCGGTATCGATGAGATCAGCTACAAGAAGGGTCACCAGTACCTGACCGTGGTGGTAGATCATGACACCGGCCGGCTGTGTGGGCGGCTCCTGGCCGCGACCGCGACACACTGCGGAAGTTCTTCGATGCCCTCGGCCCGGATCGGTCCGCGCGGATCACGCACGTGTCCGCCGACGGCGCGGCCCGGATCGCGGACGTGGTGACCGAACGGTGCCCGGGCGCGGTGGTGTGCGCCGATGCGCTCCACGTCGTCGGCTGGGCCGGTGAGGCGCTGGACGAGGTGCGCCGCCAAGCGTGGAACGACGCGCGCCGCGCTGCCGGCAACAACACCCGCCTCACCGCCGGTGGACGGACGATCCGACTGTCCCGCGGCGACGCGAAGAAGCTCAAGAGCCCGCTACGCGCTGTGGAAGAATCCCGAGGACCTCACCGAGAAACAGCAGGCCAAGCTGGCCTGGATCGCCACCACCGACCCTCGCCTCTACCGGGCCTACCTGCTCAAAGAAGGACTCCGGCACGTCTTCAAGACCGGCGGCGACGAGGGCAAGGCCGCGCTGGAGAAGTGGTTGTCGTAGGCCCGACGCTGCCGCATCCTGATCTTCGTCAACCTCGGGAAGAAGATCAAAAAACATCTCCGAGCGATCCACGCCACCCTGGACCACGGCCGGTCCAACGGACTCATCGAATCGGTCACCACCAAGACCCGCGTCATCACCCGCGTCGCGTTCGGGTTCAAAGACCCCGACGCCTCATCGCCCTGGCCATGCTCGCCCTCGGCGGCTACCGGCCGATCTCCCCGGCCGATGACCCACGGAAAGCAGCAGAAGAGCCCGAAATGATCACGTTCAGCAGGATCTCCCGAGCCTCACCATGATTGCGAGCATGGTGTGACACGAGATTTCGTGCTGAACGTGATCATTCCGGGGTCCCGCCTGCCCACGGAAGCAGCAGAAGATCCTCATTTCGAGCCGGTTTCAGGTGGGGTCGGCGGCGGCGGTGGCGGGGTGGACCAGGAGGG
>NZ_SMKZ01000095.1 GCF_004349065.1 Jiangella asiatica
GGCGTCGAGGGCGGCGAGGGCGATGAGGACGGTAGCGCCCGTGAGGCCCAGTGGGGCGACGGCGGCGGGTCGACCGGCGGCGGTGACCTTCTCCGGGAGCGCGCCGAGCCTCGTCCGCCGCCGGTCGAGCCAGCTCAGCAGGCGGTGTGCGAGCGCGGAGTCACCGATCGACGCTGCGGCCATGGCGTGCAGCGACACCTGCGGGGTCCACGCGGTCTCGCGGTCGGTCCACTCCTCGCCCGGCCGGACGCCGCCGTTGGTCACGGTGGTGTCGGCGACAGCGGCGCGCCAGGCCCGCTCGACGTCGGCGTCGTGCGGTGCGAACGGCGGCAGCAGGAACGCGACGGAGGCGTCGCGGCCGCCGGTGCCGCTGATGCGCCGGGCGTAGCCGTGCGCGCCGAACCCGGAGACGACGGTGCCGGCCAGCCGCCGCGCCGCCTCTGCGGCCCAGTCGGCGAGCTGCTCGTCACCGAGGCGCCGGAGCAGGTGGCGGCCGGCCCGGAGGCCGAGCAGCAGCGGCGCGGCCGATCCGAGCGTCGCCTCCCCGAGATCCATCTCCCAGAAGTCCTGTGACGCCTTGGGCAGGGCGGTGCCGGGGTCGAGGGCGGCCAGTGCCGCGCCCACCGATCCGCGGATCATCGGGCCGAGCGCGGTCAGCCGCTCCCGATCGACGGCCGACGACGGCGACCCGCTCAGCACCCAGGCCGCCCACAGCGTCCAGCCGATGCCGTCGAGTTGGAGCCCGCGGTCGTCGGGGACCGCCCGGGACCCGTCCGGCAGGTAGCGGGCTTGCCAGCAGCCGTCGTCCTCCTGCATCGCCGCCACGTACCTCAGCTGGGCGAAGGCGAGGTCCGCACGGCCGGCGAGCGCCAGCGCGACCGCCATGTACCCGGCGTCGCGCGGCCAGACGTAGCGCCAGTACGGGCTCCCGGCGGCCACCGCCGCGCCGTTCGGGAAGGTCAGCACGCCGATGTCGATGAGCGCCTGTTCGGCCATGTCGGCGTAGGGCGTCCCGCGGCCGGGCAGGTTGGCGGCGGCGAGCGACGTGCGGGCCGCGTCGATGTCGTCGGCGGTAGGCACGGCGGCGCCCGGCAGCTCGCCGGACGCGGTGTCGAGGTAGCCGGTGCCGTGGCACCGTCGCAGCCGCGAGTGCGGCGGCACCACCAGCGGCGCGCCGTCGGCTCCGATCACCACGCCGTCGGAGTACAGCCGGGTCTCCGGGCTCCACGCGGTGCCTCGGGTGCCGAGGGTCACGGTCACGGCCGTCCTCCTGCTGCGTAGGTGACGGTGGAGAAGTCGTAGCGGTCGCCCCGGTAGAGCGACTTGCCGTGCTCGATGCGGCGTCCGTGCTGGTCGTAGCCCTGTTGGGTGACGTAGAGCGCGGCGCTGCGCTCAGGGACGCCGAGCAGCTCCGCGGTGGCGGCGTCGAGGTTGACGGCGCTGATGCGGCGGTCGTGACGGCTGACGCGGATGCCGTAGTGGTCGGCCAGCACCTGGTAGAGCGACCCGTCCAAGGGCTTCTCGAGCAGTCCGGGGACGAGCGCGGCCGGCAGCTGGACCTGCTCCACGCTGAGCGGGACGTCGTCGGCCAGCCGGACCCGGCGCACCTCGTAGTAGTGAGCGCCCGGCTCGATGCCGAGGTCGTGCGCGACGGCGATGTCCGCGACCGCCTGCCGGCGCTCCAGGACCCGCGACCCCGGCGTCCAGCCGCGGGCCCGCACGTCCTGGGAGAACGACGTCAGCACCGGCGTCTTGGACAGGTGCGGCGCTGCCACGAACGTTCCCACGCCGGGCGCCGAGCGCAGCAGCCCGTCCTCCTCGAGCAGCTTGAGGGCGGCGCGAACGGTCACCCGCGAGACCCCGAACAGCTCGGCGAGGTTGCGTTCGGACGGCAGCACGTCGGCCGGCTGCATGACGGCGATGAACTGCTGCTCGATCAGCGCCCGCACTTCGAGCGGCTTGACCGACGGCCGGGCCACGCGCCCCTCCCAAGAAAAACAGACCAGTGGTTCTCTTATCGGGAGGAAGACTAGCGACTCAGCGCCCGGCGGAGCCAAACCACATGTGGCACACACGACGACGCGCCGCGACCCGGACTGTTCAGGGTCGCGGCGCGTCGTCTCCGTTGGTGCGCGCGAGCGGCTCACGCGGTCGCGACGTCACCTCCGACGGGGCGTTCCTTGGTCGCGGTCGGCGCCGCGGCCGAACCCACCGAACCCGTCGAGCCGGCCTCGGCCGCGGCGGCCTTCGCGGCGGCCGAGGCCTCCACGCGGGCCAGCACGTCGTCCGGGACCTCCTCGGCGCCGATCTCGTAGCCGGACTCGCCGTGGTGGACGCGGTCGACGCCGACGACCTCGTGGTCGTCGTCGATCCGGAAGCCGACCGTCCGCTGCAGGAACCAGCCGATGAGGTAGGTCACCACGAACGAGTAGGCCAGCACCGCACCGGCACCGACGATCTGCCGGCCCAGCTGGTCGAAGCCACCACCGAAGAACAAGCCGTCGACGCCCGCCGGAGCGTCCGCCGTGGCCAGGAAGCCGATGGCGATCGTGCCGACGAGCCCGCCCACCAGGTGCACCGCGACCACGTCGAGCGAGTCGTCGTAGCGCAGCCGGAACTTCAGGTTCACCACCAGCGAGCAGATCGCGCCGGCGACCACGCCGAGGATCAGCGAGCCGATCGGGTTGAGCGCCGAGCACGCGGGCGTGATGGCGACCAGACCGGTCACCACACCGGATGCCGCGCCCATCGACGTCGCGTGACCGTCCCGCATCTTCTCGACGACGATCCATGCGATCATGGCCGCACCCGTGGCCGCGACGGTGTTGACCAGCGCCACCGCCGCGACGCCGTTCGCGCCCACCGCGGAGCCGGCGTTGAAGCCGAACCAGCCGAACCACAGCAGGCCCGCGCCCAGCATCACCAGGGGCAGGTTGTGCGGACGGTGCGCGCCCTTGCCGAAGTCGCGCCGCCGCCCGAGCACCAGTGCCAGCGCCAGGCCGGCCGCACCGGCGTTGATGTGGACCGCGGTGCCACCGGCGAAGTCGATCGCCCCGAGCCGGTCGCCGATCCAGCCACCGTCGCCGTCGGCGAACGCGAAGACCCAGTGCGCCACCGGGAAGTAGACCACGGTGCCCCAGATCGCGGCGAACAGCAGCCAGGTCCAGAAGTTCGCCCGGTCGGCGATCGAGCCCGACACGAGCGCGACGGTGATGACCGCGAACATGCCCTGGAATCCGACGAACAACATCGTCGGAATCGTCCCGGAGAGCGCCTCCGGGTCCATCAGGCCCGAGAGGCCGAAGAACTCGCTTGGATCACCGAGGAGTCCGCCGCCGACGTCCTCACCGAATGCGATCGAGTAGCCGTACAGAACCCACAGCACGCTGATGACGCCGAGCGCGCCGAAGCTCATCATCATCATGTTGATGACGCTCTTCGCGCGGACCATGCCGCCGTAGAACAGCGCGAGGCCCGGAGTCATCAGCATGACAAGTGCCGTGGACACGAGTATCCAGGCGGTATCTCCGGTATCCATGGAGTGCCGTCCCTCCCATCCCAAGAACGGCGCCGACCCGCGGTGCGTCACTGCCCACCGCGTACCGGGCCTGCCGTCTGCCGAGCCGCGACGTTGCGACATCCGAACGCCGACAGCGTGTGCCGCTGGGGTTTCGTAAGGCAGCGCAAGCGGTTACAAGGTGATGTCGTGAATGCCGCTATGTGTCGTCTCTGTTAATCACCGGAGGATTCGCGGCGAACGGCACGCACATCGAGGAGATGTCTCGTCGTTGGCAACGTGGGTGGTGGGATCACGGGTTCCCGGGCCGCCGATTCTGCGGCAGGGTGGGTGCACCAGCGGGCGGAGGGCCTTCGAAAGGGGAGGGTGCCGTGATCACGAGCACGATGATGGATGTTCCGCTACAGGTGCGCCGGCTGCTGGAGCACGGCGCCACCATCCACGGCGCCAGCCGGGTCGTCACCGCGACCGACCAGGGCCCGCGGGAGGTGACCTTCGCCGAGGTCGCCACCGACGCGGCGCGGCTGGCCGGCGCGCTCTCGTCGTTGGGTGTCGGCCCCGGCGATCGCGTCGCCACGTTCATGTGGAACAACGCCGCCCACGTCGAGGCGTATTTCGCGGTGCCGGCCATGGGCGCTGTCGTCCACCCGCTGAACATCCGGCTGTTCCCCGAGCAGATCGCGTTCATCGCAAACCACGCCGGCGATCGCGTGGTCATCGTCGACGGCTCGTTGCTGGCCGGGTTCGCCAAGCTGCTCCCGTCGCTGAAGACGGTGCGGCACGTCATCGTCGCCGGTGCGGGCGACCCGGCGGTACTGGAGGGCTGTGGCGTCGGGGTGTATGACTACACGCGGCTGCTCGCCGACCAGTCCGACCACTACCACTGGCCCGATCTGGACGAGACCTCCGCCGCCGCGATGTGTTACACGTCCGGCACGACCGGCCACCCGAAGGGCGTCGTCTACAGCCATCGCTCCATCTACCTGCACGCCCTGGCCGAGGCGCTGCCCGACGCGTTCGACCTGTCCGCGCGGGATCTCCTGCTCACCGTCGTGCCGCAGTTCCACGTGCTGGCGTGGGGGCTGCCGTACGCCGCGTTCGCCACCGGCACGTCGCTGGCCATGCCCGACCGGTTCCTCACGCCGGAACCACTGGCGGCGTTCATCCAGGCGGCCCGACCCACCAAGGGCGCCGGGGTGCCGACGGTGTGGGGTGGCCTGCTGCGGTATCTGGAGGCGAACCCCGACGCCGACGTGTCGTCCTTGACGCACCTGGTGGTCGGCGGGTCGGCGATGTCGGAGGCGCTGATGTCGGCCTACGACGCGCGCGGCATCACGCTGCTGCACGCATGGGGCATGACGGAGACCAGCCCGCTCGGAACGTTCTCGCGACCACCCGTCGGCGCCGACCAGCACGACGTGGCGTCGTACCGGCTGAGCCAGGGCCGCTTCGCCGCACCCGTCGAGGCGCGCCTGGTCGGTCCGGACGGTGAGCTGGTCGGGTGGGACGGCGAGTCGGTGGGCGAACTGGAGGTCCGCGGCCCGTGGATCACCGGCTCCTACTTCGGGGGCGGCGGCACCGGGGCCGACCCCGGGGGAGGTATGTCGGACAGCGACGAGGAGCGCTTCGACGAGGGGTGGCTACGCACCGGCGACGTCGGCTCGGTCAGTCCGGACGGCTACCTGCGCATCACCGACCGCACGAAGGACGTCATCAAGTCCGGCGGCGAGTGGATCAGCTCCGTCGAGCTGGAGGGCCTGCTGGCCGGGCACCCCGCGGTGGCCGAGGCGGCCGTCGTCGGCGTCCCGGACGAGAAGTGGGGCGAACGGCCGATGGCCGCCGTCGTCGCCAAGGAGGGTCACCAGGTCGACGTGGCCGACCTGCGCGACTACCTCGCCGAGCGGCTGGCGAAGTGGCAGCTGCCGGAGCGCTGGGCGGTGGTCGAGGAGATTCCCAAGACGAGCGTGGGGAAGTTCGACAAGAAGATCATTCGCGCCGCTTACGCACACGACGACCTCAACGTCACTACGCTCGGGTGAATGCCGGTCGAGTTCATCGGAGCGAACCCGTGCGCCACGCTGAAGCGCGGCGACGCACGTGCCGGTTTCGTGTCGCTATGGGAGGCCGAGTGGAGTGTGCAGGGCGCCGGCCTCGCCCTGCTGGCGTGGGTCGACGGTGACGACCAGATCCGGCTGCTGACCCCGGACGCGACGCTGGGCAGCTGGCTGGCCGAGACGTTCAGCCGGTACTTCCCCGAGCTCGACGGACTGCCGGAGATCGCCGAGCCGGTCGACTGCGACATCGTCGAGTGGCACATTGGCTCGGAGAACGCGCGGGCCAAGGTGGTCGGCGCCGACGGCTCCCGGGTGATCGCCACCATCAGCCGGCCGGTCGAGACGCGTCCCGGGCAGGCGGTGGCCTGGCAGCTCGGCGGCGTGCCGTGGACGCTGACCAACCTGCTGACGTTCTGCACTGACGCGACGCTCGAGGTCGACGGTGCCAGGGTGCTGGGGCGGCCCGAGGTCACCGGCAACGGCGGCCGCGCCCACTCCACGGCCGTCATCGCCACGTACGAGACGTGGACCCGCAACGCCCCACCACTGCCCGAACCGGAGTCCTAGCTTTCGGCGATGCGCTTGATCGCGGCCAGGCGGGTCTCCCAGGCCGCCGCCAGCGCGCTCATCCGCCGGGCCGCTTCCTCCAGCCGCTCCGGCCGCGCTCGGTAGAGGACCTCGCGGCCCGCCCGCCGACCGGCGACCAGGCCGGCGCCGTCGAGCACGGTGAGGTGCTTCACGACGGCCTGCCTGGTCACCGGCACCGCTTGGGCGAGTGCGCTGGCACTGGCCTCACCGCGCTCGGCGAGCAGGTCGAGCAGCTGCCGGCGGGTGGGCTCGGCCAACGCCGCGAGGACGGCGTCGAGCTCGGACCGGTTCATGCGACGACCCGGCTCACACCGTGATGGACTCGGCGTACGCGCGCAGCTCGTCCAGCTCCGCGCGCCAGCCCTTGGTGTGCTCCTCGAAATGCCGGTCGCGGCTCTCGGCGTCGAAGGCCAGCTCGGCGAAGCCGGACTCGACCACTCGCAGCCGGGTGCCAGCACCCTCCGGGGCGAGGGTGAACACGACGAGCGTGGCGTTGCCCTCGGCCGGCTCCTCGCCCTCCAGCACCCAGCGGAAGGCGAACGTGTGCGGCGGCTCGACAGTCTCGACCCTCCCCTCGGCGACGCCGTAGTCCTTCCAGGTCAGCTTCAGCTCGCCGCCGGGACGCAGGTCGATCTCGGCGCTGGAGTCGGCGAACCAGGTGCCCAAGTGCTCGGCCTGGGTGACGATGTCCCAGACCCGCTCCGGCGGTGCGGCGATCACGATCTCGCGCTCGATGGTGTTGGTGGTCATCGGTTCCTCCTCGGTGAATCCTTCCTTGTGCAACCCCAGGGTTGCACAATGTGGTGCTCAGGCGCAACCCTGCGGTTGCAAATGGATCTGGACTAGCGTTGCCGGTATGACCGTGCTGATCGACGTCGACGAGCTGCGCCGGCGGCTCGCGACCGGGGAGCGGACCGTCCTGCTCGACGTCCGCTGGAAGCTCGGCGATCCCGACGGGCGGCGCCACTACCTGGCCGGACACCTGCCCGGCGCGGTCTACGTCGACCTCGAGACCGAGCTGGCAGCACCGCCCACCGCGACGGACGGCCGGCACCCCCTGCCGGGCCTCGCGACGCTGCGCGCGGCCGCCCGGCGCTGGGGCGTGCGCGACGGCGATCTGGTCGTCGCCTACGACGATCTCGGCGGCATGTCCGCGGCACGGGCCTGGTGGCTCCTGCGCTGGGCCGGCGTCGACGGCGCGCGGCTGCTGGACGGCGGGCTGAGCGCCTGGACCAGCGCCGGCGGGCAGTTGGAGACCGGCGACGTCACTCCGGCGCCAGGCGACGTCGAGCTGCGGGCCGCGGCCCTGCCGACCGTCGGCATCGACGACGTCGCCGAGCTGGCCGCCGACGGGGTGCTGCTCGACGCCCGCGCCGCGGAGCGGTACCGCGGCGAGGTCGAGCCCGTCGACCCGCGCGCCGGGCACATCCCCGGTGCCCGCAGCGCACCGACCACCGACAACTTGAACGCCGACGGCCGCTTCCGCGACGCCGGCGAGCTGCGGGCCCGCTTCGCGTCGCTGGGCGTCGACGGCGAGCACCCGGTCGGGGTCTACTGCGGCTCCGGTGTCACCGCGGCACACGAGGTGGCGGCACTCGCCGTCGCCGGCATCGACGCCGCGCTGTATCCGGGCTCGTGGTCGCAGTGGTCGGCCGACCCGGACCGGCCGGCCGTCACCGAGCCGGGGGAGTCTCCAGAGCAGCCGTGATGGCCGGCAGGCGATCGCGCAGCGCCGCGAGGGCGGCCCGGGTACGGCCCGGCTCGCCGATCGACGCGAGATTCAACAGGCCCGGGTCGCCGCGGCGCTGACCTGCGTCGATACTGTCGGCGGCACGACCCATCCGGCGCTCCACCCGCGCCAGGATCCGCGCCGGCGTCACGTCGCCGTACGCCTCGGCCATCAGCCGCAGCCGGGCGGCGACGACGTCCGGCGGCAGCTCGCGGTGCAGCGGCAGCGACTTCCAGGCGACGAACGCCAGATCGTCGACCGGCAGCCCAGGCCCGGCCATGTCCCAGTCGATCACGCCGACCACGCGGTCGCCGTCGACGATCCAGTTGTAGGCACCCGGGTCGTTGTGGCAGACGATCTCGCCGTCGCCCAGGGCGCGCCGTCCGTGCCGCCACTGGACCTCGCCGTCCGGCCGGAACGCCCGGACCGCGTCGTGGAAGCGACGCAGCCACCGCACGCCGTCGGCCAGCAGGGCGTCGCTGACCTGGTCGGTGTCGGCCTCGATGCTGCGCCCGGGCAGGAACGTGAGGATCTCGCGGCCCTGCTCGTCGATGCCGAGCACGGTCGGGATGGAGTCCAGACCGCTCCGGCGCAGGTGACCGAGCAGCGCATGGACCGCCGGCGTCCACGGACCGGTCGGGCGCCGCACGGTGTCGCCGACCCGGCGCGCCCCGCCGACGTTGCCGCCCGGCAGCGGCGTCTCGACCGGACCGGTCGCGGAGTCGCCACTCTCGTTCATCGGGCGATGCTGTCACACGTCGGCGGCTCGATCGGGACCGGCCGGACGTGGCAGACTTGCTGTTCCTGGAGGGCTGCCGGAGTGGCCGAACGGGGAACTCTTGAAAAGTTCTAGGGCGGGGCCCTCTCCGTCCTCATGGGTTCGAATCCCATGCCCTCCGCCGGACGCGTGGAGTCTCAGTCCGCCTGTGCCCACGGATCGATGAGCGGCACCCCGGTGCCGTCGAAGTCGCGCCCGTTGCGGATGGCCAGACGCGCGCCACCCGCGAGACAGCCGGCAGCTATCTGCGCGTCGGCCATGCTGATCGGCCGGACCAGCCGTTCGCGCTCGACGCCGACCTCGGCGTACCCCGGTCAGTCCGTTCCGGCAGGTCCAGGTCGACACCGCCATGATCGACGAATTCGCTGACGGCGTCACCATTCGTCGGGCATCCTTGGAACGTGACGCGCCGCGGTGGGGCGGCGCGCTGACGAGTCGAGGAGCACGATGAGCGCACAGGTAGCCATCGTCTGCGACCAGTGCGGCGACCTTGGCACCGTGGGTTCGTCGCCCGAGCGCGCCCGGGCGATCCTGAGCGGCTGGTCCCGGTGGCACGGCCAGGATCTCTGCCCGCTGTGCCGATTCATCGCACAGAACCGCGCCCGGATGGCCGCCACCGGCTGACCTGCGTGCGCGTGCCACACTGGACGGCGTGACACGCACGGTCTACGGCCCTCCCACGCAGCTGGCGGTCCGCGGGGTCGGGGTGGGCGCCGTGGGGC
>NZ_SMKZ01000096.1 GCF_004349065.1 Jiangella asiatica
AACCCGAACGCCCCTGCCGCGTGCAAGCCGGGCAGCACCGGCCGGCCGGCGCGCCGCTCCAGCTTCACGCCCTGCACGTTCATGGCCACGTCGACGACACTGTTGGCCACGGCGAGGACGGCGATGACGGTGACGAGTACGGCCAGGCCGGGCGCGAACCCGGCGCCGCACAGAGCTCCGCCATACACCAGCAGGCCGGCCAGCATGCCCCGCCGGCTGCCGAGCCGGGCGACAACCGCGGCGCCGATCGGCAGCCCGACCACCGCGCCTCCCTCCAAGCCGACGGCCACCGCGGTCAGTTCGACGACGGAGAGGTCCAACCGGTCCCGGACCGCAGGGATGCGGGTCGCCCACGCCGCGGAGACGAACGCGGTCAGGAAGAACACGACGGCGTTCGCGCGGCGAGCACGGCGCATGGTGATCATGGCCACTCCCGTACCCCGCGTGGATCTATAACGCGCCAACAGAGATCCTGAGAGAAGACCTAACATTTCGGCATGCTCGATGTCGTCAAGCTCGCGACCTTCCGCGCCGTGATCCAGCACGGTTCGTTCTCGGCAGCAGCGAAGGCGCTGTCGCTGACCCAGCCCGCTGTGTCGCGCCAGATCTCACTGCTGGAACGCCAGCTGCACACGCAGCTGGTGCGCCGCACGCGGCACGGGGTCGGCGCCACGGAGGCGGGCCGGGTGCTGGCGCAGCGCGCCGACACGATCCTCGGCCAGCTGGCCCGGGTCGAGGCCGAGGTCGCTGACCTGGCCGGGCTGCGCAGCGGCCGAGTTCGTCTCGGCTCGTTCATGACCGCCTTGGTTCTCCTCTCCTCGGAGCTGTCGGTCGTGCTCGAACGTCGTCATCCCGACCTGTTCCGGCAAGGGCACAATCCGATCGAGGACGTCCTGGTGGACCGGGACACCGCGATGGAGCAGCTCGCAAAGGCAGAGATCGACGTCGCTATCGTCTTCGAGCACGCCTTCGAGCCCGACCCGCCGCCGCCTGGCGTCGAGATCGTCCCGCTCTTCGCCGATCCGCCGCGCGCGCTGCTCCCTGCCCGCCACCGGCTCTCCGGCGCGACCCAGGTGTCGGTCGGAGACCTGGCCGACGACACCTGGGTCCGCGCTCACCACGGCTCGGCCGCCCGGCTGGTGGACCACGTACTCCTGGCGGCCCCGATCAAGCCCGGCATCGTGCTCGCCGGCCATGGCGACGAGCCTCTCGAAGCCCAGGCCCTCGTCGCCGTCGGCCGCGGCGTGACGATCGCGCACGATCTCAACGTGCTGGTCCGGCCGGACCAGATCGCCGCGGTCCCGATCGCAGGGGGTGAGCCGGTCCGTCACATCCAGGCGGCCATCGTGCGGGACCAGCGTGCGCCGGCTGCCCGGGCCGTGCTCGACGCGCTGCGCGAGGTCGGCCGCCGGCGCGCCCGGCGGACCGACGTCGTTCCGCCCTGAGCCCCGCTCACCATCCGCCCATGGGACCCGGCGTGGTGGGTACGTCGTGGACATGCCGGAGCTACCTGACGTCGAAGGGTTCCGCCGGGTGCTCGACAAAGCGGCGGGCCACCGGATCGAGCGCGTCGACGTTCTCGACCCTGGCGTGCTGCGCGACGTGAGCACGGAGGTGTTGCGCGATGCGCTCACCGATCGCGCGCTCGCTACACCCAGGCGGCACGGCAAGTGGCTGATCGGGCCGGTCCGCACCGGCCGGCGGCATCGCCGCGCCGAGCCGAGCGTGGTCTTCCACTTCGGCATGACCGGCTCGCTGAGCTGGGTGACCGGCGACGACGAGGGGCACCGGCACGACCGCGTCGTCATCGTCACCGACTCCGGCGAGCTCCGCTACCGCGATCTGCGCAAGCTCCACGGAATCAGGCTCCCGCCCGACGACGACCACCTCGCGGACGTGCTCGAAGGCCTCGGGCCGGACGCGGCCGACCTCGGCGAGGACGAGTTCGGCATGCGGCTGGGCGCGATCCGGCGGCGGCTCAAGCCCGCCCTGATGGACCAGTCCGTCGTCGCCGGGCTCGGCAACCTCCTGGCCGACGAGGTCCTCTGGCGGGCCCGGATCCATCCGCGACGCAGGACCGAGGACCTCACCGACGCCGAGCTGGACCGTCTGCACCGCCACCTGCGGAGGGTGCTGACGCGGTCGATGCGAGCCGGCCGGGTTCCGGGGCGGGACACCTGGCTCACCGGGCACCGCGACGATCGTGACGGTATCTGCCCGCGGTGCGGCACGAGCCTCCGCCGCGCCCGGGTCGGCGGCCGGTCCACTGTCTGGTGCCCGAACTGCCAGCCTGACTGATTCGGGCAGCCGTGCCGAGGTCAGCTGGTCAGTGCGGCGTGCAGGGCGTGGGCGGAGTCGTCGGTCAGCGACGCCACCTGGTCGACGATGACCCGTAGCCGGGCGGCGTCGTCGGCGGCACCGTCCCAGCTCTCCTGGAAGGCCGGCTCCAGCGCGTCCGGGGCGCGCAGCCGCAGCAGTGCCACCAGTTCCTCGATGAGCTCCCGCTGCCGCTGGTAGATCGGTTTGCGGTCCGAGGCCGTCATGACGTACACCGCCGCAAGGCCCTTGAGCACCGCGACCTCGACCCGGGTGGTCCGCGGCACCTCGAGGTCGGCGGCGTAGCGGGTGAGCCGTCCGCCTCCGTACGCGGCGTGCGTCGCCCGTTCGGCGTCGTCGCAGAAGCGGCCGATGAGCTGACTGGTCATGTCCTTGAGGGCGGCCTGGGAGCGCAGCCGGCCGTCGTACTCGTCCACCCAGTACGGCAAGGCCCGCAGCCGGTCCAGCGCCGCGCCGATCTCGTCGGGCGAGCCGTCGGACAGGTACCAGTCGCGGGTGAGCGACGCCAGCCGCTCGTGCTCCTCCGGGTCGTCCAACCGCTTGTCCAGGCGCAGCCAGCCGGCGACGATGGCGTCCTCGACGTCGTGGACGCTGTAGGCGACGTCGTCGGAGAAGTCCATGATCTGTGCCTCGAGGCAGCGGCGGTCGCCCGCGGCACCCTGGCGCAGCCAGCCGAACACCTCGGCGTCGTCGTCGTAGACGCCGAATTTGCGGCCGTCGCCCTCGCCGCGCCGCCACGGGTACTTGGTCGCCGCGTCCAGGCTGGCCCGGGTGAGGTTGAGCCCGGCGGAGCGGCCGTCGGGGTGGGCGGCTTTCGCCTCCAGACGGCTGAGCAGCCGGAGCGTTTGCGCGTTGCCCTCGAACCCGCCGATGCCACCAGCGATCTCGTCGAGCACCTGCTCGCCGTTGTGGCCGAACGGCGGGTGGCCGAGGTCGTGGGCGAGGCAGGCGGCGTCGACGATGTCGGGGTCACAGCCCAGCGCCTTGCCGAGCTCGCGGCCGACCTGCGCGACCTCCAGCGAGTGGGTCAGGCGGTTGCGGACGAAGTCGTCGCTGCCCGGCGCCACCACCTGGGTCTTCGCGGCGAGCCGGCGCAGGGACGCCGAGTGCACCACCCGGGCACGGTCGCGTTCGAAGGCCGTCCGAACCGCCCGCTTGGGTGGCTCGGGCGCCCACCGCTCCCGGTCGGCGTCGTCGTAGCCGCTCATCAACGCCCGAGGTTACGCTCTCTTTCGCGGCGATGCGTCGCCGCGTGCCGCGCCCAAGAACGGGGGACCCGATCGTGACCACGTACGCCGTCATCGGTGGGGGCATCGTCGGCTCCGCGATCGCCCGCGCCCTGGCCCGTTCCGCCGACGACGTCACGGTCACGGTCCTGGAGAAGGAGCCCGAACCAGGGCTGCACCAGACCCGCCGCAACAGCGGCGTCGTGCACGCGGGCATCTACTACGCACCGGGCTCGGCCAAGGCACGCTTCTCTCGCCGCGGCGTCGGGCAGCTGCGCGCGTACTGCGAGGAGAAGGGCCTGCGCTACGACGAGTGCGGCAAACTCATCGTCGCCCTCGACCAGACGCAGCGCCGCCGCCTGGACGACCTGCGCGACCGGGCGCACGCCAACGGCGTGCCGGGGGTACGGATGCTCGGGGCCGCCGGCCTGCGCGACATCGAGCCGCACGTGCGCGGCGTGGCCGGACTGCACTCCCCTACCACCGCGATCGTCGACTTCACCGAAGTCGCCGCGGCGCTGCTGGCCGACACCATCGACGCCGGCGGCACGGTGCGCACCGGCTTCGAGGTGGTGGGCTTCGCCCAGTCCGACGACGAGGTCCGGGTCATTGGCGCGCACGGCGAGACCATCGCCGTCGACCGCGTGGTCGTCTGCGCCGGCCTGCACTCTGACCGGCTGGCCCGACTCGCCGGCGACGACGAGTACCCGCGCATCGTGCCCTTCCGCGGCGAGTTCGCGCTGCTGCGGCCCGGACGGCGCGACCTCGTGCGCGGCCTGATCTACCCCGTCCCGGACCCGCGCTACCCGTTCCTCGGCGTGCACCTGACCCGGCGCGTCGACGGCGAGGTGATGGTCGGGCCGAACGCCGTACTGGCCCTGGCCCGCGAGGGCTACCGGCGGCGCGACGTCGACCCGCGCGAGGTGCTGGGCCTTGCCCGGTGGAGCGGGTTCCGTCGGTTCGCCTGGTCCAACCGGCGCACGGCGGTCGACGAGCTGCGCGGGTCACTGAGCCGCCGAAGGTTCGCCGCAGCCGCCCGGCAGTACTTGCCCGAGCTGACGGTGGATGACCTGGTGCCCGCCCCGGCCGGCATCCGGGCCCAGGCGATGGACGCCGACGGCACCCTCGTCGACGACTTCCGCGTCAGCCGGGTGGGCAACATCGTCTGCGTCCGCAACGCCCCGTCGCCGGCCGCGACCGCCTGCCTGGCCATCGCCGACGACATCGTCGCCGATTTGCTCGACCGGACCTGAGTCCGCTGATACGGGAACGGTCAGGTGCACCGACCCGGCCGGGAGGGACCGGGTGGTGCACCTGACCGTCGCGTACGGTGCTGGCTACGCCTTGACGAAGCGGTGACGCAGAGCCACCGCACCGGCGGCCACCAGGACCAGCGCCGCCGCGATCATCACCGCGGGCGAGCTACCGGTGTCGGGGAGGTCGGGCTCGTCCGTCTCCGACGGCGACGGGGTCGGCGTGTCGGACGGGCTCGGCTCGTCGGTCGGGGTCGGCGACTCCGTCGGCGTCGGCTCGTCGGTCGGCGTCGGCTCGTCGGTCGGGGTCGGCGACTCCGACGGGGTCGGCTCATCCGTCGGCGGCTCCGTGGGCTCCTCCGTCGGCGGCTCGGTCGGCTCATCCGTCGGCGGCTCCGTGGGCTCCTCCGTCGGCGGCTCGGTCGGCTCATCCGTCGGCGGCTCGGTCGGCTCCTCGTTGAAGTGCACCTTGCAGATCGTGTAGTTGCTGATCTGCGCGGGCTTGTCGGACGCGTTCTCGGGCGCGTGCAGGTGGGTCAGGTCCGGGCCGAGGTAGAGCGCGGTGTCATTACCACCCTTGACCAGGACGGCGAGGTCGATGCCACTCTCCTCGCCAGCGGGGGTGAGGACGACATCGAGCCACTGGAGGTCGTCGGACAGCGTGACGGTGAACCAGCCGTGCTCGATGATGTCCGGGACGTCCGCGCTCTCCTCCCAGACGACCTCCCCGTCAACCACACCGTCCTTGCAGGACTTGACGTTGCCGTCGAGGACCTCGTCGGGTTCGTTGTGATCGGCGGCGGCGGGCAGGGCGGCACCCAGGACAATTACGGGCAAAACGGCAGCACTGTACAGAAGGCGGCGCATCTTGGCCTCTCAAGTATCAAATGTGAGAAATATGCAACTAAGCGGCCGCAACCTATCGCAGCAGCCCGCTTCGTCGCAAGATGCCACGCCAGCGGTCGTCAGCGGCTGTCGCTGCCCTCACCGCGGGCGGCCGTCAGCGCCGCGCGGCCCGCCTCCAGCCGCGCCACCGGGACCCGGAAGGGCGAGCACGACACGTAGTCGAGCTTGATCGACTCGAAGAAGTGGATCGAGTCGGGGTCGCCGCCGTGCTCACCGCACACGCCGAGCTCGAGGTCCTGCCGCGTCTCCTTGCCTTCCCAGGCAGCGATCGACACCAGCCGGCCGACACCCTCGGCGTCGATCGACTCGAACGGGCTCACGCCGAAGACGCCGCGCTCCAGGTACGCCGGGAAGAACGTCGCCTCGACGTCGTCGCGAGAGAAGCCCCAGGTGGTCTGGGTGAGGTCGTTGGTGCCGAAGGAGAAGAACTCCGCGGCCTGCGCGATCTGGTGCGCCGTCATCGCCGCCCGCGGCAGCTCGATCATGGTGCCGATCGGGAACCGCAGCTCCAGGCCGGTCTCCGCGGCGACCTCGGCCACCGTCGACTCGGCCATGTCGCGGATGGCCTCCAGCTCCTGCACGGCCGCCACCAGCGGCACCATGATCTGCGGGCGCGGGTCCAGTCGCCGGCCCCGCAGCTCTGCGGCGGCTTCGGCGATGGCGCGCACCTGGAGCTGGAACAGCCCGGGCACGACGAGCCCCAGCCGCACGCCGCGCATGCCGAGCATCGGGTTCTGCTCGTGCAGGCGCTGCACCTCAGCGAGAAGGTCCGCGGACTCGTGGTCGCGCTGGCCGGTCGCCTCAGCCACGGCCACCTTCACCGACAGGTCGGTGAGGTCGGGCAGGAACTCGTGCAGTGGCGGGTCGAGCAGCCGGATCGTGACCGGCAGGCCGTCCATGGCCTCGAGGATCTCGGCGAAGTCGGCACGCTGCAACGGCCGCAGCTCGTCCAGGCCGGCCTCGCGCTGCTCGTCGGTACGGGCCAGGATGATTCGTTCGACGACCTTGCGCCGCGAGCCGAGGAACATGTGCTCGGTCCGGCACAGCCCGATGCCGCCGGCGCCCAGCGTCCGGGCGCGCCGCGCGTCCTCGCCGGTGTCGGCGTTGGCGCGCACGCCCAGCCGGCGGCGCTCGTCGGCGTGCCGCATGAAGCGCAGCACCGCGTCGACCACCTGCCGCCGCGCGTCGTCGACGTCGTCGGGCAGCGGCTCCCCGCCCAGCGCGTCCGACACCGCCGACGGGACCACCGCGACCTCGCCGACGATGACCTCGCCGGTGCCGCCGTCGATGGAGATGACGTCGCCCTCGGCGACGCGGACACCGTCCGGCGTTGCGAACTCGCGGGCGCGCGGATCGACCCGCAGCGCCTCGACGCCGACGACGCAGGTGCGACCCATGCCGCGGGCGACGACGGCGGCGTGCGACGTCTTGCCGCCGCGCGAGGTGAGGACGCCGCGCGAGGCGACCATGCCGCGCAGGTCGTCGGGGTTGGTCTCGCGGCGCACGAGGATGACGTCCTCGCCGGCGTCGGCCCATGCGACCGCGGTGGCGGAGTCGAAGGCCGCCCTGCCGACCGCAGCGCCGGGGCTGGCCGCCATGCCGCGGGCGATGGGCGTGCGCTCGGCCGCCGGGTCGAACTGCGGGAACATCAACTGCGCCAGCTGCGCGCCGGTGACCCTGGACAATGCCTCGTCCTCGTCGATGAGTCCCTCGTCGACCAGTTGCCCGGCAATTCGGAATGCCGCCGCGGCGGTGCGCTTGCCGACCCGGGTCTGCAGCATCCAAAGCTTTCCGCGCTCGATCGTGAACTCGATGTCGCAGAGGTCGCGATAGTGCCGCTCCAGCGTTTCCATGAAGCCGAGCAACTGGTCGTAGGACGTCTTGTCGAGGCGTTCCAGGTCGGCCAGCGGCAGCGTGTTCCGAATTCCCGCGACGACGTCCTCGCCTTGGGCGTTCGGCAGATAGTCTCCGTAGATTCCCTGTTCGCCCGTCGCCGGATCGCGCGTGAACGCGACACCGGTGCCCGAGTCGGGTCCGAGATTGCCGAACACCATCGCCACGATGTTGACCGCCGTGCCGAGGTCGTCGGCAATGCGTTCCTGCCGCCGGTAGATCCGGGCGCGTTCGGTGTTCCACGAGTCGAACACCGCCCGAATGGCGAGGTCCAACTGACGGCGCGGCTCCTGGGGAAACTCCTCGTCGCATTCCCGGCGCACCACCGCCTTGAACTCGTCGACGAGTCCGCGCAGGTCGGCGGCGTCCAGGTCGACGTCGGCCTCGACGCCGCGGTCCCTCTTCACCGCGTCCATCGCCTTGTCGAAATGCTCCGCGTCGATGCCGAGGACGGTGTTCCCGAACATCTGGATGAGCCGCCGGTAGGAGTCCCAGGCGAAGCGTTCGTCACCAGCCTTCCCGGCCAGGCCCGACACCGAGGAATCGGTCAGCCCGACATTCAGGACGGTGTCCATCATTCCCGGCATCGAGAACTTGGCGCCGGACCGAACGGACACGAGCAGGGGGTCCGACGGGTCGCCCAGGCGCTTTCCCATCCGCATTTCCAGATCGGCGAGATTTCGCTCGACCTCGTCGGCCAGCCCGTCCGGTTCACTCCCGGTGGCCAGATAGGCGCGGCACGCCTCGGTGCTGATGGTGAAGCCCGGCGGAACGGGCAGTCCGAGTGAGGTCATCTCGGCCAGGTTGGCGCCCTTGCCACCAAGCAGATCGCGGTCGTCTTTGCTTCCCTGCGAAAAATCGAAAACGTACTGCTGCACAGGCCGGCCCTCCGTGTCGCGAACGGAAACACCTGGAACGAGTTTCGCGGAGCCTAACGACGCTCCGCCTCAATCCGCATCGACCAATCGCAGACCAATTTCGCTGGATGCCGCTTTCCGGCGCGACTGCACATCGATGACCGCCGGTGACTCCGTGTCCATGGTGGACGGGACGTGACGAAGGGCACATCCACTGGTACGGACCTAGCCGTACCAGTAGTTGCACACGGCGCGCTGACGTGCTGTTACACATGATCATGTTCTCCGGATGCCGCCAGGCGACCGCGAACGGCTCGAAATGATCACGTTCAGCAGGATTACCCGAGCCTCACTGTGCTTGTAAGCATGGTGCGACACGAGATCTCGTGCTGAACGTGATCATTCGGGCGGTGACGGAAGAGTGGGCAGACGCTCAGCCGTCGACGGACGCACCGCCGGGAAGGTCCTCGCCGATCGTGTCGCTGAGGTCGATGACGTTGAAGACGAGCCAGACGAAGATGCCCGCCGCCAAGGCTGACACCACGATCGTGCCGAGAGAGAACTTCGACTGCACGGCCTTGTAGATCACGAACAGGATGGCCACGGTGATGGCAACGGTCTGGAGCACGGGCTGGAGATCGATCGCGGTCTGCGAGGCCCAGTCCAGCAGCCCGTCCGCCACGGTGGCGTCAGCCGGCTGCATCACGGCACGTCCCTTCGTCGAGCTCTCCCCCGCCCCTTCGAGAGTACGGGCGCGCCGCCCGCACCACGAGGCACCGCCCACCAGTCAGGACGAACGGTCGACCGCGGCCGGCCGGTTGGGGCGGGGTCGGGGGATACCGGCCCAGGGCTCGGTCGGGCATCGGAGGCGAGGAACGAGCCGACG
>NZ_SMKZ01000097.1 GCF_004349065.1 Jiangella asiatica
CCCCGCCGCAGCCGCCGAACCAGCCCACGCCGCCTACGCCGCCCGCTCCGCCAGAGCCCCCGCCGGTGCCTCGCGGGGCGACACCGGCCGCGGGGGAGATCTCGTGAGTCCGCGCCGGGTGGCGTCCGCCGCGCTGCTGCTGTCGGTGCCGCTGATCGGTCTGATCGTCCTGATCGCGGCGCCGGGCCTGGACGTCACCTGGCAGCACCATCCCGCGCACTTCTGGCTCGTGCTGAGCGCCGGCGCGCTGAGCACCGCGCTGGCCTACGCGACGGGCACGGCCGCGCGCAGGCGGAACGACGCCCGGGTGTTCCTGGTGTCGCTGGCGTTCCTGTCCGCCGCGGGGTTCCTCGGGTTGCACGCGCTGGCGACACCGGGTGTGCTGCTGGAGGGGGCGAACGCCGGCTTCGCGCTCGCGACCCCCGTCGGGCTGCTGGTGGCGGCGGGGTTCGCGGCCGCGTCGGCCACGGAGCTCGCTGCCAGGCACCGCCAGGCGGTGATGCGAAACGCGGGCGTGCTGCGCGGCGCGGTGCTGGCGTTGCTGGTGGTGTGGGGCGTGGTCTCGGTCTCCGGGGTGGGGCCGCTGGCCGATCCGGCGCCGCCGGAGCGCGCGTCCGGTCCGCTGGTGTGGCTCGCGGTCGTGGGGCTGGCGCTGTACGGGTTCGCCGTCGTGCGGTATCTGCGGCTACCCAGCTACCCCGGGTCGGTGGCGCTGCTGATGGCGATGACGGCGGCCTTCGTCCTGCTGGCCGAGGCGACGCTCGCGGTGGCGTTCGGGCGCAACTGGCACGCCAGCTGGTGGGAGTGGCACGTGCTGATGCTGGCGGCGTTCGCGCTGGTCGCGGTCAGCGCACACCGGCAGTGGCACGAGGAGCGCTTCGCGAGCCTGTACCTGGAGGACACCGCGCACGGGATGCGCGAGATCAGCATCCTCTTCGCCGACCTGCAGGGCTTCACGTCGTACTCCGAGCGGCACCGCCCGCAGGAGGTGACAGCCATGCTCAACGAGTACTTCACCACCGCGATCCCGCCGGTGGTCGAGCAGTACGGCGGTTCGGTCGACCGGCTGGTCGGCGATGCCCTGATGGTGACGTTCAACCGCGACGGCGACCAGCCCGACCACGCCGTGCGGGCGGCCCGGGCGGCGCTGGCGATCCAGACCGCCACCGCCGCCGTCGCCGCCCGTAACCCGGATTGGCCGCGGTTCCGGGTCGGCGTGAACACCGGCGAGGTCGCCGTCGGCCTGCTGGGCACCGCCGGCGGGCGCACGTTCACCGTCATCGGCGACGCGGTCAACCTCGCGGCCCGCCTCGAGAGCGCCGCACCCGTCGGCGGCGTGCTGATCGGCGGCACGACGGCGCGGCTGCTGTCCGGCGCCCGGACGGAGCCCGTCGACGGCCTGCGGGTCAAGGGCAAGTCGGAGCCGGTCGAGGCCTACCGCCTGCTCGGCCTGTGACGCACCCCGTCCCGCCCGGCGACGGGGCCGCGGCTAGGCTCGCAGGCGTGCGACGAGATGCTCTGCCGTTCTACCGCGCGATGGCGTACATCACCGGCGTGGTCCTGCTCCTGCTGTGCGTGGCGATGTTCGTGCGCTACGGCCCGCCCGACGACCCCACCATGAGCCAGACCGTCTCGCCGATCCACGGCTGGCTGTACGTCGTGTACCTCGTCGCGACCGGGTTTCTCGTGCATCAGCGCGGCTGGAAGGCCAGCTGGGCGGTGCTGATCGCGCTGGCCGGGACGGTCCCGTTCGCGTCGTTCTTCGCCGAGCGCTTCGTCGTCAGGAAGGCACGCGAGACGGAGCGGGTTCGCTGAGTTCGCTGCGCCGGTTCCGCACCGCGGACCGCACGATGGACACCCAGAACACGACGGCCGCCACCGCGAACACCCACCACTGGGCCCAATAGGAGAGGTTCTGCCACGGGCTGACGTCGCGGATCGGTGCCACCGAGTCGACGTCGAGCACGGCAGGTGCCGCCGCCGGTTCCGGGTCTTCCTCCTGCAGCAGCAGGAACCCGTGCAGAGCCTCGGCCGCCGCGAGCTCGGCCCGCTGTTCCAGCTGGTCCGGCGCGATGTAGGCGACCTGCCCGGCGTCGAGGACCTGCCCGGTGCGGACGGTGGCGTGGCCCGGCGTCTCGGGTGGGAGCAGGTACCCGGTGACGACGACGGAGCCGTCCGGCACCGCGACCTCGGGGTCGGCGGGATCGTAGACCCAGCCGCGCAGCACCGGGACGATCAGGCCGTCGCCGGTGCGCAGCGGGGTGACGACGAACGAGCCCAGCGTGTCGTCGTGGATGCGTCCCGGCACCAGCACCTGCTGGTCGGCCAGGTACGCGCCTTCGACCACCGCCTGCCGGTCCGCGGCGTCGCCGAGCTCCGCACCCGGCCCGGCGAGCTCCGCGACCGGCACCGGGACGCGGTCGCGGGTGTCGTAGCGTCCCTGGCTGTCCTGGTACACGCCGTACTGCCACCACCCGAGGATGACGAAGCCGACGAGCGCCGCCACCGCGACCGCGTGCAAGAGCAGCCAGCGGGGCGTCAACAGGAAGCGGTACACATCGACACGGTAACCGCCCGCCCGCGCGAAGCATGCGGCGGAGCCTGCGCGGGCAAGATCGCATGTTTATGTCCGGATGGCCCACGTGATCCGACAACATGGACGGGTAGGCTTCCAACAGTCTCGTTCGGGGGACGGGCACGAACTTCCACCCTGGTGAGCGATCAAGATGGAGAGAAGATCGAGATGACTCGACCGCACCCGCTGAGTGCCATGAAGGAGTGGGAGTGGTCGCAGAGCTGGGAAGAGCAGCAGGAGATCGTCCAACGGCTGCAGTCCAGACGCGGCACCTGGTTGCCGAACATCGTCGAGAAGCGGCTGTGGGGCGCGGTGCGCTGGACCTCCGGCCGGCCCGGCCACGCGGCCACCTCCGGCCAGGCGGTGCCGGAGACCTTCGCGGTGCTGCGTCCGGGCCTGCGCGACAGCGAGCTGCGTGAGCGCGTCACCGACGCCCTGCGCCAACCGGCCCCGATGTTCCAGGTGGCCGGCCTCGGCATCCGGCGCCACCAGCTCGTCGGCGCGATCCCCGGAGCCCTCGTCGGCGCCGTGCTGCTGATCGTGCTCGCCTTCGTCGCGGGCCTGGGAGTGGTTGGCGCCATCATCGGTGCCCTGCTCGGGATCGGCCTCGGCGGTGTCGGCGGTGCGATGGCCGGGCAGTACAAGTTCGACCGCGACCGGGCCGCCGTCCTCAAGGAGGGCGAGCGGGTCCGGGTGGTCACCGGCCGCTACGCCCCGACATCCTGGTCGCGACTGGTCGAGGCCACCACCGGCCTCGAGGTTGCCTCCGACGCCGGCGCCGCCGCCGACGGCCAGACCGCCGACGCCGTCCAGACGGCCCTGTGGGAGGCCGCCGGGCTCCTGCTCCGCTCGTCGGACCACACCGGCGTCGAGGTGCTCGCGGACGGCATGGAGCGGCTGGCCCAAGCACACCGCGGCATCGGCGGGCGCTGACCCACTCGCGCAACGATTCGTGACCTCGTCACGAGTTCTCGCGCCTCACCAGGCTTACGAGCATGGTGGAGCACACACGATCCTGGTGATGTCAGCGATCGTTGACCGTGCCGTGGATCTTCAGGACCGCGTCGATGGTGTCGGCCTCGGCGGCGGGCTTGTCGTCGCGGTGGCGCAGGACGCGCGCGAAGCGGAGGGCCACACCGGCCGGGTAGCGCGGCGAGGTCTGGACGCCGTCGAAGGCGATCTCGACCAGCTGCTCGGGCCGGACGTGCACGACCCACTGGTCGGTCGGCCCGTCGGCAAGTGCGAGCAGACGCTCGGTCTGCCAGGTGAGCATGGCGTCGGTGAGGCCCTTGAACGTCTTGCCCAGCATGACCCAACCGCCGGGCGGGCCGTACCGGCCGTCAGGGTCGCGCGCGCCGAGGTGCAGGTTGGACAGCCAGCCCTGCCGGCGCCCGTGGCCCCACTCGGCGGCCAGGATGGCGAGGTCGAGGGTGTGGCGCGGCTTCACCTTCAGCCAGCCGGCGCCGCGGCGTCCGGCCTCGTACGGCGCCTGCAGGCCTTTGACGATGACGCCTTCGTGGCCGCGGGCGAGCGTGTCGTCGAAGAAGTCGCGTGCGACGTCGACGTCGGCCGTCGTGGTGCGCGGGATGCGCTGCTGCTCGGGCACGACCTGGGCCAGGGCCTCCCAGCGGACCCGTGACGGCTCGGCGATGAGGTCGGCGCCGTCGAGGTGCAGGCAGTCGAAGACGAACAGCGACAGCGGCACCTTCGCGCGGGCGGTGGCGACGTCGACCCGGCTGCTCACCCGCGACGCCGTGCGCTGGAAGGGGAGCGGCCGGCCGGACGGGTCCAGGGCGATGGTCTCGCCGTCGAGCACCACCGACGACGCGGGCAGCTCCCGCGCCCACTCGACGATCTCGGGCACCTGGGTGGTGATGTCGTCCAGCGTCCGGCTGAACACGCGCACGTCGGCGCCGTCGCGGTGCACCTGCACGCGGACACCGTCGACCTTCCACTCCACCGCGGCCTCGCCGGCGCGGCCGAGCGCCTCGGCGAGGTCGGCCGCCGGTGCGGCGAGCATGGGCCGCAGCGGTGACCCGACGGTCAACCGGAACCGGGACAGCGCGGCCGGCCCGTCGGCGAGGACGGCCGCGGCCACCGGCACGAGCGCGCCGGCCACCGTCACCGCACGGCGAATCTCGGTGGAGTGGACCCCGGCGGCAGCGGCGACGGCCTCGGTGAGGACGCCGTCGAGAGCGCCTTGCCGCAGCTCGCCGGTGACGAGGCCGGCCAGCAGGCGCTGCTCGGTGGCGGTGGCGCGGGCGAGCATCGCCTGGAACCGCTCGCGCCGGCGCGTCGTGGAACCCTTGCCTTCCAGCGCCGCCAACGCGGCGAACTCGGCGTCGACCTCGAGGACGTGGAGGGTGGCCGTGGCCGACGGGGGCGGCATGGAGCGCAGCGACGCGTAGCCGATGCCGGTGCGCCGCTGCCGGAGCTCACCGGCGAGGTAGCTGGCGACGACCTCGGCCTCCGGTGGCGCGGCCCGGCGCAGGCAGTCGGCCAGTAGCTCGATCTTGGCCAGGCGGCCGGACACCTCGGCGACCGCGGCGGAGGTGTCGGCGACATCGGTCAACAGCACACCAGCAGTCTGCCCGCCCCCACCGACAAACCAGGCCTAGCGCCGACCGCGAGGTCTCAGGCGGCGGCGAGTGCCGCTAGAAAAAGCAAACGGTGAGGGGAACGGACATGCGGGCGCCCCCAGAACACGCACCGGGTTCTGGGGGCGCCCTTTCGGACGACTGTCGTGGTCAGGTGCCCTGAGCGTCGCTGCCGAGGGTGACCTGAGCGGTCTGCTCCTCGTCACCGCGCAGGAACGTCAGGGTGATCTCGTCACCGGGCTGGTACGAGCGGATCGCGGCGATCAGCGTCGTGGCGTCGGTGATGATGCGATCGTCGACGTGGGTGACGATGTCGCCCTCCTGCAGGCCGGCCTCGGCGCCGGCGCTGCCCTGGTTGACCGAGGCGATCACCGCGCCGCCGGTGCCGTCCTGCGCGTCCCCGACCGTGACGCCGATCTGCGCGTGGGTGGCCTCCTGACCCTCTCGCAGCTGCTCGACGATCGGCTTGGCCTGGTCGATGGGGATGGCGAAGCCGAGTCCGATGGAGCCGCTGCCGTTGCCGGCGATGATCACGCTGTTGATGCCGACGACCTCGCCGTCCATGTTGACCAGCGGACCGCCGGAGTTGCCCGGGTTGATCGGCGCGTCGGTCTGGATGGCGTCGAACACCTGGTTGGCGGACGCGCCGCCGCCCTGGTCGTCACCCGCGGCGACCGGCCGCTGCAGCGCGGAGACGATGCCGCTGGTGACGGTGCCGTCCAGGCCCAGCGGCGAGCCGATCGCCACGACCTGCTCGCCGACCACGAGCTCGCCGGAGCTGCCCATCGTCGCCGGGGTCAGGTCGGAGACATCCAGGGCCCGGATCACGGCCAGGTCGGTCAACGGGTCGGTCCCGACGACCTCGGCCTCGGCCGTGGTGCCGTCGGAGAACGTCACCGTGACGGAGCCACCCTGGTCGGCGCCCTGGACCACGTGATTGTTGGTCAGGATCTCGCCGTCGGAGGAGATGATGACGCCAGTGCCACCGGCCTCGCCGAACTGGCCGCGCGCGGCGATGGACACCACACTCGGCAACACCTGCGCGGCGACCGCCTGCACGCCCTCGCCGCCGGAGGTCTGGCTGGCCGAGCCGCTGCCGTCGTTGCCGCTGTCCTCAGACCCGCTGAGGTCGCTGCGGGAGACTGGGCTGGCGGCGCTGTCGTCGTCGTCGAGGACGGTGGCGACGCCGGCGCCGGCGGCACCGCCCAGGACGGCGCCCAGGGCGAGGCCCGCGACCAGGAGCTTCCCGCCGCGACGGCGCTTGGGCTCGGCGGGCGGCTGCCCGGTGCCCGGGCCCTGCGGCGGCGGCTGCGAGCCGAACACCGAGGTCGCCGGCTGCTGAACGGTTGTGTCGACCGGGGTGTGCCCCGTCGGCGGCACGTGCCCTGCGGCGGACGGAGTGGACCACCCGGTGGTGGTGCCCGTCGGCCCGCCGGTGGTCGAGCCGGGCGCAGCGGCCGCCGCGGCACCCGCGGGGGCGCCGACGGTGACGGCGGTCGCGTCGCCCGCGGGGGTGCTCGCCGGCGCGCCGACGGGGGTCGTGGGTGCGTCGGCCGCCGTGGTGGGCCGGACGCCCGCGGGAGGCGGAGGTACCGGCGCCGACGGCAGAGTCGTCTGCGAACCCTCGGGTTCGTTCGTCTTGCGGGTCACGTCGTCCATGCCTCTACCGTGCCCGGTGTGACTGAGAGCATGCTGAGATTCAGGCAAGAGCAGACGAAGAAGCCGCCGGTAGGCGCATGGTCAGCCGGGCGCCGCCGGACGGTGCCCGGCCGGCCTCGACGCTGCCGCCGTGCCGTTCCGCCGCGGCCTTGACGATGGCCAGGCCCAGGCCCGAGCCAGGCAGCCCGCGCGCCTCGGACGTGCGGTAGAAGCGGTCGAACACCCGCTGCAGGTCGTCGTCGGCGATGCCCGGGCCCTCGTCGCACACGTCCAGGACGCCCTCGCGCAGGGTGACGGTGACGGTGCCGTGCGGTGGGCTGAACTTGGCCGCGTTGTCCAGCAGGTTCGTCGCCGCGCGGCCCAGCTGGGTGGCGTCGCCGTCGACGGTCCAGCTGTGCAGGTCGGCGGAGAACGCGATGCCCGGAGCGCGCCGCCGGACTCGGCCGAGCGCGTCGCGGACGACGTCGGCGAAGTCGAGGCGCTCGCGGGAGGCGGCCGGTGGGTCCTCGCGGGACAATTCGACGAGGTCGCCGACCAGCTGGGACAGCTCGACAGCCTGGGCGCGGGTGTCGGCGATGAGCTGGGCGCGGTCGGCAGGCTCCAGCCCCCCGCTGGCCTCGCTCTGGGCCAGCAGGTCGAGGTTGGTGCGCATGCTGGTCAGCGGCGTGCGCAGCTCGTGCCCGGCGTCGGCGACCAGCCGCGACTGCCGCAGCCGGGCCTCCTTGAGCGCGGCCAGCATGGAGTTGAAGGAGTCTGCGAGCCTGGCGATCTCGTCGCTGCCGGTGACCTCGATCGGTTCCAGCCGCCCGGTCGCGGCGACGTACTCGGCGGCGTCGGTGAGCTGGCGGACCGGCCGCAGCCCTGCCCGTGCGATGGACATCCCCGCCCACGTGGCCAGCGCGATACCCGCGCCACCGGCCAGGAAGGACACGAGGCGCAGCCTGTCGAGCAGCTCCTCGGTCTGCTGGGTGTCCTGGCCGAGCACGAGCGCCAGTCCCGGCTGGACCGGCACCGCGACCACCCGGTACGTGGTGCCGTTCAGATCCGCGGTGCGGACGCTCTGGTCGGTCTCGCCGCGTGCCACCTCGACCTCAGGGGTGCCAAGTGGCGGCGCGCTGTTCCGGCCGCTGGCGGAGTAGGCGGTGCGGTCGGAGTCGATCAGCGCGATGCGGATGTCGGCGGCGAGCAGTGCTTCGGAGGGCACCTGGATGATGGTGCCGGGCCGGCCCAGGGTGGTGGAGACGGCGTCGTGGGCGCGGGTCAGCAGGTTCTCGTCGACGCTCTGGGTGAGCTGCGATGACACCGTGAGGTAGGCGGCCAGCGCGGTCAGCGTCACCGCGAGCCCGACCCCGAGCGCGGCGAGCGCGCCCACCCGGGCCCGGAGCGACAGACGGGTCGCGAATCCTGGTCCCGTGGGTCGGCCCGCGTCTCCGTCAGCCAGGCCGCCGCCGTCACGCCCGTCGTTCTCGCGGTGTTCGTCGTCGATACGTGGGCCGTTGGCCACCTGCGGCGGCCGTGGCGCTCCGTCGGCCGGCCGGCCCGGTTCGGCCTGATCGGCGCCGTCGTTGCCGGCCGGGCCGCGCCAGGAGCTGGTGGCGCCACTCACGGCGGGTCCTCCCGGGCGACGTAGCCGACGCCGCGGATGGTGTGGATCAGCCGGGGTTCGCCCTGTTCCTCGGTCTTGCGCCGCAGGTAGCCGACGTAGACCTCCAGCGAGTTGGCCGTGGTCGGGAAGTCGTAGCCCCAGACCTCCTCGAGGATGCGGTCGCGCGTCAGGACCTGGCGCGGATGCCGCAGCAGCAGCTCGAGCAGGGAGAACTCGGTGCGGGTGAGCCGGATCGGCCGCTCGCCGCGGGTGACGTCGCGGGTCACCGGGTCCAGGGTGAGATCGCCCATCCGCAGCTGCCGCGCCGTGGCCGAGTCGGCGGCCGGGGAGGTGCGGCGCAGCAGCGCGCGCAGCCGGGCCAGCAGCTCCTCGAGGGCGAACGGTTTGGGCAGGTAGTCGTCGGCACCGGCGTCGAGCCCGGACACCCGGTCGGAGACGTCGTCGCGCGCGGTGAGCATGAGGATGGGCAGGTCGTTGCCGGCGGCGCGGAGTGCGCGGCAGGTGGCCAGCCCGTCCAGGCGGGGCATCATGATGTCCAGCACCATCGCGTCCGGCGGCTCGGTGGTGACCGCCCGCAGCGCCTCCTCGCCGTCAGCGGCCAGCTTCACGTCGTAGCCGTTGAACGCCAAGGATCGACGCAGCGACTCGCGCACGCCCGGGTCGTCGTCGACGACAAGTACTCGCATGCCATCAGTCTGCCTGTCGGACGTGAAAATCGCCTGAGAGCTCGCCGTGCGACCCACTCGTTGATCATCAACCGTTGGCGACGCTACGGCGTTGGCAACGGTTGATGATCATGGGCGACGGGTGGCGGGGCGGGGGAGAGG
>NZ_SMKZ01000098.1 GCF_004349065.1 Jiangella asiatica
GGGTGGGAGGCCGCGGGGCTGGAAGTCTCTGGTCGGGTCGAGGGTGAGCTCGCGCAGTAGTTCGCCGGTGTGCCGGTCGATGATCCGGATGTGTAGGTCGTCGACGAGCAGAGTGTCCTGGTGCCGGACAGGGCGCGGCCGATGCCGACGTGGTGCAGGCGGCTGTTGTGCCGCAGGGTGACGGTGCCGGCCTTGTCGACCTTGTCGTGGCGGACCCGCCAGTGCGGGTCGATGTACGGGCCGGTGGCCACCGGGGCGCCGATCGTCGCATTCGTGCCGCGACCGCTCGCGGTCCTTGGCTTGTCAGTCACAACGATCTACTCCTCACTATTCATGGTGGACAGCTCCCGCTTTCGGGGTGTCGGTCGGAATGAGGCTGCCGGTCGCCGGCCAGGATCTCCGTCCGCGCACTGTTCCCTTGGCCAAGTCACGGCTTCGCGGCGCTCCTTGACACAGCGCGTGTGTAGGCGGCCGATGCCGTCGATGGTGGTGACGAGCTCGTTGCCGGGTCGCAGCCCAGACTTCGGGTGTGCTGCCGGCACCGACCCCGCCGGGGTCGAGTGCCGCATGACCACGCCGTCGACCGTGCAGCTGATGTCGAGACTGGACGCTCCGGCCGGCAGCTCGTCCGGTGTGACCAGGGTCGGACAACGGGCGTCGTGGCCTCGAACGTCTTGCCGGACAGGAACTCGTGGGTGCGGCGCTGCCAGTTGTGCACCCGTCACGTCGTTGACGACCGTGTAGCCGGCCACGACGTCGAGCGCGCTGCCCACCGGGAGGTGCGGGGTCGCCGCGCCAATGACGACGCCGAGTTCGGCCTCCCAGTCCACGGCCTCGCTCACGGTCGGCAGCACGACCGGATTTTGCTCGCTGATGAGGGCACCGTCGTACTTGGCGAGGAGCGGTGGGTGGCGCGGCGTCGGCCGGCCCGTCTCGGCGATGTGGGTGGCGTAGTTGAGCCCAACGCACACGATCTTGTTCGGACGCGGGACCAGCGTGGCGTAGGCGGTCTCGCTCTGGTGCTCGATCGGCTAACCGGAGCGAGCGAGGTCCCGCCGGTTCGGGTCCGCCTGAAGCTGCTGACGCGTTGCGCGGCGAACCGGTCCACCTGAACGGTTGGGATCGTCTGAGCGACACCGAGCCGGCTCACTCTTGGGTGATGATCTCTCGTTCCCGCGTGACGATGGCGTCGATGGACTTGTCGTCGTAGTTGCTGAGGACCACCGCTACCCAGTCAAGGTCCTGGAAGTCGTCGAGCCGGGTCGCTCGCCCGGGGCCGCCGCCAGAACGCGTGAAGATGTGGCGTCTGCCGAACACGTCGTGCATGAACCCGTATCCGACGAACCAGTGGCTGAGGCCGGGGTCCCTCGGGGCGACGGGCACCCCACTGCCGGTGGCCAGGCTGAGGAAGTCGAGATCCAGCAGCTTCCCGCTCCGCAGCGCGGTGATGAACCGGAACAGGTCAGAGGCGGTGGAGTACAGGCCGGTGTCGGGTCCGTCGACGAACTTGAACTGCGGGGTGGTGGTGAAGTCGACCCGGTCGCCGGACGGTTGGGTCCAGTAGGGGTGGGCGATGTCGGGGTTGCCGAGCACCTGGGGCCGGGTGTAGAAGTCCGTGCGGCTCATTTCGGCCGGCGTCAGGATGTGCTGGCGCACGTACTCGAAGAAGGGCTGTTCGGACACCGCGGCCACGATCGCGCCGAGCACCCAGTAGCCGTCGTTGCTGTACGCGTAGCTCGTTCCCGGTATGAAGTCCGTCTCGGGTATCTGCCGGATGATGCCGAGGGTTTCGTCCCAGACCTCTTCGACGCTGTCCCACTCCCCGCCAGGCGGCGCGCCGTTGCCGGTGGCTGGCCGGCCGATGCCGGAGGTGTGGGTGAGGAGTTGGTGGATGGTGACCGTGTCGGCGACTCCGGCCGGGAAGCCGTCGAGGTAGGTGCCCAGTTTCTCGTGGTAGGCCATCTTGCCCTCGAACACGAGCTGGGAGATCGCCAGGCCGGTGAAGGCCTTGGTGATCGACCCGAGGTTGAAGATCGTGTCCGTCCGGTTGGGGATCGACTTCTGCTGGTCGGCCATGCCGTGGGACCGGGACAGGACGGTACGGCCGCGGTGGGCCAGCAGCACAGTGCCGGAGAAGACGTCGGCTGCGGCCTGCTGCGCCACGAGCCGGTCGAACGCGCCGCCGGGTAACAGGTCGGCAGGCACATGGCCGCCGCGGGAGGGGGTGGCGGGCGGCCCAGCGTAGGCCACCGCCGAGGTGGCGACAGCGGCACTGGACACAATGGACGCCGCACCCATGGCGCGGAGGACGGATCGCCGGGATGGCAAGGGATTCATAGCATTGTCCTTTCAGGACTGTGACAGGTACACGGTGGTGGCGAGCTCACCCAGCACCTCACCCGTCAGGTGGTACTGGCTTTCGGGTGAGTCGGTGGGCAGATACACGAACTCCGCGAAGGCGATCGAGCGCCCGTCGGGGAGGTCGATGTACCCGGCGAGCGCGCTGCTGACCGACCGCGTGCTGCCATGGCTCAGGCTGGTGCCGGTCTTGGCGTGGACATGGCCGGCCGCCGGCGAGTCCACCTGCACATTGGCGAGCGTCCCGTCCCGGCCCATGATCGGCAGTGCGGACCGGAACCGCGGGAAGTACGACTGGCGCCACAGGTGGCTCAGGAACCCGATGAAGAAGTCCGACGTGTACAGGTGGTCCTGCTCGCTCACCGAGTCAGGGTCGAGACCGGCCTGTTCGTAGAGTCGCCGCCGGCGCGCTTCGTAGGCCGCCACGGGGTTGTCGGGTTCGCCGTCCGCCACGGCGCCAACGATGTACGGCCAGGCGACCGCATGCGGGTTCGAGCTGACCTTGAGCATGCCCATCAGCTGCTCCGGAAGTGGCAGCGACACGTGCTCGGCCAACCGGTTCCGGTCCGGGTGGTGCGCAGCCGGGGCCGGCGTGACATCCCTGACGCTTGCCTCGATGCCGCTGTCGCGTAGCGCCTGGGCGAACGCCGTCTGGGCGAACCGGACCGGGCTCGGCACGTAATAGGCGCGGAACAGGTGCGGCGTGTCCACGGGGATGTCGCCGGTGAGGGTCACGGTTCGGGTGCCGTCCGGGTTCGCGGTGTCGCCGGTGAACGCGAGGTTTCCTGGACCTGGTGTGCCGGAGGCCGCGATCGTCCGCACCTCGTTGACCACGCGCACGTAACCGATGTCCGGAGACACGTGCAGCACGGCCGGCGCGCCGGACGCGGCGCCAGGCGTGACGGTGACGTCGACGACGTTGTCGTTGACCATCATCGGCGAGACCGTGATCGGGATGCCGCCGTTGCCGATGTTCTCCGGCGCCTCGCGGAACAGTGACACGTCCACCAGGACTCTGCCGGTGACGCGCCTGATGCCGCGGGCGGCGACCTCACCGGCGATCTCCCGGAGCACCGCGAGCGGATCGCCTGGGGCGGCCGCCGCGCCCGGCGTCGTGCCGTAGGTGTGGTCCGGGTCCGGCAACGCCAGCGTGCCGTCGGGTCGCATGCGGCCGCCGATCAGCAGGTCGCATCCGGCCACCAGCACGAGGTCGCCGTGCAGGACACCGCGGGACACGGGGCCGGTGCGGTAGACCCGCGTGCGGAAGCGGTGGCCGGGGGCCCCGAGCGCCTCGAACGCGGTGCCGGCGACGAAGACCTTGTATGCCGACCCGGCGACGAACAGCTCGCCCGGATTCATCGAGTAGACGCGCTTTTCGTCGTCCAGCGAGTGGAACGCCATAGCCCAGCGGGCGCCCTGGAACTCGGGGCGGCCGATGATCCGCTGGATCGCGGCGTCCAGTGCCGGGTCGTCGGCCGGTTGGCGGCCGGTACGCGCGTGTGCGGTCCCGGACGAGGCCAGCACGCCGGTCGCGGCGAGAGGAGCGGCGCCCAGCAGGGCGAGCATGGATCGCCGAGACGGTCTGGGTTGCGGCAACATTGCGGAATCCCCTTTCAGGCGGGTGGGCAGAGCACGGCTTCGGCCGCGGCGTCGAGGTCGAGGTTGAACGACTTCGAGGCGTCCTGGACGGTCACTGTGGCGGACACACTGAACTGGCGGCTGCCGTCGGTGGAGGTGTAGGTCTTGGTGATTGAGCCTCTGCGGCGGAACCGTGACGTCCAGCCGAGGCGTCGGACCCGGCCGGTGAGCCCTTCGGTGATCATGCCGAGCAGGACGTAGCGAGGCCCCACCCCGCTTGGCGCCCCTCGACTGGAATCGGGTCCAAGCGACGTAGGAGGACACGGTGTAGCCAGGGGCACCGAACCTTTCGACAGAGTCCTTGACGCGCGCCGGCACGGCGTCTATGGGTTGGTCGAGGTCGATGTGCTCGACGAATGGTTGGCGAGCTTCAGGCCGGTCTGCAGTAGACCTCGCATCGGTTCCCTTCGGGGTCGTAGAAGTACAAGCCGGCCGCGTTCCGTGTGTGACAACCATGTCCAACTGCACGCCGCACTCGCGAAACAGCCTGATCGCCGCCCCGATGTCCTTGTCAGGCGCTGTCGACGATGAGCTCCCGGGCGAGGTTGACGATGGGCTTGACAGTGGTCGGCGTGTCGCCGTAGTTGGTGACGACCACGGTCACCCAGTCCAGGCCGGGGAAGATGTCGAGGTTGGCACCCGCTCCGGGCCCGCCGCCGTCGTTGCCGTAGATCCGCTGGCCGCGGTAGACGTAGTCGTGGCACCCGTAACCGGTGAAGAGGTGCGAGGCGGTCTCGTCGCGCGCCGGCGACTTGGGCAGCTTGCCGCGGGTGGCGATGTCGGTGAACGACCGGTCGAGCAGTTCGTCGTCCTGCAAGGCGGTGGCGAAGTGGAGCATGTCCTCGACGGTGGAGTACGCGCCGCCGTCCGGGCCGCCCACGAATGGGAACTGCTCGCCCATGGTGAAGTCGAAGCGCTGCCCGTCCGGGCCGAGCGGGTACTGGTGCGCGATGTCGCGGTCGCCCTGGACCTGGGGCCGCGTGTAGTAGTCGGTGTCGCGCATGCCGGCGGGCTGGAAGATGTGCTGGCGCACGTAGTCGTAGAAGTAGTCCTCGCCCGACACCGTCGCCACGATGGCACCGAGCAGCCAGAACGCATCGTTGCTGTAGCTGTTGCCGTTCCCCGGGGGGAACTTGGTGGTGGGGATCTCGCGGATGGCGCCCAGCACGCCGTCCCACACCACCTCGAGGCTGTCCCATTCTGACGGGATGCCGACGTCCGGGCCGGTGGCGTCGCGACCCACCCCGGACGTGTGCGTGAGTAGCTGGTGGAGGGTGGCGCCGGCCGGTTCGGCGGCGAATCCGTCGAGGTGGCCGCCGAGCGTGTCGTGGATTCCCAGCTCACCCTTGGCCGCCAGCTGCATGACGGCCAGCCCGGTGAAGATCTTCGTCACCGACGCCAGGTTGAAGATGGTGTCCGGGCGGTTGGGGATGTCGCGGTCCTTGTCGGCCATGCCGTGCGACCGGGTCAGCACGGGGTCGCCTCGGTAAGCGATGAGCACGGTGCCGGAGAACTCGTCGCGTGCGGCCCGTTCGGCCACGTACCGGTCGAGCTGGCCACCTGGCCGCAGCGTCTGTGGGACGCGGCCCTTCTCGGCGGACCGGGCGGGCACGACGGCGCTGGCCGCCGGCGACGCGGCCAGCACGCCGGCGGCCACGACCGGCGCGGCTCCGAGTGCGCGCAGGAGCGACCGTCGCGACGGCTCGCGGTATCCCGATGGCTGGTGAGTCATGACGCTGTTTCCTCTCGTAGGCGGGGGTGCTCAGCGGTTCGGGAAGGTGCATCGTGCGTCATGCTGCAGCCGGCGGCCGTGAACCGCCCGATCGCCGCTCCAGGCCTGCTGGCACCGCCGGCCCGGTTCCTTGAGGTCGCACCTGCGACGCCCGATTCGAGCCAGCCCACGCCGGCGGACGTCGCTCCCATCGCACTGAGCATCGATCGTCGGGTCAGCTTCATCGGTCCGTCATCCCTCTGTTGCGAGCCGCACCGGTGAGTCGTGCCGGCGAGTCACTGCTGTCGACCGTCCCGGTGTTCGATGAGACGTCTTTAGGACGTGTCTAAGAGCACGCCAAGAATGCTGCTGACAGCTGGCAGGTATCTGTGGAGCTTCCCTGTCCCCGGGACTACCTGGCTTGCGTGGCCCCCACCGAGGACGAGGTCATCGAGCCGCCGACGAGGGGGACGGCGGGCACAGTGTGCAGGCTACGTCGGCCCCGAGCCGACTCCGAGGCGTATCCCTGGGTGGGCGTCGCCGGCCTGATCGTGGACTTGGAGCCCCTCGCTCGTCCCGACCGGAGTGGCAGCCCAACGCATCGGGATCAACCGCACGACCCCTGACTCGCTGGTGGAAACAGGGCATCGTCACGCCCGCCATGGTGACCGCCGGAGGACATGGCCGATGGGACGTCGACGACCTGATCGAGCAGCTCCGGCGAAACCGGCGCCGCAGCGACTAAACCTCGCGCACCCATCGAGGGGCAAGGCGAGCCGCTAGCCGTGTTCTCTCGTTCCTGCGCGGCGCTAGCGTGCTCTGGTCGGTACCGGATCGGGAGGAGCTGGCCGTGGCATCGTTCGACCTGCAGACGCTCCTCGCCGCCGTTCACGCATCGCTGCGCAGGGAGTGGCGGGCTCCGTGAGTACGGGCGGTACACGTCGACCTACCGACACCCAGCCCCCGCGCGACCTGACGCTGCGGGAACCCGTCCGCCACCAGCCGACGGATCAACGCCCAACCCTCCACCGAGATCACCCATCCAATCTGTCTGGGTGGCCTCATTTTCAAGCGTCGCTATGGCCTCATTCTCGAGCGTCGCCGACACCCGAGTACTCCCGCACCGCTACAGCGTGGGGCCTCTGGTCAGCGGCGTGACGGCGCCACAAGTGGCTGACTGCGCGGACGGGGCTTCTGGGCGGCTGCGGCTTAGAGATCGCGCGGGTAGGGATCGTCGTTGCGAGCGTCGCATCCGTGGGATGCCTCGCAGGGGCGCGGGCGCGAAGGCATGCTGGGCGCACGTCGAGTGCTCCGCAACGCGGTTTCGTGGGGTGTACTGGCGAGGCGATGGGTTTCTCCTTACCCCACAGCGCGGCCGATGAGTTTGTGGCTCCCGGCCGGTCAAAGCTCGTGACACCCAAGGAAAGGACACCGCCATGTCAGAGCTTCTTGTCGACTTCATCACCTCCCTCGACGGCAACGCATCGGGAGAGGGCTGGCCCGGGTGGTGGGGCCTCGAGGGCCCGGAGTACCTCGCATGGGACGGCAAACAGCCCGAGGTCACCTACCTGATGGGAGCGAACACCTACCGCCAGATGTCGGGCTTCGCCGCCGGCGTGGTCCCGAATGGCCAAGACGAGTTCAGGCCCGAAGAAGAGGCGTCTGTCGACGAGCTCACGCAAGCGTCCAAGGTGGTGTTCTCCTCCTCACTCGAGGAGCCACTGACGTGGGCCAACTCCACGCTCGTCCGCGACGACGCCGTCGAGGCGGTCCGCGCCATGAAGGAGAACGGCTCGGGGCTCCTCAGCACGATCGGCAGCCTCAGCCTGTGCCGGTCCCTGCTACGAGCCGGACTCGTCGACCGCTTCCGAGTCGTGATTTTCCCGGTGATCACCGGGGCCACGGGCGCAGAACGCATCTACGACGGCTACCCGGACGTCGCCCTCGAGATGCTCGAGCACCGCACCTTCGACGGCCGCATCCAGCTGGTCGAGTACAAGCCCCGCGTGCTCGAGCACCCGCCGCTCGGCGCTCTGCAGCGCCACCGAACGCATACGAAGGCACTAAGTCATCGGCACTCGACCCCATGATCGTCCAGGATCCGGTGTGCCCCAACACCACGGGTCCTGGACGGGACGATCAACGGCAGCTCGCCATGATCGCTGACGGTCGGAGTATGGCGTGTGAGCTCGCCTCGACGGTTCGGCGCCTGGGGTGCGCGTCAAGCCCGAGCGGGACGCAGCGACCGGTGCACGCTCCGCAGAGCGGCGACCGCGTCGCCGTCGGCGGCCAGGTCGGCGGCGGTGTCCTGCAGTCGCTCGAGATAGCCCTGACGGCGCTCGAGCCCGAACTCTCCGGACGGGCCCGACACGCTGACCGCCGCCAGGCATGCGCCCCCGACCTCGACCGGGATCGCGACGCAGCGCAACCCGACGCTGTTCTCGTTGTCATCGAGCGCGTAGCCGCGACGCCGCACCCGCGCCAGTTCGCGCTTGAGTTCGTCCAAGGTGACGATGGTCCGGTCGGTGTGCCGCGGAAACGGCTCGGGCGGCAGGTGGTCGGTCAGCCCGTGCTCCGACCGCGACAGCAGCAGCTTCCCCAGTCCCGTGCAGTAGGCGTACTCGCGCGTGCCGACACTGGCGCGGTAGTGGATCGGCCGTTCCGGCTCGTGCACGCCGACGTGGAGGACCTGGTCGCCGTCCAGCACCGCGAGGTTGGCCGTCTGCCCGGTGCGGTCCGCCAACGGCGCAAGATGGGCGCTGGCGACCCGCGACAGGTCGAGTGCGGAGAGGTAGGCGTTGGACAGCCGGAGCACCTTGTGGCTGAGACGGTAGGCGGGCCGGTCGTCGACGCGGACGATGTAGTCCATCTCGTCCAGCACGGCGAGCAGGCGCACCAGCGTGCTCTTCGGCAACCCGGCAGCGTCGCCGATTTGACCCAGCGCCTGTGGTTCCGCGCTGCCCGCAAGCAGTTCCAGGAGCGCCAACCCTCGAGCCAAGGCGTTGGCGTGGTAGTTCGCCGAGATCGGCCGGTCGTCGTCGACCGACGGACGTCGTACCGTTCTCACCATTGTGTGTCCCCATCCGTGGTGATCCATATCGGTAGTGAGCAGTGCCGGCGTCACGACGTGGCGCCTGGCAGCACGGGCAGCAGTTGGGGGAAGTGGCAGGCGCTGGGGTGGCCGGTGCCGAGTCGGTCGATCAGCTCGGGCACCTCGTCGGCGCATTTCTGTTGCGCTTTCCAGCAGCGGGTGCGGAACCGGCAGCCCGACGGCGGGTCGGCG
>NZ_SMKZ01000099.1 GCF_004349065.1 Jiangella asiatica
GCCCATAGCCCGCCCGGTCGAACCGCCCTTGAGCCGCGTCATCCGCGTCGATCTTGGAGATCTCGCGGAATCAACCGGACATTCCGGGCCGGAAAGCTGCAGTTACTCAAGGTCAACGCGGTCGACGGCTCACCGCACGCGCCGCACCACCGATCAGTGGTGGACGACGACGTCCTCGCGCACGGCGGCATAGTG
This sequence comes from Jiangella asiatica, assembly GCF_004349065.1. Lineage (GTDB taxonomy): Bacteria > Actinomycetota > Actinomycetes > Jiangellales > Jiangellaceae > Jiangella > Jiangella asiatica. Next base: position 196 of record NZ_SMKZ01000099.1, read on the forward strand.
GCAGGCCGACGGGTGGTCGCTGCCGGGCCGGACCACGAGCTCCGGCACCTCCTCGGCACACTTGTCAGTGGCCTTCCAGCACCGGGTGCGGAACCGGCATCCCGATGGCGGGTTGGCCGGGCTCGGCACGTCGCCGGTGAGGATGATCTGCTGCCGCTGGCCGCGCACGGACGGGTCCGGCACCGGCACCGCGGACAGCAGCGCCTGCGTGTACGGGTGGGTGGGCTTCTCGTAGATCTCCGTGTCTGAGCCGATCTCGGCGATCCGGCCCAGGTACATGACCGCGACCCGATCGGAGATGTGCCGCACCACTGACAGGTCGTGTGCGATGAAGATGTAGGACAGCCCGAACTCGTCCTGCAGGCTCTCCAGAAGGTTCACCACCTGCGCCTGGACCGAGACGTCCAGCGCCGACACGGGCTCGTCGCAGATGATGATCTCAGGGCGCAGCGCGAGGCCGCGGGCGATGCCGATGCGCTGGCGCTGGCCGCCGGAGAACTGGTGCGGGTAACGGTTGATGTGTTCAGGGCTGAGGCCGACGACCTCCAACAGCTCCTGCACGCGCCGACGACGCTCGCCGCGCGGTGCCACCTCGGGGTGGATGTCGAACGGCTCACCGACGATGTCGCCGACCGTCATGCGAGGGTTGAGCGAGGAGTACGGGTCCTGGAAAACGATCTGGATGTTCCGGCGCAGCTCACGCAGCGCCTTGCCCTGCAGGTCGTAGATGTTGCGGCCCTTGTACAGCGCCTGCCCGCTGGTCGGCTCTTCCAGCCGCATCAGCAGCTTGGCCAGGGTGGACTTGCCGCAGCCGGACTCGCCGACGATCCCGAGGGTCTCGCCCTTGTGCAGCTGCAGCGAGACACCGTCGACCGCCTTCACCGCACCGACCTGGCGTTTGAGGACGATGCCGGTGGTCAGCGGGAAGTGCTTGACGAGGTCCTGGACATCCAGCACAACTTCATCTTGTCGGGTCATCCAAGTACCACCTGTTCATCCAGCTCCGATGCCGCGACGCGCCGGCCGTTCGCGGAGACCTCCGGCCCCAACTCGCCGCCGGCCTGCCATGCCCCTGCGGGGACAACCTCACTGCTAGGCGGGTTGGATGTCACCCTCGAGCACCTCCTGGGCGAAGTGACAGGCGCTGAACCGGCCGGGGACGACCTCGATCAGCGGCGGACGGCTGTCCTGGCAGATCTGCTGCGCGTAGGGGCACCGCGGGCGGAACTCGCAACCGGCCGGGATGTTGGTCAGGTTGGGCGGCAGGCCCTTGATGGCCGACAGCTCCTGGCCCTTGAGGTCGACCCGCGGGATCGACTCGAGCAGCCCTTTGGTGTACGGGTGCGCCGGCGTGGCGTAGATGTCCAGCACCGGCGCCTGCTCCATGATGCGGCCGGAGTACATGACCTCGATCTTGTCCGCCACGTCGGCGACGACGCCGAGGTCGTGGGTGATCAGGATGAGGCCCATGTTCCGCTCGCGCTGCAGGTCGCTGAGCAGCTGCATGATCTGTGCCTGGACGGTGACGTCCAGCGCCGTCGTCGGCTCGTCGGCGATGAGCACGTCCGGGTCGAGTGCGATGGACATGGCGATCATGATGCGCTGGCGCATGCCGCCGGAGAACTGGTGTGGATAGTCGTTCACCCGCTCGCGCGCGGCCGGGATGCGCACCTGCTCCATCAGCTCGACGGCGCGCTTGCGAGCGTCCTTCTTGGACAGGCCCTCGTGCACCCGGAACATCTCGGCGATCTGCCAGCCCACCGGGAACACCGGGTTCAGGGCGGACAACGCGTCCTGGAAGATCATCGAGATGCTGCGCCCACGATAGGCGCGGCGCTCCTCGTCCGGCAGGGTCAGCAGGTCCTGGCCGCGGAAGCGCACCTCGCCACCGGTGACGAACCCGGGCGGCGTGTCGAGGATGCCCATGATGGCCTGTGCCGTGACGCTCTTGCCGGAGCCGGACTCGCCGAGCACGGCCAGCGTCTCACCCTCGTGGAGGGTGTATGACACCCCGTTGACGGCCTTGGCCACGCCGTCGCGGGTACGGAACTCCACGTGGAGGTCGTCGACCTCCAGCAACGGAGTGGACCCGGCCGCACCCGGCCGTGGCGTGGTCTCGGCTTCGGTGGTCGCCACTCTTCGCCCTCCTCGAACTACTCGGCTCAGCGCAGCTTGGGATCGAACGCGTCGCGGACCGCGTCGCCGAGCATGATGAACGCCAGCACCGTCACCGACAGGAATGCGCTCGGGAACAACAGCATATGCGGGGACTGCCGGACGTACGTCTGTGCCTGGTCGATGGCGATGCCCCACGAGATGACCGGCGCCTGCAGCCCGATACCCAGGAACGACAGCGTCGCCTCCAGCGCGACGAACACACCCAGCACGATCGTGGAGTACACGATGACCGGCGCCACCGCGTTGGGCAGGATGTGGCTCAGCAGGATGCGCCGGGAACCACCGCCCAGCGCCTTCGCGGCCTGGACGTAGTCGGCGTGCTTCACCTGGATGACCGTCGAACGCATGATGCGCGCCACGCTGGTCCACCCGAGGATGCTCAGCGCCAGCACCACCTTGCCGATGGTCTGCCAGGACGGCGTGCCGACGTCGGACGGGAACGTCGCCAGCACGATGATGGCGCCGAGCAGCAGCGGGATGCCGAAGAAGATGTCGGTGAGCCGCGACAGCAGCGTGTCGGCCCACCGGCCGTAGTAGCCGGCCAGCATGCCGACGATGCTGCCGAGGACCGCCACCCCGATGGTCGTGAACACACCGACCAGGATGGAGGCCCGGGCGCCGTAGACCGTGCGGGCGTACACGTCGCATCCCTGCAGGTCGTAGCCGAACCACGCGCTGCCGCTCGGGCCCTGCCGGGACAGCTGCAGGTTGCACTGGTCCGGTTCGGCGTTGGTGAACAGGCTCGGCACCGCGGCCATCAGCACCAGCACCGCGATGATGACCGCGGAGATCAGGAAGATCGGGCTGCGGCGCAGGTCGCGCCAGGCGTCGCTGGCGAGCGAGCGAGGCCGGTCGCCGGCCCCCGGTGCCGCACCGTGCCGCTCGGTGTCCAGCTCCTCCTCGGGCAGCGGAACGCCGCCCGGGGCCGAGGTGGAGCCGGCGGGGGTGAGTGGGCTAGTCATAGCGAATCCTCGGGTCGAGCACCGCGTACAGGAGGTCGACGAGCAGGTTCACGAGCAGGAACACCAGCACGAGGACCGTCACCGCCGCGGTCACCGTCGCGCCTTCGTGCTGGTTGATGCCGCGGAAGATCATGTTGCCGACGCCGGGGACGTTGAAGATGCCCTCGGTGACGATGGCGCCGCCCAGGAGGGCGCCGAAGTCGGCGCCGATGAAAGTGATCACGGGGATCAGCGAGTTGCGCAGCGCGTGGACGCCGATGACCCGCTTGCGCGGCAAGCCCTTGGCCGTCGCCGTGCGGACGTAGTCGGCCCGCAGGTTCTCGACCAGGTTCGTGCGCATCAGCCGAGCGACGAACGCAAGCGACAGACTGCCCAGCACGAAGCCCGGCATCAGCAGGGAGTAGAACGTGCCGTCGGAGGTGACGGGGAACCAGCCCAGCTGGACCCCGAACGTGATCTGCGCCAGCAAGCCGATGACGAAGACCGGAATGGATACCACGATCAGCGTGCTGACCAGCACGAGGTTGTCGACGAAGCCGCCGCGGCGCAGCGCGGCCAGCACACCGGCGGTGATGCCGATGAGGATCTCGACCCCGATCGCGATCAGCGCCAGCTGAGCGGTGGTCGGATACCGGCTGATGAGCTCGTCGGCGATGTCCACGCCGGAGAACGTCTGGCCGAAGTCGCCGGTGACGAGGTTCGCCATGTACTTGAAGTACTGGATGAACAACGGATCGTCGAGGTTGTACTCGTTGGTCATCCGCTCGATGTAGGCCGGCGGACATGGCCGGTCGCCGCACTTCGCGGCGAATGGGTCGCCCGGCAGCGACCAGACCAGCACATAGATCAAAAACGTGGTTCCGAGGATCACCGGCACCATCTGCAGCAGGCGCCGAATGACGTAGCGACCCATGGCCCTTCCTTACCCGATCGGCGGCGCGCCGGACCCCACTGTACGGCGAACCGCGTCGAGCTCAAGTCGTCGGGAGTTCCAGCGGACGGAACACGGCCGGCCCGCCGACATCGCGTCGGCGGGCCGGCCGCCCGAACCGTCAGCTGGTGGTGGTCACACTCAGCAGGTCGATCGTGCCGAACGGGGTGATCTGCACGTTCTCGACGTTGGTGGACCAGCCGGCGACGATGCGGTAGTGCCACAGCGGGATGGACGCCATGTCCTCGGCGAGCATCGCCTCGGCCTCGTTGTACTTGGCCTCGGCCTCCTCACCCTGCAGCGTGGCGGCCTCCGCGACGGCGGCGTCGAACTCCGGGTTGCTGTAGTCGCCGTCGTTGGACGAGGCGCCCGTGGCGTACAGCGGGACCAGGAAGTTCTCGGCCGACGGGTAGTCCATCTGCCAGCCGGTGCGGAACATGCCCGTCATCTCGCGGGCGTTGATCTGCGACCGGAAGGTGGCGAAGTCGACCACACCCTGGGCGACGCACTCGATGCCCAGCTCCTGGCTGATGCTGTTGCATACGGCTTCGGTCCACGCCTGGTGGTCGGCGTCGGCGTTGTACGACAGCGTCAGCGGACCGGAGAAGCCGCCGGCCTCGTCCAGCAGCTGCCGGGCCTGGTCGGGGTCGAAGTTGCAGAACTCGCCGCACGCACCGGCCTCGAAGCCCGACACGACCGGGGAGACCCAGCCGCTGGCCGCCTCACGGGTACCGGAGAAGATCTGCTCGATGATCGTCTCGCGGTCGATCGCCATCGAGATGGCCTGTCGCAGCGTCGCGTTGCTCAGCGACGGGTCGACGGTCTGAGGAGCGAAGGTGACCGACTGGAAGACACCGACCGCACGGTCGAGCCACCGCTCGCCCAGGTCGTTCTGGTAGGCGTCGCCCGCCAGCGCCGAGGTCGGCAGCTCGGGCATGATGTCGAGCTGGTCGGCCTGCAGGTCGTTGTAGGCCGCATCGAAGTTCTCGTAGATGCGGAACGTGACCTCGTCGATCGACGGCTGCGTCTCACCCTGGTAGTCCGGGTAGGCCGTCAGGTTGATCTCGACGTTCGGTTCCCACGACTCGAACTGGAACGGGCCGGAGCCGATGGGCGCCTCGCCGTAGGCTTCCGGGTCCTCGAAGAAGGCCTCGGGCATCGGCGAGTACGCGGTGTAGCCCAGGCGCAGCGGGAAGGACGACTGCGGCGACACGAGGGTGGCGGTGAACGTGAGGTCATCCACGACCGCGAGACCGGACATGGTCTCCGCGGTGGCCGAGCCCTCGACGTAGGCGCCGGCGTCGTCGGTCGTGCCGGCGACCTCGGCGTAGCCCACGATCGGCTCGAAGAAGTACGAGTTCAGGTTGCCGTTCGGGCCGTAGGCGCCGTAGTTCCAGGCGTCGACGAAGCTCTGCGCGGTGATCGGGGTCCCGTCGTGGAACGTCCAGCCGTCGTTCAACGTGATGGTCCACGTCACGTTGTCCTCGGACTCGATCGACTCGGCGATCTCGTTCATCGGCTCGGCGGTCTCGGTGTCGTACCGCACGAGCTTCGAGAAGAGCTGGTCGAGGACGTCGCCGCCACAAGTCTCGTTGGTGTTGACCGGGATGAGCGGGTTCTCGGGGTTACAGCCGCGCACGGTCACCGAGCCGCCACCGTCGCCGCTGGCCGAGCCTTCGTCGTCGCCGTCGTCGTCACCGCCGCATGCACTGAGCGCGAGCGCCAGCGCCGCGGCACCGACCAGCGCAGTCTTGCGAGCAGAGACTCGCATGGATGCCTCCTGGGGTCTGCCTGAGGTAAGGGCACACGACGACACCGGTCGATGCGTCGCCACACCGGGGATCCCGAATATCGGGCACGATCAGTCCGGTGCGACCTTCTTTCTATGTGGCGCTCCCGGCTGCGGCAAGCCTTTGCGCCAGGACATGATGCTTCCGCAACCAGAATGTGACCTGTCCGGCAGATGGCCGTGATACTGACGTCTACCAGGGCAGATGACCGTAAAATCCACAGAACGTCGCGCCCGGCGGAGGGGGTGCGTGCGCACCGCTGGCGCAGCGCCCGCGCGAGGCTGTCAGCCGGCGTTCTGGGCGGCGTGTTTGCGCCGGGCGGCGGCCCGGCCGCGAGTGGCCGCGTCGAGCTCGACCTTGCGCAGGCGGACCGCCTTCGGCGTCACCTCGACGCACTCGTCGTCGCGGCAGAACTCTAGCGCCTGCTCCAGCGACAGCTTGCGCGGCGGGATAAGCCGTTCCAGCTCCTCGGCGGTGGACGAGCGCACGTTGGTGAGCTTCTTCTCCTTGGTGATGTTGACGTCCATGTCGTCCGAGCGCGAGTTCTCACCGACGATCATGCCCTCGTACACCTGGGTGGTCGGCTCGACGAACAGGGTGCCGCGCTCCTGCAGGTTGAACATCGCGTACGAGGTGGCCACGCCGGAGCGGTCGGCCACGAGCGATCCCGTCGGACGGGTCCGCAGGTCGCCGGCCCACGGCTCGTAGCTCTCGAACACGTGATGGGCCAGGCCGGTGCCGCGGGTCTCGGTGAGGAAGTCGGTGCGGAAACCGATGAGGCCGCGCGCCGGCACCACGAACTCCATCCGGATCCAGCCGGTGCCGTGGTTGGTCATGTGCTCCATGCGGCCCTTGCGGACGGCGAGCAGCTGGGTGACGGCGCCGAGGTACTCCTCCGGGCAGTCGACGGTCAGCCGCTCGAACGGCTCGCGCACCTTGCCGTCGATCTCGCGGGTGACCACCTGCGGCTTGCCGACGGTCAGCTCGTAGCCCTCGCGGCGCATGGTCTCGACGAGGACGGCCAGGGCCAGCTCGCCGCGGCCCTGCACCTCCCACGCGTCCGGTCGCTCGGTGGGCAGCACGCGCAGCGACACGTTGCCGATCAGCTCGGTCTCCAGGCGGTCCTTGACCAGCCGGGCGGTAACCTTCGACCCGCCGGATCGGCCGGCCAGCGGCGACGTGTTGGCGCCGATGGTCATGGACAGCGCCGGCTCGTCGACGGTGATGAGCGGCAGCGGCCGCGGGTCGTCGACATCGGCGAGGGTCTCGCCGATGGTGATCTCGGGGATGCCGGCGACGGCGATGATGTCGCCCGGGCCCGCCTTCTCGCCCGGCACCCGCTCCAGCGCCTCCGTCACGAGCAGCTCGGTGATCTTGACCCGCTCGATGCTGCCGTCCTTGCGACACCATGCGACCTGGCTGCCCTTCACGATCTCGCCTTCGCGCACCCGGCACAGCGCCAGTCGGCCGAGGAACGGCGACGCGTCGAGGTTGGTGACGTGCGCCTGCAGCGGCGCACCCTCGGTGTAGGTGGGCGCCGGGATGGTCTCGAAAATCGTCTCGACCAGCGGTCGCAGGTCGGCGGAGTCCGGCGCCGCACCGTCGGCCGGCCGCACCAGCGAGGCCTTGCCGTCCCGGGCGCACGCGTAGACGATCGGGAAGTCCAGCGCGCCCTGGTCGGAGGTGTCGTCCAGCAGGTCGAGGAACAGCTCGTACGTCTCGTCGACCACCTCGGCGATGCGCGCGTCCGGCCGGTCGGTCTTGTTCACGACGACAACGATGGGCAGCCGGCCCTGCAGCGCCTTGCGCAGCACGAACCGCGTCTGCGGCAGCGGGCCCTCCGACGCGTCCACCAGCAGCACGACACCGTCGACCATGGACAGCCCGCGCTCGACCTCGCCGCCGAAGTCGGCGTGCCCGGGTGTGTCGATGATGTTGATGGTGCTGTCGCCCCACCGCACCGCGGTGTTCTTGGCCAGGATGGTGATGCCCTTCTCCCGCTCCAGGTCACCGGAGTCCATGACCCGGTCGGCCACGTCCTGGTTGGCCCGGAACGCGCCGGACTGCCACAGCAGCGCGTCGACCAGGGTGGTCTTGCCGTGGTCGACGTGGGCGACGATGGCGACGTTGCGGAGGTCGTCGCGGCTGCGCACGGACATGCGAAGGTCTCGTTCCTGGGGGTGTGCGGAGATGACACCCCATCCTACGGTGCGCCCGACGGGCTGCCCGCCTCGCCGCTCGAGCTGGTGCGTCCCAGTACCCGTCGCGGTCACCGTGTGGGATAGCTGCCGTCCGCGGCCGATCAGTGTCAGATCGCCGCCGCCCACGCCGCGTGACACACACGGCCTTCCGGGTGCGGCATCGGCGCGTCGCGGTGCGCAACGGTGCTCATTGCGACCGCAGTGTGAGATCGCTGTCCTTGGTCGCCATCGACATGGGATCGCTGCGAGAACGAGGTGGATGCGGTGTCGCCAGAGCAGCACCGCCACCCCATCGTCGTCGCGCCGATCCCACACCGATGGCGGGAACCGGCGTCAGGAGGCGGGCGAGCGCACCTCGACCGTCCCGACCACGGGATTCACCTCGGCGAAGTGGCAGGCCACCGGATGGCCGTTGCCGCGGTCGACCAGGGCGGGCTCGTCGATGGCGCAGATGTCCTGAGCCTTCCAGCAGCGCGTCCGGAACCGGCACCCACTGGGCGGGTCGATCGGGCTGGGCACGTCGCCGGCGAGGATGATGCGTTCGCGACGGCGCTCCTCGCGCGGGTCGGCGGTGGGTGCGGCCGACAGCAGGGCTTGGCTGTACGGGTGGGC
>NZ_SMKZ01000009.1 GCF_004349065.1 Jiangella asiatica
GGGGCTGTTCGCCGTGGCGGGGCTGCTGGCGCTGGCGGCGGTCGCGGGGCTGTCGGCGCTGGACGGGCTGTTCGCGCTGTCCGACGCCGACGACGAGGCCGGGGTGCCGGTCACGCCCGCCGGCGCCTCGGTGGCGTTCAGCATCGGAGCGGCCACGGCGGACCCGGCGCCGATGCCGAGTGCTGCCATCGTGCCCACCGCGATCCACGTCCTCTTCTGGAGCTTCATCGTCCGTCCTCCTTGCTTCGGCGCCGACGGTCGGCGCCTGGTGACATATCCAGGTTCGCTGCCGCCGATGAGTCGTTCAGGAGAGGCGGATGAGAGGTCTCTCGGGTGCGCCGGAGCCGGCCCGCGACGCGGCGTCGAGCCACTGTTCGACCAGGTCGACCCGCTGTGACGTGGCCGTCTCCCAGCCCGGGTCCTGGGCCCGGTACGGCCCGGTGGCCAGCGACAGCACGACGCCGGCGGTGCGCACGCGCAGCTCGGCCGGGTCGACCCGGCGGTCGAACGCCGTCGTCCAGTCGTCCAGGACGGCGCGGGCTCCGGCCGTCGCCGGGAACCGGCCGATGGCGAGGACCGAGAGGTGGGCGAGCAAGCAGGCGAGGTCGTCGGCTCGGCGCCCGGGCCCCATGGTGTCGATGTCCAGGAGCCCGGTCACCGCGCCCTCGGCGACGAAGACCTGCGAGTCGTAGAAGTCACCGTGAGCTGGTTCGTGGACCGACGCCGACGACGACAGCGCCGATGCGATGTCTCGCGCCAGCCCGCGCACGTGCGACTCCAGCGCCGGTGCCGCCGCCGCGACCACGCCGGCATAGTGCTCGGCATGTGCGGCCCACGGCTGGCGTACGGGCAGCGCGGCGATCTCCGCGGGCAGCCGGTCCAGCAGCGCCGTCAGCTCGTCCGGGTCGCGCAGCGCCGCCCGGCCGCCCGCCAACGCGTCGCGCAGCGGCGTCCCCGTCAGCGGCTCCAGGACGACGAGGCCGTCGTCGCTCCAACCGAGGCTGCGCGGGACGGCGACCCCGGCGGCGGTGAGCAGCCGGTGCCGCTCGTGGACGTCGGCGACGTGTGCGGGCCGCAGCACCTTGAGGAACAGCCGGCGCCGTTCGGTGGCGACCTCGACGACGGCGCGCTTGCGGGGCCGGTAGGAGATCACCCGCAGCCGGACGTCGTCGGTGCCCATACCGAGCCCGCGCAGCAGCTCGGCCACCGACGACGGGAAGCACGCGGCGGGCAGGCCGGGCAGTTCTGGGTCGAACGGGAAGCGCCACACCTGGACGTGCCGGTCGCCGTCGGTGAGGACGAGCCCGCCGGCGGGCCGCTGCCGGGAGAGGCTGGCGGCGAGCGTCTCGTCGCTTTCGCCGTCGGCCCACCCGACCCGGACGGAGTACGAGGCCGTCGTCCGGTCGGCCGGGCGGTGATCGACGTCGCGCAGACTCCAGCGCAGCACCCGGCCGCCGGCCGACTCCAGCGCCGCCTCGAGGATCTCGGTGGCTGCGGCACCGGTCAGGAGTGCGAGGTCGGGGTCGGTCGGCGGCACGGGCACGCCGGCCAGCGTGGACGCCCGGGATGAGCCGTCGATGAGCCGTTCATGAGAACACTCTCATCGGGTCCGCGGCTTCACCTGCGCTTCAGCCACTGACCAGCGGTAACGGTGCTCCGGCCGGCCCGCCCCGCCGTATCGCGGCGCCACCGTGGCCCGGCCGCTGGCGGCCAGGTGCTCCAGGTAGCGGCGGGCGCTGATCCGCGACAGGCCGACCCGCTCGGCCAGTTCGGCTGCGGACAGGTCGCGGCCGGCCTCGGCCAGCGCCGACGCGACCAGCTGGAGGGTCCGCTCGGACAGGCCCTTCGGCAGTCTCGCGGCGGCTGCGCCCGCCGGCCCGGGCCGCAGCAGCGCGTCGACCTGGTCCTGGTCGAGGCCGCCGCCGGCGGCCCGCGCCGCGGTGCGCCGGAACTCCTCGCGCCGGGTCAGGTAGGTGTTCATCCGGTCGGTGAAGACGTCCAGCGTGAACGGTTTGACCAGGTAGTCGACGACGCCGCCGGCCATCGCCGCGCGGACGGTGCCCAGCTCGCGCGCCGCGGTGATGGCGATGACGTCGACCGCCGGCGCGGACCGGGCGCGCAGCCGGGTCAGGAACTCGATGCCGGAGATGTCGGGCAGGTAGATGTCGAGCAGCACCAGATCCGGCTCCAGCTCGTCGACGGCGCGCAGTGCGTCGGCGCCCAGGTGGACCTCGCCGACGACGGTGAAGCCCGGCACCGCCTCGACGAACCCGCGGTGGATGGCGGCGACCGCGAAGTCGTCGTCGACGACGAGGGTGCGCACGGGTGGGTGCTGGTTCATCGGCCCTCCGTCAGGTTGGCAGTGGGGCCGGCCGGGCCGGGCGACGCCGTCCCTGCCGCCTCTGTCCGCGGGCCGGCTCCTCGCAGCACCACCTCGAACTCCGCGCCGCCGAGGCCGCTGTCGCGGACGGCGACATGGCCGTCGCGGCGCTCGACGATGCGGTGGACCAGGGCCAGCCCGATGCCGCGTCCGGAACCCGGTGCCGCCTTCGAGGTGAACCCGGCGACGAAGATCCGTTCCCGTCGGTCGATCGGCACGCCGGGGCCGTCGTCGTCGACCAGGACACGGATGGTGCCGTCGTCGTCCTGGTCGACCAACAGCTCGACGGTGCCGCCGTGACCGGTGGCGTCCGCGGCGTTGTCGACGAGGTTGCCGAGGATGGTGACGAGGTCGTCGCCGTCGTCGTCCAGCCGCGACGCCGGGTCGACGCGGAAGGTGATGCCGCGCTCGCGGCAGCCGGCGGCCTTGGCCAGCAGCAGCGCGGAGACGGCCGGTGCGGTGACGCCGTCGGCGGCGGTGCGGGTGATGGTGCCGCCGCGGCCCACCCGGTCGATGAACGAGACGGCGTCGTCGCTGCGGCCCAGCTCCAGCAGCCCGGACACCACGTGCAGGTGGTTGGAGAACTCGTGCGCCTGGGCCCGCAGCGCCTCGGTGAGCGAGCGGGCGCCGTCCAGCTCACGCAGCGCGTCGTGCAGCTCGGTGCGGTCGCGCAAGGTGAGCACCACGCCGACCGGCCGCCCGTCGGACGTCGCCGCGCGCCGGTTGACCACCAGCACCCTGACACCGGCCAGCACCAGCTGGTCGCTGATCTCGGCGTCCGCGGTGGCGACGGCGGCCAGCGTCGGCTCCAGGACGTCGCCGACAGGCCGGCCGGTGACCTCGCCGCGCAGGTCGAGCAGCCGCCGTGCCTCGTCGTTGACCAGCGCGACGTTGCCGCCGGCGTCCAGCGCGACGACACCCTCCCGGATGCCGTGCAGCATGGCGTCGCGGGTCTCCAGCAGGGTGCCGATCTCGTCCGGTTCGAGCTTGAAGATGCGCCGCCGGACGGTCCGGGTCACCCAGGCGGCGCCGAGCGTCCCGAGCACCGCGGCCCCGGCCAGCCAGGCCAGCAGGGCGGGGATGTCGTCGAGGAGATCGGCCTGCAGCTCCGACTCCAGGATGCCGACCGACACCGTGCCGATGACCTCGTCGCCGGGGCCGAACACCGGCACCTTGACCCGCCACGACTCGCCCAGCGTCCCGGTCTGGGTGCCGACGTACATCCGGCCGGACAGCGGCACGCTCGGGTCGGTGGAGACCAGCTCGCCGATGCGGTCGGGGTCCGGGTGCGAGTAGCGGATGCCGGTGTCGTCGGTGACCACCACGTACGTGACGTCGGAGGCCTCCCGGATCAGCTCGGCCAGCGGCTGGATGGTGGCCGATGGGTCGGTGTCGTCGTAGGCCTCGAGCACCGACGGCAGCCGCGCCACGCTCTCGGCCACCGCGATCATCCGGGTCAGGTAGCTGTCGCGGATCTGCCGCGCCTGCAGGTACGCCGCGAGCCCGCCGGCGGACACCACTGTGACCAGCACGATGGCCAGCTGCAGCGCGAGCAGCTGGACCCGCAACGACACCGACCGGCGCATGCGCATCAGTGTGCACCCGCCGGCCATCGGTCCGAAACACGACCGAAACGATCAATAAGACCGCTACGACCGAAGAGTTCCGGCCGCCCCGCAGCCGCCCTAGCCTCCAACGTCACCACCCGCCGGATGTGGCGTGGGTCACGACAGCAGGAGGAGTCATGCGAGGTCTCATCGGCCCGGCCCGGGCCGCCATCGGTGCGACGGCGCTGGTCGCCGCCCTGGCCACGACGCTGACGGCGTGCGGCGAGAGCGGCGGGGAGACGGCGTCCGGCTCGGGTCTCGACGGGCTGTCGATCATGGTGCCGGCCGAGCCGGGCGGCGGCTGGGACCAGACCGGGCGGGCGGTGCAGAAGGCGCTCGACGACAGCGGCCTGGCCAGCGGCGTCGAGGTGAGCAACGTCGGCGGCGCCGGCGGCACGGTCGGGCTGGCGCAGCTGGCGAACCAGCGCGGTGGCGACACCACGCTCATGGTCACCGGCCTGGTGATGGTCGGCGCCGTCGAGACCAACCAGTCGCAGGTGCGGCTCGAGGACACCACCCCGATCGCGAGGCTGACCTCGGAGGATCTCATCGTGGTCGTGCCGGCGGAATCGCCGTACCAGACCGTCGACGACCTGGTCGACGACATCCTCGCCAACGGCAAGGACGTCGCGGTGACCGGCGGGTCGGCCGGTGGCGCCGACCACATCCTGGCCGGGCTGCTGCTCAAGGACGCGGGGGTGCCCGCCGAGGAGCTGAGCGACACGCTCAACTACGTCGCGTACTCCGGCGGCGGCGAGTCGCTGGCCGCACTGCTTGGCAACCAGGTCGACGCCGGTATCTCCGGCATCGCCGAGTACTCCGAGCAGGTCGCGGCCGGGGAGCTGCGGGCGCTCGCGGTCTCCGGTTCCGAGCCGGTCGAGGGCATCGACGCGCCGACGCTGACCGAGGCGGGCTACGACGTCGAGCTGACGAACTGGCGCGGCCTGGTCGCTCGGGGCGAGCTCGAGGACGACGACCGTCAGGCCCTGGTCGACCTGGCCACCGACCTGCACGAGTCCGAGGAGTGGCAGGCCGAGCTGGAGCGGACCGGCTGGGGTGACGCGTTCCTCGCCGGCGACGAGTTCGGCGAGTTCCTCACCGAGGACATCGCCTCGGTGCAGAACGTCCTGCGCGACATCGGCCTGGTCCAGTGAGCGCTCCGGCGACGACGCCGGACCCGCCGGTCCGGCCGGGCGCGCGGCGGGTCGAGGAGTACGTGCTCGGTGCGGCGATCGTCGGCCTCGGGGTGTTCGTCCTCGTCGACACAGCCTCGATCGCGGTGCCCGGCTCGGCGAACGCGGTGGGGCCGCGGACGTTCCCGTACGTCGTCGGCGCCCTGCTGGTGGCCGCCGGTGCGGCGGTGCTGACCGCCACGGCACTCGGCCGGCTGGGCGAGGCCGAGGACGGCGAGGACGTCGACCCGGAGGCGGGCACCGACTGGCGCACCGTAGTCCAGCTGGTGGCGTTCTTCCTGGCGCACGCCTGGCTGGTAGAGCGAGCCGGCTGGCCGCTGGCGCTGGCCGCGCTGTTCGCCGGCGCCGCCTGGACGCTGGGTGCCAGGCCCTGGTGGCGGCCGGTCCTCATCGGGCTGGCGCTCGGTGTCGTGCTGCAGGCCGTGTTCGCCACCGGTCTGGGACTGTCGCTGCCGCCAGGGCTCCTGGAGGGGGTGCCGATCCTCGATGACTGACGCCGCCGCGGTGCTGGACGGCTTCGCGCAGGCCCTCCAGCCGGCCTACCTGCTCTACGCCCTGCTCGGGGTGTTCCTGGGCACCGCCGTCGGGGTGCTGCCGGGCATCGGCCCGGCGATGGCGGTCGCGCTGCTGCTCCCGCTGACCTACGACCTCGACGTCACCGCCGCGATGATCGTGTTCGCCGGCATCTACTACGGGGGCATGTACGGCGGGTCGACGACGTCGATCCTGCTGAACACGCCGGGGGAGTCGGCATCGATCGTCACCGCCCTGGAGGGCAACCGGATGGCCAAGACCGGTCGCGGCGCGGCGGCGCTGGCGACGGCCGCGGTCGGGTCGTTCGTCGCAGGGACCCTGGGAACGCTGGCGTTGACGCTGGTGGCGCCGGTCGTCGCGGACTGGGCGGTCCAGCTCGGCCCGGCCGACTACGTGGCGCTCATGGTGGTCGCGTTCGTGACGGTGGGCGCGTTGCTGGGTTCGTCGGTCGCCCGCGGCCTGGCGTCGCTGGCTCTTGGGCTGTTCGTCGGGCTGATCGGCACCGACACCCTCACCGGCCAGCAGCGGTTCACCTTCGGCGTTCCGCTGCTGGCCGACGGCATCGACGTCGTCGTGGTCGCGGTCGGTGTGTTCGCCGTCGGCGAGGCGCTCTACGTGGCGTCCCGGCTGCGGCACGGGCCGATCGAGGTGATCCCGGTGCCGCGCGGCTGGCGGTCGTGGATGTCACGGTCGGACTGGTCGCGGTCGTGGCGGCCGTGGCTGCGCGGCACCGCCATCGGGTTCCCCGTCGGGACCATCCCGGCCGGCGGTGCCGACGTGTCGACGTTCCTGTCGTACGCGACGGAGAAGCGCCTGGCCCGGCACAGGCACGAGTTCGGCAAGGGTGCGATCGAAGGCGTCGCCGGACCCGAGGCCGCCAACAACGCGGCCGCCGCCGGGGTACTGGTGCCGCTGCTGACGCTCGGACTGCCCACGACGGCGACCGCGGCGGTCATGATCGCGGCGTTCCAGACGTACGGCATCCAGCCCGGGCCGCTGCTCTTCGAGAACCAGCCGGTCCTGGTGTGGACGCTGGTCGCGAGCCTCTACATCGGCAACCTCATGCTGCTGGTGTTCAACCTGCCGCTGGTCGGGCTGTGGGTGAAGGTGCTGCGGGTCCCGCGCCACTACCTGTACGCGGGCATCCTGTCCTTCGCCGCGCTGGGCAGCTACGCGCTGAACTTCTCGACCGTCGACCTGGTCCTGCTGCTGGGCATCGGGGTGGTCGGGTTCTTCATGCGCCGGCACGGCTACCCGGTCGCTCCGCTCGTCGTCGGGATGATCCTGGGGCCGATGGCCGAGGAGCAGGTGCGGCGCACCCTCGCGATCAGCCAGGGCGACCTGACCGCCCTGGTCACCAGCCCGTTCGCGGCGACCGCGTACGGGCTGCTGGCGGTGCTGCTGGGCCTCGCGCTGTGGGCGCGCAGACGCGAGCGGCAGGCGAGCGCTCGCGAGATGGCGATGAGCGGATAGTCTGGTCCTCTTCACGCATCGACCTGGGGCGATACGCCATCTCGAAAGGAGCTGTGTCCGCCGTGCGGACGGACGCGTCAAGTCACCTCTTCCACTCACCTGTGCACCGCTGCGCACCCGCGAGCGAGCGCCCATGAGCGCCGCGGCAGCCATTCTCGCGGTCTTCGTCCTCACCTTCGGAACCGCATACTTCGTCGCGCAGGAGTTCGCCTACGTCACCGCCGACCGGGTAGAGCTGACCCGGCAGGCCGAGGCCGGCGACAAGCGGGCGGCGTCGGCCGTCCGAGTCATGCGGCGGCTGTCGTTCATGCTGTCCGCGGCGCAGGTCGGCATCACCGTCACCGGCCTCATCGTCGGCCTGATCGCCGAGCCCGCGTTCGCGCAGGTGGTGCGCCCGGCGCTGGAGTCCGTCGGGCTGCCCGACGCGGCGGTGCCGGGTGTCTCCGTCGCCGTCGGATTCGTCGTGGCCACCGTCATCCAGATGGTCCTCGGCGAGCTGTTCCCGAAGAACCTCGCACTGGCCACGCCGGAGCGGCTGGCCAAGCTCCTGGCGTCGTCGACCCACGTCTACCTGGCCGTCAGCGGCCCGGTGGTGCGGTTGTTCGACAACTCCGCCAACTGGGTGCTGCGCAAGGTCGGCATCGAGCCGGTCCAGGAGCTGCACCACGGTGCCACGCTGGAGGAACTGGGCCACATCATCGGCGAGTCCGAGGCACAGGGCTCGCTGTCGTCACACCTGTCCGGCATCCTCGCCCGGGCGCTGAGCTTCTCCGACCACACCGCCGGCGAGGCGATGGTGCCGCGACCCGACGTGCGCGGTGTCAAGGCCACCGACACCGCCGCGGCCGTCATCGAGCTGATCGCGACGTACGGGCACTCCAACTACCCGGTCCGCGGCGAGGGCACCGACGAGGTGCTCGGCGTGGTGGGTGTGCGCGAGCTCATGTACGTCGCGCCCCAGGATGTCGCCACGACCTCGGTCGGCGACATCGCCCGGCCCGCCCTGCTCGTCCCGGACAGCCTCCCGCTGCCCGCGCTCGTCGAGCGGATGCAGGACACCGCCGACGAGTTCGCCTGCGTGGTCGACGAGTACGGGGGCCTCGCCGGCATCGTGACGCTCGAGGACGTCGCCGAGGAGCTCGTGGGCGACATCACCGACGAGACCGACCAGCAGGCCGTGCTGGTCAGCCGCGACGGCGACTGGTGGCGGCTGGACGCCGGGCTCCGCGTCGACGAAGCAGCCGCCTACACCGGGCTGCCGCTGCCGGAGTCCGACGACTACGACACCGTCGCCGGCCTCATCGTCGCCGCGCTGGGCCGCTTCGCCGAGCCGGGCGACCGGCTCCTGGTCGGTGCCGCCCGCACCAACGGCAGCGGCGAGACGATCGAGATCGAGGTGGTCTCGGTGGCCCGGCACGTTCCTGAGATCGTCCGGTTGCGTGAGGTCGACGCCGCCGGCGTGCGGGGTGGCCGGCCGACGGAGGTGCAGCCGTGAGCCCACCCACCGCGATCCTCGTCACCCTCGCGCTGCTGATCGCCAGCGGCTTCTTCGTCGCCGCCGAGTTCGCCCTCGTCGGCGCCAGGCGGCACCGGCTGGAACAGGCCGCGGCCACCGGCAAGCGGGGCGCCCGCGCGGCGCTGAAGGGTGTGCGCGAGCTGTCGCTGATGCTCGCCGGCGCCCAGCTGGGCATCACCATGGTCGTGGTCGGGCTGGGCATGGTGTCAGAGCCGGCGTTCCACCACCTGCTGGAGCCGCCGCTGACCGCGGTCGGCCTGCCGGACGGGACGGCCGACGTGGTGGCGCTGGCCATCGCGCTGGCCGGGGTCACGTACCTGCACGTCGTCGTCGGCGAGATGGCGCCGAAGTCGTGGGCCATCGCGCACCCGGAGCGCTCCGCGATGCTGCTGGCTCCGCCGTTCCGCGCTTACGCGTTCGGAGTGCGCTGGCTGCTGGTCGTGCTCAACGGCCTCACCAACGTGCTGCTGCGGCTGGTGCGGGTGACGCCGCGCGACGAGATCGCCACCGTCCGCAACCGCGAGCAGATCCATCAGCTGGTCAGCGAGTCCCGCCGGCTCGGCCTGATCGGTGATGACGACCACGGCCTGCTCACCCGTGCCCTCGGCGCGCCGGAGCAGCCGGTCCGATCGGTCATGGTGCCGGCGTCCAACATCGTCTGGGTGCCCGCCGACGCCGGCCCGCAGGACGTCATCGAGGCCGGCCGGCGCAGCGAGCGCACCCGGCTCGTGGTTCGTTCCGGCGACGGCGAGGTGGCCGGCGCGGTGCACGTGCGCGGCGCGCTGATCGCCCGGTCCACCGGCGAGACGTGGACGGCGGGCGAGGCCGCGCTGCCGGTGGCGTTCATCTCCGCCGACGCCGACCTCGCCGGCGCCGCCGAGGTGCTGCGCAGCGCGCGCTCGCAGCTGGGCATCGTCGTCGACGCCGACGGCACCGAGGCCGGGCTGGTCAGCATGGACGACGTCGTCACGGCGGTCCTGGTGTCGTGAGCTGATGGCGACCGGCTGGATCGCGTTCCTCACCGACTACGGCCGCGCCGACGGGTTCGTCGCCGCGTGCCACGGGGTGATAGCGCGGATCGCGCCAGCCGCCCGGGTCATCGACATCACCCACGACGTGCCGCCCCAGGACGTCCGCCACGGCGCCGTCGTCCTCGCCGACACCGTGCCGTACCTACCGTCGTCGGTCGTCGTCGGCGTCGTCGACCCCGGCGTCGGGACGGGGCGCCGGGCGGTCGTCGTCGTTGCCGGGCCGCACGTGCTGGTCGGCCCCGACAACGGGCTGCTGACGTGGGCGGCCGACGCCTGCGGCGGGGTCATGCGCGCGGCGGAGCTGACCGAGCCGGCGTACCGGCTGGCGACCGGCGCGACGACCTTCGACGGGCGCGACGTGTTCGCCCCGGCCGCAGCACACCTGGCCGCCGGCGTCGACGTCGCCGCCCTCGGCCCGGACGTGCCGGTGGAGTCGCTGGTCCGGCTGCCGTCCCCGAGGCTGGTGGTGGGCGACGGGTCGATCGAGGCCGAGGTGCACGCCGTCGACCACTTCGGGACACTGTCGCTGTCGGCCACTGTCGCGGCGCTGGAGCGCGCGGGCCTGGCGGGGGCGCCGTCGTTGCTGGTGATGGCCGGGTCACGGTCGTGGACCATGCCGCTCGGCCGGTCGTTCGCCGCGGCGCCGCCGGGCTCACCCGTTGCGCTGGTCGACTCCGCCGGGCGCCTCGCCGTCGCCGTCAACGCCGGTCGTGCCGCAGCCGTTCTGGGGCTCGACGTGGGCGACCGCGTGACAGTCCGCGCCCCTCGGCTGTAGCTATCAGGTGGACGGCGGGGTGTGGGCACGGTTCCCGGCCTCGCTGTGCCTCATGATCATCAACGATCGCCGAGATCACGAGGATTGTGTGTGCCTCACCTGCTTGCAGGCCTGGTGGAGCGCGAGAACACCTAGTGATGTCACGGATCGTTGATGATCACTGGAGGCAAGGCAGGCCCTCCCGGACGGGACGGGGTGGTTCAGGCGGCGGGACGGGTGTGCTGGCGGCGCCAGGGGTCGGTCTGCCAGTTCCGGGCGTGGACGAGGCCGACGGCGAGCACGCCGAGCGCGGCCGCGGACCAGCCCGCCTCCGGGTGTTCCGCGACGTCGGCGAAGTACCAGGCCACGCCCGCGATGACCAGCCCGAACCAGCCGATCACGACGTTGATGGTCGCGCCGTGGCCGAACGGGCTGGGGTTGGTCGTGCGACCGGTGCTGCCCTCCATGTAGTAGGGCAGGCCGTTGCCGGCGAAGAACCCGGCGACGAAGGCGAGCAGGGTGGTGAGCAGCATGGTGGCGCCTTTCAGCGGTCGGAGCGGTCGGAGCTGTCGGATCGATCGTGACGGTGGACGAGGGGGAGCAGGACGTCGTCGACGAGGTGGGCAATGACGCCGTCGTCGAGCGACTCGCCGGTGACGAAGACGCGCGAGAAGAGAATCGCCGAGCTGACCTCGGCGAGCAGTTCGTGGTCGACGGCGCCCGGCGCGTCGCCGCGCTCGCAGGCCCGGCGGAGTACCGGGGCGAAGCTCTCGCGCTTGCCGTCGATCAGTCGCGACCGCACGGCGCGGGCCAGCTCGGCGTCGTCGCGCATGGCCGTCATCAGGCCCAGGACCAGCTGGGCGCTCTGACCGACGAGGCGGTCGCGCATGTCCTGGAGCACGAGGGTGAGGTCGGTGCGCAAATCTGCGGTGTCCGGGCCCGAGTCGTGGTCGCCGGCCTGGTCGCGGGTGTGGCGTTCCACCGCCGCCACGACCAGCTCGGCCTTGCCGGACCAGCGGCGGTAGATGGTGGCCTTGCTGGCCCGGGCCCGTGCGGCGACGGCGTCCATGCTCATCGCGCCGTAGCCGATTTGGGCCAGCAGCTCCAGGGTGGCCAGCAGGATGGCGTCCTCCCGGGCCTCGGCCCGTGGTCTCGGCGACATGGCGTCCCTCGTACGATTCGAAACGAAACGGTTTCGTACACATTAGCGTTCGGTCGGAGCGAAGGCAAGACGCGGGATTCGTCCTGGTGCGGATGTCGAGACGGCGCCGTCGGTTCCGACGTATCGGGTGAGAGCTCTCGGCGACGCGGCGGAGGCACCCCGTGAAGTACCTGATCCTGATCTACCACGAAACCGGCGCCCAGCGGCCCCGGCCGAACTGCGACGACCTGCGGCGCGACCGCATCCGGGCGCACCTCGCGCTCACCGACGACCTGGCCGCCGACGGGGAGATGATCGCGGCCGAGTCGCTGGCCCACCCCTCGCAGGCGCGCCGGGTGCTCGCCTGCGAGGGCGGCGTGGCCACCATCGACGGCGCGTTCGCCGGCGCGCACGAGCACCTGGCCGGCTTCTACCTGGTCGAATGCGAGACCATGGACCGCGCCGTCGAGCGCGCCGCCCGCATCCCGGAGGCGGCCGACGGTCTCGTCGAGGTCCGCCCCGTGCTCGCCCGCGGCGGCCTGGAGATGTGACGTCCACGCCGATGCTCAGGTCAGTGCTATCACCCGCTTGCCGCGGGCATGACCGGTCTCGACGGCTCGGTGCGCCACCGCGACGTCCTCCAGCGGGTAGATCCGGTCGACGACGGGGCGAAGGTCGCCGCGCTCGACGTACCCGGCCAGCACCTCGAGGTCGCTCGCGCGCGCCTTCGTCAGGTGCACCCGAACCCGCGGCCCGGGTAGCAGAGGTGACACCAGTGCGTACGGCACCGCCCGGGTGACGATGGTCGCCATCCGCCCACCGCGGGCGAGCAGCCGGCGGTAGCCGCGGACGCCGGTGCCGTGCGCGTCGACGATCACGTCGAACCGCTCGCCGGTGGGTGGGCCGGCAGCGTAGTCGAGGACGTCGACGGCGCCGAGCTCGCGACACAGGTCCGCGCTGCCCGCACCGGCGACGGCGGTGACCGCGGCGCCCATCGCGTGGGCGAGCTGCACCGCGGCGCTGCCGACGCCGCCGCCGGCCGCGACGATCAGCGCGCGGTCGCCGGCGCGCAGGCGCACGGTGTCGCGCAGCACCTGCAGCGCCGTCACCCCCACCGTCGGCAGCGCCGCGGCCGCGACGAGGTCGAGGTCGCGCGGTGCCGCGGCGCACCGGTCCCGCCGCACCGCGACGTACTCGGCCGTGGTGCCGAGCCGGGTGGGCAGCCCGCCGACGTAGGCCCAGACCTGGCTGCCCGCGGGCAGGTCGGTGACGTCGTCGCCGGTCAGGATCACCTCGCCGGCCAGGTCGAGGCCCACGCCTTTCGGGAACCGCCAGCCGGTGGCGACCCGCATCGCGCCGGAGCGCATGAGCGCGTCGCTGGGGTTGACGCTCGCGCCGTGCACCCGGACGAGCACCTCGCGGCGGCCGGGGCGGGGTATGTCGACGGTGTCGATCCGCAGCACGTCCGGGTCGCCGTAGCGGTGGTACCGGGCGACGCGCATGGCGGTGGATGTCATGGCTGTCACTCCGCTCCGGCAGTCGAGGGCACCCCGGCCGCGCCGGACCCCGTCGTCGGGGAGGTCTTCGGAGCGTCGTCAGCGGACACCGCGGCCGCGCGTTGGGCGGCCCGCCGCACGCCGGCCGCGTACAGCAGGATGCCGGCGGTGAGCCAACCCGCCAGCACCAGCCCTGGGCCGGCGGCGGCGGCGCCGTCGAAGTAGGCGACCGAGCGCAACAGGCTGCCGGTGGCGCCGGGCGGCAGGAACTGGCCGAGCGTTCCCCAGCCGGCCGGCAGCAGCTCCGGCGCGCTGGCCAGCCCGGACAGCGGGTTGCCGAGCAGGATGAGCGCGATGGCGCCAAGGCCGAGTCCGGCGTTGCCCAGCGCGGTCCGCAGGCCGAGGATCGCCCAGGCCGCCGCGGAGATGCCGAGCGCCGCGGCTGCTGCCGTCGCCCAGTAGTTCCCGTCGAACGTGCCGAAGCCGAACTGTATGAGCGCGGTGAGGGCCAGCCCGCCGACGACGGCGAAACCGACGGCGCCGGCGGCCTGCTGGCGCGGCCCGCGGACCGTCATGAGCAGCACGACCGCGGCGATCCAGCCGCCGAGGGCGAGCGGCAGCGCGCCGGCCGCGAGCCCGGCGCCCGTGGGGTCGTCGGCGGGAAAGGGCCGGACGTCCTCGACCGGGATCTCGGTGCCCTCCTCGTCACCGAGCCGGTCGGCGACGGCACGCAGCTGGGTGGCGACGGCGTTGCTGGCGGCGGAGGCGATCAGCATCCGCGGCCCGGACTCGCCCAGCACCAGGGCGCCGTAGGCCTCCCGGTCCAGGATCAGCTCGCGGGCGCGTGCGGCGTTCTCGGCCGAGGTGACGGCGTAACCGCCGGGCTGTGCCGCCTCGAGTCCGTCGGCGACGTCCTGGACGGCGACCGGGTCGCCCACGACGGCGACCGGAACGTCGTGCGGGCCGGAGTGCAGCGGTGGCAGGGCGAACGCGGACAGCAGCACCACGACGAGCGCCGCCAGCCCGCCGACGACGACGGTGACCTGGCGCCAGCCGGCCGGTTCCGACTCTGGCATCGAATCCTCCAAGTTAAGAAACGGTGAGTATCTTATTGACACGACGGTAGGATATGGAAATAAGAAACGCAACGTCTCTTAGGGAGGGGTGATGTCGGCGACACCCACGGTGCGCCGGCGCGGCGAGGCGCTCGAGGCCGCGATCTACGACGCCGTCTGGGCCGAGCTCGCCGAGGTGGGCTACGCCGGCCTCACCATCGGCGCCGTCGCCGACCGCGCCCGGACCAGCAAGGCCGTCCTGTACCGGCGCTGGCCGGGCCGGGCCGAGCTGGTCTTCGCCGCGCTCGTGCAGCACGTACCGAAGGCCGCCGACGTGCCCGACACCGGCGACCTCCGGTCCGACCTGGTCACCTTCCTGCGGTCCATCGCGGCGAACTGGGCGACGCGGAGCATCGACGCGCTGTGGGGGCTGCTGGCTGAGACGGCCCGCGACCCGGCGCTGGCGGCGCTGGTCCGGTCCGAGCTGGCCGACCAGGTCCGCGAGGGTCCGATGACGGTCATGGTCGAGCGGGCCGTGCGGCGCGGCGAGGTCGATCCCGCCGTCGTCTCGCCCCGGATGCTGCGCGTCCCACTGGACCTGGTGCGCAGCGAGCTGTTGCTGAACGGGGCGATCACCGGCACCGCCGTCGAGGAGATCGTCGACGACGTCTTCCTGCCGCTGGTACGTCCGCGCACCGTGTGATCTGCGTCGCATCCCGAGATGCGATGTCACGTCCTCGCGGCGTCGCGGGTCTCGTGTGCGGAACGAGCCCCGCGAGCTGAGGTGGACGGAGATGTTGAGGAGACTGTCAGGCCTGGCGACCCGGCGGCGGCGGGCGGTGCTGGTGGTCACCGTGCTGCTCGTGCTGGTCGCCGGCGTGGCGAGCAGCACGTTGTTCGGCAAGCTGTCGGCTGGCGGCTGGGACGACCCCGGCTCGGAGTCCGGCCAGGCCACCGACCTGCTGGAGGACACCTTCGGCCAGTCGCCGCCCAACCTCGCCCTGCTGGTGACCGCCGGCGACGGAGTGGACGACCCCGCCGTGTCGGCCGCGGGCGCGGAGCTGGCGCAACGCCTGGCCGACGAGCCGCACGTCCGCGACGTCGTGTCGTACTGGACCGCCGGGCAGGCGACGCAGCTGCGCAGCGAGGACGGCGAGAAGGCGCTCGTCCTCGCGACGATCACCGGTGACGAGACCGAGGTCAACGAGCGCGTCGGCGGGCTGGCCGACGACTACGGCGGTTCGCTCGCCGACGGGGTCACCGTCGAGGTGGGCGGCTTCGCGGCGTTCTCGCACGAGCTCACCGAGCAGAGCGAGAAGGACGTCGTCACCGGCGAGCTGATCGTCTTCCCGGTCACGCTGATCGCGCTGGTCCTGGTGTTCGGCGGGGTGCTGGCGGCGCTGTTGCCGCTGGCCGTGGCGGGTGTGACCGCGATGCTGGCGATGGGTCTGTTGTGGGTGCTGGCCGAGATGACCGAGCTGTCGGTGCTGGCGGCCAACGTGGTGACGCTGGCCGGCCTCGGTCTGGCCATCGACTACAGCCTGCTCATGGTCAACCGGTTCCGCGAGGAGCTGGCGTCCGGCCGCGAGGTGCCCGACGCGATCCGCGCCACCATGGCATCGGCGGGCCGGACCGTGGTGTTCGCGTCGCTGACCGTGTGCATCGCGCTGGCCACGCTGACGCTGTTCCCGCTGGGCGCCATGCGCTCGCTCGGCTATGCCGGCGTGGTGACCGCGCTGCTGGCGGCGGCGGCGTCCCTGGTGGTGCTGCCGGCGCTGTTCGCGGTGCTCGGCAACAAGGTGGCGGCGACGAGGTTCCGCCGGCGGCCGGCCGGCGACGCCGCGGCCGAGAACGGCTTCTGGCACCGGCTGGCGATGTTCGTGATGCGCCGGCCCATCCCGATCGCGACCGCCGTCATCGCCGTCCTCATGCTGCTCGGCGCGCCGTTCCTCGGCATGAAGCTGGGCTATCTGGACGAGCGGGTGATGCCGGAGTCGTCGCAGTCGCGGCACGTGGCCACCACCATCCGGGAGGAGTTCCCCTCCGGCGAGCAGGAGGCGCTGCAGGTCGTGGCGCCGTCGGCCGTCGCCGAGGCGGAGGCCGGACCGGACCCCGTCGTCGTCGACGACTACGCCGCGCAGTTGTCCGCCCTGGACAACGTGAGCCGGGTCGACGGACTCACCGGCAGCTACGTCGACGGCGCCCAGGTCGCGCCGGCCGGGCCGCAGCACGAGCGGTTCGCAGCGGGCGACGCGGTGTACTGGGTGGTCGTGCCCGACCCGGGGACCACCGACCAGACCCGGGACCTGGTGACCGCCGTCCGGGCCGCCGACGCGCCGTTCGAGACCGTGGTCGGCGGGACCCCGGCGATGGCCGAGGACTCCGACCGTGCGTTGCTGGACCGGCTGCCGCTGGCCCTGGGCGGGGTCGGGCTGGCGATGGTGGTGCTGCTGTTCCTGCTGACCGGAAGCGTGGTGCTGCCGTTCCTCGCCCTGGTGCTCAGCACGCTGAGCCTGTCCGCGACGTTCGGCGCGATGGTGTGGATCTTCCAGGACGGCAATCTCTCCGACCTGTTCGGCTTCACCGTCACCGGCACGACCATCTCGACCGTCCCGGTGATGCTGTTCGCGCTCGCGTTCGGGCTGGCCATGGACTACCAGGTGTTCATGCTGTCGCGCATCCGCGAGGAGTACGAACGCGGCGCCTCCCCGACGGCCGCCGTCGCGCTCGGGCTGGAACGGGTCGGGCGCATCGTGACGGCGGCGGCGGTCCTGATCTCGATCGTGTTCCTGGCGTTCCTGATCTCCGACATCACCTACATGAAGGCCTTCGGCGTAGGCCTACCGCTGGCCGTGCTGATCGACGCGACGCTGATCCGCGGAGCCCTGCTGCCGGCGGCGATGCGCCTGGGCGGCCGGGCGACGTGGTGGGCTCCCGGCCCGCTGCGCCGCCTGCACGCCCGCTTCGGCCTGCGCGAGTCGTCAGCGTCGGCCGCCGAGGACCCCGCGTCGACCGGTTCGGAGCACGCCGCCGTCAAGTGAGCGCTGGTGTGTGATCGCTGCGGCCAGGGCGAAATGATCACGTTCAGCAGGATCACCCGAGCCTCACCATGATTGCGAGCATGGTGAGACACGAGATCTCGTGCTGAACGTGATCATTTCGAGGTCCGGGGCACGGACGGATGCGGCAGAAGTGTGTCATTGAGGGGCCGAGGTGCCGGTGTGGAGGGCGGTGTACACGCGGTCGCGGAGGGCGTTGGCCTCGTCGCTGGTCAGGGTGCGGTCGACGGGGCGGAGGACCAGGCGCAGCAGCACGTTGTCCTGGCCGGGCCGGATGCCCAGCCGCGCCCGTGCCACCTCCGGCAGGTCCGCGTATGGCGTCGTGGACACCACGGCCACCTCCTCGACGAGGTCGGCGTCGGCGCCCAGGGCGGAGCGGACCTGGTCGCCCAGGACCTCCGCGTCCGACCCGGCCGGCACCGCCACCGAGATGTCGCGGCGGGCCGGGGGGAGGTCCGACACCGGGTGGTACGGCTCCAGGTCGAGCAACTGCCCGGCCACCCGCGGATCGGCCGAGCGCAGGAGGCGGATGTCCGGGACGCCCTTGCGTAGCATCAGCACCCGATCCAGCCCCATGCCCAGGGCGAGCCCGCTCCACGACGACGGGTCCAGCCCGCCGGCCGCGAGCACGTGCGGCGCCGCCAGGCCGCACTCGGCGATCTCGACCGGGCGGCCGTCGCGGATAGCCTCGACCTCGCGGCCGCCGACGGTGTACGGATGCGTCGTCACGTTCCAGCGCCAGTGCGTGCCCGGCAGCATCGCGCCGACCATTGTCGTCACGAGGTCGTGCAGGTCGTCGTGGTCGAGGCGACGGCCGCCGCGGCGCAGCAACCACAGGTCGAGCTGGTGCGGCGTGCCGGTGTGGATGCGGTCGATGGAGTCGCGGCGGTGGCAGATGCCGGGCAGTACGAGTAGGACCGGCGATGCTGACGCGCCGCCGCGAAGCGCTCCGTGAGGGGACGAAGACGACGCCAGCCGGCGCAGCGCCGGTGGGACCCCGGCCGAGGTGTGGCTGCGCAGCATCGTCGTGTCGCTGACGTAGCGGGTGTACCGGGCGTCGCGGGAGACCGCGTCGGGCTGGTAGCCGAGGCGGTCGTAGTTGTCCTCGGTGGTGACGATGGGCCGAGACCGGGAGACCAGAACCGTGGCGCCGGTCGACGAGCCGAGTGCCCAGGCGGCATCCGACACGAGGGTCTGCAGGGCGTGCGGGCCCTGCGCGGGATCGGTGAGGTCGCGGACGGACAGCGCGTCGACCAGGGCGGCCAACGACAGCGGCTGCGGCCGCGCACTTTCAGCAACGGAGACGGACATGACCAGGCCTTTCGCGGGAAGCAACGGAGGTAAGAAGTGGCTCCCCCGGCCGGTCGTCCGCGAAGGGTCAGGCGTGCACACCCTCCGGGCGGCGGACGTTCGCCGACCGGGGGCTGCTAAACCAGCGCTGACCTGGCATGTGATCGAGACTATCCGACGGCGAGCTGATCGGCCAGTCTGGACAGGCAGTCGTGCCAGCCCTTGAGGTGGTCGTCGCGCTGCTCCTCGGTGGGGTTGTCGCTGTGGGTGAGGACGACCTCGGTGCCGCCGTCGACTGACGCGAACGTGACGTGCACGCGGCTGGCCGGAGCGCTCTCGCCGTCCCAGGACCAGATGAAGGCCAGGGTTCGCGGCGGCCTGATCTCCCCGTAGATCCCGCGGACGCCGATGTTGTGCCCGGCCTGGAGGCCGGTGGTGCGGAACGAGAACCGACCGCCAGGACGCGGGTTCGTCTCGTAGATCGCGGCGAACGACGGCGGCCAGAACCATCCGGCCAGCCGACGCGGCTCGGTGAACATGGCGAACACGTCGTCTGGGTCGGCGTCGACCACCAGGGAAAGTACGGCGGTGGTGGCGTCTGGTGTGGATGACTCGACCATAGATGCGCACTTTAGGGCATTTGAGCCGAGCCTGACGAGGGTGTGGCCGCGGGTTCGTCGCCGAGGCCGCGTTGCACCCGGTCCAGTTCGGCGGCGAGCTCGCGCCGAACACCGTCGTACGCGGGGTCGTCGAAGACGCTGGTCAGCTCGGCCGGATCGGTGTCCAGGTCGAACAGCTCCCACTCCGGTTCGGTACGCATTGACGACGCGCCGGGCAGGCCCAGCCCGTCGCCGTAGTAATGGACGAGCTTGTGCCGCGCGGTGCGTACGCCGTAGTGCGCCGGCACGTGGTGGCTGGCGTCGAGGTGCTCCCAGTAGCGATAGTAGAGCGACGTCTGCCAGTCGTCCGGCCGGGTGCCGCGCAGCAGCGGGCGCAGGCTGCGGCCCTGCATGCGCGGGTGCGCCGGTACCTCGGCCAGGTCGAGGAAGGTCTGGGCGAAGTCGACGTTGAGGGCCAGGGCGTCGGTGGACGTGCCCGGCGCGACCTCGCGCGGGTACCGCACCAGCAGCGGCATCCGCAGCGACTCGTCGTACATGAAGCGCTTGTCGTACCAGCCGTGCTCGCCGAGGAAGAAGCCCTGGTCGGAGGCGTAGACGACGACGGTGTCGGCGCTCAGCCCGTGCCCGTCCAGCGCGTCGAGCAGCCGCCCGGTGTTGTCGTCGATCGAGGCGACGCAGCGCAGGTAGTCCTTGATGTAGCGCTGGTATGCCCATCGGGTGCGCTCGTCGCCTGCCAGATCCGGCGGCAACGGCGCCTTGAGGTCGCGTTCGGTGAGGTCGCGGCCGATCTGCATGCGCGCCTCGCGGGCGGCACGGGAACGGCCGGCGTAGTCGTCGAACAGCGTCGGTGGCTCGGGCAGGTCCCTGCCCTCGAACAGGCCGGCATGCGCGGTGTCGGGGTCCCAGCTGCGGTGCGGCGCCTTGTGCCACAACAGCAGGCAGAACGGCCGGTTCGGGTCGCGCCGGGCGATTCGCTCCAGCGCCAGGTCGGTCAGGACCGTGGTGGTGTAGCCCTCGACGGTGCGCCGGCCGTCCGCGCTGAGCAGCTCGGGGTTCCAGTACTCGCCCTGGTCCTCCAGGATGTCCCAGCTGTCGAAGCCCTGTGGGTCGTGGCCGCCGCCGTGCCCGAGGTGCCACTTGCCGACCAGCCAGGTCTGGTACCCGGCGTCGCGCAGCAGCCCCGGGAAGGCCGGCTGGCTCGCGTCGAAGTGCGTGCTCAGCGTGCGCACGCCGTTGACGTGGCTGTAGGTGCCGGTCAGGATCGAGGCCCGGCTCGGCGCGCACAAGGCGTTGGTGCAGAACGCGGCGTCGAACCGCAGGCCGTCGGTGGCGATGCGGTCGATGTTGGGCGTGGGCATGAGGGACCGGCCGTACGCGGAGATGGCGTTCGCGGCGTGGTCGTCGGACAGGATCAGCACCAGGTTGGGAGCTGAGTGCGGGGGATGGCTCGGCGGCGTCGTCATCGCCACTCAGCCTGCCACGGTGTCGGCCGGATCCGGGAGGCGCACCCGCACGGGCGCGGTCGTGCGCGCCTCCGCCCGGCCATCGGCGCCGACGGCGACGGCGAGCGGGTGGCCGGCCACCCGCAGCCCGTCGACCCGCAGCGGGAACCAGTCTCTGAACGCCGGGTCCGGCGCCACGGTGAGCGTGCCGTTCGGGACGTCCGCCGTCAGCCCGACCGCCGTCTGGAGCAGGGTGATCACCGCCGCGGCCGACCATGCCTGCGGCCGGCACGCCGCCGGATAGGCCAGTACCGGCTCGCCGGCCCGCGCGTCGGTTCCTGCGAACAGCTCGGGCAGCCGGTGGCCGAAATCCGGCGCCGCCCGCAGCAGCCCGTCGGCCAGTACCGCCGCCACCGACGAGTGCCCGTCGCGGGCCAGCCCTCGCACCGCGATCGCGGTGTCGTGCGGCCAGATGCTGCCGGCGTGGTAGCCCAGCGGGTTGAACCCGGCCGCGTCCGCGCTCATGGTGCGCAGGCCGTAGCCGGCGTCCAGGTCCGGCCGGCCCAGCCGCTCGGCGACGACGGCGGCCTCGTCGGGCCGGAGCAAGCCGGTGCCGAGCAGGTGGCCGAGGTTCGACGTGGCGGTGTCGACGGGCGTCTTCGCGCCGTCCAGCGCGATGGCCGGGAACCGGCCTTGCTCGTCGATGACCCAGAACGCCGCCGCGAACCTGTCGCGCAGCTCGGCGGCCCAGTCGCGCAGCCGCTTCGAGCCCGGCCGGCCGAACGCGTCCAGCAGCGCCGCTCCGGAGAGGGCCGCCTCGTGCGCGTAGGCCTGCGCCTCGCTCAGCGCGATGGGCGGCTCGGCGATGGACCCGTCGGGGAACTGGATGGAGTCGCCGGAGTCTTTCCAGCCCTGGTTGGCCAGGCCCGCGCCGGTCTCGTCGACGTACTCGAGGAAGCCGTCGCCGTCGGGGTCGGCCTCCTCGGTGAGCCAGCGCAGCGCCGCCTCGAGCGGGTCGAGCAGCCCGGCGACGTCACCGTCGTCGAGGCCCCAGCGCCAGGCGTCGTGCAGCAGGCAGACCCACAGCGCGGTGGCGTCGACGGTGCCGAAGTAGACCGGCGGGAGCCCGGCCGCCACGGCGGACTCGATCCGGACCTCGTGCAGGATCTTGCCCGGCGCCTGCGCGGTGCGCGGGTCGTGTCTGCGGCCCTGCCGGCGGGCCAGCGTTCGCAGGGTGCCGCGCGCCAGGTCGGTGCCCAGCGGCAGCGACAGCCGAGCCGCCCACAGCGAGTCGCGGCCGAACAGCGTGAAGAACCACGGGCTGCCGGCAGCGAGAAAGGTGTCGCCCGCAGCGAGCGGGTCGGTGAGGGCGAGCGCGGTGAGGTCGTCGACGCTCTGCCGCGCGAGGCGGGCGAGGTCGGGCCGGCCGGCGACGGTGACGGTGTCCCAGCCCGGTCCGTCGGCGGGGGCGAACGCGCCGGGGGGCGGCTCGCCGACGAACGCGACGGCGACGTCGACGGTGACCGTCCAGGATGACCGGGCGGCCAGCTCGACCGTCCACGCCAGCACGACGCCGACGGCCGCGGGCTCCAGCGCACCGCCGGGCGACGCCGTGATGTCGACGCGCAGCCCGCCGTCGGACCACGTGACGCCGTCGTCGTGCGCCGTGACCCGCGCGCCGGTGGGGGAGTCGCCGTACTTGATCTGGTCGGTGGTGGCGAAGTCGGCGGCGAGGTGCAGCCGGACCGTCGCCGCGATCGGCCCCCGGGAGCTGTTCACCAGATGCAGCCGCTCCTGGATGCCGTCGGGCCTGGCCGTGCGGGTGCGCTCGAGCCGGACCGTGGGGTCGGCGGTCGGGTCGCCGAGGTGGCGCACGATGCCGGTGAACGTCGCGTGCCCGGCCGCGCGCAGGCCGTGGCCGGCAGGTTCGGGCTCGTGGCCGTCGACGGTGACGCGCAGTTCCGAGAGCACGCGGCGCTCGTGGCACAGCACACCCTGCGCGCCGGCGGGGCGGATCTGTCCGTCGGCGGCGGAGAGCGCGACGGTCGGCGCGTGCAGGCAGCTGACCAGCTCGTGCAGGAACGGCTGCCGGACCGGGCCGCCTGAGTTGTAACCCCAGGTGCCGGGGTCGGGTGGAGCTTGCACCGGGTGGTCCTTCCGCGGGCTTGACAGAACTGGCGGGTCCGTTCTTAACTCTGAGCAGATCCGATTTGAACGATCAAAACATGCTATCAAACGAATTTGATCGTTCAACACGTCAGAGAGGACGTCGATGGGGACACTGGA
The DNA here is from genome assembly GCF_004349065.1 of Jiangella asiatica. Classification (GTDB taxonomy): domain Bacteria; phylum Actinomycetota; class Actinomycetes; order Jiangellales; family Jiangellaceae; genus Jiangella; species Jiangella asiatica. The sequence continues at coordinate 22,878 of NZ_SMKZ01000009.1, forward strand.
GAGCGGTGCGACGTTGGAGAGTGTCGCCGCGGCGGCCGGCGTCTCGCGGCAGACGGTGTCCAACGTCCTCAACGCTCCCGAGCGGGTGGCGCCGCAGACTCGGCAGCGGGTCCAGGAGGCCATCGAGTCGCTGCGCTACCGGCCCAACCGCTCGGCCAGGTCCCTGCGCACCCGTACCAGCCGGCTGCTCGGCTACTGCGTCCAGCCGGCGCCCGAGGGCGCCATCAACCCGGTGCTCGACCGGTTCGTGCACGCGCTCACCGAGTCCGCGGCCGATCACGGGTTCCACGTGCTGCTGTTCACCGCCCCGCCCGGTGCCGCCGGATTGGACCGGTACGCGGAGCTGCTGGCCCAGCGGGCCGTCGACGGGTTCGTCCTGTCCGACACGGTGGTCGCCGACCCGCGGCCGGTCTGGCTCACCGAGCAGGGCGTGCCGTTCGTCGCGTTCGGCCGCAGCTGGTCCGGGCCCGACCACGGCCGGTGGGTCGACGTCGACGGGGCCGCCGGCATCGTCGAGGCGGTCGAGCACGTGCACGCGCTGGGCCACCGGCGGGTCGCGTTCATCGGCTGGCCGGAGGGCTCCGGCGTCGGCGACGACCGGCTGGCCGGCTACCTCGCCGCCTGCTCCCGGCTCGGTCTGACCCCGCTCGTCGAACGTGACGAGGGCGGCGTCGAACAGGGGCGGGCGATCGCCGGCGCGCTGCTCGACGACCCCGAGCCACCCACCGCGTTGGTCTGCGTCAGCGACCTCTCCGCGTACGGGGCGCTGCGCGCGGTGGCCGAGCGCGGGCTACGCCCGGGCGCCGACGTCGCCGTCGTCGGGTTCGACGACACGCCTGCGGCCCGGCTGCCCGGCGTCGAGCTGACCAGCGTGTCGCAGCCGATCGAGGAGGTCGGCCGCGATGCCGTCCACATGCTGCTCGGCGCCCTTGGCGTCGTGGAGCCGCCACCGGGCCCGGCCGACCACCGGCTGCTGCGCCCGACGCTCGTCGTCCGGGCGAGCACCGCCATCTCACCGGAGGGTTGATCATGCGTCACTTCGCGCTCACCCACTACCGAGTCCGTGCGCTGACCGCCGCCGTCGCCGCGGCCGCGCTGGTCACCGCCTGCGGCAGCAGCTACGACGATGACGACGACGCCGCGGGGGACGGCGACGGCTCGGCGTCGGCCGGCGGCGGCTCGCTGACCGTCATGATCGGCTCGTCCGGCGAGGCCGAGACGCGCGCCGTCCAGGACGCCACGGCCCGGTTCACCGAGGAGACCGGCACGGAGGTCGAGGTCATCCCGGCGCAGGATCTCGTGCAGCAGCTGCAGCAGGGCCTGGCCGGCGGCAACCCCCCCGACGCGTTCTACGTCAGCCCGGACCGGTTCCGGATGCTCGCCGAGGGCGGCTCGCTCTACCCGTACGGCGACCGGATCGAGGACGTCGACGACTTCTACCCGTCCCTGCGCGACGCGTTCACCTACGAGGACGAGCTCTACTGCGCGCCCAAGGACGGCGGCGTGCACGCCCTGGTGATCGACACCGACGCGTGGGCCGCGGCCGGCCTGGCCGAGGCCGACATCCCGCGGACCTGGGACGATCTCGCCCAGGTGGCGCAGACGCTAACCACCGACGGCCGGGTCGGTCTGGCGTTCACGGGCGACTACAACCCCGTCGGCACGTTCATGCTGGCCGGCGGCGGGTTCTTCCTCAACGACGACCAGACCGAGGTCACCGCGGACACGCCGGAGAACCTGGCCACCCTGCGGTACCTCGAGGAGAACCTGGACGCCGGGACATTCGCGTTCGCGCCGACCATCGACGCGGCGTGGGGCGGCGAGGCGCTCGGCAGCGGCAAGTCGGCGATGACCGTCGAGGGCGCGTGGGTCGTCGGCGCGCTGCAGACCGACTTCCCCGGCCGCAACTGGATGGCCGTGCCCATGCCCGACGGGCCGGGCGGCAGCGGCTCGACGGCGTTCACTAACTGCTGGGGCATCGCGGAAGCCAGCGAGAACAAGGACGCCGCCGTCGACCTGGTGAACTTCCTGGTCAGCGCAGAGGAGCAGCAGACGTTCGCCGAGGCGTTCGGTCCCATCCCGTCCCGGTCGAGCCTGGCGGGCTGGAACGCCGAGACGTACCCCGAGAAGGCCGCGTTCGCCGAGGGGTTGGACTCCTCGCGCAGCCAGGTCGCCGTGCCGGGCTTCGAGTCCGTCCTCGCCGACTTCAACACCCAGCTCGAAGGCATGGCCGCCGGCACCGTCACCCCGGAGCAGGCCCTCCAGGCGCTGCAGACCAACGGCGAAGCCCTCCTCGCGCAGGAGTGAGCCCGGTGGTCGGGACCGACATGACGGCGACGGCGACCCGGGAGCCGTCGGCGCGCGGCCACGGGTCGTCGCGCCGGCGGCGGGTTTCCGGGCACCGCCTCCAGGAACGCCGCGCCGGCTGGGTGTTCGTCGCGCCGGCTGTCGTGGTCCTCGTGGTGTTCCTGTTCGCGCCGATCGTGATGGCGGCCTGGGTCAGCCTGCTGGACTGGAACGGGCAGTCCAGCCCGTTCTCCGGCGACGCGGAGTTCGTCGGCCTGGACAACTACCGCAACCTGCTGGTCGACGCCGGCCTGCTGCGCGGCGACTTCATGCTCAGCGTGCGCAACACGCTCTACTACGTGCTGTTCGGCGTGACCGGGGTGACGGTGCTGTCGTTCGCGCTCGCGACGGCGGTCAACTCGTGGGTGCTGAAGGGGCGCGGGTACTTCCGCACGATCTTCTACTTCCCGGCCATCACCAGCTCGGTCGCGATCAGCGTGCTGTTTCTCTTCCTGTTCCAGGGCTCCGGCGTGGTCAACGTCATGCTGTCGTGGGTCGGGATCGACGGGCCGTCGTGGTTCAACGACCCGCGCGGCGTGCTGCACATCGTGCTGTCGCGGTTCGGCATGGACGCGCCGCCGTCGTGGCTGGCCGACAACACGCTTGGCGGGCTGAGCCTGTGGCAGTGGGTGTCCGGGCCGTCGGTCGCCATGTGCGCCCTGATCGCGCTGACCATCTGGGCGTCGTCGGGCACGTTCATGCTCTTCTTCCTGGTCGGGTTGCAGGACATCCCGATCGAGCTGGAGGAGGCGGCGGCCATCGACGGCGCCGGCGCATGGCGGCGGTTCCGGCACGTCACGCTGCCGCTGATGCGCCGCAGCGTCGTGCTGGTGATCACGCTGGCGCTGATCAGCAGCTGGCAGGTGTTCGACCAGGTGTTCATCCTGTCGCAGGGCGCGCCGGCGAAGACAACCCTGACGCCGGCGTACATCTCCTACGTGCGCAGCTTCGGTGACGGCCAGTTCGGCGTCGGCGCGGCGGTCGCCTTCGTCCTGTTCGCGATCATCATCGTGCTCACGATCGTGCAGCGCTGGATCGGAAGGGAGCGGCGCGCATGAGCGCAGTGATGGCGCGGCGACGACGGCGACCCGCGGAGTCCGTGCCCGTCGTCCTCACCGACCGGTACTCGCCGCGGTCGCGGAAGGTCCTGGTCCGGGTCGTCGGGTACGGGCTGCTCGCCGTCGGGACCGTGCTGTACCTCGGGCCCTTCCTGGTGCAGATCGCGACGTCCTTCAAGACCGACGCCGACGCCGTCGCCGACCCGGTGTCGCTGTGGCCGTCCCCCGTGTCGACGGCGGCGTGGTCGGTCATCGCGGGCTCGAATCCGGCGTTGGACATCCCGGTGCTGCGCTGGCTCGGAAACTCGCTCTTCGTGACCGTCTCCGTCACTCTGGGCCGACTGATCATCGACAGCCTGGCCGGCTACGCGCTCGCGCGGCTGCGCTTCCGCGGCCGGGCGATGGTGTTCGCTGGGGTCGTGGCGGTGCTGGCCGTGCCTGGTGTCGTCCTGCTGATCCCGAAGTTCCTGGTGCTCAACGAGCTGGGGATGTTCGACACCTACGCCGGTATGATCCTGCCGCTGCTGTGCGACGCGGTGGGCATCCTGCTCATGAAGACCGCCTTCGAGGCCGTCCCGACGGAGCTGGACGAGGCCGCCCGCATCGACGGCGCCGGCGTGTTCCGGACGTTCTGGAGCGTGGTACTGCCGCTGGTGCGCCCGGCCCTGGTGACGGTGACGATCCTGTCCTTCCAGGGCTCGTGGAACGAGTTCACCCACTTCCTGGTGGCGACCTCGGACCCGGACCTGGCGACGCTGAACCTCGGGATTGCCCGGCTGACCGCCGGCGACCTCCAAGGGTCGCAGCAGTTCCCGCTGAAGCTGGCGCTCGCGACGCTCTCGACCATCCCGATCGCGATCGTCTACGTCTTCTTCTCCCGCTACTTCATGCGCTCCGGCGCCTCCTCCAGCCTGAAGTGAAATGATCACGTTCAGCACGAAATCCCGTGTCGCACCATGCCTGCGATCCTGGTGATGCGTGGAAAACCCTGGTGACGGCCGGACCGGGCGGCTGGAACACTTGCCCTCCGTGTCCAGCGTCTACCTGATCACCGGCGTCATGGCGGCCGGCAAGTCCACCGTCGCGCAGGCGCTCGCCGAAAGGCTGCCAACGGCGGCGCACGTGCGCGGCGACGCCTTCCGCAAGGCGATCGTCTCCGGCCGCGCCGAGCCGGTGCCGGGCGACGTGGAGGGCGAGGCCCAACGTCTGCTGCGCTACCGCATCGCCGCCGGCGTGGCCGACCAGTACGCGGCCGCCGGCATCACCGCCGTCGTGCAGGACGTGATCATCGGACCGGAGCTGGCGGACGTCGTGGAGGTGGTGCGGACCCGCCCGCTGTACGTCGTCGTCCTCGCGCCGCATCCGGAAGCCGTCGCCGAGCGCGAGGAGGCTCGAGTGAAGACGGGCTACGGCGCCTGGACGATCGCGGACCTCGACGGTGCGCTGCGCCACGAGACCCCGCGGATCGGCCTCTGGCTCGACACGTCGAGGATGACGCCGGCGGAGACCGTCGACGCCATCCTCGCCGGTCGTGCGGAAGCCGAGGTGTGAACAGCCGCGACCCGCCGCCGAGGGCCGCGGTCACGCGACCGGGCCGTACACCTGGTTCACCACTCCCTTGCTGAAGGCCTCCGACCGCAGCAGCTCGAGCTTGACATCGGCGAGCCCGTCGAACCAGCGGGCGCCCCTGCCGACCACGACGGGGTGCACCATTAGGTGCAGCTCGTCGAGCAGGCCCGCGGTCAGCAGCGACCGGACGAGGGAGAGGCTGCCGGTGATGCCGAGGTTCTTCCCGCCCTCCTCCTTGAGCGCCTTGATCCTGGCCATCACGTCCCCGCTGATGATCTCGGTGTTGTTCCAGGTGGCCTCGGTGAGGGTGTTGGTCACTACGTACTTCTTCTGGCCGTTCATGATCTCGGCGAAGTCGTCGTCGCTGGTCGGCCAGTACGCCGCGAACTCCTCGTACTGACGGCGACCGAGCAGCATCGCGTGGTTGTCGGCCATGAGCGCGCCGACCGCGGCGCCCATCTCGTCGTCGAACCACTCGAAGTGCCAGGTGTCCGGGGCCTCGGCGACGCCGTCGAGCGAGACGAACAGGCCGGAGATGATCTTTCGCATGATGTGCTCCTCGTGATGTGTGGTGGTGATGTGCCCAGTCTTCCGGGCGGCTTTTCGGTTTCTTTGCGGTCGCCTTGCGGTGGATAGGCTCGGGCCATGCGTTTCGGCGTGCTGGGGCCGCTGGCCGTGTGGACGGACGACGGCAGGCCCGTCGCCATCCCCGGCCGGAAGGTCAGGGCCCTCCTCGCCGACCTCCTCGTGCACGACGGACGCGCCGTGGGTGCGGGCACGCTGATCGACGACATTTGGGGCGACTGCCCGCCGCCGACCGCGCAGGCGACGCTGGCGGCGAAGGTGTCCCAGCTGCGACGCGCGCTGGACGACGCCGAGCCGGGCGGTCGGGAGCTGCTTACGTCGGGCCCGGGCGGCTACGCATTGCGCGCCGCCGCGGACGCGGTGGACGCGCGACGGTTCCAGACGCTCATGGCGTCGGCCCGCGCCGCGGAGCCGCACGCAGCGGCGTCACTCCTGACCGAGGCGCTGGACCTGTGGCGAGGCCCGGCGTACGCCGACATCGTCGACGCGCCGTTCGTCGCGGCGGCGATCGCGCAGCTCGACGAGCTGCGTCTGCTGGCGATCGAGGAGCGGTCGGAGCGCCGCCTGGACCTCGGCGAGCACGCCGAGCTCGTCGGGGAGCTCACCGCACTCGTCGCGGAGAACCCGTTGCGCGAACGGCTCAGGGCGTGCGCGATGCGCGCTCTGCATGGCGCCGGCCGTCAGAACGAGGCCCTGGAGACCTACCGTGACCTGCGCGAACGGCTCGCCGACGAGTTGGGTCTGGATCCCGGCCGGGAGCTGGTCGAGCTGCACGCCGCGATCCTCGCTCGCGATCCGTCCGTCGACCCGCCCGTTCCCCGGACGACGGCCGCCGCCGGCCCGCCGGGGAGCTCGCCCGCCCGGCCGGGCAACCTGCCCGCGCCACGGACCGGCCTGGTCGGCCGCGACGACGCCGTCGCCGAGGTCCGCGCGCGGCTCGCCGCCGACCGCCTGGTGACGCTGACCGGGCCGGGAGGGGTCGGGAAGACCCGGCTCGCGCTCGCCGCGGCGGCCGTCAGCGCTCCTGACTTCGTCGACGGAGCCTGGCTGGTCGAGCTGGTCGGTCGTCCGGCGGGACCTGACGCGTGCGGCGCGCTCGCCGAGGCGGTGCTTGCCGCGCTCGACGTCCGTGACACCGCGGCCGCGGGCGGCGGCGAGCCGCCCGTCGAGCGGCTCGCCGCCGCGCTGCGTCATCGCCAGATCCTGCTGCTGCTCGACAACTGCGAACACGTGGTCGACGCCGCCGCCGAGCTGGCCGACCGGCTGCTGGCCGCCGCGCCCGGCCTCCGCCTACTCGCCACCAGCCGCGAGCCGCTCGCGCTGATCGGCGAGTCGGTGTTCGGCGTGGCGCCGCTCGACGTACCCGGCACCGACGTGGAGCAGTCGCCCGAGGGGGTGCAACGCAGCGGCGCGGTCCAGCTGTTCGTGACGCGCGCCGCCGCAGCGGCGACCGGGTTCCGGCTCGACGCGAGCAATGCCGCCGACGTCGCCGAGCTCTGCCGTCGCCTCGACGGCCTCCCGCTGGCGCTGGAGCTGGCGGCATCCAGGGTGCGGACGCTCGGCGTGCGTGGCGTGGTCGCCCGGCTCGACGACCGGTTCCGGCTCCTGGCCGCCGGCAACCGCGGTGCGCCGCCGCGCCAGCGGAGCCTTCAGGCGATGCTCGACTGGAGCTGGGAGCTCCTGAGCGAGCCGGAACGGACGCTCCTGCGCCGGCTGGCCGTCCATGCCGGGAGCGTCACCGCCGGCTCGGCCGCCGCCGTGGCCGGTTGCGACGTGGTGGGCGACGACGTGGCGCGTGGCTGGCTGCTCGACCCGGCCGAGGTGCCGGACCTGCTCGCGCGCCTGGTGGACCGGTCGCTCGTCGAGCTCGTGCCGGAGCCGCCCGACGGGGAGCCGCGGTACCGGCAGCTCGAGTCGGTGGCCGCCTACAGCACCGACAAGCTGCACGCCGCCGGCGAGGCCGCGGCCCAGCACGACCGGCACGCCGACCACTACCTCGCGATCGCGGAGGATGCTGCCGGCCGGCTGCGCGGACCGCACCAGCAGGCCGTCCTGCGGGAGCTCGACGCCGAGTCGGCCAACCTGCGCGCCGCGCTCACCACCGCGTCCGGCGACGCGACGCCGCACCGCGCGTTGCGACTCACCGCGGCACTCGCCTGGTACTGGGTGCTGCGCGGACGCCTCGGAGAGGCTCGCCGCAGCCTCGACGTCGCGCTCGCCGTGCCGGGCGCCGCCCCCGCCGGCCTACGGGAGCAGGTCGTCGCCTGGCAGGCGGGCATCGCGATCCTGCAGGGCGACCCGGCAGGGACGCGCCTGCACGCCGACGCCGTCGACGGGCTCGATGCGATCGACGAGCCCGGCGAGCGCGCGCGGGTCGAGTGGTTCCTCGCCGACTCCGGGGCGCTCGCAAGCGTGTCCGGTGTCGAATCGCTGCTCGAGCGGGCGCTGGCGGCCAGCCGCGGCTGCGGTGAGCGCTGGGTCGAGGCGGCCGTCCACGTCAGTCGTGCCCGGCAGGCGCACGTCCGGGCCGACATCGCGGCGATCGAACGCGACGCCGCACGGGCGGGTGAGCTGTTCGAGCTGCTCGGCGACCGGTGGGGACGGCTGCAGGCGAGCCGCTGGCTCGGCGGGCACGCCGAGTTCACCGGCAACCACGGAAGGGCCGCCGAGCTGCAGGGCGACGCCCTGCGCTGGGCGGAAGAGCTGCACCTCTGGCCCGATGTGAGCACGCAGTGCTCGTGGCTGGGCTGGCTCGCGATGGAGCTGGGCGACTACGCCCGCGCCCGGTCGCTCGCCGAACGTGGTCTCGCGCTCGCCGTCGAGCAGGGTTTCCGTGATGGCCGGCTGTTCGCGGGCATCCTGCTCGGCTACACCGCGCGCTGGGACAACCGGCTCGACGACGCCGAACGGCACCTGCGCGCCGTCCTCGACGAAACCCCCGCCGGTGCCGACCCGGAGATGCACGTCGGACTCGTCCTGACCGAGCTCGGATACCTCACCGAGCTGCGCGGCGACCCGATCGCCGCCGCGCGGCTGCACGAGGAGGCCTTCGACCTCGCGCTCAAGCTCGGCGCGCCGCGCGACACAGCATGCGCTCTGGAGGGCCTGGCCAGCGCGCTCGTGGCCGCAGGTGCCCACACCGCGGCCGCCACCCTGCTCGGCGCCGCGTCCGCCGTGCGCATCGCGGCCGGGATGCCGCAGGCTCCCAACGAGCAACGTGACGCCGCCCGCGTGGGTGCGGCGGTGCTGGCCGCCGTCGGCCCGGCCGCCTGGACCGCGGCCTTCGAGCAAGGCGCCGCGCTCGAGCCCGACGCCGCGCGCGCCCGCGCCGTTCGCGACCTTCCCGGCTGACGGCCCGAACGGTCGTGTGGCGTCAGCGCACCGACAGCACGGGGCACCAACGTCAGCCGACGGCGGGATCGGCGAGCAGACCGCGCTGGTAGGCGACGGAGACGGCCTCGGTGCGGCTGGCGGCGCCGAGCTTGGTCATGACCCGCGACAGATGCACGCTGACCGTTTTCTCGCTGATGAACAGCTCTTCGCCGACCTTGCGGTTGGTGTAGCCGCGCGCCACCAGCTCGAGCACGGACTGCTCCCGCGGCGTCAGCAGCCCGGCGACCGGGAGCGCCGCGCCGGCCAGTGCCAGGTTGGCGCGCCGGGCCAGCTCGCGGACGGCGTCGGCCAGCGGCACCGCGCCGAGCCGCTCCGCGACGTCGAGCGCGGCGGCCAGCTCGGCCGTGGCTGCGTCGCGGTCGCCGGTGACCAGCACTTCGGCGAGCCGCCACCGCGCCAGCGCCACGTGGTAGACCTCGCCGTAACCGAACGCCTCGACCACGTCGCGCCACGGCTGCGGATCGGCGGAGCCGGTGAGCCGCGCCTCCTCGGCGCGCAGCCGGACCAGCCACGCGCGGCCCTCGGGCCCCAGGGAGTCCGCACGCGGGATGCCGCGCTCGGCGGTGGTGCGGCCGTACTCGGCGAGCCGGGTGCCGGCCTCGACTGCGCGTGCCTCGGCGTCGGCGTCGCCGGTGGCGCGGGCCTGCCGGGCCGCGTCGGCCTGCGCGCCGAGGCCGAGCGCGGCCAGCCGGATGCCGCCGAGCGGCCAGCCGCTGGTGGACTCCTTGCGCATGGAGTCCAACGCCTCGTCGATCAGCGCGACCGCTGGGTCGGGCCGGCCCCGCCAGGAGGCCATCTCGGCACCGGCGATGCCGGCCAGCTGGGCGATCTGGGTGTCGCGGTGCCATTCCGGCCGCAGCCTGACCAGGTCGCGCTCGGCCTCGCCGAACCGGCCGCGGCCGACGTTGATGATGGCGGCCGACGCGGCCAGCAGCGCGGTGATGGTGTCGGAGACCCGCTCGCCTGGCGGGCTGGCCGCGGTCAACGCATCGTCCCAGCTGCCGCGGGCGTAGTGCACCATGGCCCGCATCCAGCGCAGCTCGAGCCCGTAGGTGCTCCAGGTCAGGCCGAGGGCGCTGGCGCGTTCCGCTCCGGCGTCGGCGATCTCGGCGGCGAGGTCGAGCAGACCCTGCTCGTACCGCGTCGTGACCAGGTTGAACGCGGCGCGCTGCTCGACCAGCGGCGCCCCGGCGCGCACGGCGATGCGCCGGGCCTCCTCGAACTGTTCGCAGGCTCGTTCGATGCCGCCCCTGCGCAGATCGGTGAAGGCGAGCGAGACCAGGGCGTCGGCCTCGGCGGCGGCGGTGCCGGAGGTGCGTGCGTCCTCGACGGCGCGGGTGGCGAGCTCGCGCGAGACGTCGTCGTCGACCGCCCACGACGTGCGCGCTTGCAGCGCCAGCACCCAGGAGCTGACCGAACTGGGTGGCGCGTCGGCCACCAGCTGCCAGGCCTCGTCGATGGTCCGCCGGGCCTCGTCCCACCGGCCGTTGGCCAGCAGCGTCTCGGTGAGCTGACGACGGACGTCGGCGCGGGTGGACGGATCGGACCCGCGGTCGGCGACGACGACGGCGGCCTGCGCGTAGGCGAGCGAGCGCTCCGGGTGCCCGGCGGCCGCGGCGACGTACGACGCCTTGCGGGTCAGCGACAGCTCGTCGACGCCCGCGCGCGCCGCCGGGTTGTCGACAGCGGGCCACAGCTCGAGTGCCTGCTCGACGTGCGCCAGCTCGGCCGCCAGCGCCCCGACGCGCATGGCGTCGTCGGCAGCCCGGACCGACGCGGCCAGCGCGGTAGGGAGGTCGTTGCTGCGCAGGCTGTGGTACGCGAGCGCGCCGGCGAGCTCGTCCTGCTGCAGCTCGACGATGCGCCGGGCGTACGCGGCATGTAGCCGGACCCGCTCGCCTGGCAGGAGGTCGGCGTAGACGGCCTCGCGCAGCAGCGCGTGCCGGAACGTGTAGCCGTCCTTGTCGTCGGTGACGAGGATGTGGTGCTGCAGCGCCTCACGCAGCGCGGCGTCCAGGACGCCGTCGTCGAGGTCGACGACGGCGCGGACCGCGGCGTGGGTGACGTGCCGGCGGCCGGTGACGGAGATGGCGCCGACGACGCGCTGAGCCGCCGGGCTCAACGTCTCGACCCGGGACATCAGGACGTCGGCCAGCGCCGGCGGGATGCCGCCCGGCGTGGAGGCGCTGGCGGCGACCAGCTCCTCGGCGAAGAACGCGTTGCCCTCCGAGCGGGCCGCGACGTCGGCGAGCACGGCCGGGTCGATGCCGCCGTCGGCGAGGGTCACGACGAACGCCAGCGTGTCGGCCGCCGTGAACGGCGCGAGCTCGAGCCGCTCGACCGACGGCAGCCGGACCAGCTCGGCCAGCAGTAGGCGCAGTGGGTGCTGCCGATGGAGGTCGTCGGAGCGGTACGTGCCCACGACCAGCAGCCGCTGGTCGGCCAGCCGGGACAACAGGAACGAGAGCAGGTCGCGGCTGGACGCGTCGCTCCAGTGGAGGTCTTCCAGCCCCAGGACGAGCGGGGCGTCGTCGGCCAGCTCGGCCAGGACGTTGAGGATGGCGTCGAACAGCTGCAGCTGGCCGAAGTTGGTCTCGTCGGCGCTGGCGGAGACGGTGGCGCCGCCGCGGCCGATCAGGCTGGTCAGCGCGGGCCGGTCGGTGACGAGATCGTCCCGCTCGAGGCGCAGCTGCTCGATGATCTCCTTGAACGGCAGGTACGGCAGCCCCGCCTCGCCGACGCTCAGGCACCGCCCGACGAGCACCCGCGCGCCGCCCGCCGTGGCGTCGGCGACGAACTCGGCGAGCAGCCGGCTCTTGCCGACTCCGGCGTCGCCGGCGATGAGCACGGTGCCGGCGGACCCGCCGCGGGCGCGATCCAGCGCCGCACGCAGCTGAGCAAGCTCAGCGCCGCGGGCGATGAAGGGGACTCCGGTACCGAGCCGAGGCACGATACCGATGCTCGCATACGGCACCGACAGCGTCATCGCGCCGGGCGGGACCGAGGCCGCCACCGGGTCAGCCCGCGTGGGACGGCGCCGGCGCGCCCGGCTGTCCTACCGTCGCACTCGGCCGTCGCGCCGTCCGGCCCGGGCGCGTGACGATCCGGACCGCTCGGCGCACTGCTCTACGGGCACGTCCGGTTCGGTGGACGGTGCGGTCGGCCGTGCGGCGCACCGACTGGCGGCGGTAGGCGATCTCGGCCTCGATGCCCTGCATCGTGTAGTTCACGGTGTCCTCCTCGAACGATCTCGTCGTTGTCGAGATTCGTCCTGAGGCCGGCACCGGCACATCGGACGTTCACGTGGGTCCGTGGCGCCGTGTCCCTTACGCCGAGCTGAGCCGGAGGTAAGGGGCCGCCACGAGGATTCTGCGTGCCTCGAAATGATCACGTTCAGCACGAGATCTCGTGTCACACCATGCTCGCAATCATGGTGAGGCTCGGGTGATCCTGCTGAACGTGATCATTTCGAGGAGACGCGGGCGGTGAGCGCGGAGGCGGTCGGGGGGTCGGCGCCAGGGCGCTCGCAGGTCATGGCCGCGACGAGCGCCGCGCGGTCCAGGATCGCTCGCAGCGGTGCGTCCGCCAGCGTGGCGAGCCGGTCTCTCGCGGCGCCGCCGAGCAGGCCGTCCAGGCGCAGCGAGTCGACCAGGCCGGCCGTGAACGCGTCGCCGGCGCCGACGGTGTCGGCCACCTCCACCTCGGGGGTGGGCACGTCGACGGTGGTCCCGCCGCTGGTCACGCCGATCGCGCCGGCGGCACCACGGGTGACGACGACGAGTGCCGGCCCGCGCCGCGCCCAGTCGGCGGCCAGCGAGGCGACGGGCAGCTCCGGCGCCAGCCAGGCGAGGTCCTCGTCGCTCACCTTGACGACGTCGGCCAGCGCGACCAGCTCGTTCCACTGCCGGCGCACGACGTCGTGTGGTGCGAGCAGCGACGGTCGGAGGTTGGGGTCGAGCACGACGCTCACGGCGCCGCGCGAGCGCTCCCGCCGGATCAGCTCGACCAGTGCGGCGGCGCCGGGCTCGCGCGCGACCGCGATCGACCCGGTGACCAGCGCCAGCGTCTCAGCCGGCAGCGACGCCGGCAGCTCGTCGGGCCGCCAGCCCCAGTCCGCCGTGCCCTCGGCGTAGAAGTCGTAGGCGGCGCGGCCCTCGCCGTCCAGCGAGACGACGGCGAGCGTCGTCAGGTCCGCGGTGTCCACGGCGTGGTCGAGGCCGACGCCGTTGGCGACCAGGTGGTCGCGCACCACCTGCCCGAACGCGCCCGTCCCGAGCCTCGCGAGCAGCTGCGTCGGTGCGCCGAGGCGGGCCAGCCCGACGGCGACGTTGGCCGGCGAACCGCCCGGGACGGCCCGGTAGCGGCCGTCGGGGTCGGCGACGAGGTCGACGAGGGCCTCGCCCGAGACGATGATCTGCGCGGTAAACACGCGCACACCGTAACTGTCGGGATGTCGCCCACCCTCGGTGACCGGCAGCGGAATCATCTACGGTGGGTCTGCTCACATTCGGCAGAAGGGTCACCGTGGTCAGCGTTCCGAGCATCTCGTACTCGATCACCGTCCGGCTGGAGGTCCCGGCGGGTGGCTCTGCCGTGAGCCAGCTCACCGCTGCCGTCGAGAAGGCCGGCGGCCTCGTGACCGCCCTCGACGTCACCGCGTCCGGCGCCGACCGCATCCAGGTCGACGTCACCTGCGCCGCGACGTCGTCAGCACACGCCGGCGAGCTGGTGACCGCGCTGCGTTCGGTGCCCGGCGTGACGATCGGAAAGGTCAGCGACCGGACGTTCCTGGTCCACCTCGGTGGCAAGATCGAGGTGACGTCGAAGGTCCCCATCCGCAACCGTGACGACCTCTCGCTCATCTACACGCCCGGCGTGGCGCGCGTCTCGCAGGCACTGGTGGACAACCCCGACGACGCCCGCCGGCTGACCATCAAGCGCAACACGGTCGCCGTCGTCACCGACGGCTCGGCCGTGCTCGGCCTCGGCAACATCGGCGCCACCGCGGCCCTGCCGGTCATGGAGGGCAAGGCGGCGCTGTTCAAGCGGTTCGGCGACATCGACGCGTTCCCGATCTGCCTCGACACCCAGGACGTCGACGAGATCATCCGCACCGTGCAGCACATCGCGCCGGTGTTCGCGGGCATCAACCTCGAGGACATCTCCGCGCCGCGGTGCTTCGAGATCGAGGCCAGGCTGCGTGAGCTGCTCGACATCCCGGTCTTCCACGACGACCAGCACGGCACCGCCATCGTCGTGCTCGCGGCCCTGCACAACGCTCTCAAGGTGGTCGGCAAGGACATCGGGTCGATCCGGGTAGCCATGTCCGGCGCCGGCGCCGCGGGCCACGCCATCGCGCAGCTGCTGGTGGCCGCGGGCGTGAACGACATCGTCGCCGCCGACATCAACGGCGTCATCCACCCCGACCGGGCCGACCTGACCGGCGTGCCCACCTGGTACCTCGAGCACTGCAACCCACGCGGCGTCACCGGCGACCTCCGCGACGCGGTCGCCGGCGCCGACGTCTTCATCGGCGTCTCCGCGCCCAACGTGCTCACTGCCGCCGACGTCGCCAGCATGGCCGACCGCGCCATCGTGTTCGCGCTGGCCAACCCCGAGCCCGAGATCGACCCGCGTGCCGCGGGCGAGTACGCGGCCGTCGTCGCCACCGGGCGAAGCGACTACCCGAACCAGATCAACAACGTGCTGGCGTTCCCCGGCGTCTTCCGCGGGCTGCTCGACGCACACAGCCGGTCGGTGACGCCGGAGATGATGACCGCCGCCGCGGCGGCGCTCGCGGACACGGTGAAGGACGACGAGCTCAACCCGTCGTACATCGTGCCCAGCGTCTTCCACTCCGGCGTGGCCGAGGCGGTCGCGGCCGCCGTGCGGGGCAGCGTGGAGAGCATCCGCCGAACCGCGGAGGAGACCGGCGAGTTCCCGGCCATCCCTGTGTGATGCGGGCCCGAACGGGCACGATGGAGCTGTGGGCATGAATCGCTCGTTGACCGGGCAGCTCCTGGTGGCCGCGCCAACGTTGCGCGGTTCGACCTTCGACCGGGCCGTCGTGCTCATGCTTTCCCACGACGGCGACGGCGCGCTCGGCGTCATGGTCAACCGGCCCACCGACGTCCTCGTGGGCGACGTCCTGCCCGCGTGGATGCCCGTGGTGTCCGAGCCGGGGGTCGTGTTCCAGGGCGGACCCGTGAGCCTGGACAGCGCGCTCGGGCTCGTCGCCGTCCACGGCAGCGACGAGCCGCTCGGCGTGCGGCGGGTGCGCGGCCGCCTCGGCGTCGTCGACCTGGACACGCCCGCCGAGATCATCGAGCCCGCCGTCAGCGCGATGCGGGTGTTCGCCGGGTACGCCGGCTGGGCGCCGGACCAGCTCGAGGGCGAGATCGACGAGGGCTCGTGGTTCGTCGTGGACGCCGAGCCGACCGACGCGTTCCGTACCGACGCCGAGGACCTGTGGGCGATGGTGCTGCGCCGGCAGGGCGGGCAGCTGGCGCTGATGGCGTCGTTCCCGGCGGACCCGTCGCTGAACTAGCGCCCGCTCTGGACCTCGTCGGGGTGCAGCCATCCAGGATCAGAACGCCATAGCTCCGGGCGGTCAGCGGAACCAGTCGGAGAGTGCCCGCGCGAGGTCGGCGTCGTCGAGGCCGTGCCAGCCGCCGGGGACGGCGCGGTGCTCGCCGCGGGGGAGCCGGTCGGCGACGTCGAGCGAGGTCGAGCGCAGGTAGTCGTCGCTGCCGGTGCTGGTGATGACGAGAGTGGGGGTCCGCACGCCGCCGAGCAGCTCCGACGTCATCGACTCCATCGTGGCGAAGTCGTAGAGGTAGGTGTGCGCCAACGCCTCGAGGCCCGGCCAGGCCGGGTGGTCACGCAGCTGCTTGACGAACTCCTCCGGCACGCCGATGCCACGGTTGACGAACTCGACGACGGCACCGCGCTCGCCGGCGTCCAGGAGGCGGCGCACCTCAGCGATGAATGGCTCGTCGGCGGGCTCGTCGACGGCGAATGGCGGCTCCAGCAGCGCTAGCATCCGGATCGGCAGCCCCGCCGCCGCGGCGCGCAGGGCCACGGCCGCGCCGGAAGAGAAGCCGTAGACGTACGCCTGGCCGCCGGCGAGCTCGATGACGGCGGCGAGATCGTCGACCTCGCGCTGAGGCGCGTAGGGGAGGGTGTCGCCGCTGTCGCCCCGGCCGCGCCGGTCGTAGGTGAAGACGGTGAACCGTTGCGCCAGTGGCTCGACCGCGCCCGTCATCGGGCGCATCCCGTGGAAGGCACCGGCCGGATCGATCATGATCAGCGCGGGATGGGTGTCGCCCGGCGTCTCGGCTGTGCTGGTGACGGCCGTGCTGGTGACGGCGATGAGGGTGCCGTCGGCTGAGTGGGTCGTGAGGTTCACGGGTCCTGCCTTCGCGGTGTCGACGGCGCGGCCGATGGGTGGTCGCGGTGATCGGTCAGACTTGATACTGAACTGTTCAGTACTATCGCTGGTGTACTGTACAGTTCAGTTCATGACGAGGGCAAGAGGTCGCGGCGCGCCGAAGGAACCACTGATCCTGGACGCCGCGCGGGAGGTCTTCCTGCGCCGCGGGTTCGGGTCGGCCGGCGTGGACGAGATGGCCGCCGTCGCCGGGATCTCGAAGGTGACGCTCTACAAGTACTTCTCCAGCAAGGAGCAGCTTTTCCTGGCGGTCATCCTGCGCGACATCGAGGCAGCCGAGCGGATGTCCGACGACCACCTCGACGCGCTGGCCACGACGACGGACCTGGACGCCGACCTGCGGGGACTCGCCCGGGAGTTCGTCACCACCGTGACGGAGCCAGAGCTGCTGCGGATGCGGCGGATCGTCGCGGCCGAGGCGGAGCGGTTTCCCGAGCTCGCCCGGGCCTGGGACGAGCGGGCCCGCGTCCGGGGCCAGCAGACTCTGACCCGGCTGTTCGAGGCGCTGGCACAGCGCGGGTGGCTGGCCGGCGACATGCGCGTCGCGGCCGAGCAGTTCCTCTGGCTCCTGCTCGGTGCACCCTTCAACGTCGCGCTGTTCGATCCCGCCCGTGGCCGGTTCGACGACGACGAGCTGTATGCACACGCCGATGCCGCGGTCCGGACCATCCTGGCCGCGTACGGGCGCCACGGGCCCCGGCAAAAGCCGTCGCGCGGCTGATCGGACGCCGCGCGAGATCGGTAGCATGATCGCCCGGCAAGCGGGCGAGCGCTGGAGGGCCGATGGAACCGTTGACGACGGGCGTGCTGACCAACGTCGCTTCGCAGATCGTCACGGCCGGTGCCGGCCGGATCTGGCGCTCGTTGCGCAGCGGCCGCGACTCGCGGGAGCTGCGCGACGTGGTGGAGCGGACGCTGACCCGGGCCGTTCGCGACGCCAGGCCGGTGGATGCCGGGACGGGCACCGTGGACGAGGCCGCGTGGTGGGACGCCGTGGCCGACGACCTCGGCAAGGTTTTCCGCGGCGACGCCGCGCGCGTCCTCGTCGGTGCGCTGGACGGGCTCGACGACGAGCTGGCCCGGCGCGAGGTCGAGGCGCGGCTGCGGTCGGCCCTCGACGAGGCCGGATACGACCTGGACCAGCTGCGCAACGTCATCGACGTCGACCACTTCCTGCGCATCCTGCCCGACGTCCTGGCCGACGAGGTCATCCGCTCAGCGCCGTCGCTGCAGGACCGCCTGACCATGAAGATGCTGGCGATGCTGATCGCCAACACCCGCACGGACCGGCTGCCCGAGCCGACGCCGCAGCAGCTGCGCGCCGACGTGGAGCGGCTGCTGCACGACATCGAGCTGGAGACCGAGCGGCGCGACCGGCTGCCGCGCTACCTGCCCGACGACTTCGACGTGGGCCGGGTCAACCGCCCGGTGCAGGTGCGAAACCCGGTGCGCCGCGCTGGTGCCGAGGACGGCGCGAGCACCGGCCGCGCCGGACGTGCCGTCGACGTCGATTCGTTCTCGAGCACGCCGATAGGCCGGGCCAGCCGCGCCGAGGCCGCGCGCATGTATCAGCAGCCTGGAGATCAGGTCGACGGGCCGACGATGTCGTGGCAGGTCCTGTTGCGCCAGCATCCGCGAGTGGTGGTGCTCGGCGACCCAGGGATGGGCAAGTCGTGGCTCATCCGCACCGAGGCGCATCGGCTCGCGGGGATCGCGCGCCGCAAGCTCGTGGCGGCCACGACGGCGGAGGACGTGACGATCCCGCTCACCGCGCGCTGTGACGAGCTGGCCGGCGCCGACGGCGACACCTTGGGCGAGGCGCTGGCGCGGATCGTGGCTCGCCGGCACGGCCTGGCCCCGAGCACGACGGTGTGGCTGGCCGGCCAGGTGGATGCCGGGCGGTCCGCGGTGCTGCTGGACGCGTGGGACGAGCTGCCCGGCGCGGAGGAGGAGAACCGGATACGAGACCTGCTCGCCGGCTTGCCCGCGCCGAGTGAGCAGCGGACCGAGGAACTGCCGGCCGGGCCGCCCGGCGGCACCCGTGACCTGACCGATGAGAGCGGCGAGGAAGCATGGCCCGGCGGCACCGCGTCGAGCGGCAAGCCTGGCAGCCACCCGGACGGCATAACGGACTCGGCGCCGGGCACCGATGGGCGCGGTCCGGCGATCTGCGTGATCACCAGCCGGATCGCCGGCTACAGCGGGCCACCGCTGCCCAGGCCGGTGGCGGAGGTGGAGCTGCGGCCGTTCGCAGCGGGCGACGTCGACGCGACGGTGGCCGCGTGGAACCTCGACAGCGAGGCGGAGGCCCGCCTGCGTGCCGCCCTGCGCCAGCCAGCAGCCGCCGGGATGGCCCGCAACCCGCTGCTGTTGTCCCTGCTGTGCGCGGCAGCCCGGGCGGAGGAGTCGCTGCCGACGGTGCGCTGGCAGCTGTTGGACCGGATCGTGCGCGGCTTCCTGACCGTCAACCGGCGGCAGCCAGCGATGGGCGCCAGCCGCAAGCACGAAGAGGTCGAGAAGTACCTGCGGCTCAGCGGCGCGATCGCGCTGCACTTCGCCACCCGCCGCGGCGGCTGGAGCGACGCGATGCCGGTGGACCAGATAGTCGACGTGCTCGTCGGCAGGCCGGAGCTGGCCGCGTTGGGCCAGGACCCGCATGCCGTCATCGACTCGCTTGCCCGGGTGGCCGGGCTGCTCACACCGGTGGGCAGCCAGGCCGACGGGCGCGACGCACCGTACCGCTTCGTGCACCGGACCGTCGCGGAGTACCTCGTCGCCCGTGAGGTGGCCCGGCTCGCCGCGTCCGGCGACGGGGTGCGGCCGGACCCTGGACCCGGCCATGGCGGCGGCAGCGGTGACTGGCTCGACCTGGTGCGCCGGCACCTGTGGTTCGACCCGGACTGGTACGAGGTGATCCCGATGCTCGGTGGTCAGCTCGAGGACCCGGTGCCGCTGCTCGACCATCTGCTCGAGCTGGCGGACGACCCGTTCCACCTCGGCCTGCGCACCGCCGCGAGGATCGTGGCCGAGCGACCCGACCCGACGGCGCCGCGGGCCGGCGCTCAGATCGAGCGGATGATCGACCGGTTGGTGTCGCTGTACGAGATCAGGGCGTTCCGGAACGGTGTCAGGGAGGCGCTCAGCCGGTTGACTCCACGCGTCACGGCGGCGGCGCTGGCGCCGGTGTTCGAGCGGCTGGAGGACGATCGCAGGATCGGTGCCGGCGACCTGATCGGCGTTCTGGCCGGGGCCGTGGACCGGGACGAGGTGCGGCGCGTCCTGTTGAGAATGGCCGGCGACGAGAGCAGGTCGCCCCAGGCGATCCGGGCACTCGCCGGTGCCGTCGGACACCCCGAGGTCCGGGAGGCGCTGCTGCGTCGGCTCGCGGACGGGCGTGAGTTCGTCCGCGCGGCGGCCGCGGAGTCCTTGACCGGCGCCGTCGACCAGCCCGAGGTCAGAGCGGCGTTGATCGAGCTCTTGGGTGCGCGGGACGAGGAGGCCGGACAGGCCGCGATCGAGGCTCTGGGCGGTCATCTCGACCGGCCCGACGTGCGGCAGGCATTCGTCGGACTTCTGGAGACGCACCCTGACGACTTCGTGCGGACTCAGGCGCTGCGCGCCCTGGCGCCGGCCACGCATCACGACGACGTTCGGGCCGCGCTCGTTCGGAAGATGAAGAGCGGAGACCGCAGCGACCGGCTGCTCCGCCGCGCAGCCCAGACGCTGTCCGTCGTCGTGGAGCACGACGACGTGCGGGACGTGCTCGTGTACCTGATGGGCCACGCACCGGACGCCCGCCTGCGCGACGAGGCCGGGTACGCGCTGCATGCGCTCCGGGACCACGAGGACGTCCGTGAGCCGTACGCTCGCTGGTCCGCCGGACGGCGAGTGGCCGACCCGGACCAGGGAGGTGACCTCAGTGCGTTCCAGCCGGTCCTGGAAATACTCGATCGTCACGAGCGGACTGACGTCCGGCGGTTCGCGATCCGGCTGTTGGCGAACTCGGTCGAGCCGGCCGCGGTGCGCCAGGTGTTCCGGCATGTACTCACGGTCGAACAGGACCTGGGCGTGGCCGCCGTGGCCGCGATGGCGCTGGCCGGTCGGCTCGAACCACTTCCGGCCGTGCTGCGCGCCGTCGACCCACGGCGCCTGTGGGACCCGGATGGGCCCGACCTGATGAGCGGCCACTCCGGCGTGACGGCCGAGCCCGACCTCCGCGACGCGTTCGTTCCCCTGGTGTGCGACGACGCGGCCGGTCCGCGGGAACGCGTGCAGCACGTGGTGCTCGGGCAGTTGGAGCGCCACCTGGACCGGGCTGACGCCCGTGCGACGCTCATCGAGCTGCTCAGCTGCGAGATCGCCGACCTGCGTGCGTCTGCCGCGCGCGCCCTCGCCGCCGTCGCGGCGCACGAGGAGGTGCGGCGGGCGTTGGTACGACGGCTGACGGAGGAGCCGGACCGGGAGGTCCTGGAAATCGTGGCGCGGGCAATCACCGGCGCGGAGCACGTCGAGACCCGGCCGCAGCTGATGGAGCTGCTGACGCAGCACCCGAAGGAGTCGGTGCGATCGGCTGCGGTGCAGGCCCTCGGCTGGTCGCTGGACATCCCGGAGATGTGCCGACTGGTCCTGGATCAGCTCACCCGCTCGGACCTGATGGTGGCGCTGCAGGCGAACCATGCGGTGCGCAGCACAGGCAACCTGCCCTACGGCCGTCTCGGCCAGCGCCTCCAGACCGTGTGCGAGGAGCTCGCGGACGCGTCGATCATGACGAAGGTGGCGGTCTGCGAGCCGCTGGAGGAGTTGGCCGCACGTGCGTACCGGCACGTCGCCGCGGACCGGCGGGCCGGCATCCTGCGCGTGTTCGCCATGGTGACGCGCGCCGCCGACGTCGCGTCGTAGTGCGGGGCTGCCGGGCCCGACCTTCACGGCCGGCCGATCGGCTCGAGAACCGCGACGAGCTGCCCGCCGGCGGCGCCTGGTGGCGCGTCGCGACCGAGTGGCGTGGGCGCACTGGTGTGCGCCACCCGCCAGCGCAGCCCGCCGGCGGTGAGCGCGTTGCCGGGCGCGTACCACTGGGTGGTCTCGGTGCCGTCGGGGTCGTCGACGCCCAGGCAGACCAGGGGTGGGTCGACCCCCAGGACGCTGACCCAGGAGTTGCCGACCGGGTTCGGGTAGCCGGTCCTGATCTGGACCGGACGGTGGCGGGGTTCAGTTGTCATCGAGCTCACACCAATCGATCCGGCAGAACAGCGTGCGGAACACGTCGAGGGGGAGCGGCCGGGGATGTCGGAGGCCCCACGGGTTGTGCAGGATGACCAGGCCGTCGACGACTCCGGTGACGGCGTAGGCGTGCCCGTCCTGCGCCAGGCCGTACCGCAGCGCGACCCGGGCAGCGGATGCGCGGCCGTCGAGGCGCCAGCTGCAGGCGACGGCGGGTGCGCCCGAGCCGAGCAGGCCGGTGAGGAGGTCGTCGTCGGCGCGGGCGATCGCCAGCATGTAGCTGGGCTGGCCGGTCAGCCATTGGAGCGCCTCGGCCGGGTAGCCGCCCTCGCCGAGCTTCGGGTAGCCGCCGCCGTAGACGGCGTATGCCTTCTCCACGTAGGACACCAGCGTGCTCCCGTCGGGCGAGCGGGCGTACGCCAAACCGCCGCCGTCGCCGTCGACCGGCAGCGTGGATCGCAGCCGGTATCCGCGGCCGGGGACGTCGACGACCACGAGGTCGCCCTCCGCCCGGGCCAGCCGGGTCAGCAGACCCGGCGCCCGATCGGCCAGCGTGCACATGGCCGCGATGACGTGACAGTCGCTGATGCGCCCCTGCCTGGGCGTGTCGATGGCGACGACGGCCGGTGGGGTGAGCGGGACGCGCGCATACCCGGCGCCGTCGGTGAGCTCCGGCTCCCGCGCCAGCCCTGGCGGCGGGCCGCCAGGATGTACCTGCGGGCGGGCGGGCACCCGTTGCCTGGGCGGGGGCGGCGGTCCAGGTGGTCGGCGGCCGGATCGGCCGCCGAGGACGGTCGGTGGTGCGGCCGCCGCATCGGGATCCCGCGGATGCTGGACCCGGCGCAGGCGCTCGACCTCGGCCGCGATGGAGTCGCCCACCTGGACGGCGGCTGCCTCGAGGTCGGCGGCCAGGCGGCGGCCGGCCTCGCTCAGCCCGTCCGCGAGCCATCCGGGCGCACCGAGCAGCGCCACCGGCCGGGCGTCCGCCGCGGCGATGCGGAACTGCCGCCGCACCTCGTCGCGCAGTGCGCCCAGGTCGGCGATGGCGGCGGCCACCGGCCGCGCCCCGGCGACGGGTGCTGTGCCGTCAGCACTCGCGTGGTCATGTGTGCTCTCGGCCGACCGCGCGGCGTCGTGCCCGCCGCGGTCCGCCTCACCCGGGGCCGGCACGGGACACCGTCGTCATCGTTGTGGCTCTCACACCCCCTATGGGTGGAACGAACGACGCCGGTGTGACAGGCGACTCAGCCTTCGTTGTCGCCGGGCTTCATCGAGGCCCAGATCTCCTTGCACTGCGGGCAGACCGGGTACTTCTGCGGATCGCGGCTGGGCACCCAGACCTTGCCGCACAGGGCGATGACCGGGGTGCCGTTGATCATGGCCTCGGTCAGCTTGTCCTTCGGCACGTAGTGCGAGAAGCGTTCGTGGTCGCCGTCGCCGCTGCTGGGCCTGGTGCGGCGGTCCTCGATGGTCTCGGTGCCGGGGGTCAGCTGGGTGCTCACGGCTCCCAGTGTACGGACGCCCGGCAGCGGCGGCCCGTGTGTGGAGCGTCGCTATGATTCGCTCGTGACACCGGAGCCGGGACGAGCCATCGCGCAGGGGGTTCTCGGGCCGGCTCATCGGCGGTTGTCCATCGGCATCGTGTCGACGGTGGTGTTCATCGCCTTCGAGTCGATGGCGGTGGCCACGGCGATGCCCACCGCCGTCCCGGAGCTGGACGGCCTGGAGCTGTACGCCTTCGCGTTCTCCAGCTTCTTCACCACGAGCCTGTTCGCCATGGTCGTCTCCGGCGAGTTGTGCGACCGGCGCGGCCCACGGCTGCCGCTGGTCCTCGGCACTGCGTCGTTCACGGTGGGGCTGCTGCTGGCCGGTTCGGCGCAGTCGATGCTGCCGTTCCTGGCCGGCCGGGCGACCCAGGGGCTGGGTGGGGGCCTGGTCATCGTCGCCCTGTACGTGGTCGTGGGCCGGGCATACCCGGAGGCCATGCGCCCCAAGATCTTCGCGGCCATGTCGGCCGCGTGGGTGGTGCCGTCCATCGTCGGCCCGCTGGTGGCCGGGGTGCTCACCGACGAGCTGTCGTGGCGGTGGGTGTTCCTGGGCATCGCGCCGCTGGTGCTCGTCCCGGTGCTGCTCGCGCTGCCGTCGGCGCGCGCCGTGGACGGCCCACCGCCCGGCGGGGCGGCCCCGCGAGCCGGCCGCAAGCGGTACGCGCTGGCGACGGCGGTCGGCATGGGCCTGCTCCAATACGCCGGCAGCCGGGCGGATCTCATCGCGCTGGGCGTGGCCGCGGTGGCGCTGGTGCTGCTGGCGTTCAGCGTGCCGAAGCTGCTGCCGCCCGGGACGATCGTGCTGCGCCGCGGGCTGCCCACCGTCGTGGCGATGCGGGGCATCCTGGCCGGCGCGTTCTTCGGCACCGAGGCATTCCTGCCGCTGCTGCTGGTCTCCGAGCGCGGGCTGTCGTCGACACTCGCCGGGCTCTCGCTGACCGGCGGCGCGCTGGGCTGGGCCAGCGGCTCCTGGTACCAGGGCCGGACGAAGACCGTCGCGCCGCGATACCTGCTGGTGCGTGTCGGCTGCCTGCTGGTCGGGGGCGCCATCTGCGCCGTCTCGCTGGCGCTGATCCCGTCGGTCCCGGTCGCCGTCGTCATGCTGGCGTGGACGGTCGGCGCGTTCGGCATGGGGATGTCCATGGCGAGCGTGAGCGTGCTGCTGTTCCAGCTCTCACCGGTCGGCGAGCACGGCGCCAACTCCGCTGCGCTGCAGGTCAGCGATGCCTTGTTTTCAGCGACGTTCGTGGGGCTGGCCGGGACGATCTTCGGCTCCGGGCACGGCGAGACCGCTGCGCCCACCGGCGTCGCCGACTGGATCTATCTGGTGATCCTGGCCGTCATGGTGGGGCTGGCGCTGGTGGGTGCCTGGGCCGCCGGGCGGGTCCGGGTCACGACGGCGTGAGGCGTGCGCGTCCTGCCCCGAGCTGTCGGTGCGGCCGGTTAGGCTCGTGGCGATGCCCGGGCCGCCGGTCGGTGCCGGGCATCGGCTC
Organism: Jiangella asiatica; assembly: GCF_004349065.1. Taxonomy (GTDB): domain Bacteria; phylum Actinomycetota; class Actinomycetes; order Jiangellales; family Jiangellaceae; genus Jiangella; species Jiangella asiatica. Next base: position 47,539 of record NZ_SMKZ01000009.1, read on the forward strand.
GCGCGGGCAGCGTCGCCGCCGGGCCGGCCAGGACGTCGACGTCACGGGAGATGTGTGAGCACTTCGGCCGCTGAGCACCTGCCTCCTGCCTATCCCGATCGTGCCCCGTGGGGAACCGCGGGGCGCTTGCGCGCCTGGCAGGCGGCGGCGCTCGAGGACTACCTCACCCGGGACCCGCGCGACTACCTCGCAGTCGCCACCCCGGGTGCGGGGAAGACGACGTTCGCGCTGCGTATCGCCGCGGAGCTGCTGGCACGCAAGGCGATCCACCAGCTGACGATCGTGGCTCCCACCGAGCACCTGAAGCGGCAGTGGGCCGAGGCCGCGGACAAGGTCGGCATCACCGTCGACCCCATGTTCACCGGCCGCAAAGCCCGGACCAGCCGCGACTACACCGGCGTCGCGGTCACCTACGCCGGCGTCGCGGCGCACCCCATGCTGCACCGCGCCCGGTGCGAGAACCGGCGCACCCTCGTCATCCTCGACGAGGTGCACCACGCCGGCGACTCCCTGTCGTGGGGCGAGGCCGCCCGCGAGGCGTTCGAGCCGGCCGCCCGCCGGCTGGCCCTCACCGGCACGCCGTTCCGCTCCGACATCAACCCCATCCCGTTCGTCACGTACGCGCCGGACGACCGCGGTGTGCCGCGCAGCGTCGCCGACCACTCCTACGGCTACGCCGAGGCGCTCGAGGACGGCGTGGTCCGCCCGGTGCTGTTCCTGGCGTACTCCGGCGAGATGCGCTGGCGCACCCGCGCCGGCGACGAGGTCGCCGCACGCCTGGGCGAACCGCTGACGAAGGACATCACCGCGCAGGCCTGGCGCACCGCGCTGGACCCGCACGGCGACTGGATCCCGTCGGTCCTGCAGGCCGCCGACACCCGGCTCACCGAGGTGCGCCGGCACGTCCCGGATGCCGGTGGCCTCGTCATCGCCACCGACCAGGAGTCCGCACGGGCGTACGCCGCCCTGCTCAAACGCGTGTGCGGCGAGCCGCCCACCGTCGTCCTCTCCGACGAGCCCAAGGCGTCGAAGAAAATCGCCGCGTTCTCCGAGGGTGACGACCGCTGGATGGTCGCCGTCCGCATGGTCTCCGAGGGCGTCGACGTGCCCCGGCTCGCCGTCGGCGTCTACGCCACGGCCACCCAGACACCGCTGTTCTTCGCCCAGGCCGTCGGCCGGTTCGTCCGGGTCCGCAAGCGCGGCGAGACCGCGTCCATCTTCCTCCCGACGGTGCCGTCGCTGCTGTCGTACGCCGGGGAGATGGAGACGTCGCGCGACCACGTGCTGGGCAAGCCGCCCGGCGCCGACGACGACCCGCTGGCGGCGGAGGAGGCGCTGATCGCCGCCGCCCAGCACGAGGAGACCGGCACCGACGAGCTCGGCCCGTTCGAGGCGCTCGGCTCCGAAGCCTCGTTCGACCGGGTCCTGTACGACGGCGGCGAGTTCGGCACCCAGGCCCAGGCCGGGTCCGCGGAGGAGGCCGACTACCTCGGCATCCCCGGTCTGCTGGAGCCGGACCAAGTTGCCGCGCTGCTGCGACGGCGGCAGGCCGAGCAGCAGGCGGCCCGCGCGGCGGCCACCTCCGAGGACGGTTCAGCTGAGGAGGACCAGCCCCGCGACCCCGCCGTCTACGAGCAGATCTCGCTGTTGCGTCGCGAGCTCAACGGACTGGTGGGCGCCTGGCACCACCGCACCGGCAAGCCGCACGGCGTCATCCACACCGAGCTGCGCAAGGCCTGCGGCGGCCCGCCGGCCGCGCTGGCCACGGCGGCGGAAATCCAGGAGCGCATCGACACCATCCGCACCTGGGCCCTCGCCCGCGGCTAGCTCCGCTCGCCGCTCGCAACGCTGTCCGCCGGCGACACCGCGGGCTAGTCGTGCGTCGCCAGGTGATCCACCGAGGCGATCTCCACCACGGACAGGCCGTCCAGGACCGTCAGGGCGCAGGACGGCACACCGTCGGTCAGCAGCCGGGTGGGTAGCTGGTCGTCGCCGACCAGGGTCCGCAACAGGTCCACCGTCACCCCGCCGTGCGTCACGACGGCGACGCCGCCGGCCAGGCCCAGGTGGTCGACGAGAAACCCGCGCAGCCGATCTCCGGCCCGCCGGGACGAGTCGCCGTCGCGCGGGACATGGTCGCGGTCGCCGGTGGCGGTCGCCCAGTCGGCCAGGAACGCCGCGAGCGGGCGGGAGCCGTCCCAGTTCATCCGCTCACGCAGCCGCGGGTCCACCTGGACGCGCATCGAGGTGGCGGCGGCCACGGCCTCGGCGGTCTCGCGGGCCCGGCAGAATGGACTGCTGTAGCAGGCCGTCAGCTCCGCGTTGTGCCGCAGCCAACGCCCGGTACGAGCGGCCTGCGCGCGACCCAGCTCGGTGAGCCCCGGGTCGCCGGGCGTGCGCTGCTTGTCGCCGTGTTGCACGAGGTAGAACGTGGGCACGCGCGAGCCTTCAGTCCGTGCTGACGGTGATCGACACGTCGGGGTCGCCGGCGGCGGTGGTCTCCTGGTCGCTGCCGTCGAGGGCCACGGGGACGTCGAGGGTGAGCGGCGTGGCGGCGATCAGCTGCTCGTGGGCCTGCTCCACCGCCGCGTAGTGCTCGCCGACGAACGGCTCCACCTCGGGCCAGGGCCGCCAGCCCACGCTGTGCAGGTACGCCTCCTCGTCGAACCGCTCGTTGAGATCGGCACACCGGTCCAGGTCGTCACTATGGATCGTGACCGGCGGCAGCTCGCCAGGCTCGTCCATCGTCGCCCCGATGCCGAGGGAGAAGCCCAGCTCGACCTGGGGCGATTCGCCGTCGCCGCCGGTGTCGGAGACCAGCGCGGCCTCCACGGTGACGGGGATGTCCCAGCGGTACATCCGGCCGGCGGCTGAGGTGAAGCTGGGCACGATGGTGCACATCTCCCAGTGCACGCTGAGGTACCCCTCGTGCTCGCCTGCCCAGCGTGGCCGCGGCTGCATCCATCCGGTGGCCGACGCCGAGCCGTCGTCGTGCAGGAAGATCAGCCCGGCGATCTCGCCGAACTCGTACCCGTCCTGCCCGTACTCCGGGTTGTCGTACGCATAGTCCCGGGTGATGGAGGTGAGCGAGATGCCCTCGGTCATGGAGAGTTCGTCGACCGCCTCGATGTACGGCACGATCTCGTGGGACTCGTCGAAGCTGAGCTCGACCCTGTACGGGTAGACGGCGGCGAGGTCTTCGCCCTCGGGCGGCTCGAACTCGTCGGTCTCGATGATCCCGGCGCTGACCAACGCCGCGTACACGCTCAGCTGACCGTCGGCGCGGCGCCACTGCGGCAGCATCTCCCGGATCGCCTCAGGGCTGAGATCGGGCCGCTCCGCGAGGACGACCGCGATCAGGCCGCTGACCAGTGGCGCGGCGAACGACGTCCCGTCGGCCAGTGCGTAGCTGCCGCCGGCGTCGGCGATGAACAGGTCGACACCCGGGGCCAGCAGGTCGACGTCGGGACGGTTCGGCGTGCATTCCCAGACCTCGCGCGACGGCTCGTAGGCGCCGACGGAGACGACGGTCTCCAGCACCGCGGGCCACAGCTCCTCGTCCGGCGTTCCGTCGCAGCTCTCCGCCCCGCCGTTGTTGCCGGCACCGGCGACCACGACGACGCCGTTCTCCTCGGCGTAGTCGGTCGCGGCCTTCAGCCCGGTCGGGCAGCTCGTGATCACCAGGAATGAGCTGCACCCGAGCACCTGCGAGACGTTGATGATGTCGGCACCGGCGTCGACGGCGTGGACGATCGCCTCGTGCAGGTCGTCCTCCCTCGATTCGCCCATGTTGATCGGGTAGACCGTGGCGCCGGGGGCGATGCCCGGGACGGCGCCGGCCGGCTGGCCGACCATGAGCGAGGCCACCCCCGTCGCGTGCACGCCGGGATCGACGAGCCCGTCGCCGTCGCCTCCGACGTGGTAGCCGTCCTCGACCGCACCGGCGAGCGAGGGGTGGCTCGCGTCGACGCCGCTCTGCTCGATGGTCGCGATCACGACGCCGTCCCCGGGCGGGTCGCCGGGCAGCTGGTCGTACCCCATCTCCTCGACTTGCCAGGTCCCGCGTGCCAGGTATTCGTCGTAGAGGTCGCCCTCGTCCTCGCCGTCGCCGCCGCCGTCGCCGGTCGCGTCGGCCGGCAGGTTCAGGCTCGCCGAGATGACGCCGGTGCCTGGCTGCTGCGCCTCCTCAATGACGCGCTGCGCCTCCTCCAGCGACTCGACCGGCACGACCTCCGTCAGGGGCGGCGCGTCGGGGTCGTACGGCGCGTCCTCGTCGAGGTTCCAGCCGTAGACGAGCAGGACCTCGAGGTTCTGCTCGTCGATCTCGGCCGGCTCGGAGTCGGGTTCGGGCAGGTCGACGGCGACGGTGGCCGGCTCGGAGTAGGTGCCGTCCTCCGTCACCGCGCTCACCGTGGTCTCGCCGTCGAGATCCAGCCCACCGGCCATCAGGCTGAGCGAGCACGTGCCCTCGGCGCAGATGTCCGCCGGCACGTCGGTCCCGCTCGCGCTGACGTCCTCCCCGTCCTCGCCCCCGGAGCCGGACGCCGAGCTGATCCGGTACGCGACGGCGCCGTCCACCGCCTCCCACTCCAGCCGCGGCACGCCGTCGACCACCTCGGCGGTCACGGACGGGACCGCGATCGACGGGTCCGGCCCGGGCGGGTCGTCGCGGTCGTCGCCGTCGTCGCCGGTGCACGCGGCCAGCACGATCACCGCCGCGGCCACGAAGGCCGCCCGGCAGCGGATGGGTTGGATATCGGACAGGTTCACCGCAGACTCCCCTGGCAGAACGAACGCGTCACGAGGGTATCGAGGCAACCTGAGAAGGATCGCACCGCCTGTGCGAACCCCTCGGGAGACGGCGCCGGCTGCACGGCGCCTCGCCTATCGCCCGCGATCCAAGCCATCGCAATCCCGCTCAGTGGACGCAATGCCCATCTGGTGATAAATTTATATCGTGCCGGGTGCCGCATCATCCGGCCGCGAGCCCTGCACAACCGACCGAAGGGCATCCATGCCAGCCAAGCGCACGGACGTGTCGCATCGGACCCTCCGCGAGCTCGCCGACCACGGACGCTGGCTCGCCGTCAGCACCGTCACGCAGAGCAAGGCCGGCCACATCGGCGGTCCGCTCTCGGCCATGGACCTGCTGGTCACGCTGTTCTTCGACGAGCTGCGCATCCGCCCGGAGGAGCCGGACTGGCCCGAGCGCGACCGCTTCATCCTGTCCAAAGGCCACTCGGCCATCGGGCTCTACGCCGTCATGGCGCTGCGCGGCTACTTCCCCGTCGAGGAGGTCGCGACGTTCGACAAGGGCGACTCGCGGCTGCAAGGGCACCCGGACATGACTCGGCTGCCCGGTCTGGACGCGTCCACCGGCTCCCTGGGTCAGGGGCTCTCCGTCGGCCTCGGCATGGCGCTCGGCGCTCGCCTGGCCGGCCGTGACCCGCGCACCTGGGTGCTGCTGGGCGACGGCGAGGTGCAGGAGGGCATGGTATGGGAGGCGGTGCACACCGCCGCGCGCTACCGCCTGGGCAACCTCATCGCCGTCGTCGACTGCAACGGACTGCAGCAGTACGGCTGGCCGGCCGGCACCGACGACCGCGGCGACCGGCGCGACCCGTGGGCGGGCATCGCGCTCGGGCCGGTGTTCGACGCGTTCGGCTGGCGGGTGCACGAGTTCGACGGACACGACTACGACGCCATCGGCGCTGCCTTCGCGTTCGCGCGCGACGGCGCCGCGGGCCAGCGGCCAACTGTCCTGCTGGCCCGGACGACGAAGGGCCGCGGGCTCTCCTTCGCGGAGGGCCGGCACGTCTGGCACACCGGCAACGCCACGCCCGATCAGCTGGCGCGGGCCCGCACCGAGCTCGGCATCGACGACAGCATCGACGACAGCATCCGCGAAGGCATCGACGACGGGGGCGCGGCGTGAAGGCCATGCGTGAGGTGTGGGGGCGCACCCTGACCGAGGTCGGGCAGACCGACCCGCGGGTGGTCCTGCTCGACGGCGACCTCGCCAACTCCACCAAGGCCGACATCTTCGCAGAGGGCCTGCCGGACCGGTTCCTCCAGCTGGGCATCGCCGAGCAGAACCTCGTCGGCACCGCCGCCGGCCTGTCCACCATGGGCTACGTCCCGTGGCTCTCGTCGTTCACGGTCTTCTTCACCCATCGTGCGCTCGACCCGATCCGCATGCTGGTGGCGCAGACCGGCGCCAATGTCAAGATCGCCGCCGCGTATTCGGGCCTGCTCACCGGGCTGACCGGCAAGACCCACCAGGACGTGCAGGACCTCGCGATCATGCGAGCCATGCCCGGCATGGTGGTGCTGGCGCCCGGCGACGCGGCCGAGTGTGCCGCGATGGTGCGGTGGGCCACCGACCACGACGGCCCCGTCTACCTGCGGCTGGCCCGCGATCCGGCACCGGAGCTCGGCATGGTGCCGGCCGACGACTACACCGACGGCGCCGTGCACGTGGTGCGGCCGGGCCGGCGGGTGGTGCTGGTGTCGACCGGTGTCCAGACGGTGCGCGTCCTGGAGGCGGCCGACCTGCTGGCGGCGTCGGGCGTCGATGCCGGCGTCGTGCACGTGCCGTGTCTCAAGCCGCTGGACGACCGTCGGCTGCTGGACGCGGTGGGTGCCGCGTCGCTGGTGGTCACGGTCGAGGAGCACACCGTGCTGGGCGGTCTCGGCGGGCTGGTGGCCGAGGTGCTCGGCGAGCACGGCACGGGCGCCCGCGTCCACCGCGTCGGCCTGCGTGACGTGTGGGGCGAGTCCGCGCCGAACGACTTCCTGCTGGACCGGTACGGCCTGTCCGGTCCGCGGGTGGCCGAGGCGGTCCGCGCCGCGCTGGCCTGATCGCCCCGATGCCCGGCGCAACCCCCGCTTCACGCTGCGGCGGCGGAGTCCCCGAAATGATCACGTTCAGCAGGATCACCCGTGCATCACGAGGCTCGCAACCATGGTGCGACACGAGATTTCGTGCTGAACGTGATCATTTCGGGGACAGCATCTGCGTTCCTGGCGAAGCGGGCGCGCTCATACTCAACTGTGGTCGTTCGCGAGCCCTCGGGGGTCACTCCTCCTTGGTCTCGGCGACGACGCCGTCGGCCAGCAGGGCCGCGATCCGTTCCTCGGGGTGACCGAGGGCGCGCAGGATCTCCCGGGTGTGTCCGCCGAACGTCGGAGGGACGCTGCGCGTCGGCGCCCGCTGGCCGTCCCACTGGATGGGCAGCGCGACGTCCTGGTAGCCGTCGATCTCCTGGTGCTCGACGGCGCGCAGCATCCGCAGGTGCTCGACCTGCGGATCGACCACCACCTCGTCGACGGTGCGGATCGGCGCGCACGGGACGCCGGCCTCCTGCAGCAAGCTCACCCAGTGCGCCGGCGGCGCGGTCCGGAACGTCTCGCTGAGCGCCTCCACCAGCGCGAACCGGTTGCGCACGCGGTTCGGGTTGCCCTCGAAGCGCGGGTCGTCGAGCAGGTCGGTGCGGCCGATGGCGTGGCACATCTTGGACCACAGGACGTCGTTGCCCGCGGCGACCATGACGTACCCGTCGGAGGTGGGGAACGCCTCGTACGGCGCGTTCATCGAGGTGCCCGAGCCGTGCGGGCCGGGGACCTGTCCGGTGCCGAGGTAGGCCATGATCTGGTACGGGATCCAGGCGACGGCGGTCTCGAGCAGCGACGTCTGCACGAGCTGTCCTTCGCCGGTCCGCTCGCGGTTCATGAGCGCGCTGAGCACGGCGATGGCGCCCCACAGGCCGGTGCCCATGTCGTTGATCGACGTCCCGACGCGGATCGGCGGCCGTGGCGGCGCGCCCGGCTCCGGCCGTTCGCCGGTGAGGCTCATGAGCCCGGCGAACGCCTGGATCAGCGGGTCGTACCCGGGCAGCCGGGCCAGCGGGCCGGTGTCGCCGAACGCCGTCATCGACAGGTAGATCAGCCGCGGGTTGATCCGCCGCGCGGCCTCCCAGCCGAAGCCCAGCGCGTCCAGCGCCCCGGAGCGCAGGTTGTGCGCGAGCACGTCGGCGGTGCCGATCAGCTCGGTGAAGATCTCCTTGCCGGCGGGGGAACGAAGGTCCAGCGCGATGCTGCGCTTGTTGCGGTTGAGGGCCAGGAACGTGCAGCCGTAGTCGCCCCAGGCCGGTGGCGACCACGACCGGGCGTCGTCGCCGCCGACCGGCTTCTCCACCTTGATCACGTCGGCGCCGAGGTCGGCGAGGATCATGGTGCAGAAGGGTCCGGCGGCGCTCTGGGTGACGTCGACGACGCGGAGACCACTCAAGGGCCCGTTCATGATCGTTCCTCCTGGATCGGCGCCTGACCCTGAGGTAGTCTCGTCAAGTAGACAAGACGTCCACTGGGCGGACGGCTTGGGTCGGTCGGGGAGAGGCGATGACGCGACAGCGACGGGCCGGACTGCTGCTGGTGATGATGGAGCCCGAGCCTGGTCACGAGAACGATCTCAACCGCTGGTACGACGAGGAGCACCTCGCCGAGCGGCTGGCGGTGCCCGGCATCACCAGCGCCCGGCGGTTCCGGGCGCTCCAGGGCGGGCCGAGGTATCTCGCGCTCTACGACCTGGACGGGCCGGACGTGGTGGCGAGCCCGGCCTACTTGGAGCGCAAGCGCCACCCGACGCCGTGGACCCGCCGGGTCGAGGCGCACGTGACGATCGTCCGCAACGTCTATGTGGAGATCACCGCGGTGCCGGCGGGCGAGGGCTGAGCGCACCGTCACGGGCGCTGTGCCACGGGTGGCTCGGGCGCCGGCGGCGGGGTGATCTCCACGTAGACGTTGCGCAGCGACGAGACGAAGTGCCGGCTGATCCGCGTCGTCCACGTGCTGGGCGGCTCGATCCGCTTGTACGCCTCGTCCTCCAGCACCGCCGCGCTCTCCAGCTCGTAGATGGCCAGGTACTTCGGCGAGCCCTCGACGGCGACGAAGCGACGGGCGTTCAGGAACCCGGCGCAGTGCAGGCGCTCGGGCAGGTGCTCCTCGTCGTACCAGCGGTTGAACTCCTCCTCGTGCTCGGGCTCGATGTCGATCATCACGAGCAGCAGGCCGCGTGCCTCGGTCACCAGCGTCTCCTCACTCCGTCGAAACCGCGTCGGTCGTCGCTCAGTCGTCGATCAGTTGTCGCTCGGCACCGGAGCGCGGGCCGCGCAGCCGGGCCACGATCGTCGGCACCAGCAGGATCGCCACGGACAGCGCGAGCAGCGCCAGGGCGATCGGGCGGTGCAGGAAGATGCCGAAGTCGCCGCTGCCCATCGACGAGGTCTGGTTCAGCGACTGCTCCAGCATCGGCCCCAGGATCAGGCCGAGGATCACCGGTGCCGGTGGGAAGTCGTAGCGCTTGAGGAAGTAGCCGACGAGCGCGGCGCCGACGGCCACCCAGGCGCCCCACATCCGGTTCTCCAGCGCGTACGCGCCGAGCAGGCTCGCGGAGAGGATGACGGGGTAGAGCACGGCGTAGCGGACCCGCAGCATCGACGCGAAGATCGGCGCCATCGGCAGGTTGAGGATCAGCAGCAGCACGTTGCCGACGTAGAACGAGGCCATCAGGCCCCACACCAGGTCCGGCTCCTTGTCCATCAGCAGCGGGCCGGGCTGGATGCCGAACAGCAGGAACGCGCCGAGCAGCACGGCCGTCGTCCCCGAGCCCGGGATGCCGAGCGTCAGCGTCGGGACGAACGCGCCGTTGACCGCGGCGTTGTTGGCCGCCTCCGGTCCGGCGACGCCTTCGATGGCGCCCTTGCCGAACTCGTGCTTGCGCTTGGACACCCGCTTCTCGACGTCGTAGGTCACGAACGAGGCGATCGTCGCCCCGGCACCGGGCAGTGTGCCGAGGAAGAACCCGAGCACGGTGCCGCGGCCGATGGGCGCCCGCGAGCGGTGCAGGTCGTCGCGGGTGAGCAGCAGGTCGCGGAAGCGCGCCCGGATCGGGTCCGCCGGCGTCGCGCGCGCCTGCGACATCACCTCCGCGATGGCGAACAGGCCGATCACGACCGGAACGAACTGGATGCCGCCGAGCACTTCGACGCTGCCGAACGTGAACCGCTGCACGGCGGTCTGTGGGTCGAAGCCGATGGTGGCCACGGCGACACCCAGCGCGCCCATGGCCAGGCCTTTGAGCATCTGGATGCCGCGGGACAGCCCGACGACGCCGACCAGGCCCACCACCACGAGGCCCACCATCTCCGGCGGCCCGAAGTCGACCGCGATGCCGGCGAAGACCGGCGCGAGCGCCATCAGCAGCACGATGGTCAGCGTGCCGGCGACGAACGAGGCGATCGCCGCGATGGCCAGCGCCTGTCCGGCCCGGCCCTGCCGCGCCATCTGGTAGCCGTCGAACGTGCTCACGACGGTGGACGCCTCGCCGGGTGACGACACCAGGACGGAGCTGATGGTGCCGCCGTACTGGGTGCCGTAGTACAGGCCGGCGAGCATGATGAGCGCGGTCACCGGCTCCAGCCCGAGAGTCAGCGGCATGAGCAGCGCGACGCCGGTGGCCGAGCCGAGTCCCGGCAGCAGCCCGATGACGGTGCCGAGGATGACTCCGACGGCGCAGAACAGCAGGTTGTGCAGCGACAGCGCGGTCTGGAAGCCGCCGATCACGGGGTCGAGCGCGTCCACGTCAGCCTCCCAGCAGGACGCCGACGGGTAGCGGGACGGCCAGCAGCCGGATGAAGATCAGCCACGAAAGGACGAGGATGGCGAGGGTCGCCGCGGCCGCCACCCACACCCGCAGCCTCTCCACCAGGAGCATCAGCGCGAACGACATCGCGCCCAGCGCCAGCAGCAGGCCGATGAACGCAGTGGCGAGGAGTACGGCGACAACGCTGCCGAAGACGACCCACGGCCGGGCGGCGCGATCCGCCGCCGCATCCCCGCCGGCGGCCCCCGGCGACGGCGAACCGTCCGGCGACGGCGACGGCGACCGACCTGCCGCCGCGACGGGTGCGACCCCGGCGACGGCCAGCGCCGCGCCGAGGCCGACCAGCGCGAGCCCGGCCAGCAGGGGCATGAGGCCCGGGCCCATGCGCCCGTCGTGGACGACGCCGTAGCGCTGGCCGCCGACGCAGAACCCGATGCCGAGCGCGCCCAGCACCAGCCCGGGCAGCCGGGCCTCGACCGTCGTCCTCATCGGCCGAGCACTTCCCGGATCAGCGCCTCCTGGTCGGCCAGGTACTGCTCGAAGTCGTCGCCGCGCTGGAAGGCCGGCAGGGCGAGCGAGGTCTCGAGGTACTCCTCGTACGCGGGGGTCTCGGTCCACTGCTCCAGGCAGTCGGCGTAGAACGTGACGGCCTCCTCCGGCATGCCCGGCGGGCCGATGAGCCCGCGCCACTGGCCGAAGGTGACGTCGAAGCCCTGCTCGACGGCGGTGGGCACGGGCGCCATCGGGCCGTCCTGGTAGCGCTCCTCGGCGAAGACCGCGAGGGCCCGGGCGGTGCCGGCCTCGACCTGACCGACGATGTCGCCGGCGCCGCCGAGGACCGCGTCGACGTCGTTGCCGAGGATGGCCGCCGTCGTCTCGCCGCCGTTGTTGAACACGACGGACTCGAACTCGATTCCGGCCTGCTCCTCGAGCAGTCCGCGGATGATGTTGTCCGGGCCGGACACGCCGACCACGCCGACGGTGACCTTGCGGGTCTTCGCCTCGTCGACGAGGTCCTGCAGCGACGTGATCGGTGATGCGGCCGGCACCACCAGGCTGACGGTGTCGTTGGCGATCCGGGCGATCGGGGTGTAGTTCTCCCACGTGAAGGGGGTGTCGACGAACAGCGGCAGCGTGGTGAGCTCGGTGGTGGACGCCATGATCATGTCGCTCTTGCCCTGCTGCTGCATAAAGTACGTGTAGCCGACCACGCCGCTGCCGCCCTCGCGGTACTCGACGTTGCCGGTGACGCCGTCGGCGCACTGCTCGATGCCGGCGAGCATGGCGCGCGCGACCTTGTCGGTGCCGCCGCCGGCTCCGAACGCCGCGACCATCGTGAGCGGGCCCTGGGGCGTCCAGTCCGAGCTCTCGGAGGCGTCGTCACCGCCCCCGTCGCCGGAGATGCCCTCGACGCCGCAACTGGTGATCGCGAGGACGGATGTCAGCAGGAACGCCATCCCGGCTCTCAGCCGGAGACTCGGCCGATGCGTCGTCATTGACCCACTCCTTGTCTGGACGGTGCGGTGCTCACTCGGTGCTCAGCGGACGTCTTGTTCCTCTCGTGAGCTGTACGGCCGAGCTCAGCGCCCGGGCGTCGGCGCGCCCGGCACAGGGGCGCCGTCGGCGGCGGGCTTGAAGCGGGGGGAGCCCTCGCGGGTGTAGATCATCGCGGCCCGCCTGTAGGTGATGACGGTGGTGTCGTCCTGCTTGTAGCCCCGCGTGCTGACCTCGACGATCCCGGCGTAGGGGCGGCTCTTGGACGGCCGCTTGCCGATGATCGTCGACTCGGCGAAGAGCGTGTCGCCGACGAAGACCGGTGCCGGCAGGCGGACCTCGTCGAAGCCCAGGTTGGCCACGGCGTTCTCGCTGATGTCGGCGACGGTGAGGCCGTTGATGATCGCGAGGGTGAGGCCGCTGTTGAACAGGTAGGTGCCGAACTCGGTCTTCTTCGAGTACTCGATGTTGATGTGGTTCATGTTGGTGTTGCAGGTCAGCAACGTGAACCAGATGTTCTCGGCCTCGGTGACCGTGCGGCCGACCGGGTGCTTGTGCACGTCGCCGACCTCGAAGTCCTCGAAGAAGTTCCCGACCCATCCGTACTTGACGCTCATCGCCTGATCCCGTCCCTCGACTCGGCCGAACGCTCACGTAACGCGGCAATGTCCTGCTGAATGGACAGACAGTCCAGCACGCGGACAACGTCGATGTCCAGAGTTTTGCAAGATCAATGTCCGTGCGATGGACTATCTGCCCGTTCTACGGGATCATCGGGCGAGGTGAGTCGAGGGGGTTCCCCGACCGAGAGGGAGAGTCGATGGCGCGCGTCCCGTACCTGTCCGAAGCGGACCTGGCCCCGGCCGACCGGGACATGATGGCCCGGCCGATCAACCTGTTCCGGGCGCTGGCCAACTCGCCCGGCGGCATGCGCCGGCACTACGAGTTCGGCGAGTGGATCCGCTGGGAGTGCGAGCTGGACCCCCGGCTGCGCGAGCTGGCGATCCTGCACGTCGGCTACCTCACGGCCAACGCCTACGAGTTCAGTCACCACGTCGAGATCGGACGGCGCTTCGGCGTCACCGACGCCGACGTCGACGGACTGGCACGCTTCGCCGCCGGTGAGCCGAGCGGCCTGAGCGAGCTGGAGGACCTCGTGCTCGCGGCCGCCCGCGAGCTGACCGAGGACGCCGGCCTCGCACCGTCCACGTGGGCGGCGCTGTGCGAGCGGCTGCCGGCCCCGAGGGTCACGGAGCTGGTCATCGTCGTCGCCTTCTACAACTACGTGGTGCGCGTGCTGAGCGGCCTGGACATCGACGTGGAGGACGAGTACCTGCCGTACCTCGACCGGTTCCCGCTGCCGGACACCCGGTCCGGCGCGCCGAGCTGACGCGCGCGTGAGCGGCCGCCGCGCGCTCGCGCTCGCGCTCCTGTCCACCGGCTACGGCGGCATGCCGGTCTGGCTCGCAGCCGGCTTCGCGCCGCAGCTCACCGCCGAGCTCGGGTTCGACGACGTCGGGCTCGGCGCGGCGGTCGGGCTGTACTTCGCCTTCTCCGCCCTCATCGCGGTACCCGCCGGCCGCCTGGTCGAGCGGGTCGGCTGGACCACCGGGGTCTGCCTGACCACGGGGATGAGCGCCGCCGGGCTGGCCGGCATCGTGGTGTTCGCCGACTCCTGGGCGACGCTCGCCTGCTGTCTGCTGGTCGGCGCGTTGGCGAACGGCACCTCGCAGCCGGCGGCCAACCTGGGCATCGCCAGTGTCATCCCGCTGCGCCGGCAGGGCATGGCCTTCGGCGTCAAACAGGCGGCGATGCCGGCGACGACGCTGCTCGTCGGCCTCGCGCTGCCGGTGTTCGACGGCGGGAGCTGGCGGGGCGCGTTCGCCGTCGCCGCCGGCGTCGCGGTCCTCGTGTGCCTCTGGGCGCTGACGCTGACGACGGCGCAGCGGCGCGCCCGGCCGTACCCTGCGCCGGACGACCTCCCGGCCGCGGCGCGGCCCGGCCGGCGCCGCCCGATGCGGCCGGTGGTGGTGCTGGCGGCGGCGGCAACCCTGGCGGTCGCGGCCGCCACCAGCCTGGGCGGGTTCTTCGTCGTGTTCGGCGTGGACCGAGGACTGACGCCGGCGCAGGCGGGGCACCTGCTCGCCCTCTGCAGCGTCGTCGGCGTGACGTCGCGGCTGCTCGTCGGCTACCTCGCCGACCGGCGCGGACGCCGGCACCTGGTGTCGGTGGCGGCGATGATGGTCGCCGGCTCCGGCGGCCTGGCGTTGCTGGCACTCGACGCCGGCATCGGGCCGCTGGTGCTCGGCGGTCTGCTCGGGTTCGGCTTGGGGTGGTCGTGGAACGGCCTGTTCGCGTTCGCCGTCGTGCTCAACAGCCAGGGGTCGCCGGCGCTGGCCACCGGCATCGTGCAGGCCGGCATGGGCACCGGCGCCGCGGCCGGGCCGCTGGCCTTCGGCCTGGCGATCGAGGCGTGGTCGTACTCCGTGGCGTGGCTCGGGACGGCGGTGCTGCTGCTGGCCGCGGCCGCCGCCGTCGTCGTCGCACGACGGATGATCGCCCGGCACCGCTGAGCCGCGGGCGTCATGGCAGCGAGCGCAGGAAGTCCCCCAGGAGCGGCACGAACAGGTCCGGGCGCTCCAGCGGCCCCATGTGCGGGGCGCCGGGCATGATGTGCAGGCGGGCGCCGGGGATCGCGTCGGCCAACTCCCGCGACATCGCCGGTGGGGTGGCGACGTCCGCGTCGCCGGTCGTGACCAGCGTCGGCACCCGCACCGAGCGCAGCCGGTCGAACGTGTTGTGCTCGGCGATGGCCCGGAACGTGGCCGCCCAGCCGCCGACGTCGTCGGCCAGCAGGCGCTCCCGGACCCGCGTCACCATCGGCGCGTCCATGAAGCCGGCGGTGAACCAGCGGTCGATCGCCGCAACGGTGACGGCCGCCATGCCGCCGCGCTCCGCCGTCGTAGCCCGGCCGAGGAAGATCTCACGCTCGGCCGGGGAGGTGGTGCACGACGTGCCGGACAGCACGAGTGAGCGCACGTCGCCGGGATGGTCCAGCACGAGGGCCTGCGCGACGAGCCCGCCGAAGGACTGGCCGACCAGGTGCACCGGCCCGACGCGAAGCGAGTCCAGCAGCAGGTGGACGTCGTCGGCGATGTCGGACATGCGCCACGGCGACCCGGTGTGCGGCGAGCGGCCGTGCCCGCGCAGGTCCACCCGGACCACGCGGTACTCCGGGGCCAGCGCTCCGGCGACGGCCTCCCAGAACGTCAGGTCCAGCCCGACCGAGTGCAGCAGCAGGACCGGCTCGCCGTCGCCGTCGACCCGGTGGTGCAGGGTGCGGTCAGGCTGGGACATCGAGCACCATCCGGACGTGGCCGGCGTCTCCGCCCCGGACGATCAGCGGGAACGCGCTCACGTGCACCCGCCTCCCGGCCGCGGGCGCCAGGCTGGCCAGGTTCTCGGCGATGAGGATCTCGCGACCCAGCAGGGTGTGGTGCACCGGGAAGCCGAACCCCTCCGGGCGGCGCGGCAGCGGCAGATCCGGTGTCACGACGTCGACGCCGACCAGCCCGACGCCGCGCTCCACCAGCCACTCGGCGAGGTCCGGGTGCAGGCTGGGGTGGTCGTGGTAGTCGTCGGTGCCGAACTTGGCCGCCCAGCCGGTGTCCAGCAGCAGCATGTCGCCGTCCCGGAGCTCCGGCCCGCCGTCCAGGACGTCCTGGACGCCGATGGTCTCGCCCGGCGCGCGCCGCACGGAGACCACCACGCCCGGGCCTGTGAAGCGCTCCAGCGGAATCTGGTCGATCGTCTTCGCGCCCGGCAGCACGTGCGACGGCGCGTCGATGTGCGTGCCGGCGTGTGACGGGATGGTCAGCTGCGTGACCTCGACCGGCTCGCCGTCGGCCAGCCGGCGCAGCGGCGTGATCGACACGTCGGGCAGGGTCAGCGCCTTCGGCATGCCGCCGTACAGCGGCTGGGTCACGTCGACGAGCATCGGTGCCGGCTCCTTGCGGTGAGAGGGACGGGGACGGGGGCGCGGCCAGGTCTCAGCCTGTCTCAGCCGACCCGGGCCAGGTGTTCCATGACGGTCGCGCGGAACGCCGCTGGTTCCTCCAGCATGGCCAGGTGCGGCCCGTCGACCTGGACCAGCCGCGCGTCCGGCAGCCCGGCGGCCAGCGCGGCCACCACGTCCGGCGGCGTCGACACGTCGTACCGGCCGGCCACGCAGGTGGTCGGCACGGTGATCTCGGCCAGCCGATCGGTGACGTCGTGGCCGGCGAGGGCCCGCCAGACGGCGGCGAGCGCCGTCGTGTCGATGGTCTCCAGACAGGACCGGGCGTAGGCGACGGGCTCGGCGGGCTCACCGCTCAGCGCGGCGGCGGTGAACCACCGTCGCATGGTGGTCCGGATGGTCTCGGCGCGCGGATCGGCTTCGGTGGCCGCGGCCCGGTCCAGCAGGACCTGGGTGGGTGTGCCGGCGGTGGTGCAGGCCAGCACGAGTGAGCGGACGAGGTCCGGGTGCGCCAGCGCCAGCTGCTGCGCGACCATCCCGCCCATGGACAGCCCGACGACGTGCGCCGGCTCCGGTAGCCAGCCGGCCACCTCGTCGACCATGTCGGCGAGGCTGAGGTCCGGACGGGGCCGGCCGCGCCGGCCGTGCCCGGGCAGCGTCGGGCCGAGGACCGTCGCGGGCAGGTCCAGGTAGCGGGCGGACCGGCCGTCCAGGCCGGCCGAGTGCAGCAGGAGGACGGGCGTCACGGCAGCCGGTCCCGGGCCGGCGAGACGATGGGCTCCGGCCACGGTGACATCGCGCCGCGGTGGGCCTCGGGACCGAGTCGGAAGTGCTGCGCCTGGTCGAGCGTCTCGATGAACGGCAGGTCCATCGGGTAGAGGCGCTCCCCCCGGGGCCGGCCGCCGGCCTTGGAGACGTGACCGTACAGGCGGTGGCCGACGATCCGTTCGGCGAGCACGACGGTCTCGATCAGCGCGTCGAGGTCGACGCCGGTGTCGTAGCCGAGCTCCTCGAGCAGGTACACGAGGTCCTCGGTCGGCATCAGGGTCGCGGCGCGGCCGTTGCCGCAGTACGGGCAGCCGGCCATCCCGCCGATGCTGGCGTCGAGCATGAGCGTGTGCCGCTGGTCGAGCGTTCGCAGCGCGGAGTAGACGGAGATCGGCGCGACGCCCCGGGTGTTGTGCAGGTGCAGGTGGAACGTGCGGACCGACGGCCAGCGCCGCAACATCGCCTTCAGGTCCTGTTCGACCTGGTCCGGCAGGTGCCAGCCCATCGGGTCGGCCAGCAACACCCGCGTGACCTCCACGCCGGCGTCCTCCCAGAGCCGGACCTGCTGGTCCAGCAGCTCCATGCGCCGCTCGTGGGTGAACTCGCCCAGCCAGTTGGAGCCCCAGGTCGCGCCCAGCCCGACCTGCGCCCGCGTCGCCCCGTCCGCGACGGCCCGCTCGACGGTCGCCGGCCAGGACGCGATCTCCTGCTCCTGCGACCGGTTGGTGTTGCGGCGCGCGAACACGTCGCAGACGTGCGCGGACGTGGCCGGCAGCGTGCCGTCCAGGGAGAGGGGCGGTACATGCTGGGCGCGGCGCTCGACCCCCTTCGCGTTGAGTGCCAGCGCCGTGTAGACGACACCGTCGCGCGGGGTGAAGCCGGCGACGACCTGGTCGATGTGAGCCATCTGAGGCGTCCACTTCGGGCTGACGAAGCTGCCGACGACGATGCGGCGCAGTCCGGTGCCGGACAGTGCGTCCAGCAGCTCGATCCGGTCCGCCACCGAGATGGCGGCGTCCTCGATCTGCAACCCTTCGCGCATGCCCTCCTCGACGATGACGACGCTCGGCCAGCCGGCCGGGCCGGCGGCCGCGTCGGGGAGCGTCGCAGCTGGCTCGCTCATCTCAGCGACCCTTCCACTCGGGCGTCCGCTGCTCCAGGAAGGCCCGGACGCCTTCCGCGCGGTCCTCGCTCAGGTACGGGTTCGGGCCGGCGTTCAGCCGCAGCGCCGCGTGCACCGACAGCTCCCACCCCTTGGTGGCCATCTCCTTGCAGCGGCGCAGGGTGAGCGGGGCGTTGGCGACGATGGAGCGCACCAGCTTCTCGCTCTCCGCGGCCAGCTCGGCGGCCGGCACCACCCGGTTGTAGAGACCCCACCGCAGCGCCTCGTCGGCCGGGATCGGGTCGCCGGTGTACAGCATCTCGAGAGCGACCGCGCGGGGGAGCAGCCGCGGCAGGAGCACGGTGGCGAAGTTGGCGCCCATGCCTCGCTTGGCCTCAGGCATGCCCATGAAGGAGTGGTCCGCGGCGATGCGCAGGTCGCAGGCAAGCGCCAACTCGCAGCCGCCGGCGACCGCCGGGCCGTTGAGGATCGCGATGGTCGGCTTGTACGTCTCGAGCACGACCTCGTAGAGGTTGCGTCCCGCGCCGGTCATGGGCACCGGGATCTGCCGGCCCTGGCGAGCCAGCTCGTCGAACTCCTTGAGGTCGCCGCCGGCGCAGAACGCGCGGTCGCCGGCTCCGGTCAGCGCCACCGCCCACACGTCGGGGTCCTGGTCCGCGGTGCTGAACGCGTCGACGAGCGCCGTCATCACCGACTGGCTCAGCGCGTTGCGTCGCTCCGGGCGGTTGATGGTCACGTACATCACGCGCTCGCGGACCTCGACGAGCACGTCCTGTTCTGGAGTCACGGGAGCGGGCCTCCTTCCGTGGTGGGATGTAACGCACCATACAACGGACACACTGTTCACTCTGTGAGACTTACCTCACGGGCCGTGTCAAGGCCGCCCACGCCCGGTCCCACCCGTCGCCGGACGGGCGCGGGTCGAGCGGCTGGTGCGGTGCCACCCGGTCCAGCAGGCCCTGATAGCGCTCGCGCAGCGTCGCGCCGACCTCGTCCGGCGCGGCCTCGACGGCGAACTGGCCGAGCATCTCGTCGGTGACCAGGCCGGGCAGGTCGTCCCAGCGGCCGTCGCGGGCGAGCTGGGTGAGCGCCGCGCCGGCCGACTCCCAGCCGTGCACCTCCAGCACGGTGCGGTAGCTCGGCGTGGAGGCGTAGAAGGCCAGCCGCTCACGGACGGCCCGGCGGGCGCGGTCGCGCTCGGCGGCGTCCGTGCCGGTGACGACGAACGTGCTGGCGGAGACGGCGACGGCGGACGGCCCGCGGCCGGCCGCCGCGGCGCCCCGGGCGAGGTTCGGCATGGTGACCTCGCGCAGGTAGGCGGTGCTGTGGAACGGGTGGACGTGGAAGCCGTCGCAGAGCTCGCCGGCCACCGCCGTCAGGCCCGGGTTCACCCCCGCGATCGATACCGGGATGTCCGGATGGTCGATCGGGCCCGGGTCGAACGCCGGCGTGAGCAGGGTGTGCGCGTAGAACTCGCCGTCGTGGCGCAGCCGCGTCCCGTCCTGGAACGACCGCCAGATCGCGCGCAGTGCCGTCACGTAGTCGCGCATCCGGGCGGCCGGCCGGCCCCACGGCATCGCGAAGCGCCTGGTGACGTGCGCCTTGACCTGTGTGCCCAGTCCCAGCAGGAACCGGCCGCCGGACATCCGTTGCAGGTCCCAGGCCAGCTGCGCGACCACCATCGGCGACCGTGAGAACGCGATGGCCACCGACGTGCCGACCCGCAGGCGGGTGGTCGCCGCGGCCGCGTAGGCGAGCGGCAGGAACGCGTCGTGCTTGTTCTCGCTGCTCCACAGGGCGTCCAGGCCGAGCCGTTCCGCGCGCCGGGCGACGTCCTGGACGTCGGCCGGCGTGAGTGCCTCCGGCGGGAGTCGTGCGTCGAGTTCCATGCGACCTCCGGCGTTGTTACGGACCGGTATCTAGACAGTGAAGGTACCGTGTGGTGAACTGAACGTCCATTACACGGGACGATGCCCGGCGCGTCCGCTCCGCACGGCGGTGACCCCGCCGCGGTGCGCCTCGGTTCGCATCCGATCCCGCGTCTTCCGCACCGCCGCGAGGTTCAGGAAGGGGCCGACCATGGATTTCGAACTCTCCGAGGAGCGTGCGGAGATCCGGCAGACGGTGCGCCAGCTGTGCGCGAAGTTCCCGGACTCCTACTGGAGAGAGCTCGACCAGAAGCGCGCCTACCCGGAGGAGTTCCTGCGCACGATGTTGGACTCGGGATGGCTGGGCGTGCTCATCCCGACCGAGTACGGCGGCAAGGGCATGGGCATGACCGAGGCCGCCATCATCATCGAGGAGATCAGCCGCTCCGGCGGCAACGCCATCTCCTGCCACGCGCAGATCTACAACGTGGCCATGCTGATGCGGCACGCCTCGGAGGAGCAGAAGCGCCGTTACCTGCCCAGGATCGCCGCCGGCGAGCTGCGGTTCCTGGCCTTCGGGCTCACCGAGCACAACGCCGGGCAGAACACCACGCGGCTCGAGACGAGCGCCGTCCGCGACGGCGACCACTACGTCGTCAACGGCAGCAAGAACTGGCTGTCCCGGATCCAGCACTCCGACCTGCTGCTCCTCATCGCCCGCACCACGCCGTTCGAGCAGGCGGCCCGGAAGACCGAGGGCATCACGGCGTTCCTGGTCGAGCTGCCGGTCGAGGGCATCCACGTCACCCCGGTGCCGCTGATGATGAACATCGAGACCAACGAGGTGACCTTCGACGACGTGCGCATCCCCGCCAGCAGCATGGTCGGCGAGGAGGGCAAGGCGTTCCGCTACATCCTCGACGGCGTCAACGGCGACCGCATCGCCGCGGCGTCGGCGGCCATCGGCGACGCCCGCTGGTTTGTCGACAAGGCCCGCGACTACGCCAACGAGCGGGTCGTCTTCGACCAGCCGATCGGCAAGAACCAGGCCGTCCAGTTCCCCATCGCGCGCGCCTACGCCAACACCGAGGCCGCCAGCCTGATGAGGTTCAAGGCCGCGACGCTCTACGACGCCGGCCGGCCGTGCGGGCCGGAGTCCAACATGGCCAAGCTGTTCGCGTCCGAGGCGTCCTGGGGCGCGGCGGAGGCGGCCATGTCGACCTACGGCGGCTACGCCTTCGCCGCCTCCCGCGACATCGAGCGCAAGTTCCGCGAGACGCGGCTGTTCCTCAACGCTCCCGGCTCGAACAACCTGATCCTGTCGTACCTGGGACAGCACGTGCTGGGCATGCCGAGGAGCTTCTGAGGCCGCCGGGTCACCGGACAGCAGGAGAGGAGTTCACCGATGGCGGTGAACCGCAGTGCGGTACGAGTGCGGCTGGCCGCGGCCGCGGCCGGTCTCGCGGTCCTGGCGTCGTGCACCGCGCAGAACAGCGTGAGCGCCGAGAACTACCCCCGCAGCGCCGTGCGCCTGGTCGCGCCGGCCGCGGCCGGCGGCGGCTACGACACGACCGCCCGGACCATTCTCGAGGTGGTGAAGGACGACGACCTCGTCGAGGTGCCGATGACCGTCGAGAACCGCGACGGCGCCGACGGGTCGGTGTGGATGGCCGAGATGTCGTCGAGCTTCGAAGGCGCCGACAACGTGATCTCAGTCGGCGGCACCGCGTCGATGTACAACGACGTGCGCGGCGAGACCGAGGCCACCTTTCACGACGTCACCCCGATCGCGGCGCTGATCACCGAGTACTACGTGCTGGTCGTGCCGGCGGACTCGCCGTACGACTCGCTGGACGACGTGCTCCAGGCCGTGCTCGACGACCCGCAGTCGGTGCCGGTCGGAGGCGGCAGCCTCGACCGGGCGGTGTTCGACCTCCTGGTCCTGGCGGCCGGTGGCGACCCGTCGCAGACCAACTTCGTCGTCTATCCCACCGGTGCGGAGCAGGTCGTCGGCCTGCTCAACGGCGACCTGGCCGTCGGGGTGTCCGGGACACCGGAGTTCGCCGGGCAGATCGCCTCCGGTGACCTGCAGGCCCTGGCCGTGACCAGCGACGAGCGACTGAGCGGCGAGCCGTACGACGACGTGCCGTCGGTGACCGAGCTCGGCTACGAGGTCTCCCTGGCGAACTGGCGGTGCGTCTACGGACCGGCCGGCATGCCCGACTACGCGGTCCGCTACTGGCGCGGCGTGCTGGAGGAGATGGTCGGCACCGACGCCTGGGGCGCAGCCGCCGAGCGCAACCAGTGGGAGACCACGTTCACGACCGGCCCGGACCTGACCGAGCTGATCGACACCACGTACCAGGAGATCGAGGACGCGTACCGCGCCGCCGGCGTCATCGACTGAGAGGAGGATCGGCATGACCGGGATCGAGTCGAGAGAATCCCCCAGGCTGCCGCTGCTGCGGGGGAACGCGGATGCCGTCGCCGGGTTGGTGGTGGCCGCCTTCGGCGTCTTCTTCGCCGTGGCCGCCGTGAACGTCGAGGCCAGTCCGTTCGCCAACACCGTTCTGGAACCCGGCGACCTGCCGCTGGTCGTCGCCGTGGGGTTGATCGTCGCCGGGCTGGCGCTGACGGTGCAGAGCGTGGTGCGTGCTCGGCGGCGGGCCGTGGACGTCGTGGGCGCCGCCGCGGGCCGTGCGGCCCGGGCCGACCCGGCCGCGAGCGACCCGGCCGGGAGCGGCGTAGCCGGGAGCGGCGGAGCCGAGCCGCGTCCGCGGCCGGACCGGCGCGACCTGCTGGTCTACGGCGCGCTGCTGGTCGGCTACGTGTTGACCCTCATTCCGCTCGGCTACATCGCGTCGACGTTCGTGTTCATCCTCGTCGGCTCCATGTACCACGACCGCCTGCACCTCGTCCGTAACGTCGTCTACGCCGTGGTCTTCTCCATGGGCGTCTTCGTGGTGTTCAACTACGCGCTGGGAGTCATCCTGCCCCCGGGAGTCATGGGGTTCATGCCATGACCGACATCCTCGGAGATCTGGCGACCGGCTTCGGGCACGCACTCACGCCGGCCAACATCGGCTGGGTCCTGCTGGGCGTGCTGGTCGGGACGGTCGTGGGCGTGCTGCCCGGTCTCGGCTCCATCACGGCGATCGCGCTGCTGATCCCGGTGGCGTTCGGGCTGGACCCGCTCAGCGGGCTGATCATGCTCTGCGGTGTGTACTTCGGCTCGCAGTACGGCAGCTCCACCACCGCGATCCTGGTGCAGACACCGGGCGACATGGGGTCCGTGGTCACGACCATCGACGGTCACGAGATGGCCAAGGGGGGCCGGGCGGGACCGGCGCTGGCCACCGCCGCCATCGGCTCGTTCCTGGCCGGAACGCTCTCCGTGGTCGCGCTGACCTTCTTGTCCCCGTGGCTGGCCGACGCCGCCCTCCAACTCGGCGCGGCGGAGTACTTCCTGCTCATGCTCCTGGCTCTGCTCCTGGTGTCGACGCTGACCACCGGCTCGTCGCTGAAGGCCGTCATCTCCGCGCTGATCGGCCTGGCACTGGCGACGGTGGGCATCAACCCCGGCAGCGGGGTGCCGCGGCTGACGTTCGGCTCCTTGGAGCTCAGCAGCGGTTTCGACTTCGCGCTGGTCGCGATCTCGATCTTCGCGGTCGCGGAGGCGGCGCGGGTGCTGTCGGTACGGGGACGGTCCGCCGAGAAGCGTGAGGTCGGCCGGATCTGGATGTCGAAGGAGGACTGGCGGCGCTCGGCCGGGCCGTGGGGCCGCGGCTCGGTGGTCGGCTTCGTCATCGGCGTGATGCCGGGAATCGGGCCGTCGCTGGCGTCGTACGTCTCGTACATCCTGGAGAAGACGGTCAACCGAAAGCACCGCCGCGAGTTCGGCAAGGGCGCCATCGAGGGCGTCGCCGGGCCGGAGGCGGCCAACAACGCCGGTGTCGGCGGCGCCTTGGTGCCGATGTTCACCCTCGGCATCCCCGGCTCGTCGACCACGGCGCTGCTGCTGTTCGTGTTCACCATGTACGGCCTGCAGCCGGGACCGCAGCTGCTGGAGACCAACTCGACGCTGGTCTTCGGGATCATCGCCAGCCTGTACATCGGCAACGTGGCTCTGCTGGCTCTGAACCTGCCGCTGGTGGGGCTGTTCGCGCAGTTGCTGCGCATCCCGACGCCGCACCTCTACCTCGGGGTCACCGCGTTCGCCGTGCTCGGCGTCTACGTGCTGAAGTTCTCCCAGTTCGACCTGTACGTGATGATCGCGTTCGGGGTGCTCGG
This sequence comes from Jiangella asiatica, assembly GCF_004349065.1. Classification (GTDB taxonomy): domain Bacteria; phylum Actinomycetota; class Actinomycetes; order Jiangellales; family Jiangellaceae; genus Jiangella; species Jiangella asiatica. The sequence continues at coordinate 71,760 of NZ_SMKZ01000009.1, forward strand.
CTTCCTCATCGCGCGGTACGGGTTCTCCGCGGCCACGCTGGTGCTCGGCATGGTCCTCGGGCCCTTGCTCGAACAGAACCTGGAGCGGGCGCTGAACATCTCCGGCGGCGACCCGGCGGTGTTCGTGGAACGGCCCATCTCGCGGGTGCTGGTGGTCCTGATCGTGGTCGTGCTGCTGGTGCCGCTGCTGAGCCTGCTCGCCCGGCGGCGCCGGGACCGCCGTCCGCTCGTGGACGCCGCGGCGCCGGGCTCGGAGCGTGCCGAGAAGAAGGAGTGATGCGCGTGCCCGCTCTGGACCGGGTGAAGGTGCTGGACGTCACGCAGGTGCTGGCCGGCCCGTTCTGCGGTCAGCTCCTGGCGGACATGGGAGCCGACGTCACGAAGATCGAGCCGCCCGGCACCGGCGACCAGTCCCGCACCGCGCTCGGGTTCACCATGAAGGGCGACGACACCGCCGCCTTCCTGGCGATCAACCGTGGCAAACGGAGCGTGACGCTCAACCTCAAGGAGGACGCCGGGCGGGAGATCTTCCACGCGCTGGCGCGCGACGCCGACGTCGTCATCGAGAACTTCCGGCCCGGAGTCGCCCGCCGGCTCGGCATCGACTACGAGACGCTCGGCGCCGTCAACCCCCGGATCATCTGCGCCAGCATCTCCGGCTACGGCCAGACCGGGCCGTACGCGAACCGGCCGGCGCACGACCTCATCGCCCAGGGCATGACCGGCCTGATGAGCGTGACCGGCGAGCCGGGCGGTCCGCCGGCGAAGGTCGGCATCTCCATCGCCGACCTCTCGGCCGGGCTGTTCTGCGCGTTCGGCATCCTCTGCGCCTACGTCGCGCGGGAGCGGACCGGCCGCGGCCAGTACGTCGACACGTCCATCTTCGAGGCGCCGCTGGCGCTGTCGGTGTTCGAGTCGAGCGAGCTGTGGGGGCTGGGCCGGGTACCGCGGCCGCTGGGGTCCACCAACCGCACCGCGGCGCCGAACCAGGCGTTCCGGGCCCGCGACGGGTACCTCAACATCTGCGCGGCCAACCAGCGGCTCTGGGCGCGGCTGTGCGCCGTCCTCGGCCGGGACGACCTCGTCGGCGACCCCCGCTTCGCCACCAACGACCTGCGCATGACCAACCGCGCGGAGCTGGAGACGGAGCTCGAGGCGACGCTCGCCGACCGCGACGCCGACGAGTGGGTCCGGCTCATCCTCGACGCGGGCGTCCCGGCCGGGCCGATCCTCGACTACGGCCAGGTCTTCGACGACCCGCACACCCACGCGCGGGACATGGTGGTCGAGATCGAGCACCCGGTGGAAGGGCTGCTGCGCGGGCTCGGCATCCCGGTGAAACTCAGCGACACGCCTGGTGCGGTCCAGCGTCCCGCGCCGCTGCTCGGCGAGCACACCGACGAGGTCCTGCGCGGGCTCGGCTACTCCGACGCCGACGTGGCCCGGCTGCGGGAGAACGGGGTGGTCTGACGGGCCACCGCCGGCATCACCGGCCGGGCTCGACGACCACCTTGAGCGACTCGCCGGAGCGGGCCAGGTCGAGCGCCTCGGCGTACCGCGACAGCGGCACGGCGGTCCCCACGATCATGGAGGTGTCGACGGCGCCGGCCACGAGCGTGCGCACCGCCCGGGCGAACGTGTCGCGGGTGGTCATGCTGCCCCGGATCGTCAGCTCGCCGGCGAACACCTCGTACGGCGACAGCGGCACCTCCGTCGTCGGCGCGGCCACCCCGATCTGCACGAACGTGCCGCCGCGCCGCAGCCGCCGCAGCCCGTCGCCGATGGCCGGACCGGCTCCGCTGGCGTCGAGGACCAGCGGCCACGCGTCGACGGCGGACTCGCGCGCGTCCGGCAGCGCCTCGTCCGCGCCGGCCTTGCGTGCGCCCGGCAGCCGCGACTCGTTCGGGTCGACGACGGTGACACGGTCGGCGCCGAGCCGGCGCGCCATCTGGGCGGTCAGCAGGCCGACTGTGCCGGCGCCGTACACCAGCACCTCGGCGGCCGCCGGCGACGGCGCCAGGTCGAACGCGTGCAGGACGCAGGCCAGCGGCTCGGTCAGCACCGCCGTCCGGTCGTCGACGGCGGGGTCGACGACGTGGCAGTTGATCGCCGGCACGGCCACCAGCTCGGCCGCGCCGCCCGGCAGCGAGACGCCGATGGCCAGCCGGTTCGCGCACAGGTTGAGGCGGCCCTCGCGGCACCACGCGCAGGCGCGGCACGGCACGCCGGGGTCGACGACGACGCGGTCGCCCGGTCGTGGGCCGGTGACGCCGGGACCGGCCTCGACGACGGACCCGGTGACCTCGTGCCCTGGCGTCACCGGGAAGCGCGCGGTGGCGAACTCGCCGTCGAGGATGTGCAGGTCGGTGCCGCAGATGCCGGTCAGCGCGACCTCCACGGTCACCTCACCGGGCCCGGGCCGGGGGTCGTCGGCCGGTCCGACGCGCACGGACCCGGGCTCTGTCATGACGGCAGCTCGCATGGGCGATCGTCTCCAGTCTCAGGCCGCTGTGGGGCTGGACATCCATCTGTCCGCGTGGTGGACTAATTGTCCGTTCAGTAGGAAGGTACGCGTTATGGAGGCGGTCGTCTACACCGGTCCGGGTGAACTGTCCGTGGCCGACCGCCCGGCGCCGCGGCCCGGCCCCGGCGAGGTCGTCGTCGACGTGTCGCACGTCGGGATCTGCGGATCCGACCTGCTGATCTGGGCCGGCGGACTGGACCGGGTCCGGCCGCCGGTCGTCCTGGGACACGAATTCAGCGGGGTGGTCACCGACCCGAACGGCTGCCCCGGCGTCGCCGCGGGTGACCGGGTGGTGGTCGAGCCCCTGCTCGCCTGCGGCGAGTGTGGCGCCTGTCAGGCCGGCCAGCGGCACGTGTGCCGGCGGCTGCGGTTGATCGGCATCGACGTGGACGGCGCGGCGGCCGCATACGTGGCGGTGCCGGCGGCCCGGCTGCACCGGGTCCCCGACCGACTGAGCCTGCGCGACGCCGCGCTGGCCGAGCCGACGGCCGTCGCCGTCCACATGGTGCGCCGGGCGGGCGTGGGCGTGGCCGACCGGGTGCTCGTCGTCGGCGGCGGCCCGATCGGCGCCCTGGTGGCGGCGGTGTGCCGGGTGGCCGGCGCCGCCACGCTGGTGGTGAGCGAGCCGAACACGTACCGCCGGGAGTTCCTGGCCGACCTCGGGTTCTGCACCCACGACCCGGCCGCGCAGCCGGGCGGCGCTGACCTCGCGGCGCTGGCCGGCGGCGACGGTGACGGCCGGGATGCCGCCGGGCGCGCCGTCGACGGGTTCGACGTCGCGTTCGAGCTCACCGGCGTGCCGGCCGGGCTCGCCGCGGCCGTCGGGGCCACGGCCACGCACGGCACCGTCCTGCTGGGCGGCCTGCCGCACGGGCCGGTACCGGTGCAGGTGGCGGAGGCGGTGTTCAAGGAGCTCTCGCTGGTCGGCTCGCGCGTCTACACCTCGGCCGACATGGCCGACGCGGTCGGCCTCATCGCCTCCGGAGCGGTACCCGCCGGGCGCCTGGTGACCCGCGAGGTCGCGCTACCCGACGCCGTCGACGGCGCCTACGAGTCGCTGCGGGCGGGCCGCGACGACATGAAGATCCTCATCACGCCCTAGCGGAGGCAGGATGCACAGCACACCCGAACGCAGGCTCGGCAGCATGGCCGGCCGGGTCGCCCTGGTCACCGGTGCCAGTAGCGGCATCGGCGCGGCGATCGCCCGCGAGTTCGTCGCGGCCGGCGCCCGGGTCCACGGCGCCGCCCGCCGGGCCGACGCGATCGTCGAGCAGGTCGGCGCCGACGCCGTCGCCCGCGAACGGTGTGTGCCCCACGCCCTGGACGTCGGCGACCCGGTGGCCGTCGACGACCTCGCCGCCCGGCTGCACGCGGAGGACCCCGTCGACACGCTGGTCTGCGCCGCCGGGTTCAACGTCACCGACCGCCGGCTGGCGCAGCTGACGAACGAGGCCTGGGACGAGCTGGTCCGGGTCAACCTCAGCGGGACCTTCTACGTCCTGCGTGCCGTGCTCGACCAGCTGCGCGAGCGGCAGGGCGACCTCGTGGTCATCTCCAGCGTGGCGGGATCGTGGCCGGACCACAGCGGGCCCGGCTACGGCGCCACCAAGTCCGGGCTGCTGGGCCTCGCCCGCGGCGCCGGCATCGACGAGCACGCCAACGGCGTTCGCGTGTCGACCATCCTGCCCGGCATCGTCAACACACCGATCCTCGACGATCGCCCGGTGCCTCCATCGCCGGAGCTGCGCGAGTGGTGCGTCCAGCCCGAGGACGTCGCCGCCGCCTGCCTGTGCGCGGTGACCCTGCCGGCGCGGGCCAACATCGCGGAGATGACCATCGTCGCCACCCGGCTGCAGTCCCTCGGAAAGACACAGAACGCCAACCCACAGCTTCCCGAAGAGGTCTCGCCACACGGCACGGGTGTCCGGCAGATAGGATGATGGAATGGCGGGTGAAGGTGGGTTGCGGCTGGTGCGCAAGGCCGTGGAAGTGCTCGACCTGCTGGGGGAGGGCCGCGAGCTGACCATCGCTCAGCTGGCCGAACGCAGCGGCGAGCCGCGCAGCTCCCTCTACCGGCTGCTCGGAACCCTCGAGCAGCTGGAGATGGTGGAGCCCACCGAGCGGCGCGGCTACTTCCGCCTCGGCGTCCACGTCATGCGGCTCGGCATCGCCAGCGTCGAGGGACGGGGCCTGCGCGAATGCGCGCGGCCCGCCCTGGAACGGCTGCGCACCGAGACCGGCGGCCTGACCGCCTACCTCGTCGTGCGCCGCGACCGCGAGGCCGTCTGCATCGAACGGGTCGAGGGCACCCGGGTCGCGTCCATGGCGCTGAAGCTCGGCGGCGCGCTCCCGCTGCACGCCGGCGCCGCGCCTCGGGCGCTGCTCGCGTTCTCCGCCGAGGATCAGTGGCGCGAGTACACCGACGGAGGCGAGCTGCGCCGGCTCACCGACAACACCCCGGCCGAACCCGAACGGCTCTACGAGGTCCTCGCCCAGGAACGGGCCGAAGGCATCTGCGTCAGCGACGGCGACGTCACGGTCGGCATCGCCGCCATCGGTGCGCCGATCTTCGACCACGACGGCGCCGTCGTCGCCGCCATGTCGGTCAGCGGCCTGCGCGACGAGGTCGTCGGCCCCAACGCCGCGAAGGTCAAGGACCTGGTCGCCGAATGCGCCGCCGACGTCTCCCGCGCCCTCGGCCACCGCACCAGCTGACCGGCCGCCCGCTGCTCCGACCTTCGGGGGCAGCGACCAGGGGGACGGCAGAGGTATCACGAGGATCGTGTGTGCTTCACCATGCTTGGAACCCTGGTGAGGCGCGGGAACGCCTGGTGACGTGGGGGCCGGACGGGGGCGGGCGCCCGCCGGCGGTCCGCCTACGTCGAGGACGGTCGCCCGCGGCTGTAGGGGGGCCAGTCGCGGGCGACCGCCAGGGCTCCGGGGTGCCCTCGCCGGAGAGCTCAGGTGGTGGAGCTGATCCGGACGGCGTCGGCCTCGATGGAGCCGGCGGTGGAGGTCCAGCGGCTGACGCCGACCACCTGGCGGTTGCCGGCCGCCAACGAGAACGTTCCGATGAGGACCCAGCGCCCCCCGTTGGCGCGCTGGTCCACGTACACCGTCTGATTGCCACCCGAGGCGGCGACGATGTACGGAGTGCGGGAGTTGTTGGCCGGGTCCTGCGGGTACCAGACCTCGACCCGGTAGCTGCCTGCGGCCGGGATGTCGGCGCTGAACCAGGCCGGGTCGCTGGAGAGCACGGGCTGGGCGTGCCGGTGGTTGCTGCCGTACTGTCCAGGTGCCGATGCCGTCGCCCAGTTGCCGCTGGCGGTGAAGGCGCCGCCGTTGTCGACGATGACGCTCCACGAGGGATCGCCGCCGTCGCCGCGCACGTAGTCCATGTAGCGGGTCCAGTCCCAGTGCGGGCCGGGGTCGGTGTGCGTGGCGCCGGGAGCCTCGCTGTGGGCGATGATGTGCGTGCGGTCCAGGGGGATGCCGTAGCGGTCGCAGACGTGGCGGGTGAGGGTCGCGGAGGAGCGGTACATCGCCTCGGTGTACCAGGACGCGTCGTCCACCCAGCCCTCGTGCTCGATGCCGATCGAGCGGTTGTTCGTGTTGCCGACGTGCCAGGCGACGTCCTTGTTGCGCACCATCTGTGTCACTTCGCCGTCGGAGGAGCGGATGACGTAGTGGGCCGAGACGTTGGCGCTCGGGTTCTGGAACCACGAGATGCAACCGGCGTAGGAGCCCTGGACGGTGTGGATGACTACCCGATCGATCGCGTAGTCATTGGGACGGTTCGCGACCCGGTAGTTGCCCGAGTTGGCCGCCACCCACCGCGCCGGCGGGTAGTCCTCGGTCATCGTCTCGAACCGCTGCGCGACGGTTGGCACGTCGGCGAACGCGCCCAGCTGGGGCCGGACCGTCCGGGCGTCGACGGTGAATGTCTCGCCGCCGGCGTGCAGCGACAGCCCGCGGGCCAGCGCCTGGTAGACGGCGTCGGCCTCGAGCCGGGCGACCGAGGCGTCGGAGAACGCCGAGTATCGCGCGACCGGCTCGTACCAGGCGTCGACATCGGCACGGTCGGCGGCGCCGAGCCCCGCGGCGTCGGCCAGCGAACGCAGCAGCGCGGCGGCGCCGTCGACGTTCGCCGCCACGTCGGTGCGCAGCGCGGCGGCGGAGTGACCGCTCAGTCGCGCGGCGGTGGCCAGCGTGTTCGTCGTGTGGTTGCTGGCCAGGTGCATGACGCCGTAGCCGCCGGCGGCGCTGGGCTGTCCGGCGTGGTCATTGATGCGGGTGACGGTGTACGACAGCGCGACCAGCACGTCGCGGGGGACGCCGTAGCGCTTCGAGGCGGCGGTGAACGCGGCGCGCAGCCCGGCCACCGGCCGGACCGGGGAGCCGGCCGCCTGGGCGGACACGGTGACGACGGGGGTCACGACGAGCGCGGCGCCGAGGGCGATGACCGCGCGGCGAGTGGGTTGACTGGTCACGGTGGTTCCCATCTGTCGCCCGGGGACGGTCGCCGGTTGCGGTGGAGGCGAGTAACAGCAGAACCTACCGACAGTTTGTCGTTGTGTCACCACATTCTGGGAGAATGTCCGGTTAACCCGCTCCGGCGCCGGAGTGTCGCTCGAGGAAGGTATACACGTCGGTGACGTCGACACCGGGAAACGTGCCTGGCGGCAACGCGGCCAGCAGGTGCGAGTGCACCCGCGCGCTGGGCCATGCGCGGTGCCCCCAACGCGAGGCCAGCGGCGCCGGCGGGCGGCGGCAACACGACGGGTCGGGGCAGCCAGAGCTGGCTCGCACGGTCGTCTCGCGACCCTGGAACCACTTCGAGTGCGCGTAGGGCACGCCGACGTCGACCGCGAAGTCGCCTTCGGGGGTGCTCTCGACGTGGGTGGTGCACCAGTAGGTGCCGCGGCCCATGTCGGTGTACTGGTGGTGGGTGGCGTAGCGGTCCGGTGCGGCGAACACCGCGCGGGCGGCCCAGTAGCGGCAAACCATCTGGCCCTCGATGGCCCCGGTGACGTCGGTCGGGAACGTGACGTCGTCGTTCTCGTAGGCCTTGTAGATGACGCCGTCCTCGCCGACTCGCATGAAGTGCACCGGCAGCCCCAGATGGTGGGTGGCCAGGTTGGTGAAGCGGTGCGCCGCGGTCTCGTACGAGACCGCGAACACGTCGCGGAGGTCGTCGATGGCCAGCTCGCGCCGAGCCTTGGCCCGTTGCAGGAAGTCGGCGGCGGCGGCCTCGGGCATGAGCAGCGCGGCGGCGAAGTAGTTGGTCTCGACGCGCTGGCGAAGGAAGTCGGCGTAGTCGGCGGGCTCGCGGTGGCCCAGGGCGAAATGGCCGAGGGTCTGCAGCACGATGGTGCGCGGGTCGTGCCCGCCGCGGCCGGCCGTCGGCAGGTAGATGCGCCGCTCCTCCAGGTCCGTGATCGACCGCGTCGCCCGCGGGAGATCGGCGGTCCGGTGCAGGGTGAAGCCGAGGTGGGCGGTCAGCTCACCGATGCCGCGCTCGGTCAGCGGGCCGCCGGCGTGCCCGACCGCGCGCGAGATGCCGGCCGCCACCTGCTCGATCTCGGCGAAGTAGTTGCCCCGCTCGCGCATCCGAAGGCGCAGCTCGGCATTCGCGCGCCGCGCCTCCTCCGGCGTGGCGGCCTGCTCGGTCGCGCGGCGCTGCAGCTCGCGATGAAGGCCGACCAGTGACTCCAGCACGTCGGTGGGCAGCTTGCCGCTGACCCCCACCTGCGGCAGCCCGAGCGAGGAGTACAGCGGCTCGGCCTGCGCGTGCTGCAGGGCGATCTCCAGCGCCGCCCGGTGCGACGGCGGCTCGGGCTTCAACAGGTCCGCGACCTCGACGCCGAGCGCCGTCGCGATGGCCTGCAACAGGGTGAGCCGCGGCTCACGGCGGCCGTTCTCGATCTGGGAGAGCAGCGACGGTGCCCGGTCGACGGCCGCGGCCAGATCGCTGAGCGTCAGCCCGGCGGCCTTGCGTGTGTGCCGGATGCGCCGCCCCAGCGTGACGATGTCGAGATCAGCCATCACTTCTCGCCTTGTGAAAGTCCGTCGAATTTCACCCATCGTAGCGGTGGTACGCCGCCACGAGCGGTCGTCACGGTGTTGTTGTCCGAGTTTTCACTCACCACGACACAAAAGGAGCGAACATGACGGCGACACTCGACGCCCAGGGCAAGGAGTCGCAAGCGACGGCGCCGACGGTGGGCGACCGGCAGGCAGCCGAGGCGGCCGACCTGGCCCGGGAGTGGGCCACCGACCCACGCTGGGCCGGGGTCAGCCGCACCTACACGGCCGAGGACGTGGTGCGGCTGCGCGGCACGGTCCGGGAGGAACACACGCTGGCCCGTCGCGGTGCGGAGCGGCTGTGGCACCTGCTAGGGCGGGACCAGCACGTCGCGGCGTTGGGAGCCATCACCGGCAACCAGGCCGTGCAGATGGTGCGGGCCGGGCTCGAGGCGATCTACCTGTCCGGCTGGCAGGTCGCCGCCGACGGCAACACGTCCGGCAACACCTACCCCGACCAGAGCCTCTACCCGGTGAACTCGGTGCCGACCGTCGTCCGCCGGATCAACAACGCGCTGCTGCGTGCCGACGAGATCACCTACGCCGAGCAGGCGGACCCCGGCTTCGACTGGCTGGCGCCCATCGTCGCCGACGCCGAGGCCGGGTTCGGCGGTCCGCTCAACGCGTTCGAGCTGGCCAAGGCTCTGATCGCGGCCGGTGCCGCGGGCATCCACTACGAGGACCAGCTCGCCTCGGAGAAGAAGTGCGGCCACCTCGGCGGCAAGGTCCTGGTTCCCACGTCGCAGCACGTCCGGACGCTCAACGCGGCACGATTGGCCGCCGATGTCGCAGGCGTGCCGACCATCGTCGTCGCCCGCACCGACTCGCTGGCCGCCGAGCTCATCACCAGCGACGTCGACCCGATCGACCGGCCGTTCCTGACCGGAGAGCGGACGGCGGAGGGCTTCCACCGGGTGCGCTCCGGCATCGAGCCGGTCATCGCCCGGGCGCTGGCGTACGCGCCCTACTGCGACCTGATCTGGGTGGAGACCGGCACGCCCGACCTCGGCCTGGCCCGCCAGGTGGCCGAGGCCGTGCATGAGCGGTTCCCCGGCAAGCTGCTGGCCTACAACTGCTCGCCGTCCTTCAACTGGAAGGCCCACCTGGACGACGCGCAGATCGAGACGTTCCAGCGCGAGCTGGCCGCGCTCGGCTACCGCTTCCAGTTCATCACCCTGGCCGGGTTCCACCAGCTCAACTACGGCATGTTCGACCTGGCCCGCCGCTACGCCGAGGCCGGCATGACCGCTTACGTCGACCTGCAGCAGCGCGAGTTCGCCGCGGAACAACTCGGCTACACCGCCACCCGGCATCAACGCGAGGTCGGCACCGGCTACTTCGACATGGTCTCCACCGCGCTCAACCCCGACAGCGACACCCTCGCGCTGAAGGGCTCGACGGAGGAAGCCCAGTTCTGACACTGTCCGCGCGGGCCGCCTCCTCAGAACTCCCCGTGGGAGCGGGCGGCGGCGACCAGGACGTCCTGGCGCTGCCGTCGGGTGTGCCGGCCGGCGTCGACCCACCGTTGCGAGACCTGGTCGACCCGCCGGACCACGCCGGAGCGGACGGTGCGGAAGACGACCTCCGGCTCAACCCGCTCGGTCCAGGGATGAGGCTCGTCGTCCGACCGCTGACGCCCATCACCAGGGGGTAGAGCACCAGAAGTCCTGGTGGTGTCGCCGATCGTTGATGATCACCGCGGGGCGCCGCACAGTCTGCTGAGTCGTGCCGGGCCAATGCAACGCGGCGGCGGCGGCGAGACCCCGGCAATCAGAGCTTGCGCATCGACCAGGCGCCTTCGGCGGAGTCGACGACGGCGTCGAGGTCCTGCCCGGTGGAGGCCAGGACCGCGGCCGCCACCGCGCCCTCGGTGAACGGGGCGTCGGCGAGGCGGACGCGGGGCGGGTCGTCCTCGTCCTCGAGGTCGACGAGGAGCGTCTTCGCGGTGAGGACGGAGCTTCCCATGTCCATGATCACGCACACTCCGTCGCCGCTTTCGGCCGAGCGGACGGCCGCGGCGATGAGCTCGATGCTGGTGCCGAACCGCCCGTCGTCGGTGCCGCCGGCGGGGCGGACGGCGACCTCGGGCCCGGCCAGCTCGCCGGCGAGCTCCGCGACGGCGCCGGCCAGGGCCGAGCTGTGCGAGACGAGGACAATGCCCACCGTCACGCCGTGACCTCCGCCAACGCGCGGAGCAGCAGCGCCGTCGACGCCGCGCCGGGGTCCTCGTGGCCGACACTGCGCGGGCCGAGGTAGCTGGCGCGGCCCTTGCGTGCCTGCAGCGGAATGGTGGCCGCCAGCCCGGCCTCGGCCGCATCGGCCGCCGCGAGCGCGGCGGCCGGCAGCGAGGCGCCGTCGGCGGCCAGGTCGTTGAAGGCTCGCACGGCAGGACCGAGCGCATCGACCATCGTCTTGTCGCCCTCGGCCGCGCTGCCCAGCTCGACGATGGCGGTCAGCATCGCCTCCAGCGCGGCGCCGAGCTGCACGGCGTCGGCGTCGGTGGTGTCGCCGAGGGCCTTGCCGGCCCGGCGCAGCGCGCTGCCGTACAGCGGCCCCGAGGCGCCGCCGGTCTTGGCGACGATGCCGCGCCCGGCGACCACCAGCACCTCGCCCGGAGTGCTGGGCTCCTTCTCCGCGATCCCGGCCACGGCGGCAGTCAGGCCACGCACCAGGTTGGCGCCGTGGTCGCCGTCGCCGATGGCCGCGTCCAGCGCGGTGAGCCGGGCCTCGTCGGCCTTGACCACCGTCGCGGCCGTGTCGATCCAGGCGACGGCGGTCTCGGTGTCGAATCCCATGCTCACCGTCCCCAGCGCAGCGCGGGCGTGGACACCGGCGCATCCCACAGCCGCAACAGTTCGTCGTCGAGCTGGGTGAGCGTGACCGAGAAACCGGACTGGTCGAGGCTGGTGATGTAGTTGCCGACCAGGCTGCGGGCGACCGTCGCACCGTGGCCCTCGATCCAGGCTGTGGCCTCAGCGAACGCGCCGTACAGCTCGATCAGCGGGGTGGCGCCCTGACCGTTCAGCATGACCAGCAGGTTGCCCGAGACCGGCAGGTCGGCGTGGATGACGTCGAGCGCATAGGCGATCAGCTCGTTCATCGGCGCCATCGAGCCGCGCTCGCGGCCGGGCTCGCCGTGGATGCCGACGCCCAGCTCGACCTCGTTCTCCTCCAGCGCGAAGCCGGGCTTGCCGGCCGCCGGAACGGTGCCGGCGTGCAGGGCGATGGCGAAGGACCGGGTGCGCTCGTTGACGCGCGTGGCGACGGCGGCGACGGCGTCGAGGTCGGCGCCCCCCTCGGCGGCGGCACCGGCGATCTTCTCCACGAACACGGTGCCGCCGACGCCGCGCCGACCGGCTGTGTAGGTGGAGTCCTCGACCGCGGCGTCGTCGTTGGTGACGACGCTGACCACGCGGATGTCCTCGTCCTCGGCCAGTTCCGCTGCCATCCGGAAGTTGAGCACGTCGCCGGTGTAGTTCTTGACGATGTGGAGCACACCCGCTCCGGCGTCCGCGCGCTGCGTGGCCAGCAGGATCTGATCGGGAACCGGTGAGGTGTAGACCTCGCCCGGCGCGGCGGCGTCGAGCATGCCGTAGCCGACGTAGCCGCCGTGCAGCGGCTCGTGGCCGGAACCTCCACCGGAGACCAGGCCGACCTTGCCCTGCCGTGGACCGCCCGCCAGCGAGATGACCCTGTTCTCGACGTCGACCTCGAGCGAGGGGTGTGCGGCGGCCAGGCCGCGCAGTGCGTCGGTGACGACCGTGTCGGGCGAGTTGATCAGCTTCTTCATCGACGGACCGACCTTTCCACGAGGCACGGATGACATCTGCGAGCCACAGTACGCGCGAATGCGGCCGCTGAGGTCGCGCGCCGGGAAGCTCTATGGTTGGGCCCGTGGTGGAGATCTCGCAGACCCTCGATCGCGGCCTGCGCCTGCTCGAGGTCCTGGCCGGGTCCAGCAGCGGTCTCACCGTCGCCGAGGCTTCGGGTGTGCTCGGCGTCAACCGCACCATCGTCTACCGGCTCCTCGCGACGCTGGAGCAGCACGGCCTCGTGCGCCGGGTCGCCGGCGGCCGGTTCTGCGTCGGCTTCGCGGCACTGACGCTGGCCAGCAGCGTGCACCCGCTGCTGCGGCAGGTGGCCCAGCCGGTGCTGCGCTCGCTCGCCGAGGACGTCGGCGCCACCGCTCACCTCACCATCGCCGACGGGGTCGAGGCGCTGGCCGTCGCGGTGGTCGAGCCGACGCGGACCGACTACCACGTGGCGTACCGGGTCGGCACCCGTCATCCGCTCGAGCGAGGTGCGGCCGGGCGGGCCATCCTCGCCGGCCGGTCAGGCGACGTCCGGGCCGAGGCGCCGGGCTTCGTCGCCACCACCGGTGAGCTCCAGACGGGGGCCAGCGGCGTGGCGGCCCCGGTGCCGGCCGTGGCCGGAGTCGAGGCGAGCGTCGGTGTCATCGCCCTCGGCGAGCTGGACGCCGAGTCCATCGGGCCGCGGACGGTGCGCGCGGCGGTCGAGCTGGCGCGCCGGCTCGGCTGACGCGCGGTGGCGTCGCTTCGTGATGGCGTCACTCCGCGACGGTGATCTCGACCTCATTGGAGACGCGGCTCTCGTCGTCCACCTGGACCACCCGGTAGCTGTTGGGGCCCAGCTGTTCCGGCGAGACGAAGCCGCCGAACGTGCCGTCGGCGCGGGAGACGGGCGCGATGGGGGTGTCGGCGTTGGGGAAGTCGGTCCACTCGCCCTCGCCGACCCGGTGCTGGAGCTTGACCTGGATGCCGGCCTCGGCGGGTGCGATGGTGCCGGAGAACGTGACGATCCCGCGCGGCGGGAGCGTGGTGGGGTCGGCGGCCAGGGTGATGCCGCTGTCGGGCGGTTCTTCGCCACCGGTGGAGGCGTCATCAGGCGCGCCGGTGCGGCTGGAGCCGTCGGGTGCGGCGTCACCACCCTGGGAGCCGATGACCGCGCCACCCGCGAAGCCGACGACGGCGGCCGCGGCGAGGCAGGCGGCGAAGGCGCGGCGGGTGGCTTCAGTGGGCATCGGCGCCTATTCAAACATTCGCCGCTGACACCCCGCGTCAGCCGATGGTGACTTCGACCGCGTTCGAGACCACCGAGTCGTCGTCCACCCGGACCACGCGGAAGCTGTTGACGCCTTCGCGCTGCGAGTTGAGCCGCGACGTGCCCTGGCCGTTGGCGTCGGTGGTGATGAGGTTGACGTTCGGGAAGTTCTCCCACTCGCCGCCGTCGACGCTGCGCTGGATCTGCAGCTCGACACCTTCCTCCGCCGGCTCGATCGACACCGCGAGGCTGATGTCCTCGTTGGGGGCGACGGACGTGGGATCGGCGGAGAGGGTGACGCCGGCGGTCGCCTCCTCGGTCGGCGTTGCGGGGGTCTCGCCGACCGGCGTGGTGCTTTCGGGTGGCGTGGAAGCGGAGGAGCCCGGCTCCTCGCCGCCTTGCTGGCCGCCGACGTAGGCACCGCCGGCGAAGCCGACGATGGCGGCGGTGATCAGGCTCGCGGCGAGCGCGCCGCCGGAGGCTCGACTGGACATCGAACCCATTCAATCGCGACACCCGGGGTCCGAGGCAAGTCGGCGTCCGCGCGACGGTCGCCGTGACCTGGGGTGACGTCGAGTGTGAAGGGTGCCACGCGTAGATCGGCACCGTCGGCGGGTACGGTGCCGCAAGGAGGTAACGATGAGTGACGCGTCGGACGTCGTGGTCGTCGGCGGCGGACCCACCGGCCTGCTGCTGGCCGGTGACCTGGCCGCGGCGGGGGTGTCGTGCACGCTGCTCGAGCGGCGCACCGAGCGCCCGCCGCTGACCCGGGCCTTCGCCGTCCACGCCCGCACGTTGGAGACGTTCGACGCCCGGGGCATCGCCGAGCAGGTGGTCGGGTCCGGTACGCGCGTCAGCTCGCTGAACCTGTTCGGCTCCATCGAGGTGGACCTGTCGGCGCTGCCCACGCGGTTCCCGTTCGTGCTCGTCACCCCGCAGTACAACGTCGAGGACGTCCTGGAGCGGCGGGCCCGCGCCGCCGGCGCCGACCTCGTCACCGGGACCGAGGCCGTCGCGCTCAGCCAGGACGACGACGGCGTCGAGGTCGCCGTCGCCGGGCCGGACGGCGAGCGGCGGCTGCGCGCCTCGTACGTCGTCGGCGCCGACGGGCTGGACAGCACGATCCGGCGCGCGTTGGACGTGCCGTTCCCCGGCGAGGCCGTCGTGCGCTCGGTCATGCTCGCCGACGTGCGGCTGGCGGAGCCGCCCGACGACGTGCTGGTGATCGGTGCCGGGGACGACGGGTTCGCGTTCATCGCCCCGTTCGGCGACGGGTGGTACCGCGTCATCGCGTGGGACCGGCACCTGCAGCGGCCCGAGGACGACCCCGTCGATCTCGACGAGATCCGCGCCGTCGCCGCGAAGGTGCTCGGCACCGATCACGGCATGCACGACCCGCGCTGGCTGTCGCGGTTCCACAGCGATGAGCGGCTGGCTCCGACCTACCGGGTGGGCCGGGCGTTCCTGGCCGGCGACGCCGCGCACGTGCACTCGCCGGCCGGCGGGCAGGGCATGAACACCAGCCTGCAGGACGCCGCGAACCTCAGCTGGAAGCTGGCCGGCACCGTGCACGGCTGGGCGCCGGACCCGCTCCTGGACACCTACGACGAGGAGCGGCACGCCGTCGGGCAGAGCGTCGTGCAGGGCAGCGGCACGCTGCTGCGGATGGCGTTGATGGGCTCGGCGCCGCTGCGCGCCGTCCGCAACGTCGCCGGCGCCGCGGCCGCCCGCATCGGGCCGGTGCGGCGCAAGGCCGGCGAGTTCGTGTCCGGCCTGGCCATCGGATACTCGCGCGCCCGGGGCGACCATCCGCTCGTCGGCCGGCGGGTTCCGGACGTGACGGTGCTCGGCCTGGACGGCGAGCGGGAGCGGCTGTACGAGAAGCTGCGCACCGGCCGGTTCGTGCTGCTGACCGGCCAGGACCACCACGGCCTGGTCGACCCGTGGGCCGGCCGGGTCGACCTCGTGTCCACGCTGGACCGGTCGCAGGGGCTGACGCTCGTCCGGCCCGACGGCTACGTCGCGTGGGCCACCGACACCAAGCCCATCATGCGCCGCGACGTCGAGCTCCGTGCCGCCCTGATCACCTGGTGCGGTGACCCAGCCCGCCAGTAGGTCACCCGGGTCGCATCGACCGCGCCCTCTCTCCCCGGCCCGCACCGCTCGCGTTGATCTTGGGGTGGGGCGCTCAGGTGGACGCCGCGGACTCGACCAGCGGCAGGATGCGCGGCGCCACGACGGTCGAGAGGGCGATCAACGTCGAGGTCCGGACGATGTCGTCGTCGCCGACGAGGTCGTCGATCACCCGCTGCAGGTCGTCGTTGTCGCGAGCGACGATGCGGCACAGCAGGTCGCCCTGGCCGGTGATGGTGTGCACCTCGAGCACCTCGGGGATGCGGCCGAGGTGGGCAGCCACCGACTCGCGGGCGCCCTGCCGGATGTCCAGGGACGCGAACGCGGTCACCCGGAAGCCGAGCGCGGCTGGATCGACCGTCGGGGCGAAGCTCGCGATGACGCCGGTGTCGCGCAGCTTGTCCAGCCGGGCCTGCACCGTGCCGCGGGCGACCTGGAGCCGTCGCGACGCCTCGAGCACGCCGATGCGCGGCTCGCGGGTGAACAGCTCGAGGATGCGGGCGTCCAGCTCGTCGATCATGGGCTTGTAGCCTCCTCGGCAGACTGATCAATCTGCACACCGAAATGATGGTTACGGTGTTCAGACCGTACACCGTGACCACCGTGTTGCGCGGCACTTGCCCACCTGGTCGCGACGACGGCAGAGTCCAGACATGACGGCCACCGATCACGCCCTGACCCCCGAAGAGCGCGACGCCGACCTCGACCTCGAGCAGCTCAAACAGCTGGTCGGCCTGGTCGAGTACGACGAGAGCAAGGACCCGTTCCCGGTCACCGCCATGGACGCCGTGGTGTTCGTGGTCGGCAACGCCACCCAGGCCGCGCACTTCTACCAGTCGGCGTTCGGCATGGAGCTGGTCGCGTACTCCGGACCCGAGACCGGCAACCGCGACCACAAGGCGTTCGTGCTCAAGAGCGGCTCGGCGCGGTTCGTGCTGAAGGGCGGCGTCGTCCCGGACAGCCCGCTGCTGGACCACCACCGCCGGCACGGTGACGGCGTCGTCGACCTCGCCCTGGAGGTGCCCGACGTCGACCAGTGTGTCGCGCACGCCCGCACGCAGGGTGCCACCGTGCTGGAGGAGCCGCACGACGTCAGCGACGAGAACGGGACCGTCCGGCTCGCGGCCATCGCCACCTACGGCGAGACCCGCCACAGCCTGGTCGACCGCTCTCGCTACACCGGCCCATACCTGCCCGGCTTCGTCGCTCGGACGTCGACGCACGTCAAGCGGGACGGCGCGCCGAAGCGGCTGTTCCAGGCCGTCGACCACTGCGTCGGCAACGTCGAGCTGGGCAGGATGGACTACTGGGTCGACTGGTATCGCAAGGTCATGGGCTTCGTGAACATGGCCGAGTTCGTCGGCGACGACATCGCCACGGAGTACTCCGCGCTGATGTCGAAGGTCGTGGCCAACGGCAACCACCGCGTGAAGTTCCCGCTCAACGAGCCCGCCGTGGCGAAGAGGAAGTCGCAGATCGACGAGTACCTGGAGTTCTACGGCGAGGCCGGCTGCCAGCACATCGCGCTGGCCACGGGCGACATCCTCCGGACGGTCGACCAGATGCGCGCCGAGGGCGTGGAGTTCCTCGACACCCCCGACGCCTACTACGACGACCCCGAGCTGCGCGCCCGCATCGGCACCGTCCGCGTGCCGGTCGAGGAGCTGAAGAAGCGCGGCATCCTTGTCGACCGCGACGAGGACGGCTACCTGCTGCAGATCTTCACCAAGCCGATCGGCGACCGGCCCACCGTGTTCTACGAGCTCATCGAACGACACGGCTCGCTGGGCTTCGGCAAGGGCAACTTCAAGGCGCTGTTCGAGTCGATCGAGCGCGAACAGGAGCGCCGCGGGAACCTCTGACCTCTGTGGTCCGCCCCAACCAGCTGGCCAACACGTGACCAGGTGTGCGGTACCCGGCTAGTTGGCTGTATGTGGTGGCGGAGCGGGCAGCTCAACGGCGACATGGAGTCCGCCAGCGGGGCGGGAGGTGAGGGTGAGGGTTCCGTCGTGCGCTTGGACGATGCTTCTGACGATTGCCAGGCCGAGGCCGACACCCGCGTGGTCGGTGCGTATGCGTGCGGTACCGCGCTGAAACGGTTCGGTGAATGTCGAGACCAGCTGTGGGCTGAGCATGTCGCCGGTGTTCTCGACGGTGAGCGTGACGGACCCTGGACCGGTGGCGGTGTCGACCTGCACGGTGCCGTGTTGGGGAAGGTTGTGGACGATGGCGTTGTGCAGGAGGTTCGTGGTCATCTGCAGCAGGAGCGCATGTGAGCCGAAGGCGGGGGTGATGTCCCCGGAGGTCTCGATGGCGACGCCGTGCTGTTCCGCGAGGGGGAGGAGTGTCTCGGCGGCTTCTTCCGCTATGAGGGACAGGTCGACGGGTACTGGGGTGAATGACCGTTGGTCGGCGCGGCTGAGCAGGAGCAACGCCTCAGTGAGGTCGATCGCTCGAGCGTTGACGAAGTGGAGGCGTTCGACGAGTTCGCCGTTGTCGCGGTTCGGATCCTTGCGGGCGACGTCGAGAAGTGTCTGTGTGATCGCCAGCGGGGTGCGTAGTTCGTGTGAGGCGTTGGCCGCGAATCTCTGCTGCTCGGCAACGTGTGCTTCGAGCTGCTCGAGCATGGCGTCGAAGGCGTCGGCGAGTTCGCGGAACTCGTCTTTGCGGCCTTCCAACTCGATCCGGTGGGAGAGCGACCCGTTCGCGGCCCTGCGGGTGGCGTTGGTGATGCGCGTCAAGGGAGCGAGCATCCGTCCGGCGAGGAACCATCCCCCGACGAGCCCGAAGACGAGCAGGAACGCCAGCGCCTGGGTCGCTCTCGGGACGAAGGCGCGCTCGAGGTCGGAGCGGCTGGGCATCGGTAACCGGTTGGGGCTGTAGATCGCGTCGGGTACGTAACGCAGCAGGAACACCCACACGACGGCGAGCAGCAAGGCACCCGCGAGCATGAGGAACCCGGCATAGCTGAGGGTGAGCTTGAGACGGACGCTCAACCCTGGCCGCCTATCCATGGTTTGGTTCCTCACGTTCGGCGTCGATGCGGTATCCGACGCCGGGCACCGTGGCGATCAGCCAGGGCTCGCCGAGCCGTTTGCGCAGGGCTGAGACGGTGATGCGCACGGCATTGGTGAACGGGTCGGCGTTCTCGTCCCACGCCCGTTCCAGGAGCTCTTCGGCGCTGATGACACCGCCTTCGGCGGTGACGAGGACTTCGAGCACGGCGAACTGCTTGCGGGTGAGCGCGACGTAGCGGCCGTCGCGGTAGACCTCGCGACGGAACGGGTCCAGCCGCAGGCCCGCGATCTCCCGCACGGGTGGCCTGTTGTGGGCGCGCCTGCGATCGAGTGCTCTGAGACGGAGCACGAGCTCTCGGAGGTCGAAGGGCTTCGTCAGGTAGTCGTCGGCACCGAGCTCGAACCCGGAGGCCTTGTCGTCGAGCCGGTCGGCAGCGGTGAGCATGAGGATCGGCATGCCGCTGCCGGAGGCGACGATGCGTTTGGCGATCTCGTCGCCGGTGGGGCCGGGGATGTCGCGGTCGAGGACGGCGATGTCGTAGGCGTTGATGCTGAGCAGTTCCAGAGCGGTGTCGCCGTCACCGGCGATGTCGGCGGCGATCGCTTCCAGGCGTAGGCCATCACGAATGGCCTCTGCCAGGAAGGGTTCGTCCTCGACGATCAACACACGCATGTTCTCGATGCTACGAGCCGGAACATATCGTCGGCATACCGAAAACGACATACGCGCTGGCAACACCCGGCTGCCTTGACTGCAGGCATGAGCTACAGCCGATCAGCACGAACCACGGCCCGCCGAACCCGATCGACCACCCTCGCCGCCCTCGTCGTCATCAGCGCGGCGCTCACCGGCGTCCTCGTCTACCAGTCGCGGGCGGCCTCGTCCTCCTCGGTCGAACCACCCTCCCCGGCGCCACCACCATCCTCGGCGGCCTCGCCGCCATCGGCCGCATCGCCTGACGACACTCGTCACCGCCACCGCGATGGTGCACTCGGCGAGGCCGATGGTGCCGTCCCCGACGGCGTGACGGTCTTCGACGACGACATTCCGGCACTGGCCAACCTCGACCCCGACCTGCTCGATGCCCTGCGCCGAGCTGCCGCTGATGCCGCGGACCACGGGGTCGAGTTCATCGTCAACAGTGGCTGGCGAACCCCTGCGTACCAGGAGCGACTACTCCGTGAGGCGGTTGCGAAGTACGGCTCGGAAGAGGAGGCCGCCCGATGGGTGGCCACCCCCGACACCTCTCCCCACGTGGCGGGGCACGCGATCGACATCGGGCCCTCCGATGCCACGGCGTGGCTGTCCGAGCACGGCGCCGACTACGGGTTGTGCCAGATCTACAGAAACGAACCCTGGCACTACGAACTGCGCCCCGAAGCGATCGATCACGGCTGCCCGCCCATGTATGCCGACCCTACGCACGATCCGAGGATGCAGCAGTGACCAGCACGCTCGGGATGCGGGCGAGCGCCATCCATGATCATCAACCGGTGGCGACACCATGACGTCGCCACCGGTTGATGATCAGGGCCAGACACGACTCCACCGGCGAGGCACACCTCACTAACCTCAGCACCTGCACGCCGGTCGCCCGTAGCGCCGCGGCCGCTTCCTCGGCCGGCTCGTCTAGGTGATGGCAAAATCGAAATAGGTGTCTGGATAGGGTTCGTCCTTCAGTGTGTAATGCCACCACTCGTGGTCGTACCGATCAAAACCGCAGGCCTCCATGACAGAACAAAGGTGTTGGCGGTTTCTCGCTTCGGCCGGCGTGATCCCCCTTGCTCCATGATGTGAGATCGAATCCATCAGATCATGGTCGCCGCCCATGGGTGCGAGCTCACCGGTAGCCAGGTGATAGAGCGTCAAGTCGACGGTGCTGCCCCGACTGTGGCCCGACTCAGTGGCCACATATCCTTTTTCGAACATCTCGGCCCGGTCGATGTTCGGATAGTGTCGTAGCTTCGTCCGGCCGTCCTCCGGCTGCTTCGACCAGCGCAGAAACCGATCGACGGCGCGTCGAGGGCGATAACCATCCCAGAGAACCAAGCCGAAGCCGAGGGATTCGGCCTCTTCTCGCGCGCTCTCCAGGGCTGCGCACAGAGCCCTCGTGCCGACGATTCGATTTGCCTGGTACCCGTCCACCGGTGTTCCGGTGAAGTTGTCCCACGTCGCGTACTTGGCATCCCAGCGTATTCCGGGTACGAACTCGTCCACAAAGACGAAATCAGCGTTCATCGTCTTTTCCGTCCAATGCGAACGACACCATCCGGTCGATCACGTCGGCAAGCTGCAACCCCGCGGCTGCCATCATTCTCGGGTAACGGCTGTACGAGGTCATGCCAGGCAGAGTATTGACCTCGTTGAGGACTACGGTTCCGTCCTCCGTGAGGAACATGTCCACCCGCGACAACCCCCGGCAACCCAGGGCGCGGTACACGACCTTCGCCGTCTCCTGGACGAGCGAGCGTGCCTCTGCCGAGATGTCCGCGGGGACGATTGGTGTCGAGTTTTCGGAACCGCTTTCGGGCTCACTTTCCTGATGAATTCTGAAAAAGCCATGAGACAGAGCAATTCGATCTACCTCGCCCGCGGTCAGCTCCAGATCGTTTCCCAGGACGGCACATCCGACCTCGCTGCCGACGACAGCCTCTTCGATCAACACCTTCGCGTCATACTGGCGTGCGGTGTCCACCGCACTCAGCAATTCTTCCTTTTGGGATACCTTGCTGACGCCGAACGACGACCCCGAACGGGCCGGCTTCACGAAGACGGGATAGGAAAGCCGGTCGGGGTCGATGTCTTCGTTCGACGTGACGGTCCAGAAGTTCGGTGTGGCGATTCCCGCACTTCGAGCGACCATGTACGCAAGGGATTTGTCCATGCACAGGGCAGAACTCTGGACATCGCAGCCTACGTAGGGGATGCCGGAGAGCTCGAGCAGACCCTGGATCGCACCATCCTCGCCGAGCTTGCCGTGCAGGACGGGCAGCACCAGGTCCAGGCTGATCGTCTCGTATTTCCCGTGTTCCAGAACAAGCAATCCGGGTGCGCTTCTGTCCGGCGACAGGACGGCTGGACGGCAACTGCCGTTCTCCCAGTTCGTGTCGGGGCCGTCACAGAGCTTCCAGGCTCCGCTCTTCGTGATCCCGATGTAGAACGGTTCGTACTTGTCGCTGTCGAGGTTCTTTGCGACCTCTTGCGCGGATTTGACGGAGATGGGATGCTCTTCGGAGCAGCCGCCGAATATGACTGCGATTCTCAACCTATCCATGCTGATTTCCGCTTTCGAAGGTAAGGCAATTGAGGATGGAGTTTTCAACAGCGTCGCTCAGGGCATGGTCCGTGTAATAGGCGGTGTGTGGGCTGATGAGCACATTCGGCAGGTCTTGCAGCCGCAACAGCTGCTTGCTTCCGATGGGTTTGTTCCTGCAGTCGGCGTAGAATATCCCTTCCTCACCCTCGAGGACATCCAACGCCGCACCGCCCAGTCGGCCGCTTTCCAACGCCGGAACGAGGGCCTCGGTGTCGAGAAGCGAACCGCGTCCGGTATTGATGATGAACGCGCCGTTCTTCAGCTGCCCGATGCGTCGACGATTCAAGAGATGGTGAGTGTCCGCGTTGAGCGGCGTGTGGAGCGTTACAATATCGCTTCGCCGTAGCAATTCATCGAGGGTAACGTAATCGGCCGAAGTCGTGGGTCGTTTGTCATAAGCCAACATGCGGCAGCCGAAAGCCCGCAATCTGTCCATGACCGCTGCGCCGATGCGCCCTGTTCCGATGACCCCGATGGTCAGATCGCGCAATTCCCGCCCGGGTGCGTCATTCAACCTGTAATCATGAACGTCCGCTCGGCGGATGACCGATTTTGCATTCCGGACCGCCATCAGCATCAGCATCAGTGTGTAGTCAGCCACGCTGTCGGGCGAATAGGCGACGTTCTCGACCGAGATGCCGACACTCTCTGCGTATTTCACATCGATATGGTTGTAGCCGATGCTTCTCGTGGAGACATACGCTACGCCGGCCCGGCCGAGCGCAAGAAGTGTGGAATTCGTGATCCGAGTCTTGTGGCCGACGCTGATGCAGCGGTTTCCGGACGCCAGGTCGATATTGGCTTCGGATACCGCTGCATCTGTGATGGTTGGAACGACGTCGAAGCGAGGTGCCATCTCCCGGAACAGGACGGCCTCGTCCTGCCCGCATCCATAGATGGTGATTCTCATTCTTGGCGCGGCGCCGGCTGCCGCGCGATGTTCGCCATGGTGGTCGGATGCGGCCGAGGAGGACGAGGACACCAGCGGCCGGTTCCGGCGCGACGCTGTTCGTGCTTGCTCGCTGTAGCTCACGCCTGCAGTCAAGGCTGCCTGGTGTTGTCGGCACGTATGCGGTTTTCGATATGCCGACGATATGTCCCGGCTCGGAACATCGAGCGCATGCTCGTGTTGATCGTCGGCGACGAACCCTCTTCCGCGCCACCTCCCCGACCCACAGGAGGAGCTGCGTACGCGGCCGAACGGGATCACCTGGCCGGACGCCGTGATGCGCTGGCCGGTCGACCGGCGTGAGCATGGCTTTTCGGGTTCGGACCATCACGGCGAGTGAGCACGTCGCGTTCAACGCGACCCAACCCTCGGTGAGCTTCCTGCAGACCCCGGCCTGGGCCGCGGTGAAGAATGAGTGGGGATCGGAGTCGCTGGGCTGGTTCGACGGCCACGACCGGCTGGTCGGCGCGGGCCTCGTGCTGTATCGCTGGCTGCCCAAGATCAAGAAGGCGCTGGCCTACCTGCCCGAGGGACCGACGATCGACTGGGCCTCGAACGATCTGGCCGGCTGGCTCGAACCGATGGTGATGCACCTGAAGCGCTCCGGTGCCTTCGCCGTACGCATCGGGACGCCGGCGGTGGCCCGCACCTGGAGCGCTGCGACGATCAAGTCCGCGATCGCCGACCCGACAGTCACCAAGCTCAGCGACCTACCACCGGACACGCTGAACCGCGCCGCCACCCGGGCACACAACCAGCTCCGGTACCTGGGGTGGCGTCCGCCGAAAGACGACGACGAAGGATTCTCCGCCGGGCAGCCGCGCTGGGTCTTCCAGCTCCCGCTGGCCGGCAAGGGCGAAGAGCAACTCCTCCAGGGGATGAACCAGCTCTGGCGGCGCAACATCAAGAAGGCCACCAGGGCGGGCGTCATCGTGACCAAGGGCGGCGTCGAGGACCTACCCGACTTCCATCGGATCTACGTCGAGACCGCGAAACGTGATCACTTCACCCCGCGGCCGTTGCGCTACTTCCAGACCATGTTCGAGGCGCTGCTGGCCGAGGACGAGGACCGGATCCGGCTCTACCTCGCCCACCACGACGGTGACCTCGTCGCCGCCACGACCTGGGTCCGGGTCGGAGTACACGCCTGGTACAGCTACGGCGCCTCCACCACTGCCAAGCGGGAGGTACGCGGATCCAACGCCGTGCAGTGGAAGATGATCACTGACGCACTGGCCGCCGGCTGCGCGGTCTACAACCTGCGCGGTATCACCACCACCGTGGACGAGAACGACCCGCACCTCGGCCTGATCCAGTTCAAGGTCGGCACCGGCGGTCACGCCGTGGAGTACCTCGGCGAATGGGACCTGCCGCTGAATCGCCTGCTCTACAAGGCATTCGACGTCTACATGTCGCGTCGAGGCCGAGGCAGTGTGTCGGCGGTCTGCACCAGCCCGTACACGAAGCGCGCCAGCCGCGGTTCGCCGCCGGGCGCGGTGTAGGCGACGAGCCACCGGCTGGGCGCGTCGCCCTCGAGGTGCCGGATGTCCGCGTACGTCTGCTCGACGTCACCGACGACGCACGACCACGGCTCCAGCTGCCCGTCCGCGGGCAGCTGGGGCACGGCACCGCCGCGCTCCCTGGCCAGCCAGCCGTTCACGACGCTTCCGTTCGCGCCGGTCAGCACCTCCCAGCGCAGGTCCGGCCAGAGCGGCAGGTACCAGTGGAACAGCCGGCACGGCAGGTCACCGATCAGCACCTCGCTCTCGCCCACCGGCTCACCCAGAACGAGGCGGTAGCGCCGTAGGCCGCGGGGCACCCGGCGCGACCGCTCGACCGACTGCCAGAACGCGTTCGCCTGCCGCTGTTCGGTGCGGGTGACACCCAGTCGCTCGCGCGCCTGCTCGACGAGCTCCGGCTGGTAGTCCTGCATCCGCCGGAGCAGGACCAGCTGGAACTCCGTCACGCCGAACCCGCTCATCGCCATCCGGCCAGTGTTCCAGTGGGTCTCGCCTTCAGCTCCGGATGGGGTTCGACCCGTTCGGCCTCGTGCACCCAGGTCGCCGAGTTGGCCGGCGGCGCCGCGTCCGGCCAGGCGACGCCGGCGCTCTGAGCGGGGCTGCTCGGCAGACATCGGCGGCACGCGCTATCATCGGCGTATGACGATGAATCGGACGTCCGTCGACGCCGCCGCCGTCCAGCTGTTCCACAGCCTGGCCGACCCGGCGCGGCTGGCCATCGTGCGGCTCCTCGGCGACGGCGAGCGGCGTGTCGTCGACCTCACCGCGGAGCTGGGGCTGGCGCAGTCGACGGTCTCCGGTCACCTGTCGTCGCTGCGCAACGCCGGGCTGGTGGAGCCGCACCCGCACGGGCGCTCGACCTTCTACGCCCTCACGAGGCCGGAATTGTGGCGGCTGATGGCCGCAGCCGAGGACGTCCTGGCCGCCGACGGGGTCCCGGCGCGGCTGTGTCCCGAGCGGCACCGTCCGGAGGCGACGTCGCCAGCAGACGCCGGGCACGGTGACGCGGCACATGCCGAGTCCGGGCACCGCGCCCGGCCGGACGTCGACGCGCCCGCCACCCGTCCGGGCAGGCCGCACTGATGGGCCACGGTCACGGGCACGGCATGCCGCGGGGCACCGCGTCGTACGCCCACCGTCGCCGGATGGTCGCCGTCCTGGCCATCCTGGTGGTCATCATGGCCGTCGAGGTGGTCGGCGCGCTGATCTCCGGCTCGCTCGCGCTGTTCGCCGACGCCGGCCACATGCTGGCCGACGGGCTCGGCGTCGCGCTGGCGCTGCTCGCCACCACCGTCGCGGCCCGGCCGGCGAGCACCGCGCGAACGTTCGGCTGGCAGCGCGCGGAGATCCTGGCGGCGCTGACCAACGGCGTCGTGGTGGCGGTCATCGGGGTGCTGGCCATCGTCGTCGGCGTGCGCCGGCTGGCCGACCCCGGCGAGATCGAGACCGGCATCATGCTGGCCGTCGCCGTGGTCGGCCTGGCCGGCAACCTCGGCGGGCTGCTGCTCCTGCGCTCGGGCCAGCGGCACAGCCTCAACGTGCGCGGCGCCTATCTGGAGGTCCTGGGCGACACTCTCGGCTCGGTCGCCGTCGTGGGCGCCGCCGTGGTCATCATGACCACCGGCTGGGTCCGCGCCGACGCGGCGGCCTCGGTGCTGATCGGGCTGATGATCCTGCCGCGGGCGTGGCTGCTGCTACGCGACGTGCTGGACGTGCTGCTGGAGGCGACGCCCAAGGGCGTCGACCTCGAGGACGTCCGCCGGCACATGCTGGAAGCCCCCGGCGTCGTCGACGTCCACGACCTGCACGCGTGGACCATCACCAGCGGCGTCCCGGTGCTGTCGGCGCACGTCGTCATCGCCGAGTCCGCCGAGCCCGGGTGCGGCGCCGACTCCGTCCTCGACGGCCTGCACCGCTGCCTCGCCGGCCATTTCGACATCGAGCACAGCACGTTCCAGATCGAGCCCATGGGCCACGTCGAGCACGAGCACGCCGCCCACCCATAACCCCGCGGCCCACCGCGCACCCGCCCACCGCCCCATGATCATCAACGATCTCGGGTGCTATGACCCCCGAGATCGTTGATGATCATGGGAAGGAGGAGGCGACGCACGTGGGGCCGCACGGGCGCCGGGTCCCGGTCCAGCCGCGGGTTCGGAGCACCGCCGCCTGCTCGAGCGCGACGCCGCACGGGTCGCCGAACACGTCGGCGTGACCGTAGCGAAGCGTCGCGTGGCCCTGGACGGTGGCGCGATTGTCGCGTCGGCGGTCGCGGAACCGTCCATCGCCGGCATGGCCGACGCGGCCGTCGAGCTCGACGCGGACCGAGTACGGCTCGTAGTCGACGTCGATCCAGATCGCGCGGCCGCCGGCGACACGCCGTTGCCGGGTGCCCACGGGCAGTCCGTGCGCCCTTTCGACCCGGCGCAGGTGACGCAGCTCCAATGGCGACTGGGCACCGGAGGCGACATCGGTGAGCATCGCCTCCAGCATCGGTCGCCCGCGGATCTTCTTTCGCCGTCCAAGCGCGTCGGCCAGCCGCTCCGGTGTCGTGGTCCGGCGCTGGCCGGCCGAGGTCACCCAGCCCTCGGCCTCACGCGGATGGGGTGCGGAGTCGACGAGGTCCAAAACGGTCTCTTCCACACGAGTTCGCGGTGGGAGCCTCGTGGGATGCCGGGTGACCGGGAGCCGGTGGGCGTAGTGCACGCGAACGACCTGGACCTTGCTGCGCACATGGCGGTCCGCGGGAGCGGTGACGTGCACGGTTGGGCCGGGATCGTCGCAGATGCCGTCGAGATAGGCGGCGGTCCGGTGGCTGGCGACGGCGCCACGGCCAGCCCGCAGGATCGCCGCCCACACCTGTGCCTCGAACGTCAGCGGACCGGTGACGGTGGCGTAGACGGCTGTGTGAACGCGATTCCAGCGGCCAGACTCGACGAGCCACTTCAGCGCGTCGTCCGTCAGGCCGTGCTCCAGCGCCTGGGCGCGGCTGACGATGCCGTGCTGCCGTGCCGCGAGGTCGTCGAGCGAGGACATGCCGTCGAGCGTGACCGACGCCGCGGCGGAGCGCCAGCACCAATCTTCGCCCTGTGGATACCCATGATCATCAACGATTTCGGGTGCTATGACCCCCGAGATCGTTAATGATCATGGGAGCGGGGCGGGGTGATCTGGCCCGTCACAGCGCCGAGGTGGATGCGGGTGTCGTCGGGGCCGGCGGCGGTGGCGCTGATGGTCACGGTGTCGCCGTCCTCGAGGAACGAGCGGCTCGAGCCGTCGGCCAGGGCGACCGGCTCGGCGCCGTTCCAGGTCAGCTCCAGAAAGCAGCCGCTGCCGCCGGGACGCGGCCCGCTGACGGTGCCGGAGGCGAACAGGTCGCCGGTGCGGACCGAGGCGCCGTTGGCGGTCAGGTGCGCGAGCTGCTGCGCGGGCGTCCAGTACATGCCGGCGAACGGGGGCCGCGACACGACCGTGTCGTTCCAGGTCACGGTGAACTCCAAATCCAGGCCCCACGGATCGGCGTCGCGCAGGTACGCCGCCGGTTCCGGGTCGCGCGGCGGCGGGTCGACCCGTGCGTGCGAGAGGGCGTCCAGGGGCACCACCCACGGTGAGATGGACGTCGCGAACGACTTGCCCAGGAACGGGCCGAGCGGCACGTACTCGAAGGCCTGGATGTCGCGTGCGGACCAGTCGTTGACCAGCACCATCCCGAAGACGTGCTCGGTGAAGTCGGCGACGGGGACCGGTGCACCCAGCCGCGACGGCGTGCCGACGACGAAGCCGGCCTCGACCTCGATGTCCAGCCGCAGCGACGGTCCGTGCTCGACCCGTCCGTCGGCCGGCGGTCCTATGCGGCGAAGTCCGGACGGGCGGGTCACCGGGGTCCCGGAGACGACGACGGTGCCGGCGCGGCCGTGGTAGCCGATGGGCAGGTGCCGCCACGCCGCGGGCAGCCCGGGAGAGTTGGGGCGGAAGAGCTGCCCGACGTTCTCGGCGTGCGTCTGCGAGGCGTAGAAGTCGACGTAGTCGCCGACGTCGAAGGGCCGGCGCAGCTTCACGTCGCGCACGGGTACGAGATGCGGCTCGACGAGGTCGCGGTGCGGCTCGCCGGTGACCAGCTCGAGCAGCCAGCCGCGCACGGCGTCCCAGGCGCGCCGGCCGGCGGCCAGGAACGGGTTGAGGGTGGGCTGGGCGAACAGGTGTGCCCCGTCCAGGCCCCCGGTCGCGGCCAGCGGCGCCAGGTCGAGCACGTGGTCGCCGACGGCGACGCCGACCCGGGGCTCCTCACCGGGCGTGGAGAAGATGCCGTACGGCAGGGTCCAGGCGTCGAACGCGGCGCCGTCGGGGAGGTCCAGCCAGGTCACCGCGTGACCTTATCGGGTCCGGCGAGCAGCCCGAGGGCGATCAGGTCGCCCAGCGGTTCGGCGATGCTGCACGAGCCGTATGAGGCGAACCACCGCCGCGCGGAAGCGGCTCGTACGGCGTCGAGGTCGCCCACCGCGGCGGCGAGCCGGGCGCCGTCGTCGACCGAGAGCGCTGCCTCGACGTCGCGGGGCTCGCCGCCATCCAGCGCCGTGGCGACGCCCAGCAGCACGTTGAGGAATCCGTGCTCGACGACGCCGCCGGCGCGCGGTCCGCGGACCGCGTGGTGGAGCCCGGCGGTGAACTTCATGGCGATGCCGCGGTCGAGGCAGGCCAGCACGAACGCGGTGACCTCGGCCGGCGACGGGACGGCGTCGGGTTCGGCGCCGCCGGTGCGCAGCTTGGCCCGGTAGCCGGACTCGGCGATGACGTCCAAGGCGTTCTCCCACCCGGGCTCGCGGGGCACCTCGACGTAGGCGGGCTCGTCGTCGTCCGGGCCGCCGAGGGCGGCGTCGAGGGCGGCGACGGTGCGCCGCGCCGTCTCGCCCGGCGGCGACCCGCGCAGCGGCACCTCGACCCCGCGCAGCACCAGCTGGCCGTCGTGCGCGACGGTGTCGACCGCCTCCAGGATGCCGCCGGTCCCGGCGTCGACGACGACGGCGACGCCGAGCGGTTCCGGCTGGTCGCGCACCAGGGCGCCCAGCTCGTCGAGAGCCGATGACGGGCACAGCAGCGGCCCGACGAGTCCCGCGTACCACGCCGTGCGGTGGCCACCATGAGCGGCGACGGCGTCGGGCAGCGGCAGGTTGCCCGGCGGGAAGACGGCGGCGTCGTCGACGAGCCGGTCGAAGATCGCGGGGATCGTCTCCATGTGCGCATCCTCTCCTGCGCGGCGCCAGCGCCGGCCGGTGGTCCCGACCGTCCTTGACACCACTGCGTTCATCCTCGACGCTGGTCGATATGCGGGCAAGTGTGTCCGATAATCGGCACATGCCAGCGAACCGCGAACCAGCACCAGCTCACCAGAGAAGGTGAACGGCAGATGTTCTATCGCAGTGTGGGCGAGATCCCGCCGAAGCGGCACACCCAGTTCCGCCGGCCCGACGGCGGTCTGTACCGGGAGGAGCTGATGGGCGAGGAGGGGTTCTCGTCGGATTCCTCCCTGCTCTATCACGTGGGTGTGCCGTCGGCCATCGTGGACTCGCGGGTCTGGGAGCTGCCCGACGCGCGCACCGTGCCCAACCATCCGCTCAAGCCGATGCATCTGAGGCCGCACGAGTTGTTCCCCGGCAACGACTGGAAGGCCGCCGACGTGGTGACCGGGCGGCGGCTGCTGCTGGGCAACGGCGATGTGCGCATCGCCTACGTGGCCGCGGGGGAGTCCTCGCCGCTGTATCGCAACGCGATCGGCGACGAGTGCGTCTATGTCGAGGACGGTGAGGCGAGGCTGGAGACGATGTTCGGGCTGCTCCACGTGCGCCAGGGTGATTACGCGATCATCCCGCGGGCCACCGTGCACCGGTGGGTGCCCACCGGGGACGGGCCGCTGCGGGCCTACGTGGTGGAGGCCAACTCGCACATCGCGCCGCCGAAGCGGTACCTGTCGCGGTATGGGCAGTTCCTCGAGCACGCGCCGTACTGCGAGCGCGACCTGACCGCGCCGGCCGAGCCGCACCTGGTGGAGCAGGCCGATGTCGAGGTGTTCACCAAGCATCGCGGGCACGGCCCGTCCGGGCTGGTGGGCAGTGTCGTCACCTACCCGACGCACCCGTTCGACGTGGTCGGCTGGGACGGGTGCCTGTACCCGTACACGTTCAACGTCGCCGACTTCGAGCCGATCACCGGGCGGATCCATCAGCCGCCGCCGGTGCACCAGGTGTTCGAGGGCTACAACTTCGTCATCTGCAACTTCGTGCCGCGCAAGGTCGACTACCACCCGCTGGCGGTGCCGGTGCCGTACTTCCACTCCAACGTCGACTCCGACGAGGTCATGTTCTACTGCGGCGGGGACTACGAGGCGCGCAAGGGCTCGGGGATCGGGCAGGGCTCGATCACGCTGCATCCGGGCGGGCACTCGCACGGCCCGCAGCCGGCCGCGGTCGAGCGGTCGCTGGGCAAGGACTACTTCGACGAGCTCGCGGTCATGGTCGACACGTTCCGGCCGCTGGAGATCGGCGAGGCCGGCCAGACCAGCGACGACGGCGCCTACGCCTGGACCTGGAGCGGCCGCGGCCCGCAGAGTTGAAAAAGTCTCCGCATCGCTCCGACAGGGTCAGGATCATCTCCGTCCGGCGGCTGCCTTCTCGCTCACCTGAGCATCGGCGATCGACCCCGCGATCACGGGGCCGATTGCCGATGATCAAGCAGCAGCGTCAGGCGACGTCTCGGCGCCTCATGAGGACGGCGGCGACGACAACGAACGCCACCAGGTAGGCGGCCGTGAGCAGCGCGGCCGGTCCGCCGTCGAGCACGGTCAGCACCCCGGGCGTACCGTCGCCGTCGGGCTCGTTCGCGGCGCCGAGTGCACCGGCCAGCGACCCGCTTGCGGTGCCCGGCAGCACGTTCGTGACGTACTCGACGCCGCTGAGCAGGTTGCCGACGCCGCGCAGCAGGTTCTCGACCACCAGCGACCACACCAGGCCCAGGCCCACCGCGAGCGCCGGGCTGCGGGTCAGCACCCCGACCAGGACACCGCCGGCCGCCCACATGCCGCTGATGAGCAGGCCGGCGCCGACCGACTCGGCGAGGGCGCCCAGCGACGGCCACACGATCGACTGCCCCTCTGCGGACGCGATGAGCACGGAGGCGGCGACGTCGATGGCGAGCGTCGCGGCGACCACCCCGGTCACAATCGTGGCCACCGCGGCCAGCGTCCCGCCGAATGCGGCCAGCCGGCCCGGCCCCTGCGTCAGCACGGTCTTCCAAGTGCCCCAGCCGAAGCCGCTGCCGGTGGCCAGCGCGCCGAGGATGAACATGATCGCGCCGCCGAACATCGGCATCCCGCCAGTGAAGATCTGCGGGATCGCCGACGGCATCAGCTCAGCCAGCAGGCTGTCCGACGCCACGCCCTCGGTGGCGAAGCTGGTCGAGCCGGTCGCGTAGGCGACGTAGTTGAACACATAGGTGAAGGTGAGGTTCAGTAGCAGCCAGACGCTCACCATGACCCACACCGCGGGCCACGCACGCAGCCGCAGCAGCTCCGCGCGAGCGCTCGCGGCCATGCCGGCGAGCGGTCCGGGGACGGTCCGTCGTCCGGTCCTGCCTGGTGCGGTCGTCACGGCCGCCACCTCCGTCGTCGTCGTGCTCATCGTTCCTCCTCCACGGGCGCCGCGGCGCCCACACCGGGTCCGGCGGCGTCGCCGGTCATCTCGAAGAAGACGTCCTCCAGCGACCGCTCGGACGGCCGGATCTCACGGATGTCGACGCCGGCACCGACCAGCGCCCGGGCCAGCTCCGGTGCCCAGTCCTCGCCGAGCTCGAGGCTCAGACCGTCGTCGAGCAGCTGGACCGCGTCGTCACCGGCCACCCGCATCGCCACGGCCAGGGCCTGGTCGACGGGATCCGCGCGGACCAGCAGGGTGCTGCCGCCACGCAGGTCGGCGACGGTGCTCTCGGCGAGCAGTCGCCCGCCGGCGATCACACCGACCCGGTCGCAGATCTCCTGGACCTCGCTGAGCAGGTGGCTGGACAGCATCACCGTCTGGCCCTGACCGGCCAGGTCGACGATGAGCCGGCGCATGTCGGCCATGCCGCCGGGGTCCAGGCCGTTGGTGGGCTCGTCGAGCACCAGCAGGTCCGGCTCGCCAAGCAGCGCCGACGCGACGCCCAGCCGCTGCTTCATGCCCAGTGAGTAGGACTTGAACGCGTCGTCGCCACGCTCGGCCAGGTCGACCCGCTGCAGGGCCGACTCCACCGCGCGGTCCGGCACCCGCTGGTAGCGGGCCATCACGCGCAGGTTGTCGCGCCCGGAGAGGTACGGGTAGAAGCCGGGTCCTTCGATCAGCGCGCCCGTGCGGGCGACGGCGCCCGGCTCGCCCGGCCCGTGGCCGAGGACGGTCGCGCTCCCACTGGTGGGACGGACCAGGCCGAGCAGCATGCGCAGCGTGGTCGTCTTGCCGGCTCCGTTCGGTCCGAGGAAGCCGTACACCTCGCCGCTGCGGACGGTGAGGCTCACGTCGCTCACGGCGAGCCGTTCGCCGTAGCGCTTGGTCAACCTGTCGGTGACCACGATGGTGTTCGTCATGGCTCAACGCTCTCGCCGGCCGGCCGTCGCCCGCGTCGTGCCGGGAGCGGCATCGCGTGTACGCAGATCGACGTACGCGGTTACGCCCGAGGATCGATGCCTGGCACGCCGCCGGCGCCTATGGTCGGAGGCGTGAAGTGGACCGACCGTGTCAACGTGTGGGCGCAGGATGCCGCGCTCGCGCTGCTGTTGCTGTTCGTGGGCATCGGCGGGACGCACGCGGCCACCGAGGGACAGGAGTGGAGCCGCGACCCGGAGCCGTTCACCTACGTGCTCGTGGTGATCGCGACGGTGTCGCTGGCGTGGCGGCGGCGCTATCCGCGCGGGGTGCTCGTCGTCAGCGGGGCGGCCGTGCTGACCTACCTGGTGGTGGGCTACGCCTACGGCCCGATCATGTTCACCATCGTCGTCGTCTGTTACACGGCCGGCTCGTCGCTGCCGCTGCGGGAGGCGCTGCGGTGGGTCGGCGGCTACTACGTGCTGATGTTCGCCGTGTCGATGGTGCGGATCGTCGACGAGTCCGGCTCCGACCTGTGGCGGCAGGTGACGGGCTGGGGGATCGCCTCCATGGCCGCGTTCGCCGCACCGGTCGCCGTCGGCGCCGCGCTGCGGACCCGGCGCGAGTCGCAGGAGGACGTGCGGGCGGCGCTGGCGCGGCGCGCGGTGTCGGAGGAGCGGCTGCGCATGGCCCAAGAGCTGCACGACTCCGTCGGGCACGGGCTCGCCGTCATCGCCATGCAGGCCGGCGTCGCGCTGCACGTGCTCGACCGCAACCCGACGAAGGTCCGCGAGGCGCTGGAGGCCA
The DNA here is from genome assembly GCF_004349065.1 of Jiangella asiatica. GTDB lineage: Bacteria > Actinomycetota > Actinomycetes > Jiangellales > Jiangellaceae > Jiangella > Jiangella asiatica. Next base: position 105,775 of record NZ_SMKZ01000009.1, read on the forward strand.
TCCGCGACACCAGCCGCGCCTCGCTCGACGGCCTGCGCGCGGAGCTGCAGGAGCTGCGCAGCCCGGTCAGCGACGAGGCGCCGCGCCGGCCGGTGCCCGGGCTGGCCGAGGTCGAGGTGCTGCTCGAACGCATCCGGGCCGGCGGCGTCGAGGTGTCCGCGCGGCTGCCCGATCCGGCCGAGGACGGCGCCGAGCTGCCGCCGGAGATCGACGTCGCGGCGTACCGGATCGTGCAGGAGTCGCTGACCAACGTGCTGCGGCACGCCGGTGCGACCCGGGCCGAGGTGCACGTCCGCCGCGCTGGCGACGAGCTGCTGCTCGACGTCACCGACAACGGCGCGGGCGCGGAGGCCGGGACGTCGTCGCCGGCGGTCGGGTCCGGTACCGGGATCGCCGGCATGCGGGCCCGCGCGGAGGCGCTGGGGGGCCGGCTGCAGGCCGGGCCACGCACCGGCGGCGGGTTCGCCGTCCACGCCCGGCTACCCCTGGCGCGCGCGGACCGAGAGCCGGACATGTCAGGATCGACGTCATGAGTGACGGCACGATCAGGGTCGCGGTGGTGGACGACCAAGCATTGGTCCGGATGGGTTTGCGCACCCTGCTGGAGACCGAGGACGACACCGAGCTGGCCGGCGAGGCCAGCGACGGGCGCAGCGGCGTCGACGTCGTGCGCCGCACCCGGCCCGACATCGTGCTCATGGACATCCGGATGCCGGTGATGGACGGACTGGCGGCGCTGCGCGAGATAACCACCGATCCCGGCCTCGCCGACGTCAAGGTCATCGTGCTCACCACGTTCGAACTCGACGAGTACGTCTTCGAGGCGCTGCGCGGCGGGGCCAGCGGGTTCGTCCTCAAGGACTCACCGCCCGACGAGCTGCTGCACGCCATCCGGGTGGTCGCCGACGGCGCCTCGCTGCTGTCGCCGTCGGTCACCCGGCGGGTCATCGAGAAGTTCAGCGCCCGCGAGGCGCCGGCCAGCGCGCCGCACCCGGAGCTGGACCGGCTCACCGAGCGAGAGCGCGAGATCGTCGCCTGGGTCGCCACTGGGCGGTCCAACGACGAGATCGCCGCCGAGCTGGTCGTCAGCCCTGCCACGGTGCGCACGCACGTCAGCCGGGCCATGGTGAAGCTGCACGCCCGCGACCGCGCCCAGCTGGTCGTGTTCGCGGTCCAGTCCGGTCTGACGCTTCCGGGATGAGCATGCGGGTGGAGACGTCGCCGTCCACGCGGGGGTCGGCGCGGCCGAAGGTAGTGGCGACCGACCTCGACGGCACCCTGCTGCGCAGCGACGGCACCGTGTCCGACCGCACCCGCGCGGCCCTGGCCCGGGCCGAGGACGCCGGTGCCACCGTGGTGTTCGTGTCCGGGCGGCCGCCGCGGTGGATCGACGAGCTGTCCGACGCCGTCGGCGCGCACGGCCTGGCCATCTGCGCGAACGGCGCCCTGGTCTACGACGTGCGCCGGCGCGAGGTGGTCGAGGAGCACGGTCTGCCCGGCGACATCGCGCTGCAGGTGGCGCAGGCCATCCGCGAGAGCGTCCCGGGCTCGACGTTCGCCATCGAGCGGCGGATGCGCTTCGGCCACGAGCCCACCTTCCGCGGCCGCTGGCCCGCGCCGCACGACACGCTGGTGGCCGATCTGGACGAGCTGCTCGCCGAGCCGGTGTCGAAGCTGCTGGTGAGGCACCCGGAGCTAGACGCGCGCGAGTTCGTGTCCCGGGCCGCCGCGGTGGTCGGCTCGCTGGCGACGTCCACGTACTCCGGCACCGACGCCGTGCTGGAGATCAGCGCGTCCGGCGTCTCGAAGGCGTCCACGCTGGCGACGCTCTGCGCCGAGCTGGGCGCGGACGCCCACGACGTCGTGGCCTTCGGCGACATGCCCAACGACGTGCCGATGCTCACGTGGGCCGGCACGTCCTACGCCGTCGCCGACGCGCACCCCGACGCCGTCGCGGCGGCCACCCACCGATGCGGGAGCAACGACGCCGACGGCGTCGCCGAGGTTTTGGAGCGCCTGTTCTCCTGACGTAAACCGGAAATGATCACGTTCAGCACGAAATCTCGTGTCGCACCATGCAGGTGATCCTGGTGACGCACGGGTGATCCTGGTGACGCACGGGTGAACGTGATCATCATTTCCGGCGACGTCAGCGGAGGACGGCGTCGAGCTGGCCGGCCAGCGGGAGCGCGTCGCGCCGGTTGTCGATCTCGTGGTGCGGCACCGGCGGCGGCACGCCGGGTTGCGTCGCGGCGACGAACTCGTCGAAGTTGGCCAGCTTCTGCCCGTCCCGGTCGTGCCCGCGGCCGAGAATGCGTTCGCGCAGCGTGTCGCCGTTCGACCGGACCCAGAGCAGGTGAACGGGGTCGCCGCCGAGCCGCTTGACGTAGGCCGCCCAGGCGTCCGGGTCGCGGATCTGGCCGGTGAACGGCGCGACCAGGACCACGGGGCAGCCGGCCGAACGGATCTCGGCCGCGGTGTCGGCCAGGCCGGCGTACTCGTGCACCTTGATGTGCTGGTCGTACCAGGGGCCCTCGCGCTCGCCGAAGGGCCGGCCGTGCGCCTCGAGCGTCGCCACCACGAAGTGCGCGTAGACGGTGTCCTTGTCCAGCAGCGCCGGCACCGGGTCGAGCCGGGCGGCGAGCTCGCGCGCGACCGTGGTCTTCCCGGCGCCGGGCGCTCCGGCGATCATCCAAACGGCGGCTCTCACGACGCCCGACCCTACCGGCCGGGCGGCCTCACACCCGCTCCAGGACCAGGTGAAGCCGGTGGTGACGGGGTTGCTCGATCTCGTCCAGCTGCCGGGGCCGCACCGGCATGTCGAGTACACTCTGACGCCGCTCGGGCTCAGCATGATCGGCGTGCTCGATGCGCTGTGCGCCTGGGGCGAGGAGCACTGGGACGACCTGCTCGAAGCCCGCGATCCCTCGGCCGCCCCCTAAGCCCGCACCACCGGCTGGCCCTCGAGCTGGACGCCGGCCGCGCGCAGCTCGTCCAACGCCCGGGCGGTGCTGTCGGCGGCGACCCCGGCAGTCATGTCCAGCAGCACCGTCGTCTCCAGGCCGGTGCGGGCCGCGTCGAGCGCCGTCGCGCGCACGCAGTGGTCGGTGGCGATGCCGACGACGTCGACGGCGTTCACCTCGTGGGTGCGAAGCCAGTCCGCGAGCGGGACGTCGTCGTGGGAGCGGCCCTCGAAGCCGGAGTAGGCCGCGGTGTACTCGCCCTTGTCGAAGACCGCGTCGAACGGCTGCGGGTCGAGGTTGGGGTGGAAGGCGACGCCGTCGGTGCCGGCGACGCAGTGCCGCGGCCAGCTGGTGACGTAGTCGGGGGAGTCGGAGAAGTGGTCGCCGGGGTCGATGTGGTGGTCGCGGGTGGCGACGACGTAGTCGTAGCGGCGTTCCCAGGGGTCGCTGTCGGTCCAGCGTTTGAGCACCTCGGAGATGGCGAAGGCGACGTCGGCGCCCCCGCCGACCGCGAGGCTGCCGCCCTCGCAGAAGTCGTTCTGCACGTCGACGACGATCAGTGCACGCTTCATGTCCGCTCCTCCCAGCGGGTGGGGATGGCTGGCTCACCGCGAGAGAGCTGCAGCGCGGTGGGTGGAAGCTCTTCGCGGGCGCGGCGATGCCGGTCGCGGGCGGCCGACAGGGGCTCACGGCCGACGACCTCGCCGTCGCGGATCAGCGGCATGAGCAGCGGGCGGTCGGTGGCGCCGCGGCTGTCGTCGGCGGGAGCGTGTTCGACGCCGATGACCTCGGCCTCCGCGACACCCCGGGCACCGAGCCGGCGCAGCGCGTACTTGCGGCCGCCGTGGCTGACCTTGCCGGCGCTCCTCTTCTCGACCGCGACCAGGTCGCCGTCGTCGTCCTCGCGGGCGACCAGCTTGTAGACCAGGCCCGCGGTGGGCGTGCCCGCGCCGGTGACCAATGCCGTCCCCACGCCGTAGGCGTCGACGGGGGCGGCGGCCAGCGCGGCGATGGCGTGTTCGTCGAGGTCGCTGGTGACGACGATGCGCGTCTCGGTCGCGCCGAGGTCGTCCAGCTGCCGGCGTACCTCACCGGCCAGCGAGAGCAGGTCGCCGGAGTCGAGCCGGACCGCGCCCAGCGATGTCCCGGCGATCTCGACGCCCAGCCGGACCGCCTCGGCGACGTCGTAGGTGTCGACCAGCAGTGTGGTGCCCTTGCCGAGGGAGTCGACCTGCGCGGTGAACGCGTCGCGCTCGCTGTCGTGCAGCAGCGTGAACGAGTGGGCGCTGGTGCCGCGGGTGGGCACGCCGTGGGTGCGGCCGGCCTCCAGGTTGCTGGTGGAGGCGAAGCCGGCGATGTAGGCGGCGCGCGCCGCGGCGACGGCGGCCCACTCGTGCGCGCGCCGCGACCCCATCTCGATGCAGGGCCGCTGTCCGGCCGCCGTCGTCATCCGGGACGCGGCCGTGGCCACCGCGGAGTCGTAGTTCAGCACCGACAGCGCCAGCGTCTCGAGCAGGACCGCCTCGGCGAAGCTGGACTCGACCACGAGCAGTGGTGAGTTGGGGAAGTAAGCCTCGCCCTCGCCATACCCCCACACGTCGCCGCTGAAGCGGTAGCCGGCCAGCCAGTCCAGGGTGCGCCCGTCGACGACGCAGGTGCGCTCCAGGTAGGCGAGGGCGTCGTCGTCGAACCGGAACGCCTCGATGGCCTCCAGCAGCCGGCCCGTGCCGCCGACCACGCCGTAGCGCCGGCCGCCGGGCAAACGACGCCCGAACACCTCGAAGACCGAGCGTCGCCCCGCGGTGCCCCTGGCCAGTGCGGCCTGGAGCATCGTCAGCTCGTAATGGTCGGTGAGCAGGGCTGTCGTAGCCGACACAAGCTCCAGAGTATGCGGCGGTACCGCGAATGGCCCGGGTTTCCGGGCGTTGTCGGCGTGGTCATGGCCGGAATCGCCTAGATAAGGGCCAGACTGGCGAAGCCGTAGTGTGAGGTGGATGATGAGATGTCGGAGCCGGGGGGAATGACCCGGGTCCGGCGCTGTGTTGCGCTTGTCAGCCAGTGGCGCGGGGTGATGGCCGGAAGATGACACCATTGGGGGCCATGATGACCGCACCAGTAGAGATCGAGCGTCCGGAGGCTGCGGAGGTACCGCAGGCCGACGTGCCCTGGGTCACGGTGGTGTGGAACGATCCGGTGAACCTGATGTCGTACGTCACGTACGTCTTTCAGACATACTTCGCCTATCCGAAGGTCAAGGCCGAGAAGCTCATGCTCGACGTCCACGAGAAGGGCAAAGCCATCGTGTCCTCGGGCACGCGCGAGGAGATGGAGCGGGACGTGGAGGCCATGCATTCGTATGGTCTGTGGGCCACGCTGCAGAAGGCGGGGGACCGAGTCTGAGCACCGCTTTCCGTCGAGCTCGCGGAGGCGTCGTCGCCGCGTCGTTCCACGTCGTCGAGGTCGAGCTGCTGCGCTCCCTGGTCGGGCAGCTGCTCGAGTTGGTGCGCGACGAGCGCGCCGACACCAAAGCCGGCGACGTGTGGGCGGCTGAGCTGGGGCTGGGCGACGACGCGCAGTCGCGGCCCACCGACCCGGTGCTGCTGCGGCTGTTCCCCGACGCGTATCGCGAGGACGACGAGGCAGCGTCGGATTTCCGCCGGTTCACCGAGCGCGGGCTGCGCGACCGCAAGGCCGCCTCCGCCGCCACCGTGCTGGCGTCGCTGGCCACCGCCGACGGCGCCGCGGCGTCGGCCCGCTCGGCGAAGTCGCGCGAGAAGTTGCGCATCGAGCTCGACACCGACCAGGCAGAGGCGTGGCTGCGCACCCTCACCGACCTCCGGCTGGCACTTGGCACCCGCCTCGGCGTGGCGGAGGACGACGAGGACGACTGGCTGGCCCTGGACGAGAACGACCCCCGCCGGCACGTGCACGACGTCTACGACTGGCTCGGCTGGGTCCAGGAGACCCTGGTCCGCACCCTCTCCGCCGCCATGGAGTAGGTCCTCGCCGACGCGGGCTGAGCGTGGGCATCTCGCGGCGGTCAGGCCTCGCCACGCAGTGCCGTGGCCAGCCGCTCGGCGGCCTCCACGATGTGCCGGCGGGTGAGCGCCGTCGCCCGCTCCACGTCCCGCGCGGTGACGGCGTCGACGATCGCCACGTGCTCGGAGTGTGCCAGCTGCCGGTAGCCGCCGACCCGATGGATGGTCTGGTACCGGAACGTCCGGTGCATCAGCGACACCGTCATCTCCAGCAGCCGGGGCAGCCCGCACGGCTCGATCACGGCGGTGTGTAGCCGGACGTTCAGGCGGGGGAACTCGGCCTCCTCGTCGGCGATCTCCATCTCGGTCAGGATCTCGCGCATCGCGGCGACCGACCGCTCGTCGTGGCGTGGGATGGCCGCCTCGATGGCGGCGGTCTCCAGCGCGGCGCGGATCACCGCCGTCTCGACGACCTCCGCGGGTGACAGCACGGGCACGACGGGTCCGGCGTGCGGCCGGTTCTCCAGCCAGCCCTCGCCGAGCAGCCGGGTGACCGCCTCGCGTACCGGGACCTTGCTGATGCCGAGATCGGCAGCGACCTGGTCGAGGACCAGGCGCTCGCCGGGTGCCGGCTGTCCGGCGAGGATGCGTTCGCGAAGGTGCTCGTAGACCAGCTCGGTCTTCGTGCGGTAGGGCAGCTGGTGGCTCGGTGCCATTGCCGCATCCTTTCATGCCCGCCCGAACATCGTCGATCAGATCCGATCCTCTTGACTGACCGTCGATGGCAGGACAAGATATCGGATCTGATCGACGATGAGGAGAAGCATGGGTCAGCCGCTGATGGTGTATGTCGACGGGTCGATCGTCCCGGCCGAGTCCGCGTCCGTGTCGGTGTTCGACGCCGGGTTCCAGTCCGGGGACGCCGTCTGGGAGGGGTTGCGGGTCTACGACGGCACCGTGCTCCGGCTCGCCGACCACCTGGACCGGCTGGAGCATTCGGCGCGTGCGCTGCGCATCGCGCTGCCCGGGACCCGCGCGCAGATCGCCGCCGCCGTCGCCGCGACGCTCGAGGCCAACGGCTTCCGCCACGACGTCCACGTGCGGCTCATGGTGACCCGCGGCACCCGCTCGACCTCCGGGATGGACCCGCGCAACGCACCGCCGCGCGGCACGCTCGTGGTCGTCGCCGAACACAAGCCCGTGCCCGAGGTTCCCACGCCGCAGCGGCTGCGCACCGCGAGCATCCGCCGCCCGAGCCCCCAGGTGCTCGACCCCGGCATCCACCACGCCAACCAGCTCAACTCCATCGTCGCCCGGCTGGAGGTCTGGGACGACGGTGTCGACGCCGCCCTCATGCTGGACACCGACGGCTTCGTCGCCGAGGTTGACACCGCCAACATCTTCTGCGTGGCCGACGGCGTCGTGCGCACGCCGTTCGCGACCGCCTGCCTGCACGGCATCACCCGGGCCACCGTCATGGAGCAGGCGCGCGGTGCCGGGCTCGCGGTCCGGGAGGCACGGCTGTCGTTGTTCGACTTCTACGCCGCCGACGAGGTCTTCGTCACCGGGACCGTGTGCGAGCTCGTCCCGGTGGTCGAGATCGACGGACGGCGCATCGGCACCGGAGAGCCCGGTCCGATCTGGCGCCAGCTGCTCGACGCCTACCGTGCCCGGGTCTCGCAGGAGACCGCGGGCCCCCTCTGATCCGTACGTCCGAAGGAGTGCGGCATGCAGCCGAACGAGACTGAACAGGAGCGGGTGGCCGGCCCGGCCGGGATCGGATACGCGTTGCTCGCGCTGGCGACCGTGGTCGCCGTGCTCGTGCTGGGGCTGGTCGTCGCCGACGCGCCGCTGCCGTTGATGATGGCGGCAGGATTCCTGACGGCGATCCCGTTCGCCGTCGCCCGCGGCGTTGCCTACGACGAGGTCGAGCGGATCAGCCTCGACATGGTGCGCCGCGGGTTGCAGCCGGTACTGATCTTCGTCGCCGTGGGTGCGCTGATCTCGTCGTGGATCCTGTCCGGGACGGTTCCCACCATGATCGACCTCGGGCTGCGCATCATCACGCCCAGCCTGTTCCTGCCGACGGCGATCATCCTGTGCACCCTGGCCTCTCTGGTCAACGGCACCAACTTCGGCACCGTCGCCACCGTGGGGCTGGCGCTCATGGGGGTGGCGAGCGCCCTCGACGTGCCGGCGGGGGTCGCCGCTGGCGCCATCATCTGCGGTGCGGTCTTCGGCGACAAGATGTCGCCGCTGTCGGACACGACGGTGATGGCACCGGCGCTGGCCGGCGCCGGGCTGATCCCGCATATCAGGCACATGATGTGGACCACGGTGCCAGCCATCCTGGTCACCACGGCGATCTTCACCGTGATGGGGCTGGGCTACGACGACGGGGACGGCGCCACGCAGCAGGTGGAGGAGGTCAGCGCCGCACTGGGTGAGGCCTTCTCGCTCGGCCTGATCCCGCTGCTGCCGCCGCTGCTGGTCGTGGCGCTGCTGGTCACCCGGCGCCCGGCGTTCCCGTCGATCGCGCTCGGCGCGGTGGCCGGCGCCGTCGTCGCCGTCCTCTATCAGGGGGCCGGGCTCACGCAGACGCTGGAGGCGATGTGGAACGGCTACACCCCGCCGGAGTCGATGGGCGAGATCGCCGGGCTGCTGTCCGGTGGCGAGACCGGCGGCGCGCTGAAGATGCTGGGGCTGGCCTCGATCGTGGTGTTCGCGCTGGGCATCGCCGGTGCGCTGCAGGCCGCCGGGGTCCTGCAGGCGTTGCTCGACGCGCTCACGCCGCGACTGGACACGCCGCGGCGGCTGGTGCCGGCGACGCTCGGAATCACCTTCGTGCTCAACCTGATCGGCGGGGCGGTCAACTTCGCCGTCGCCATGGGCACCACGCTGCTGCGCCCGATCTACGAGCGCGTCGGTGTGGAGGCGAAGAACCTCTCGCGGGCGACCGAGGACGCCGGCACCACGACCGGGCCGATGATCCCGTGGAACGCGACGGCCGTGTTCAGCGCCGGTGCGCTCGGCGTCTCGGTGTCGACCTACCTGCCGTACCTGTACTTCTGCTTCCTGACGCCGCTGATCTCCCTGTTCTACGGCCTGACGGGGTTCACGATCACGCGCCGGCGGCACCCGTATCCTGAGAACCGTGCTGCGCATCCGTCGTGACCTCGTCGACGCCATCCTGGCCCACGCCCGCCGCGACCACCCCGACGAGGCCTGCGGCGTCATCGCCGGACCCGCCGGCAGCGACCGGCCGGAGCGGTTCATCGCCATGCTCAACGCGGCCCGGTCGCCCACGTTCTACGAGTTCGACTCCATGGACCTGCTGCGGCTGTACAAGGAGATGGACGCCAACGACGAGGAACCGGTCGTCATCTACCACTCCCACACCGCGACCGAGGCCTACCCGTCGCGCACCGACATCTCCTACGCGAACGAGCCCGGCGCGCACTACGTCCTCGTGTCCACCCGGGACGGAGCCGACGGCGAGTTCCGGTCGTTCCGCATCGTGGACGGCGAGGTGACCGAGGAGGAGGTCTCCGTCCTGGATGGGGAATGATGGACCTGGTCGCCGTGGTTGCGGTGATGACCGTCCCTATTCACCTTCTGGAGAACGTCGATGGCCGTCGAGGTCCGCATCCCCACGATCCTGCGCCAGTACACCGGCGGCGCGAAGACCGTCGAGGGCACCGGTGACACGCTGTCGGAGCTCATCGACGACCTGGAGGCCCGGCACCCGGGGCTGCGTGAGCGCCTGCTCGACAACGGCTCGCTGCGCCGGTTCGTAAACGTGTACGTCAACGACGAGGACGTCCGGTTCCTCGGCGCGGAGAAGACCCAGCTGTCCGACGGCGACTCCGTCACGGTGCTGCCCGCGGTGGCCGGAGGATCGTCGCGCTGATGCGGTACGCGTCGCTGCTCGACTCGCTCGGCCGGACGCCGCTGGTGGGACTGCCCAAGCTGTCACCGTCGCCGCAGGTCCGGCTGTGGGCCAAGCTCGAGGACCGCAACCCCACCGGCTCGGTGAAGGACCGGCCGGCGCTGCGGATGATCGAGGCCGCCGAGGCCGACGGCCGGCTGACGCCGGGCGCCACCATCCTCGAGCCGACATCCGGCAACACCGGCATCTCGCTGGCCATGGCCGCCAAGCTCAAGGGCTACCAGCTGGTGTGCGTGATGCCCGAGAACACCTCCATCGAGCGGCGGCAGCTGCTGTCCATGTGGGGCGTGCGAATCATCTCCTCGCCGGCCGCAGGCGGCTCCAACGAGGCCGTCCGCGTCGCCAAGGGGCTCGCCGAGCAGAACCCGGACTGGGTCATGCTCTACCAGTACGGCAACCCCGCCAACGCGCAGGCGCACTACGAGACCACCGGCCCGGAGCTGCTGGAGGACCTCCCCGAGATCACCCACTTCGTCGCCGGTCTGGGCACCACGGGCACGCTCATGGGCGTCGGCCGGTACCTGCGCGAGAAGCTGCCGGACGTGCAGATCATCGCTGCCGAGCCGCGCTACGGCGAGCTGGTGTACGGGCTGCGCAACCTCGACGAGGGCTTCGTGCCCGAACTGTACGACGAGACGGTGCTCACCTCGCGCTACTCAGTGGGCCCGCGCGACGCGGTCCGGCGCACGCGCGAGCTGCTCGAGCACGAGGGCATCTTCGCCGGCATCTCGACCGGCGCCGTGGCGCACGCCGCGCTCGGCATCGCCGCCAAGGCCGTGGCCGACGGGCGCCGCGCCGACATCGCGTTCGTCGTCGCCGACGCCGGCTGGAAGTACCTGTCCACCGGCGCCTACGAGGGTACCCTCGACGACGCCGAGAACCGGTTGGACGGCCAGCTGTGGGCCTAGGGGTGCGTCACTCCGGGACGATCCTCGTCACCAGGGCGGCGACTACGTCCTCGATGGGCTCCTCGCCGAGCACCCCCGGCAGCGTCAGGTGCTCCAGCAGCAGCCCGCTCATCGCCACGTAGAGCAGCACGGCCGTGGTGCGGTCGCCGGGGAAGCCGCCCTCGACGTGTGAGTGCACGATCTGGTCCAGGTTGGCGCGGAACTGCTGGGCGAAGGCCTCGCGCAGCTGCGGCCGCCGCACCGCCTCCAGCCGCAGCTCGAACAGCGCGAGGTATCCCGCCCGGTCGGCCTCGGCGTGGCGCAGCAGGGTCTGCATGAGGACTCGTTCCTGGTCGCGGTCGTGCGGCCCGGCCAGCATCTCCGCGGCGGCCTCCGGCGACGGCGTGAGGCGCACGAACACGTACTCGCCGGCCTGGCGCAGCAGCTCGTCGCGGCTGGGAAAGTAGTTCGACGTGGTGCCGACCGGCACGCTTGCCTGGTCGTCGACGGCGCGGAAGGTCAGTCCGCGCGCGCCCTGGGCTGCGAGCACGTCGATCGCCGCGTCGAGCAGGGCCGTGCGCCGCTCCGGGTTCCGGACCATCCCCGCCTCCGAACCGATACAGATGAAGTACTTGGCCTGTCGTAGGTTACATCACCCCGTTCCCCATGATCATCAACGATCTCGGGGGTCATAGCACCCGAAATCGTTGATGATCACGGGGAATGGGGCGGGCGTGTCGTTCGACACGTCCGGGCGTCAGGGCCCCGACGGCGGCGTACGCTCTTGCTCCGATGAGCGACGCACCGATCGGAATCTTCGACAGCGGCGTGGGCGGACTGACGGTCGCCCGCGCCGTGCTCGACCAGCTCCCGCACGAGCCCGTCCTCTACGTCGGCGACACCTCCCGCGGCCCGTACGGCCCGCGACCGATCGCGCAGGTGCGCGAGTACGCCCTCGACGTCATGGACACGCTCGTCGCCGAAGGAGTGAAGCTGCTGGTCATCGCGTGCAACTCGGCCAGCAGCGCGGTCCTGCGCGACGCCCGAGAGCGCTACGACGTCCCCGTCGTCGAGGTCATCCAGCCGGCCGTGCGCCGCGCAGTCGCCGCCACGCGCAACGGGCACGTCGGCGTCATCGGCACCCGCGCCACCGTCACATCGCGAGCCTACGAGGACTCCTTCGCCGCGGCGCCGCAGTTGCGCATCACCACCCGGGCCTGCCCGCGGTTCGTCGAGTTCGTCGAGGCCGGCGTCACGCATGGCGGCGAGCTGGAGCAGGCCGCGCGCGAGTACCTCGACCCCGTCCGGGCCGCCGGCGTCGACACTCTGGTGCTCGGGTGCACGCACTACCCGCTGCTCACCGGCGTCATCTCCTACGTGATGGGCGAGAACGTCACACTGGTCAGCAGCGCGGAGGAGACCGCGAAGGACGTCTACCGGGTGCTGGCCGCCAACCGGCTCATGCGCGCCGACACCCTGCCGCCGCCGCGGCACCACTTCCGCTCCACCGGCGACTCGCGGCCGTTCCGCGAGCTCGGGCGGCGCTTCCTCGGCCCGGAGGTCGCGTCGGTCGAGGAGACGACGGAGCTGCCGGTCGTTCGCCACGACGAGGCGGTCACGCCTTGAGGCTCACCGTCCTGGGCTGCTCCGGGTCCGTGCCGGGGCCGGACTCGCCCGCGTCCGGCTATCTCGTGGAGGCCGACGGCGCCCGGCTCGTCGTCGACCTCGGCAACGGAGCGCTCGGACCACTGCAGCGTCAGGTCGGCCTGGACGGGCTCGCCGAGCTGGACGGCGTCGTCCTGAGCCACCTGCACCCCGACCACTGCATGGACCTGTGCGGGCTGTACGTCGCGCTGCGCTACGGCGTGACGTCGCCGCGGCGCATCCCGGTGTACGGGCCGGTCGGGACGGGGGCGCGGATGGCCGCGGCATACGGCAAGGAGCCGCAGCCCGGGCTGTCCGGCGAGTTCGACTTCCTCCCCTTCCCCGCCGGGACCTTCCGCGTCGGGCCGTTCGACGTGCGGGTGACGCCGGTGCCGCATCCGGTGCCGGCCTACGCCATCCGTGTCACCCACGACGGGCGGAGCCTGGTCTACTCCGGCGACACCGCACCCAGCGACGCCCTCGTGGAGCTGGCCGACGGCGCCGACCTGCTGCTGTGCGAGGCGGCCTACGGCGACGGCGACGACAACCCGCCCGGCGTCCACCTGACCGGACGGCAGGCCGGCGAGCACGCGGCCGCCGCCGGGGTCCGTCGACTTGTCGTCACGCACGTGCCACCATGGGGCGATCCGCAGCGCGCCGTGGCCAGCGCCGGAGCGGTGTTCGACGGCCCGGTGGAGCTGGCCTCACCGGACGGCTGGTGGGAGGTCTGACAATGACGGAGCACGTGGTCGCGCCCGAGCCGATCGAGCCGCTGCCCGAGGACTGGGAGCGCGGCCTGGTCATCGCCGCCCATCCCGACGACGTCGAGTACGGCGCCGCGGCCGCCATCGCGCGCTGGACCGGCCAGGGCAAGACCATCGTGTACTGCATGGTCACCAGCGGCGAGGCCGGCATCGACGCCATGCCGCCGGAACAGACCGGACCCTTGCGCGAGAAGGAGGAGCGCGAAGCCGCCCGCGTCGTCGGCGTCGACGAGGTCGAGTTCCTCGGCTACCCCGACGGCGTGGTCGAGTACGGCCTGCCGCTGCGCCGCGACCTGGCCCGGGTGATCCGGCGGCACCGGCCCAACATCGTCATCACCGGCAACTTCCGCGAGACCTTCGGCGGCGTCATGCTCAACCAGGCCGACCACATCGCCGTCGGGCGGGCCGTCCTCGACGCCGCGCGCGACGCCGGCAACCGCTGGGTCTTCCGCGAGCTGCTCGACGAGGGCCACGAGCCGTGGAACAAGGTGCGCGCCATCTGGGCCGGCGGCTCGCCGGAGGCTCGGCACGGCGTCGACACCACCGCGACCTTCCAGCTGGGGGTCCAGTCGCTGGAGGCGCACGCGGGGTACCTCGGCGCGCTCGAAGGGCACCCGGAGCCGGCGGAGTTCCTCGAGGGCCTCGCCCGCGCCGACGGCACCCGTCTCGGGACCCGCTTCGCCACCTCGTTCGAGGTCTACCCGCTGATGCTGTTCTGACCGCGGTCGACCAGCGCCTGGCGAAGCTGTCCGCCGTCCGCGTCGATCGGGACGTGTCGCGCGGTGAGGGGCAAGCCGATCGTGGGCGACGACCGCGGGACGAGCCTCAGCCGGCGGCGCGGTGCTCCTCGGCACTGACCAGCACGCCGGTCGCGTACATCCGCTTCTCCGAGCCAAGCCGCGGCCAGCAGGTGGTCAGGGTGATCCGGGCCTCGGTGGGATCGGCGTCGGCCGGCTCGCCCGGCACCGGGTCGACCACCCACAGCTCGGTGGGCTTGATGACGTTGCCGTCGCTGTCGCCGTCGGGAGCGTCGTCCAGCTCGTAGCGGTACACGCCGTCGATGGTCTCGATCTCGACGACGTCGCCTTCGCGCAGCTCCGGGAACGGGGCGAACGGCGAGCCGTGGCCGGAGCGGTGCGCGGCGATCGAGACGTTGCCGAGCTGCCCCGGGTCGGCGCTGTCGACGTAGTGACCGGGCCCGTTCTCCAGGTCGTCCGGCTCGGTGCCCTCGACGACGATGCGCTCCCAGCCGTCGCCGAACCGCGGGATCCGCAGGATGCCGTACGCGTCGCCGAGCTCCAGCGGCGCGGGCTCGGCGTCCTCGTTGTCGTCGGGAGCGTCGTCGGTCTGGCCGGAGTCGCGGTCCAGCACGTGTTGCTCGAACTGGTCGCGCAGGTCGTCCTGGGCCGCTGCGGTCTGCAGACCGGTGCCCCACAGGGTGTAGACGGCGAACAGCAGCACCAGCACGCCGGCGGTGAGCAGCAGCTCCGCGGCGACCCCGGCGGTGACGGCGAGCGCGCCACGCCGCCCGGACACCCGCCGCAGGGGCGCCCGGCGATGCCTCGGCGCCGCCCTGCGCTGCATGGCGACGACGCTACGTGACCGCCACGGCCGATGCAGGCGAAACCCGCACATCGCGGTGCGGACCCCGCCACCGGCACGCGCCGCGGCGCCGGACCGATAGTTTGGGACGCATGACGCGTTCCGACGGCCGCAGCGCCGATCAGCTCCGCACCATCCGCCTGGCCCGCGGGTGGCTCGACCACGCCGAGGGCTCCGTGCTCGTCGAGTTCGGCCGCACCCGCGTGCTCTGTGCCGCGTCGGTCACCGAGGGCGTCCCGCGCTGGCGCAAGGGATCGGGCCTGGGCTGGGTGACCGCCGAGTACGCGATGCTCCCGCGCTCCACCAACACCCGCTCCGACCGCGAGTCGGTGAAGGGCCGCATCGGCGGTCGCACGCACGAGATCTCCCGGCTCATCGGCCGGTCTCTGCGCGGCATCATCGACACCTCCGCGCTGGGTGAGAACACGCTCGTCGTCGACTGCGACGTCCTCCAGGCCGACGGCGGCACCCGCACGGCCGCCATCACCGGCGCGTACGTGGCGCTGAGCGACGCCATCGCCTGGATGCGCGGCCAGGGCATGCTGGCCAGCGGCGAAGTGCTGACCGACTCGGTGTCGGCGGTCTCCGTCGGCGTCGTCGACGGCGTCGCGCTGCTCGACCTGTGCTACGAGGAGGACGTGCGCGCCGAGACCGACATGAACGTCGTCATGACCGGTGACGGCCGGTTCATCGAGGTCCAGGGCACCGCCGAAGGGGCGCCGTTCGACCGGCAGGAGCTCGACTCCCTGCTGGCCCTGGCCGGCGACGGCTGCCGCGAGCTGACCGAGTTCCAGCGCGCCGCCCTGGCCTCGGCTCGGTGACGGGCGCGCCCCGGGTGGTCCTGGCCACCCGCAACGCGCACAAGGTGCCGGAGATCCGACGCATCCTCGAGTCCGCCGGGTCGGCGGTCGACCTGGTCGCGGTCACCGAGTTCCCCGGCGTCGAGGACGTCGCCGAGACCGGCCTGACATTCGCGGAGAACGCGCTGCTCAAAGCGCATGCGGTGGCCGCGGCGACCGGCCTGCCCGCCCTGGCCGACGATTCCGGGCTCAGCGTCGCCGCGCTGGGCGGCATGCCGGGGGTCTTCTCCGCTCGCTGGGCCGGCCGGCACGGCGACGACGACGCCAATCTGCGGCTGGTCCTGGCCCAGCTGGAGAGCGTCCCGGACTCCCACCGCCACGCCGCGTTCGTCTGCGTGGCCGCCCTGGCGCTGCCCGACGGCTCGTCCTTCACCGAAGAGGGCCGCGTCGACGGGGTCGTCGTCCGCGCCCCGCGTGGCCAGAACGGGTTCGGCTACGACCCGATCTTCGTCCCCGACGGCGACACCCGCACCACCGCCGAGCTTTCACCGGCCGAGAAGGACGCAATCAGCCACCGCGGCCGCGCCTTCCGCGCCATCGCCCCGCACCTCGCCGCCCTCACCCTCACCTGATCCGCACTCGGAAGGCGCTTCCAGCCGTGATCAACGCGGTGATGTCAGGTGGTGGGGGCGGTTCTCGATTCTGAACAAACGCTGACGATCAAGGTCGAGCCGTGGGCGGGAGCGGTCCGCGGGAGGATGATCGGAGGGTGACCGATTCCGTGACGGCCGCCGAGCCGGGCACGTCGCCGTCGGCGTCGCGGCGGCCGTGGTGGCCGCCGGCGCTGGCGGGGGTGCTGGCGCTCGCGCTGGGGCTCGCGGTCGCCGAGGTGATCGCCGGTGCGCTGGGCCGGGCGGAGACGCCGGTGGTGGCGGTCGGTGAGGAGTTCATCGACCTGACGCCGAGCTGGCTGAAGGACCTGGCGATCGACCTGTTCGGCACGAACGACAAGACCGCGCTGCTGGTGGGCATGGCCGTCGTGCTGGTCGCGCTGGGTGCGGCGATCGGCGTGCTGACCGCTCGGCGCCGGACTGCCGGTATCGCCGCGGCCGCGGCCTTGCTGGGCGTCGCCGCGCTGGCGGTGTGGAGCCGGCCCGACTCCACCGGTGCCGACCTGGTGCCCACGATCGCGGCGGGGGTCGTCGCGCTGCCGGTGTTGAGCTGGCTGGTCGGAAAGGCGGCCCAGCCGCCCACCGTCGACGACGCGCAGCCTGCGCCACGGCTCACCGGCCCCAGCCGGCGCTCGTTCCTCACCGCGGCCGGCGTGACCGCTGGGCTGGCCGCGGCCGGCGGGCTGATCGGGCGGGCGCTCGGGGCGCGGCGGCTCGGGGTGGAGGAGTCGCGCGACGATCTCGCCGCCAGCATCGACCTGCCGCGGCCGGACGTGCCGAGCGGCGTGGACCTCGTGGTCGACGGTGCGCAGCCGTGGCGGACGCCCACCCAGGACTTCTATCGCATCGACACCGCGCTGTCCGTCCCGCTGGTCCGGGCCGAGGACTGGTCGCTGCGGGTGCACGGCATGGTCGAGAACGAGGTCGAGCTGGACTACCAGGGCCTGGTCGACCTGGGCCTGGTGGATCGCTGGCTGACGTTGAACTGCGTGTCGAACGAGGTCGGCGGCAACCTCATCGGGAACGCGCTGTGGACCGGCGTGCCGATCGCCGACGTGCTCGCGCTGGCCGTCCCGGCTGCCGACGCCGACGCGGTCCTGTCGCGCTCGCAGGACGGCTGGACCGCCGGCACGCCGCTCGACGTCCTGACCGACGGGCGCGACGCGCTCTTCGCGCTGGGCATGAACGGCGGCCCGCTCCCCGTCGAGCACGGGTTCCCGGTCCGCATGATCGTGCCCGGGCTGTACGGCTACGTCAGCGCCACGAAATGGGTGGTCGAGCTCGAGGTGAGCCGCTTCGACGACTTCGAGGCGTACTGGACGACGCGCGGCTGGGCCGAGCGCGGGCCGGTCAAGGTCGCCTCGCGCATCGACGTCCCGCGCGGCAGCGCCGACGTCGAGGCCGGGACGGTCGCCGTCGCCGGCGTCGCGTGGGCGCAGCACCGGGGCATCGCTGCCGTGCAGGTCCGGGTCGACGACGGCGACTGGGCCGACGCCCGCCTCGCCGACGTGCCCAGCTCCGACACCTGGCGGCAGTGGGTCTGGGACTGGGACGCCGAGCCCGGTGAGCACCGCCTGCAAGTCCGCGCCGTCACCGCCGACGGCGAGGTCCAGACGGGTGACGAGGCGCAGCCCGTGCCGGACGGCGCGACCGGCTGGCACACCGTCACCGTCGACGTGGGCTGACCCGTCCCCGCGACGGCGGCCCCATGCGTCCGCCCACGCCTTCGCTCCGTTACGATACTGGCCGTAACGTAACGGAGGTCCAGATGGACGTGAGCGTGCTCGGACTCGGCGCGATGGGTTCCGCCCTCGCGGGCGCCCTGCTACGCGCCGGGCACTCGACGACGGTGTGGAACCGGTCGCCCGGCAAGACCGGAACGCTGGCCGGCGACGGCGCCAGGGGCGCGGAGACGGCCCGGCAGGCGGTCGCCGCGAGTGACCTCGTGGTCGTCTGCGTCACCGACTACGCCGCAGCGAACGACGTGCTGGACGCCGCCGGCGACACGCTTCGCGGGCGTACGGTCGTGAACCTGACCACCGGGACTCCGGACGAGGCGCACGATGTCGCCACCATGCTGCGTACCCGCGGCGCCGGCTACCTCGACGGCGTCGCCCACGCCCAGCCGGAGCAGGTGGGCACCGCGTCGGCGACCCTGCTCTACGGCGGCGACCCCGAGCTGTTCCAGGCGCACGCCGCCACGCTGCGCGCCCTGGGCGACGCCGTCCACGTCGGCGCCGATCCCCGGCAGGCCGGGCTCTACGACCTCGCGCTGATGGGGCTCTGGTACGAGGCCGAGCTGGCCTTCCTCAACGCCCTGGCTCTGGTCGGTTCCTCCGGCGTCGACGCCGAGACGTTCGTGCCGTTCGGCCGCACCCAGCTGGGCTACGTCGTCGACGCCCTGCCCGACGTGGCCGCGCAGGTGCGCGACCGCAGCTACCCGCGCGGCCCGGCAACGCTCGAGGAGCACGCCCGAGTGCTGGCCCAGCTGGGCGAGCTGCGAGCGTCGCGCGGCATGAACTCCGACCACCTCGCGCATGTCGACCGCGTCGTCCGCCGGCTGATCGGCGCCGGTCACGGCGGGGAGGGCTTCACCCGAGTCGTCGAGGAGCTCGCGCTCCCGCTCACGGACTGACCGGAACCGACGCGCGCGGACCGTCGAGCACCGGCCGGTCGCCCTCCCAGGTGAGCTCGGTGAGCCACATCGTGCGGCCGGGCACGGCCGAGCCGATGGCGTCCGGCGGCCAGGCATGATGCACCATCCAGGTGCGCCCGTCCTTCTCGATCAGCACGCAGTGGCCGGGCCCGGCGGCGTCGTCGGTCGAGGCCAGCACCGGTGACGACGTCGGCTTGGTGCACGGCCCGAGCGGTCCGTCGCAGACGGCGTACCCGACGGCGTACGCGTCGGAGCCGTAGTCGTTGGCCGAGTAGAACAGGTAGTACGTGCCGTCGCGCAGCCACAGGAACGGCGCCTCGACCAGGTTGCCCTCCCACGCCTGGTCCTGCTTGACCAGCCGCACCGCTTCCCCGGTCAGCGCCAACCCGTCCGGCGTCAGCGGCTGGGCGTAGATCCAGGTGTCGACGCCGATCGCGTTGCCGTCGTTCTTCCACAGCAGGTAGCGGGCGCCGTCGATGTCGGTGAACGGGCTGGCGTCGATCGAGCCGCCCTCGTCGAGCTGGCAGATCATCGGCTCGGCGGAGTCGTCGACGAACGGACCCTCGGGCGACGTGGCCACGGCCCGGCCGACGCACTGGCGCTGACCCGCGGTGCTCAGCGCGGTGTAGTAGAGCACGTAGCGGTCCGGAGCGTGGACGGCGACCTCCGGCGCCCAGGTGCGCCCGCCGGTGACCCAGGGCGCGAGCGCCGGCATCGCGTCGCCGACCGGCTCCCACGTCACCAGATCGGTCGAGCGCAGCGTCGGCAGGTTGCCCAGCTGCGAGTTCGTCGCGTACGCGTAGTACACGCCGTCCACCTCGATGACGGCGGGGTCGGGGAAGTCGCGGTCGTGGACGGGGTTGGTGAATCCCATGGTGGCCGGCTGCTCCTGGGTAGGCGACGATGCGGGCGGGTCCGACGGCGACGAGGACGGGGCCGAGCCGACGCACGCTCCCAGCAGGAGCAGCGCCAGCCCGGCCACGAGCGATCTCATCGAACCTCGTACAGGCGGAACCAGTCGAATGCCGCGACGGTGGCGGGGGTGGCGCCGCCGCCCGCGTAGAGACCGATGGACGGTTCGGTGTGCGCCGGCAGGGTCCACGTCGCGCCCCACCGCCAGCTCACCCCGTCGCGCGACGACGCCGACCGGTACCGGTGCTCGCCGGTTGCTGGGTCGATGGTGTGCATGATGCGCAGCCACATCGTCTCCGCGACCGGGCCGCCCAGGTGCGCGCCCCAGCGCAGTGCGCCGTTCTCGTCCAGCTCCTTGCCGAACTCCACCTGGCGCGTGCCCCAGATCGCCACGTCGCCCAGCCGCAGCAGGTTGTCGTCGTCGACCCGGACGATCATCCCGGCCTGCTGGTAGTTGCGGACGGTGCCGGAGCCGAGGTCCAGGTCCAGCTTGGTCTCGGCCATCCAGTCGCCCTCCGGCGGGGTGCGCAGCAGCAGCGGCCCGGTGTTGGCGGCACCGACGACGTCGACGGACTCCAGCGGCCAGCGCAGCACGCCCTCCCCGACGGTGACCGACGACGACGGCCGCAGCCACGACCAGCCGGTGTCGAGGTCGCCGTCGAACTCCTCGGCGAACACCTCGTCGCCGGGCACCGGCTCGGCGACGCGTTCGGTGACCGGCTGGTGGGCGGCCACGACGGTGAGGTTGTCCACCTGCGCTTCGCCGCCGGACACGGTCAGCTGGATCGGCCGCGGCCGGGCCAGCCCGTTCGGCAGGTCGACCCCGACGACGGCGTCGGCGTCGCCGAGCCGGCTCTCGGCCAGCCGCGCCGTGGCCCGGCCGGTACGCACCTCGACGGCCAGCGACGTCCACTCGCCGGCGTCGAAGCGGGACGGCAGCGGTGCGGTGTCGCTCACCGTACGGGGACCGAGGGTGGCCTCGACGGTCAGCGTCCGGGCGGCGTCGTCGACCGTCACCGACACGCCGGACGGGCCGCTGTCGGCGACCTCGACGGCGACCCGCCCGCCGGTCGGCACCCGCACGTCGGCCTCGACGCGAGGCTCCCGCGGCGCGCTCGCCTCGGTGCGCACCGCGGCGTCGTCGGCCCCGTCGGCCGGGACCAGCCGCCCCACGGCGCCCGCGTCGCCGTCGTCGTCGGTCCCGGCGTCCCACGAGCCGGCCACGGCCCGCAGTGCCTCACCGGCGGCGGGATCGTCGCTCACGATCCCGAGCGAGCTCGACGTCGTCGGCGCCGGCTGCGGCGTGTCGGACGGCCCGGCGCCGGCGCGCGCGACCGGCCAGCCGTCGATCCAGTCCAGCCGGTCGATGAGCGTCGGGCGCTCGTTGACGCCACCGGGCGCGTCCAGCCACGCGTCGTTCCGGTCGATCGCGTGGTAGACGATGAAGTCCTGGCCGGAGACGTCGGAGACGATCGCGTGGTGGCCGACGCCGATCCAGCGGTTGCCGTTCTGCGCCAGCACCTGCGTGCCACCGACCCGGGAGTCCAGCAGCGACACACCCTCGTGGTCGACGAACGGTCCCAGCGGGCTCTTCGACCGGCCGGCGTACACGCTGTAGCCGGTCACCGGGCCGGCGCAGCAGTTGGCCGACGACGCGGTCAGGTAGTACCAGCCGTCGCGCTCCACCACGAACGAGCCCTCGTACCGGTCGCCGATGGCCACCTGCGTCGGCGACCCCACCGCCCGCAGGCCGGACTCGTCGAGCTCGGTCACCCACAGCCCGCCGTGGAAGCCGCCGAAGTACAGGTAGCGCTTGCCGTCCGGCGCCGCGAGCAGCGCGGGGTCGATGGTGTTGAAGTAGTCGCCGTTGCCGGTCGGGCGCGGCGCGACGACCGGCCCGCCGGAGTCGGTCCACGGCCCGGCCGGGGTCGGCGCCGTCACGACCCCGATCGCGAAGTTCCACGGCCCGGGCTCGGCCACCGTGTCCGTGACCGTGTAGTACATGACGTACCGCCCGTCGACGTAGCGGATGTCCGGGGCCCAGTAGAACGACGACCCCGTCGTCCAGGCCGGCCGGTCCGCCTCATCGAAGACGGTGCCGA
The DNA here is from genome assembly GCF_004349065.1 of Jiangella asiatica. Taxonomy (GTDB): domain Bacteria; phylum Actinomycetota; class Actinomycetes; order Jiangellales; family Jiangellaceae; genus Jiangella; species Jiangella asiatica. Next base: position 127,703 of record NZ_SMKZ01000009.1, read on the forward strand.
GGTACTCCCAGTCGGCGAAGTCGCGGGTGCGGGCGATGTGCATGAGGCCGAACTCGCTCGGGGCCTCGTGCAGCGGGTCGCTGGTCGCGTACATGTACCACCAGCCGTCCTTGCCGCGCAGCACGGCGGGATCGGCGTAGGTGTCGGAGAACGACGACGAGATCGGGTTCTGCGTGGTGGCGGCGCCGGGCTCGGCGACGGGTTCAGCCGCGGCGGCCGGGGCGACCAGCGATGCCGCCAGTGTGACCAAGCCGAGCAGGAGTGTTCGGAGCACTCGCGATCATCCCTTCAGGCCGCTGCGCGACACGCCCTCGATGACGTAGCGCTGCGTGAAGACGAACAGGATCAGGACCGGGACGCTGGCGACGAACGCGCCGGCCATGATGACCGGGTAGTCGGTCGTGTAGGCGCCCTGCAGCAGCCGCAGGCCGGCCGGCAGGGTCAGCTGCTCGGGGCTGAACAGCACGTAGATCGGCCAGATGAAGTCGTTCCAGTTGGACAGGAACGACAGCACGGCCAGCGTCGCCAGGGCGGGCTTGGCGTTCGGCAGCACGACCCTGGTGAAGATCTGCCACTGGTTGGCCCCGTCGATCAGCGCCGCCTCCTCCAGCTCGCCGGGGAGCATGGAGAAGAACTGGCGCAGGAAGAAGACCCCGAACGCGCTGGCCGCGCCCGGCACCGCCAAGGCCCAGACGGTGTCCAGCCAGCCCAGCCGGTCGATGATCAGGTAGTTCGGAATCAGGAACACGAAGCCCGGCACGAACAGCGTCGACACGATGACGACGAACATCACGCCGCGGCCGCGGAAGTCCAGCCTGGCCAGCGCATACGCCGCCGTCGACGCCAGCACCAGCACCAGCACCATGTGCAGGCTCGCGGCGAGCAGGCTGTTCAGGAACCACCGCAGCACCGGGTAGGAGCCGTCCAGCCGCAGCAGGTCCTCGTAGGCACCGAAGGTCGGGGAGTCCGGCAGGAACGTCGGCGGCACCGACGTCGCCTCCGGGTTGGTCTTGATGGACGTCAGGAACATCCAGATGATCGGGCCGATGAAGATGACCGTCAGCACCAGCAGGAACAGCCAGAAGATGCCGCGGCCGGCCACCGAGCCGGCGCCACGGCCCGGGTGCGCCGCGGGCCGGTGTGCCGGCGGCTCCTGCCGCTGCGACGACCTGGTCAGGACCGCCATCGAGGCCGCCCCCTCTCCCTCATCGCGAGAACTTGGATGATCGACACGATCCCGAGGGCGATCGCGAGCAGGTAGGACATCGCCGCCGCACTGCCCATGCGGAACGACTCCAGGCCTTCACCGAGCATCACGATCAGCGCGGTCCGGGTGGTGTCGCCCGGACCGCCGTTGGTGACGAGCAGCGCCTGACCGAACATGTTCGCCGAGGCCAGGATCGTGATGGTCACGACGAACAGCAGCACAGCACGCAGCCCCGGCAAGGTCACGTTGCGGAACTGCTGCCAGCCCGACGCGCCGTCGACCCTGGCGGCGTCGTACAGCTCGGACGGGATGTCCTGCAGCCCGGCCAGGTAAATGATCGTGTTGAAGCCGAGCGTCCACCACACCGTCATCGCGACCAGGCTGATCCAGGCCCACGGCTGGCCGGTGGTCCACGGGATCGGCCAGTCGACGCCGAGCGCGCCGAGCGCCGCGTCCAGGCCGACCAGGTCGATCAGCCCGTTCACGATGCCGATGTTCGGGTCGAGCATGAACCGGAAGAGCAGCCCGACGACCGCCACGCCCAGCACGTACGGCATGAAGAACACCGCACGGAACAGCGTCCGACCCGGGAACCTCCGGTTCAGCAGGACCGCCAGGCCCAGCGGGATGGCCACCAGGAGCGGGACGCTGGCGACGGTGAACACGGCCGTCGCCTTCATCCCGTTCCAGAACATCTCGAACACCGCCGACGTGGAGTCGAACAGCGCCGTGTAGTTGTCCAGGCCGACGAACGGCCGGTGCTCCAGCATGAAGTCCCAGTCGTGCAGGCTCATCCAGAGACCGAGCAGCGCCGGCGCGATGACGAACGTCAGGAAGACCACCAGGAACGGCGCCATGAACGCATACGGCGTCCACGGTGCGTGTCGGCGGATCTTCACGCCAGAGGTCGCCACGGGACTACCCGCCGTACCGCTCGCGGTTCTCTTCCAGCTTCTTGGCCGCCCGCTCGGCTGCCTCCGACAGTGCCGTCGCCGGTTCCAAGGTCTGCAGGACCGCCTCGTTGAGGGCCTGGTTGAAGTCGGCGAACACGTCGCCGATGCCCGGCACGGACGGCGGGAATCTCAGGTAGTCGACCTGCTGGGCCAGGGCCGACTGCTCCGGGAGGGCCTCGAAGTCCGCCGACTCGCGCACCGAGTTGCGGGCGGGGACCTGGCCGCCCTCGGCCCACGCGATGGACTGCTGGCTCACCCAGTTGATGAAGACGCGCGCCGCCTCCTGCTTGTTCTCGTCCGGGCGGCGCTGCCGGGTGAGGACGAAGTTGTGCGATCCCGCCCACGCGGCCTGCGTGCCGCCGATGTTCGGCAGCGGCGCGACGCCCCACTGCAGGTCCGGGACCTCCTTGAGCGTGTTGATGTGCCAGATGCCGTTCCAGTTGAACGCGGCCTGGCCGTTCTGCAGCGCGATCGCGTCGGCGTCCTGCCCGACGTCGGTGGGGCTGTAGCCGGTGTTGACCGCGTCGACCATCCAGGACAGCGCCTGCACGCCGGCGTCCTCGTGCCAGGTGACCTCGGTGCCGTCCTCGTTGAAGAGGTCGCCGCCGAACTGCCAGATCAGCGACTGCAGCGTCATGCTGCCGGTGAAGTTGTGCGGCGACATCCAGTGGCCCTGGATGCCGGCGGACTTGAGCTGCTCCAGCGCCGCCTCGTAGGACTCGCGGTCCATGGGCGGGCTCTCCGGGTCCAGACCGGCGGACTCGAGGACCGCCTTGTTGTAGAAGTACCCCAGCGGGTGCACGTCCAGGGGGATGCCGAAGCGCTGGCCGTCGTACTCGCCGGCGCTCCAGACGGCGGTGGCGAAGTCGTCCTCGCGCAGCTCCAGCGCCTCTGCGACGTCGTCGAGCGGGACGATGACATTGCGGGCGGCGTTGGTGGACAGCGAGTCGACGTGCATGATGCCGACGTCGGGGCCGTTGCCGGACTGCACCGCCGTCGGGATCTTGGCGTAGTAGTCGGCCCACTCCATCACGGTCATCTTCACCGCGATGTTCGGGTGCTCGGTGTTGAACTGGTCGACCAGCTGCTGCATGAACGGGCCGTCACCGCCGGTGAAGCCGTTCCAGAAGGCCAGGTCGACGTCGGGGCCGTCGTAGCCAGTTGCCCCGCCGCCACCCTCCGCGGGCTCGGCGCCGGGGGAGCTGGAACCGCCGCCGCAGGCGCTGAGCACGGCGCCGGCTCCGAGAACGCCGGTCGCGGTGAGGAAGCGGCGCCGCGAGAGGCTGGGACCCGGGGAGATTTCTCGTGTGTTCACAGCTGCTCCTTCGCAGAGTGGGAACGTTGGCCGGGCGGGTCAGCGACCCAGCCGGATGAGGTGCCAGGACAGTGGCGGCAGGGTCGCGGTCAGCCGGTCTCCGTCGACGACGGTGTTCGTGGCCGGCCGCGGCACGACGCGGTCGGGGTGTTCGGCGCTGTTCGTGGCGGACGGGTCGTCGTCGGCGATGATCACGTGTTCGAGAAGGCGTAGTGATGACCCGAACGCGCGCAGCGGCACGGTGAGAGCCGCCGGTTCGGTCCGGTCGCGGTTGGCGACCAGGAGCGTCAGCGCGCCGGTCTCGGGGTCGTGGACGGCGGTGACCCGGGTCGCAGGCACGTCCCCGTAGCGCTGGGTCGCGAGGTCTCGGGTGGCCACGGCGGTGCGCAGGACGGTCCCGCGGGCGTAGCGGGAAGTCAGCGCGAACGGGTGGAAGATCGTCTGCCGCCACGCCGGGCCGCCGGTCTTCGTCAGGATCGGCGCGATGACGTTCACCAGCTGGGCCTGGCAGGCGATGGCCACCCGGTCGCAGTTGTCCAGCAGCGCCATCAGCAGGTCTCCGACGACCACCGCGTCCGTGACGCTGTAGACGTCCTCGATCAGCGCGCCGTTCTCGGTGAGCTCGAGTCCGGCCTGGCCGGCGAACCGGTTCTGGAACCAGACGTTCCACTCGTCGAAGGAGATGGTCAGCCGCTTGCTGCTGCGCCGGACCGCGCCGACGTGGTCCGCCGTCGCCGCGATCGCCGCGATCATCCGGCGCATGTCCTCCGACGAGGCGAGAAAGCTGCCGACGTCGCCGTCGGCCGGCTCGTAGTACGCGTGCAGCGAGATGTGGTCGACCAGGTCGTAGGTGTGCTCGAGGACGACGCGCTCCCACGCGCCGAACGTCGGCATGGCTCCGTTCGAGCTGCCGCAGACGACAAGCTCGACGTCCGGGTCGGCGCGGCGCATCGCGCGGGCGGTCTCGGCGGCCAGCCGGCCGTACTCGTCGGCGGTCTTGTGCCCGACCTGCCACGGCCCGTCGAGCTCGTTGCCCAGGCACCAGGTGCGGATGGCGTGCGGGTCCTTGTGGCCGTTGGCGACCCGCCGGTCGGCGGTGCTCGTGGTGCCGGGCGCGAAGTTGGTGTACTCGAGCAGGTCGACGGCGGCGTCGACGCCGCGGGTGCCCAGGTTGACCGCCATGATCGGGTCGACGCCGACGCCACGGGCCCACCGGCAGAACTCGTCGACGCCGACGGTGTTCGGCTCGATCGAGCGCCAGGCCAGGTCCAGCCGGCGCGGCCGCTCGTCGACCGGGCCAACCCCGTCCTCCCACCGGTAGCCGGAGACGAAGTTGCCGCCGGGGTAGCGGATGGTGGTGACTCCCAGCTCGCGCACCAGTTCGGCAACGTCGCGGCGGAAGCCGTGCTCGTCGGCGGTGGGATGGTCCGGCTCGAAGATGCCGCCGTAGACGCAGCGTCCCATGTGCTCCACGAACGACCCGAACAGCCGCTCGTCGACCGTGCCCACGGTGAACGCCGGGTCCAGCCCGACCTCGACCTCGTACATACAGTGAGCCTTTCGTCCAGGCCGCGACGGGCCGACGTCGCTGGCCAGCGGCGTGCTCGGCGCCGGCCAGGCACGCCGTCAGCGCGGTCGTACCGTTTACAACGGATGACCGTGTGGACCTTTTTACAACGGATAACCTGAATTGGGAAGAGCTGGTTCACTGTGGTGCAGTCTCACGGTCGGCGCGATCGATAACCGTTCGGCCGCCGGGCGTGGAGGTGCCTAGACTCGTGTCGTCCTCGGGCTCGGGCGAGAGGGGGTGCTCGTGGGCAGTCGGCTGAAGGACGTCGCGGACCTGGCGGGGGTGTCGTTCAAGACGGTGTCGAACGTCATCAACAACCACCCGAACGTCACCGAGAAGACCCGCGAGAAGGTGCTCAAGGCCGTCGCGGAGCTGCGCTACCGGCCCAACGTCACCGCGCGCAGCCTGCGGCACGGCCGCTCGGGCTTCCTCGCCATCGCGCTGCCGGAGCTGACGTCGCCGTACTTCGCCGCGCTCGCCTCGGAGCTCGGCGCGGCGGCGAAGCGGCAGGGGCTCATCGTGCTCATCGAGGAGACCTTCGGCGAGGCCGAGCGCGAGCGGATCGTCCTCGAGGGCCTCGACTCTCACCTCATCGACGGCGTCATCTTCAGCCCCATGGCCATGACCGCCGCCGACGTCGCCGAGCGGCCCAGCTCCACGCCCACGGTGCTGCTCGGCGAGCGCAGTCACCCCGCCGGCTTCGACCACATCGCCGTCGACAACGTCCGCGCCGCCCGCGAGGTCACCGCACATCTCGTCGGGCTGGGACGCAGGCACATCGCGGCCATCGGCGCCGAGACCGGAGCCGGCACCGGCGGCCTGCGCGCCCGCGGGTACCGTGCCGCCCTTCGAGAGGCCGGCCTGCCCGTCGAGCGGTCGCTGGTCGTCTCCAACCTCGACTTCGACCGCGTCAGCGGCGCCCGGGCGATGGCCTCCCTGCTGGACACCGGCCGGCCCATCGACGCGGTCTTCTGCTTCAACGACCTGATGGCGCTTGGCGCGCTGCGGGTTCTGCACGAGCGCGGCTACCGCGTCCCCGACGACGTCGCGGTCGCCGGCTTCGACGACATCGAGGAGAGCCGCTACTCCTGGCCCTCCCTGACGACGGTCGCGCCCGACGTGCCGCTCATCGCCGCCGAGGCGGTCCGGCTGATCGCCCGCCGGCTGGGAGATCCAGAAGCCGAATCCGAGCGGATCGAGGCGCCTTTCGCCGTGCGCATCCGGGAGAGCACGGCCGGCGTCGACTCGTGATCGAGGGCTTGCCGGCTGCGTTTGCCCTGGTCGCATGTGCGCACCACCCGTCGGCGGTGTGGTCGGTGCGATGCGGCCCACGAACACCGTCGACCATTCAGGTTTCAGTAGGTGTGGCTGAATCCTTCTGACGTGTCAACTACTAGGCACTGCGCCACGTTGCAACTAGCGTCGGAGCGTGACCGACACGACCATGACGTACCGCCAGCTCGGCGACTCCGGCCTGACCGTCTCCGTCCTCGGCGTGGGCTGCAACGCCTTTGGCAGCCGCATCGACGCCGACACCACGTCCGCCGTCGTCAACCGCGCCGTCGACCTCGGCGTCACCCTGTTCGACACCGCCGACACCTACGGGCGGGGTGAGAGCGAGCGGCTGCTCGGCGCCGCCCTCGGCAAGCGGCGCGAGGACGTCGTCGTCGCGACGAAGTTCGGCATGGACATGCGTGGAGCCAACGGGCCCGACTGGGGTGTCCGCGGCTCCCGGCGGTACGTCCGCAAGGCCGTCGAGGCCAGCCTGCGCCGCCTGGGCACCGACTGGATCGACCTCTACCAGCTGCACGCGCCGGACCCGAAGACGCCGATCGAGGAGACCCTGACGGCCCTCACCGAGCTGATCGACGAGGGCAAGGTCCGCTACGTCGGGTCGTCCAACCTGGCCGGCTGGCAGGTCGTCGAGGCGGCGTGGGTCGCGCGGACCGGCGGGCAGCAGCCGTTCATCAGCGCGCAGAACAAGTACTCGCTCTACGACCGGTCCGCCGAGGCCGAGCTGGTCCCGGCCGCGCTGAGCGTCGGCGTCGGCATCCTGCCGTTCTTCCCGCTCGAGTACGGGCTGCTGACCGGCAAGTACAGGCGCGGTGAGCCCGCGCCCGAGGGCACCCGGCTGGCCGACCCGCGCCAGGCCGCGCGGCTCGAGAACGCCGACTTCGACCGGATCGAGGAGCTGGAGCGGTTCGCGGCCGATCGCGGCATCGGCATCCTCGACGTCGCCATCGGCGGCCTGGCGGCGCAGCCCGGCGTCGCCTCCGTGATCGCCGGCGTCACCCGGCCGGACCAGGTGGCTGACAACGCCCGTGCGGCCGGCTGGCAACCCACCCCCGACGACCTCAGCGCCCTCCCCTGATCACGGGAGCGGTCGCTCAGCGCAGGCGGTGGGCGGCGGCGACCAGGGCGGCGAGGGCGGGTTCGACCTCGGCGTAGCCGCGGGTCTTGAGGCCGCAGTCGGGGTTGACCCACAGCCGGGCGGCCGGGATGGCGGCCAGAGCCCGCCGCAGCAGTGCCTCGACCTCGTCGGTGTCGGGTACGCGGGGCGAGTGGATGTCGTACATTCCAGGGCCGATGCCGCGCGCGAAGCCGGATGCGGCCACGTCGGGAACGATCTCCATGTGTGAGCGGGCGGCTTCGATGCTGGTGACGTCGGCGTCGAGGCCGTCGATGGCGGCCACGACCTCGCCGAACTCGGAGTAGCAGAGGTGGGTGTGTATCTGCGTCGCGTCGGTGACGCCGGAGGTTGCCAGCCCGAACGCGCCCACCGACCACTCCAGGTACGCGTCCTGGCCGGACGAGCGCAGCGGCAGGAGCTCGCGCAGCGCCGGCTCGTCGACCTGGACGATGCCGATGCCGGCGGCTTCGAGGTCGACGGTCTCGTCGCGGATGGCCAGCGCCACCTGGCGGGCGGTGTCGGCCAGTGGCTGGTCGTCGCGGACGAACGACCAGGCCAGGATCGTCACCGGGCCGGTCAGCATGCCCTTGACCGGCCGGTCGGTGAGCGACTGCGCATACCTCGCCCAGTCGACGGTGATCGGGGCGGGCCGTGACACGTCGCCGTACAGGATCGGCGGGCGCACGCAGCGTGAGCCGTACGACTGCACCCAGCCGTTGCCGGTGGTGACGAAGCCGGCGAGGTTCTCCGCGAAGTACTGCACCATGTCGTTGCGTTCCGGCTCGCCGTGCACCAGCACGTCCAGGCCGAGCTTCTCCTGCAGCCGGATCACCCGCTCGATCTCGGCCCGCATGCGCGCGGTGTACTCGTCCGCGCCGAGCCGGCCGGCTCGGAACGCCGCCCGGGCGCCGCGCACCTCGTCCGTCTGTGGGAACGAGCCGATGGTCGTGGTCGGCAGCGGCGGCAGTCCGAGCCGGTCGCGCTGTGCGGACGCTCGCTCGGCGTACGGTCCGCGCCGGCCGGCGTCGGCCGGCAGCCCGGCGAGCCGTGACCTGACGCCGTCGTCGACGACCCCGGGTGCGCCCGCCCGGTCGGCCAGCGCCGCGGCGGCCTCGTCCAACGCGCCGGAGACGGCCGACTGCCCGGCGCGCAGCGCGGTGGCCAGAGCGACGACCTCGGCCACCTTCTGGTCGGCGAACGCCAGCCAGGACCGCAGCCGCGGGCTGAGCGCGGCCTCGGCGTCGAGGTCGTACGGGACGTGCAGCAGCGAGCACGACGTGCTGACGGCGACGTCGCCGGCCACATCGGCGACGGCGGACAGCGTCGCCAGCGCCGCGCCCAGGTCCGTGCGCCACACGTTGCGCCCGTCGACGACCCCGGCCACGACGGTCTTGCCGGCCAGTCCGGGAACGTCGCCGGTCAGGGCGTCGACGTCCCCGGCGACGAGGTCCAGGCCGATCGCCTCGACCGGCGACGACGCCAGCACCGGCAGCGCCTCGCCGAGGTGGCCGAAGTACGACGCGACGAGGATGGCCGGCCGCTCGGCCAGCGCGCCGAGCCGCTCGTACGCGATGCGCAGCGCGTCGAGCTCGGCCGGCGTGCGGTCGGCGACGAACGCCGGCTCGTCCAGTTGCACCCACGCCACGCCCGCCGTGGCGAGCGTCGTCAGCAGCAGCGCGTAGACGGCGACGAGGTCGTCGAGCCGGTCGAGCGGGCGGAACCCGTCGGGAGACCCGTCGGCGGCTTTGGACAGCAGGAGCAGGCTGACCGGGCCGAGTAGCGCCGGCCGCGTGGTGATGCCGAGCGCCAGCGCCTCGCGGTACTCGTCCAGCGGCTTGGTGCCGGCGAGCCGGAAGCGCGTCGCCGGCCCGATCTCGGGGACAAGGTAGTGGTAGTTGGTGTCGAACCACTTCGTGAGCTCCAGCGGCGCGACGCCGGCGGTGCCGCGGGCCATGGCGAAGTAGGTGCCCAGGTCGTCCAGGCCGAGCTCGGCGTACCGCGGCGGGACCGCGCCGACCAGCGTCGTGGTGTCGAGGACGTGGTCGTAGAGCGAGAACGTGCCGGACGGGACGGAGTCCAGGCCCAGCTCGGCGAGCCGGCGCCAGGTGCGGGCGCGTTCCGCGGCGCCGGCCGACGCCAGGTCGTCCGCGCCGATGCTGCCGGCCCAGTGGTCTTCGAGGGCGCGCTTGATCTCGCGGTCGCGGCCGATGCGCGGGTAACCGAGAACGGTCGCGCCGATGGGTTCGGTATTGCGGTTCACGTGGTTCTCCTCGCGAGCGCGGATGGGCGTTCGTCGGGGGCGGGCGTTCCGGAGCTGCGCCGGTGCCTCTTGCGTCGCCCGGCGAGAACCCATCAGGAGCCGCCGGCCGAACCACCAGATGCCTGCGATCGTAGGAGGCGCATGGATGGCCGCACAGTGACGTTCCGGGATACGGACGATGGCGTCTCAACATTCAGGACGTCGCCTCTTGCGGTTGCTGCGACCGTGTCGCATCATTCAGTGGTCGGCCGCTGTCCGAGGAGGTCACGCATGCACGTGCCGGACGGGTTCCTCGATGCTCCCACGTCTGTCGCGACGGGCGCCGTCGCCGCCGCGGGGGTGGCTGTCGCGCTGCGCAAGGCCCAGGACGAGCTGGACGAGCGGACCGCGCCGCTGGCCGGGCTGACCGCCGCGTTCGTCTTCGCCGTGCAGATGCTCAACTTCCCCGTCGGCGTCGGCACCAGCGGCCACCTGATGGGTGGCGCGCTCGCGGCCGTGCTGGTCGGGCCGTGGACGGCCGTGCTGTGCCTGTCGGTGGTGCTGCTGGTCCAAGCGCTGCTGTTCGCCGACGGCGGGCTGACCGCGCTCGGGACGAACATCACCCTCATCGGTATGACGACGGTCGTGGTCGGCTGGATCGTCACCCGCGCCGTCCTGGCCGTGCTGCCGCGCCGGCCGGCCTGCGTGGTGCCGGCGTCCGCGCTGGGCGCGTTGGTCTCCGTGCCGGTGGCGGCGCTGGTCTTCGTGCTGCTGTTCGCGGTCGGCGGCCAGGCGGACCTGTCGCTCGGCGCGCTGACGGCGACGATGGCCGGCTGGCATGTGCTCATCGGCATCGGCGAGGCGGTCATCACGGCGCTGACCGTCAGCGCCGTCGTCTCCGTGCGGCCCGACCTCGTCCACGCGGCCCGGCCGCTGCGGGCGCCGCTGCGGCTCAGGCGCGCCGACGGCTCACTGGTCGACGCCGAACCGGTGGCGGCGTCCCGGCAGGCGCGGACCGGCCGGCGCGACACCCGGTCGCTGCTGCTCGGCGGCGGCGTGGTCGCCCTGCTGCTGGCAGGAGTCGTGAGCTTCTTCGCCAGCGGCGACCCGGACGGCCTGGAGTACGTGGCCGAGGACGAAGGCTTCCTCGACACCGCGCGCGACCACGCGTTCGGCGACTTCGCGCTGGCCGACTACGGTGAGGTCGGCGGCATCCCGGTGGGCCTCGCGGGCATCCTCGGCGTGCTCGTCGTCGTGGCCGTCGGCGTCCTCCTGTTCCGGGCGGTACGCGGGCGGTCGTCAGCGCGCCAGCACGAAGACGCCGCCCGGTGAGCGGCGGTCTCACCCACCGGCTCCACCGGCCCGGCGACTCGCCGGTGCACCGGTTGCCCGCCCACGTCAAGGTGCTGGCGCTGCTCGCGTTCGTGCTGGTGGTGGTCGCGACGCCGGCCGACGCCTTCGCCGCCTTCGCCGGATACGCGGTCCTGCTGGCGACGGCCGCGGCCATGGCCGGCGTGCCCGGCACGGTGATCGCGCGGCGGATGGTCGTCGAGGTCCCGTTCGTGGTGTTCGCGCTGCTGCTTCCGGTGCTGGCCGGCGGTCCGCGGGTGGACGTGCTCGGCCTGTCGCTGAGCGAGAGCGGGCTGCTGGCCGGCTGGAACATCCTGGCCAAGGGGACGCTCGGCGTGGTGGCGTCGATCCTGCTGGCCGCCACCACCGACGCGCGGTCGCTGCTGGTCGGGCTGGCCCGGCTGCGGGTGCCGGCACGGCTGGTCGAGATCGCCTCGTTCATGGTCCGCTACGCCGACGTCGTCGGCGACGACCTGCGGCGGATGCGGATCGCCCGCGAGTCGCGCGGCTTCGCGCCGCGGCACCTCGGGCACGCCCGGGTGGTTGCGCAGGGCGCCGGCGCGCTGTTCATCCGCTCCTACGAGCGCGGCGAGCGGGTGCACCTGGCGATGCTGTCGCGCGGCTACGCTGGCTCGATGCCGCTCGTCGACGCCACGCCGGCCGCCCGCGCGGACTGGCTGCGCGGCACCGCGCTGCCGGCGGCCGCCGTCGTCATCGCCGTCGCCACCTGGGCGCTGTCGTGACGACGCCGTCGCTGCAGGTCAGCGGGCTGGCGTTCGCCTACGCCGACGGGCACCAGGCGCTGTTCGGCGTCGACCTGACCGTGGGGCGCGGCGAGCGGGTCGCGCTGCTCGGGCCGAACGGCGCCGGCAAGACGACCCTCGTGCTGCACCTCAACGGCATCCTGACCGGCGGCGCCGGCAGCGTGCACGTCGCCGGGCTGGAGGTGCGCGCCGGCGACCGCGAGAGGCTGCGCGAGATCCGCCGCCGGGTCGGCATCGTCTTCCAGGACCCTGACGACCAGCTGTTCATGCCCACCGTCCGCGACGACGTCGCGTTCGGGCCGGCCAACCTCGGGCTGCACGGTGCCACGCTCGACGCCCGGGTCGAGGCCGCGCTGGCTGCCGTCGGCATGACCGAGGTCGCCGACCGGCCGCCGCACCACCTGTCGTTCGGGCAGAGGCGCCGAGTCGGCGTAGCCACCGTCCTGGCCATGGAGCCCGAGGTACTGGTTCTCGACGAGCCCACCAGCAACCTCGACCCGGCCAGCCGCCGCGAGCTGTACGACGTGCTCGACGCGCTGGCCGTCACCCAACTGGTGGTCACCCACGACCTGCCGTTCGCGCTGCAGTTGTGCGAGCGCTCGGTCGTGCTCTCGGGTGGGATGGTGGTGGCCGACGGCGCGACGGCGGACGTGCTGGCCGACGAGGACCTCCTGCGTGCCCACCGGCTGGAGCTGCCGTACGGGTTCGACCCGCGCTCGGTCTGGCGCTGAGCGTCAGCGCTGGTCGCGTAGGGCGCCCTCGTAGGCGGCGAGGGTCTCGACGAACACCCGCCGCTGCTCAGGGGTGAGCGGCTCGAGCGCCTCGCGCCAGGCCGTCGCGCTCTGTCCGAGCCACTGGTCGATGGCCGGCCGCCGCGCGGGCGCGATGCTGACCAGCCGGCGACGCAGGTCGGCGGGGTCCTCGCGGCGCTCCAGGACGCCTTTGCGCGACAGCTCGGTCACCATGAGGCTCACGGTGGTCGGCGCGATCTCCAGCCGCTCGGCCAGCTCGTTGACGCTGAGCTCGTCGTCGAAGAGCAGATAGGCCAGCAGCGACAGGTGCCGCGGCGCCAGTTCGAGCGGCACCACCTCGTCGGGCACCTTGGCCCGCTTGACGCGACCCACCAGCCGGGGGAGCAGCAGCAGGAGCGTCCGGATGGCGTCGTCGACGTCCAGCCCGGCCGTTGACATCGTCGACCCAGCCTCCTTATCGTTTAATTTCAAATCTATGTTGCTTTCAAAGCAAATACTTCGACGGTGATCCATGCTAACGCCGGAGGGAACGCACACCATGCCAGAGCAGCCACACGACAACCCGTTCGCCGACCCCGACCGGGTCCGCGCCGTCGGCGAGCACCTCCTCCGCGTCCACGGCGACCTGCGCCGCGAGCTGGCCACCGCACTGTCCGGCGTCGACGACGTGATCGCCCGACTCGCGACAGAGCCGGCGGGGCCAGGCGAGGCCGCCCAGGGGCGGAGCCTGGCCCAGCACTGCCTCACCGTCTGCGACGCGCTCGAGCAGCACCACTCCGGCGAGGACGGCGCGCTGGGGCCGCTGGAGCGGCTGTTCCCGCAGCTCGGGCCGGCAGTGGAGCGCATCCGGGCAGAGCATCGCACCGTCGCCGCCGACCTGGCACGGGTGCGTGAGCTGGCGGCCAGCCTGGACGACGACGGTGTTGACGCCGAGCGGGTGCGCGACGAGCTCGCGACGCTGACCGCGGGGATCGAGCGGCACTTCGCCTACGAGGAGCGCGAGCTGCTGCCCGCCATGGGCGTCACCGTCCCATGATCAAGGGATCGCGTCGATCGCGCGCAGGATGCGCTTTTCCGAGACCGGCTGCGTGGTGCCGAGCTCCTGGGCGAACAGGCTGACGCGCAGCTCCTCGATCATCCACCGGACCGCCTCGTGCTCGGCGGTGGGACGGTGACCGGGCGGGAGTGCGTCGAGCAGGGCCTCGTACTCGTCCACGACTCGCTGGACGGTCGCCAGGTGCTGCCGGTCGCGCTGCGGGCTGGTCGGCAGCTTCTCGAGCCGGCGTTCGATGGCGCGCAGGTAGCGCAGCAGGTCAGGAAGCCGGCGCCGCCCGGTCGCCGTCACGAAGCCGGGGCTCATCAGCGCCGCGAGATGCGCCCGGGCGTCCACCAGCGACGGCGTCAGCGCCAGGCTGGTGGTGCTCTTCAGGGCCGCCGCGACCCGGTGCGACACCTCGAGCACTTTCTCGACCTCGGTGACCATGCCGAACACGGTCTCGATGAGGTCGGTGCGCACCCGCTCCCGCAACCGCGCGAAGGCGGCGGCGTCCCGGGCCGGGCCGCCGGCGTCGGCGATCAGCGCGTCCGCGGCCGCCGCCGTGACGTCGTCGAGCAGCGCCGCGACCGACCCGTCGGGATTCTGGCTCAGCACCAGCTTCGACCGGTTGTCCAGGTGCCGCTGCACGAACGGCACCGGGGACGGGACGCTGAGCAGGAGCAGCCGCCGGTTGCCCGCCCACATCGCGCGGTCCTGCTCGTCCTCGGTGTCGAGCACCTTCAGCGCGACGCTCTCGCCGTCGTCGACCAGTGCCGGGTACCCGGTGACGACGTGCTTGCCCTGGCGCTGCTCGAACGTGCGCGGGACGTCGCCGTCGGGCCACGTGGTCAGGCCGGTGCGCTCGATGCTGCTGGCCGCGGCGGCCATGGTGCGGCGCATCTGGTCGCGCAGCCGTACCTTGACCTCGTCGAGGTCCTTGCCCTCGCCGGCGACCCGCCCGCGCTCGTCGACGACACGGAACGTGACGGCGAGATGGCCGGGGACCTTCGACAGGTCGAAGTCGGCCGGCGACACCGGCACCGCGCGCAATCGCGTGAGCACCCGCGCCAGCGCCTCGGTGATGGGCTCACCACCGTCGGCACGCGACGACTCCGGCAGCTGCGCGACGGCCGCGGCAGCGGTGTCCGGCGCCGGGACGAACGAACGCCGCAGCGCCTTCGGCAGCGACTTGATCAGCGCGGTCACCAGCTCCAGCCGCAGCCCAGGCACCTGCCAGTCGAACCCGTCCGGGTCCACCTGGTTGAGCACGTCCAGCGGGATCTGCACCGTGACGCCGTCGGCGGCCGTCCCCGGCTCGAACTGGTAGCTGAGCCGCAGGTCGAGGTCGTCGACGCGCCAGCTGTCGGGGTAGTCGGCCTGGGTGACCGCGCCGGCCGCGCCGGTGGTGAGCAGGTCGGTGTCGAAGGTCAGCAGGTCCGGCTGCTCCCGCCGCGCCGTCTTCCACCACGCGTCGAAGTGCCGGGCGGAGACGACGTCGGCCGGGATGCGCTGGTCGTAGAACTCGAACAGCGTCTCGTCGTCGACGAGGATGTCGCGGCGGCGGGCCCGGTGCTCCAGCTCCTCGACGTCCTCGAGTAGCTCGCGGTTGTGCTGGAAGAACCGGTGGTGGGTGGACCAGTCGCCCTCGACGAGGGCATGCCGGATGAACAGCTCGCGGCTGAGCTCGGGATCGACCCGCGCGTAGGGGACCTTGCGCCGCGGCACGATGACCAAGCCGTAGAGCATGACCTTCTCGTAGCCCATGACGGCGCCGGCCTTGCGCTCCCAGTGCGGCTCGCTGAAGGTGCGCTTCACCAGGTGCTCGGCCAGCGGCTCGGCCCAGGCGGGGTCGATGCGGGCGTTGACCCGGGCCCACAGTCGGGAGGTCTCGACCAGCTCCGCGGACATGACCCACTGCGGCGGCTTCTTGAACAGCCCCGAGCCGGGAAAGACGGCGAACCGCGCGCCCCGGGCACCCTGGTACTCGTTGGACGACTCGTCCTTGACCCCGAGGTGCGAGAGCAGCCCGGCCAGCAGGGAGCGATGGACGTCATCGGGCTGGGTGTCCACGGAGTTGAGCGTGACGCCCAGCGGCTTGACCAGCTGACGCAGCTGCGACTCGAGGTCCTGCCACTCACGCACCCGCAGGTAGTTGAGGTGCTCGGTGCGGCACAGCCGGCGGAACTGGTTGGAGGAGAGCTCGTCCTGCTTCTCCTTCAGGTACCGCCACAGGTTCAGGAAGGCAAGGAAGTCCGACGTGGGATCGGCGAAGCGGGCGTGGAAGGCATCGGCCATCTCGCGCTGCTCCGTCGGCCGCTCCCGCGGATCCTGGATGGACAGTGCCGCGGCGATGACCAGCACCTCGCGGACGCAGCCGTTGCGGTCGGCCTCCAGGATCATCCGGGCCAGGCGCGGGTCGATGGGCAGCTGCGACAGCGACCGCCCGACGGTGGTCAGCCGGCTCTTGTCGTCGCGCGCGGTGGGGTCCAGAGCACCCAGCTCGACCAGGAGGTTGACGCCGTCGGCGATGCTGCGCCGGTCCGGCGGGTCGAGGAAGGGGAACGCGGCGACCTCGCCCAGGCCCAGCGCGGTCATCTGCAGGATGACGGAGGCGAGGTTGGTGCGCAGGATCTCGGGCTCGGTGAACGTCGGCCGCGCCTCGAAGTCGTCCTCGGAGTACAGCCGGATGCAGATGCCGTCGGACAACCGGCCGCACCGCCCGGCCCGCTGCCGCGCCGACGCCTGCGACACCGGCTCGATCGGCAGTCGCTGCACCTTGGTGCGGTTGCTGTAGCGCGAGATGCGTGCGGTACCGGGATCGACGACGTACCGGATGCCGGGCACAGTAAGAGATGTTTCGGCGACGTTGGTGGCGAGGACGATGCGCCGGCCCGCACGAGTGTTGCTATGCGGCTGGAAGACGCGGTGCTGCTCGGCCGCGGAGAGCCGGGCGTAGAGCGGCAGCACCTCGACCGGCGTGACCGAGCGCTCGTACCGCTTGCGCAGCGCGTCGGCGGTGTCGCGGATCTCGCGTTCGCCGGAGAGGAAGACGAGCACGTCGCCTGGCTGCTCCAGCGCGAGCTCGTCGCAGGCGTCAACGATGGCCTGGACCTGGTCGCGCGGCTCGCCGCCGTCTCCGTCGGTCTCGTCCAGGGGGCGGTAGCGGATCTCGACCGGGTACGTGCGGCCGGAGACCTCGACGATGGGCGCGTCCTCGAAGTGAGCGGAGAAGCGCTCGGGGTCGATGGTGGCCGAGGTGATGACGATCTTGAGGTCTGGCCGGCGGGGGAGGAGCCGCTTGAGGTAGCCGAGGATGAAGTCGATGTTGAGGCTGCGCTCGTGTGCCTCGTCGACGATGATCGTGTCGTAGCGCCGCAGCATCGGGTCCTGCCCGATCTCGGCCAGCAGGATGCCGTCGGTCATCAGCTTGACCAGCGTGTCGTCGCCGGCCTTCTGCGTGAAGCGCACCTGGTAGCCGACAGCGGTGCCCAGCGACGTGCCCAGCTCCTCGGCGACCCGCTCGGCGACGGTGCGGGCGGCGAGCCGGCGCGGCTGGGTGTGGCCGATGGCGCCGCGCACGCCCCGCCCCAGCTCCAGGCAGATCTTCGGCAGCTGCGTGGTCTTGCCCGACCCGGT
This sequence comes from Jiangella asiatica, assembly GCF_004349065.1. Taxonomy (GTDB): domain Bacteria; phylum Actinomycetota; class Actinomycetes; order Jiangellales; family Jiangellaceae; genus Jiangella; species Jiangella asiatica. Next base: position 144,935 of record NZ_SMKZ01000009.1, read on the forward strand.
CTCACCGGCGACGATCACCACCTGGTGGTCGCGGATGGCCGCGCCGATCTCGTCGCGCCGCTGGCTGACCGGCAGCTCGGCGGGATAGCGGATGGCCGGGACCGAGGTGCGGCGCCGCGCGACGCGGCGTTCGGCCGCCTCCACCTCAGCGGTGATCTCGGCGACGACGGCGTCGCGCGCGGCCGCGTCGCGGACCTTCCGCACCCCGTCGAGCCTGCGCGCGAGCCGCCGCTCGTCCCGGAGCGAGATCTCGGGCAGGCGGGCGCGCAGGTCAGCGATAGGGGAGGTGGGCATACGACCTCAAGCCTACGATCGCGGGGTCGGTGAGTTCATCTCGTTATCGTCTGCCGCTCATGGGAACGCGGTCGCGCCGACGAGGCGCTGATAGGCCGGGGCAGCGGGTGAAGCGGTCGGCTGCGGCTCAGGCCTCCTGACCCTCCGACGGCACGATGCCGGTGTTCAGCGGCAGCCGGACGACCGTCTCGGGGGCGCCGCGGCGGGTGCGCCAGGCGATGCGGATGTCGTCCTGCGGCCCTTGCATGGGCTGGAACAACAGGTACTCCTCGGAGCGCCCGGGCGGGAACTCGCGGAAGTGGGTGGCGCCCTGCTCCACGACGACGTCGCCGTGGAGCAGCCGCACGTCGTAGGCGCTGGCGCTGCCGTCGTTGTGCAGGACGTAGCGGTGCCGGCTGGTGTGCTCGAGCTGGAAATGCGCCCGGCCGCGAACGCGCATCCGCCGCCGGACCCGGGTGGTGGCGCTCTCGCCGTCCACGGTCCGGCGCGCGTACCAGACGGCCACGGCGGCCACCAGCAGCACGACGAACGCGATCAGAAACGCGACAATCGTCACATAGCGAATCTACCTCGGCGGCGGGCCGTCGGATCGGCTCACGTCAGCGGAACTCGTCGGCGCGCGTGACCGCTTACTCGGCGAACGTGGTGATCGCCAGCTGCGGTGCCGCGGCCAGCTCGGCCCTGCCGTCCACGTACCAGGACGCGTACTCGCCCATGGCGGCTTTCAACTCGGCGATGGCCGCCTCGTGCGTGAGCTCGACGTACGGGATCTCGCGGCCCAGGGCCTGGCCGATCCGCTCGACCAGCTGTGCGCGGGTCAGCGTCTCCGGTCCGGTCATCGTGAAGGCACGGCCGACGTGCTCGTCGTCCAGCGGTGCCGCGGCCGCGACGGCGGCGACGTCGTCGATGGCGATGGGTGCGTTGGCCGCGCTCGGGTAACCGTCGCGGACCCGGCCGGTGGTGAATGATCACGTTCAGCACGAAGTCTCGTGTCGCACCATGCTCGTAAGCCTCGTGATGGACGTGAAGCTTGGTGATGTCCCCGCAGCCCGTGTGGCCGACTTGTGTCGCGCCGGCGGTCCTGGTTGGGACTGGGGCTGCCGGGTCGGCCGGCTCGTACTCGCGTCAGAGGTCCGTACCCGAAATGATCACGTTCAGCAGGATCACCCGAGCCTCACCATGGTTGCGAGCATGGTGTGACACGAGATCTCGTGCTGAACGTGATCATCTCGGGGTGGCCGCTCACCCACGGATGATGCGTCAGGGGAACCCGAAATGATCACGTTCAGCATGGGTGCATTCACCTCAGCTGCGATGCACGCTTGGTGAGGCACGCGGACGCCTCGGTATCGGCGTTGTGGGACACGACGTCGCGGCTCGGCAACGCGTGGGTCTCCGACGCCGCGGGTCGTCACCACGCCGCCGGTCGTCGCGCGCCGGAGGTCACCTGCGACGGGGCGGGCGCAGCGCGCGGCGCATCACCACGCGCGTCGGCGAGCGCCGGAACACCTCGGTGAAGCCGGCCTTCTCGTAGAGCGACCGGGAGCCGAAGAACATGAAGTCGTCGTGGCTGCGCTCGGCCTTGTCGACGGGGTAGGCCTCGAGCAGGCGCACGCCGTGGTCGCGGGCGTGGTCGATCGCGGCGCCGAGCAGACGGTGCTGGACACCCTGGCCGCGAAACGGCTTGGCGACGTACGTGCAGACGATCGACCACACCGGGGTGTCGTCGACCGGCTTCATGATCCGCGAACGGCTCAGCCGCGTGTAGTCCTCGCGCGGGCCGAGGCTGATCCACCCGGCCGGCGCGCCGTCGACGTAGCCGACCAGGCCGGGCGTGACACCGTCGCCGTCGACGAGGCCACGCAGGTCGCGCTTGTTGGCCGCGGCCACCGCGGCGCTCGCCGACGCTGCGCTCTTGCGGTAGTACATGCACCAGCAGCCGCGCACGATCGAGCCGCCGCGCAGATCGAACAGGGCCTCCAGGTCTGCCCAGGTGTCCGCGGTCAGTGGCCGCGTCTGGAACGCGTACGCCATGGGTCACAACCTACGCGCGCCGGGTCCGTGCGGAAGGCCGAGGAAGACCGTGATCCCTGTCCTCAGCCCGCCGGGCCGTCGTAGTTCTCACACGTCGAGTCGCACTTGTCGACGGTGAATTCCCCTGGCGCGCCGAGGTCGAGCATTCTGCGCGGACCGATGCAGTAGCCATACGGGTGATCACCGTGCTGATGCACACGCACCGATGGGTAAAAGGCGCCAGAGGAACCATCGCAGTAATGGTCGCCGATCGTTGGTGATCACGAAGGTCACCGGTGCGCTTAGCACCGCGAATCTTCCGGTGCGCTTGCTCTAGCAAGCATTGGTGCGACAACCTCGATGGCGTCGCCAAACAGCCAGCCATCACCGGACGGCGCGGGCGACGTAGGCGGCCTGGACGCCGTCGGGCGAGTACGTCGCATCCTCGATGTCGAAGCCGGCGCGGACGATCACGGGCTCCAGCAGCCAGGTGAAGGTCGAGTGCTCGTCGCGGACGTGTTCTTCGGCGTCGGCGCGGACCCAGTCGTCGGCGGTCACCCCCTCGATCGAGGCGCACCACGCCTCGACGCGCTGCTCGGTATCGGCCGGGTCGAAGGCGAAGACGACGTCGGACAGCCGCAGCAGCCCGCCCGGGCGCAGCATGGCGCGGACCCGGCACAGCGCCACGGCCTTCCAGAAGTCCGGCAGGTGGTGCAGGGCGAGCCGCGAGTACACGACGTCGGCATGGCCCGGGTGCTCGTAGCTGAGGAACCCGGCCCGGACGGTGTGGACGTTCGTCGCGCCGGCCGCGGCGACCTTCGACCGCAGCAGCTCGAGCATGACCGGGGACACGTCGACGGCCGTCACCCGCGCGCACACCGCGGCGACGGCCAGCGTGAACTGGCCGGTTCCCGCGCCGAGGTCGACGACGTGAGCGTCCGGGCCGAGGCCGAGGTCCTGGAGCAGGCGCACCTCGGCCGGTGCTCCGGCGTCCTCCTTGGCGTCGTAGCGGCGGACGTGCTCGGGGTCGAGATTCTCCCGGCCCGCGCTCGCCAGCTCGTCGAGCATCCATCCCGGTCGGTTCGCCGTGTCGCTCGTCTTTGCCATGCCGAGGATTCTGCCCGCCCCGGCGTGCCTCGTCAGCGCGGCCGGGACGGCTCGTGCCGCTGCGCCGCCTCTGGGAGCAGGACGTCGAACCCCGGAGCGGAGCGCAGCCGCTGCGCACGGTCGACGTAATCGGCGGTCGAGGAGGAGATGGTCGGGTTCGTCGTCGTCGAGCTGGCCGTTGACGCTGACCCCGCCGAGGTAGAAGTACGGGTTGCCCATCCCCGCGTACTCCCAGTCGATGACTCACAGCCGGTCGCCGTCGGCGATGAGGTTCTGGAGCTGGAGGCCCGGTGCGCGGAAAGCCCTCTGGCCCGGGCGATCCGGAACCGGTCGACCCGAGCTCGGCGCTGTCCAGGAGTCGCTCGACGCGGGTCCGCTCGGCGGGCGTCAGCGGGGGATCAACCGCATCGCCGTCGTTCCCCCCGCGTCACCGCGATGGCCACGTGCTTGTGGTTGGTGTGCGCGTCGAGCGCAGGGATCGAGAGGTCGGCACCGAAGCCGGAGTCCTTGCGGCAACGACGGCCCGTGGCTCGCCCGAGCAGACGGTCACCGTCACGACCGGACCGAATACCTCCTGCTATGGCCCGCCGGAGACGCGCGAACCCCCAGCCGGTGCTCGACGACGTGCGCATCCTGTTCGTCTCGGCGTCGCGCGCCCGCGACGTCCACCGGGTCGGGGTGGTCGACGACGCAGCCGGTGGCTCGCGGCTGGACGTGGCCGAGACCGCGCGCCTCAGGGCGTGACCGCGGGGCTCAGGGCGTGACCGCGGGGCTCAGGGCGTGACCGCGGGCTCGGCGGCGGCGCTCGGCTGGACCAGGTCGCGGGCCATGGACCAGATGAACTCCGCGACCTGGTCCGGCGTCTGCTGCGAGCCGCTGCCGCTGGTGTGCCACAGCTTCGCCCGGTCGCACAGCGCCAGGATGGCCAGCGCGCGCTCCCGCGCCGACGGCGCGTCGGACACCTCGGTGACCAGGGCCATGACGTAGGAGTGGTAGAGGTCCTGCCGGGCCCGCAGCTCCATGGCGTAGTCGCTGGGCAGCTCGTCGTCGAGGCTGAACTGCTCCAGCGCGGTGTCCCAGGCGGCGGCCTGGTCGGCGAAGGACAGCTGCCAGTGCACGTGGCGGCCGAGGACCACCCGCAGCTGCTCGACCGTGCCGAGGTCGGCGGCCAGAGGCTCGGTGACGAAGCGCAGGAAGGCGTCGAAGATCTCGTCGAGCCCTTCGCGCAGGAGCTGCTCCTTCCCCTGGGGGAAGTGCGCATAGAGGCTGGCCGCCTTGATGCCGACCCGGGTGGCCACATGGCGCATCGACGTGCCCGCGTAGCCGCGCCCGGCGAACAGGACGATCGCCGTGGACAGGATGCGCTCGCGGGTGTCGCCGCCACGCCTGACCGGCGCCTTGCTGAGATGGAACAGGATGCGCAGCAGGCGCTGCCGGCTGTCGGAGTCGGCGGTCCTCGGGTCGTCGGTCACGCCGCGATAGTACGTTCCTCCACCGCTCTGGCAGAAGATCTGCTTGACACCGAACCTAACGATCGTTGGGTTCGGTGTCAGGAGGCAACTTCCTGATGTGAGCGGTTTGTACTCCGACTGTGAGGTAGCTCGTGAGAATGCCTGAAGAGGCAAGATCGGTCGCGGATGGTTCCCCGAACCTGACGTTCGATCGTTCCTGGCACCATCACCGTGCGCCGATCGTGGGCGGTCCGGTGCGCCCGGCCGGCACCTACAGCGGCAGCCCCGTCCCGGCGGCGGCGGTCGCCACCATCGAGGCGCTCGACAACGGGCCGGCGAGCTCTACCCCCGGTTGGACGTCGTCGGCGACGCGGTCGTGCCCGGTCTTCGCCGCGCCCGCGACGTCACCTGCCGGGCTCCTCACCTGCGACCGGCCCGCCACCGGAACAGAACTCGACCACCAGATCCCCTGCCACCACGGCGGCACCACCATCTCGACCGCGCCCACCACGGCCACACCATCCACACACCCCGACGGCACCACCTGGTGGACCACCCCCGCCGGCCACACCTACCCCTGTCTCTTAT